>NZ_JBFUDB010000006.1:0-479294 GCF_056404935.1 Mesorhizobium sp. P2_A8
ATCGGCGCAGCTACGTCCCTTCCTGTGCTGATAGGGTTCGCGAGCCGCACGGCGGTTGGCGAACCCAATTGTACCGGGCGCAAAGCCTGCCTTTCCCGGCCGCGCGCCTTAAGAGTTGGTAACATTAGAGTTGTGTAACACTGGGAGGCTTTCTATGGATCGGCGATCCTTCTTGACAGCAATGTTTGGCATTGCAGGGGCCGCGGCCTTTGCAAGCGCGGTTCGGCCTATCAACGCAGTGGCCGGCGTGCCAGGGGCCAGCGGCATTCTCGATGAACTCGACGCGCCAGACTCACCGACCTTCGATGATGAAGGTACTCAGGCGGAAGTGAAGCCGGTCTACCATCGGCGCTACCACGACCCCTACTACGACCCCTATTACGACCCCTATTACCGCCGCCACCGCCGGCGGGGCTGGAGAAGGGTCTGCCGTAGGTACTGGCGACATGGTCGCCGGCGCGTCCGGTGCTACCGCAGGCGGGCCGGGATCGTGCTTCGGTTCTAGCAACTAGGCGGAGCCTGGGTTGGACTCGACCCGACGGCCGCGCCGTGTCGCTGCGGCTGGGGCAAGGACGGTCGCTTCGCAAATGGGGCGGCCGGCCTTCCATCACAGGGAATGCGGTGCCGCAGCACGCTCTGAAAGTTCGGCCAGAACGGCGGCAAGCTTCCCTCAACAGCGCTCGAAGATTTCTCGGGAACATTTCCTCACGCCGGTAATTTCTTGGCCGTCAGACCAAGGAGGCTGTCATGAGACGACGCGTCGATCGCGAAAAGATCGAAAGAGCGGACCGCGAGAGCAAACTGATATTGGATGGTGAGCGCAAAGCCAGGGAAGCCAAGACGGCCAGGCTAAGGGAACAGCGACTTGCCCAAAAGAACGAGCCGCAGGCGACCGGCAACGCACCATCGGGAACCGATTAGGTTGTGGGAATGAGCGACGCGGAATAGCGACGGGCATCGCCGTCAAGAGATCGGCGACACGGGTCTGGATCGAGACGATCGCACGGGAGGTGGGGTGCCAGTAACCCGTGGCTCGGTGGCGTCAGTTGGATCGCGAATTCGCTATCCCTGAGATGCGAACGGCAAGCGCATCCAATCCGTTGTCATAGATCCGCGTCAGCACGCCTTCCGCGGCGTTGGCTCGCTGGGCTGTGCAACCGAGCAGGTCCCGCCCTCCGAGGCTCGCCGGAGCATTGGTCGTACGATCCCAGACCGCCCAGGTTCCGCCCGTCTGGACGTGACAATAAAATCTGTGCAGGTGGTTTTCCATGGATGGGAAACGTTCGACGCCCGTTCCGGGTCCATGCCGATGGGCGACGTGGTTAATGTCGCGGCCGTTTCGTGAGCGCCGCCATCCCGGACATGGTCGAATTGCGCCAGCGCTCACAGCCAGCCACCGTTTGTCTGCCTATTGGATCGAAACCGGGTGAGGCAGATCGAGCGGGGCGATCGCGCGCTCGCCGTCATCGTCAACCAGGCCATCCACGAACAGACTGGCCAGGCCGTCGAATTCGATTGCCGCGCCAACGAGTTGTGCCGCCTGCAGGACCAGATGTTCAATGTCCTCAAGAGCGACATTCTCGGCCAGATTCCTGATCCTGACCTGCTCCGCCACCACCGTGATGTTGACGATGCCCGCCGTCGCGAATGCTGTGTGGACCGCTGAACTGACGTCATCGCGCAGCTGCGCCGAGTAATCGTACCGCATCGAAACCTCCCTAAGGGATCGGTTTTCTAGTCAAATGGAAGCATGCACCGGTGACCGGTCAATGGCAAGTAAAATCTGAAAAATATCTAATTAAATCAGTTAGTTAGCATAGTTACACAAATGTGTGGCCGGCGCTTGATCCGCATCATGTGTGGGATGCGGCGTTCACGCATCGCAGGGTCTTGACGCATTATGGGGGTTATCCTAATTATAAGCCGAGTGAGTGAGATACTAACTCGACGTATTCTTAGTCCTGAGCGAGGAAGCGCCATGGCTGAACTGGAACGCCCCGAACGACTGCAGATCATGCTGACGGCCGACGAACTGGCCGCGCTGGAAAACTGGCGATACGATAAGCGCATGCCGAGCCGTTCGGCAGCGGTGAGGGAACTGCTGCGGCGCGGTCTGGCGTCGGACGGGTTCCTGACGGCGGAGCAGGGGGTCAAGTCGCAGGATTTTGGAATCCTGCCCACCGACGGCAACGGGATCGCCGACGGCGGCAAGGAATAGTTGGTGGCTGGCTGGCGGTGGCCCGGTCGCCAGCATGGATCGTCCGCCAGCAGTGGGTCGCCTTTTGAGGCGGATCCGTTCAGTTTCGCGCGCTGAAGGAACGGACGCTTTGTGCCTCATATCGGACATTGAAGCGTTTAACCGGCACGATTATGCCCGAGACGCTGACTGCGCTAAGGATAGAGGCCAGATAAGGGGCTCCTACCCATGCTGGCCGCAATAGAACGTGGGCAGGTCTATTGCGAAACTGTGAACCCACACTGCTTCTGTTCCATCTCGATCTGCTTCGTAATGCGGATGGCGTTCTGCGCATAGGCTTCGGTCACGGAGCCGCTGTTCACGGTCTTGTCTTTCAGCGGACTCACGGCTGCGCAGAGGTGAAAAACATGCGGCTCCGTGGACTTTTTGGCGCCATTTTCCGGCGCGATCCAGTAAACAACATCCTGACCGGCGGGGTGATTGGCGTCCTTCGTAGCGGCCGTCACCGCGGCGGAGTCCGTGGAGATCTCTTGCGCCTGGGCGGCGACGTCGGGCGAACAGGCTGTGGTTGGCTGCCCCGTCTTAATCTGGGTCGCGCACACGTTCATGTCCTGGGTGTATTGCTCGACCGAAGGAGGTTGGTAGCTGACCCCGATCAGCGTCGCGAGCACGGCAAGGGCTGCGCCCAAACCGCCGGCAACCTTCTTGGTCTGCGGATCCATGTTCTTGTCGGTCAATATCAGGAAAACCAGGGGGAGGAAGGCAATCAGCGTGATGATCGCGCCGAGCTGGTTTTGGAAGAAGAATCTGGCCGTGTCGGATGCGCGGGCCGGATCGTGCCTATTGGCCGCCTTCCACAGCAAGTTGCCGACGATCGCAAAGACCGCGATTCCGACCAGCAAGCCGATCAGCAGCGGCATGTTGCCGTGGTCGAACTTGTGCTGGTAGAACAGGTAGATCCCGGCGATCTCGCCGCCAATGGCTACGATCCAGCAGAGCACAGCGAAAAGGCGCAGCCGTGTCGCGGAAGACTTCTGGCCCTGCGTCGCTTGCCAATCCTTGGTAACGTCTGGCCTGTTGTCGCTCATGACCAATCCCCCGATATCGACACTTTTGCGAGTGCGGCGGCAAATCGAAAGGCCAAACCGTTCGGCGCAGCGTCATTGAACCAACGTCTTCATCGACTGCCTTGGCGGCGCCGCGTCAGACCACATCCCATCCATATTGCGCATGAAGTGATCCGTCCAGACCCACGGACGCAGACGGCGGTGCGGCGGTGGCTCCGTTCTTCTTCATCTCCGGCTCGGACTTGATGCTGCCACGGCAATTCGGCAGAGGCCGCGGTGGTCACTGGATCGATCAAAAGCAACATCGGCAGATCAGAACTGCAGCCGGATCGATGGCCTGAGAACCTAGGAGCGGACTGTCTGCTCCCGGCCAATTGCGCTCATTCTGGATCTACCTCGAGGCGAAGCCGTTTTGTGAAACCCGGCTGTTCCCGGCTTTACAGGATGTTGGTCGTCACTTCGACGACGATCGCCGCGCCTTCCGGCGCGCCATTCGTGACATGCACGACACGCGATACCCGCAGGTCCTGCGCATTTCCGTTGATCGACAGGGAAACGCTTTCGCCGATCCGGGGAACGGCCTGGAAAACGGCATCGGTGGCTTCCGGACGGTTGTCGATCGAGATGCGGCAGTTGACGGTCATGGGATGTCTCCTGGGTCTGACGGGTGCCCCGGTCGTCAACGCAGGGTCGGCGAAATGGTTTCAGAATGGCTGGGGGCTGAAACTTATTGGCGCTTGAGTTCGTATAGAGCAGCAGTTGCTCCATGTTCGGGAGCAACAGGCTCGCTGGGGAGGGCATTGGGGCTGCCCCGGCGAGCTGCCGCATCATCGATGATGCCGCCTGCCCAGTCTTGCCTTTGCAAGATTGTTTTCAGCGCGGCCTGTTGCCCACGGGCATCGGGCGCCGGCTCTTTTCATTGCGTCGCGCGTGGCACGAGATAGCTCGTCACGGTGCCTTGGCCAATGCCTCGCTTGACCACGACCGTCGTGTATTGCGCTGGCAGCGATGCGGTGACGTTGGGGTCGATCGACTTGCACCTTCCGACGATTTCGCCGTTGGGAGAGCTTGCCAGCCTGTGCGCCAGTGACGCCTGGCACTGATCAAGCGACGTGTACATTGTCGGCGCCATATCGACGGGTCTGCATATGGCAGCCTGTCCCGGGCTGCACGAAAGCAAAAGCATCACTGCCGCGGTTGCCGGATCCATTCCCTGAGCTCCCATGCTGGATGAGCCTCAACGCGCAAGAGCGGCCTTGGTTTCGCCGTCGCTAAAAGACCGCTTCGCATTGCCCGCCCTGCCGGGCTTTTGTGACGTTGGCCCGCGGCCTCAGTGAAGCGCTGGGATGCACGGTTCGACGGCGTCGTGCAGTGGCCAACTTCAGCTTGTATGGTCCAGCAGTCTGGTGGTGATATCACGACGATGTTCGTTGTTGGCGCGATCGATGCCTTCAACGGTGATCGCGTACATCCCGTTTTCGATCCTTGATATCCAGCCTTTTGCTTTCAGATACCAAAGATGAAACTCCAGATGTTCACGTGGACAGCCTGCCAGGCGTTCGATTTCTGAATCGCCAATACCAGGATTGTTGACGTCTTGTCGGCGTTTGACATAAAGCAGCGCGAGCAGTTTGGCCTGAATGACGACATCCCGTTCGACGCCTTTGGTGTTGCTGGCTTCCTCGGTCAGCTCGCGGCGAATGTTCAAATTATCTTTATATTGAATGTCGTACTGCGCGCGCTTGACCGGATCTTTGAGCGTATTGTGGGCATCTATGATTTCGCTGAAGCGGGATTCGTCGCCGGTGTCCCGATTGTCGGGATGATAGCGCATGGCAAAATAACGAAATATCCGTTCTATCGTTTCCGAGTTGGCGTTCGGGCTGATTTCCAGAAGTTCGTAGTAGTCAATGAACAAATCGGTGCTCCCCCCAACGTCGCTATTAGGCGGCAACGCGTCCGTCAAGACAAAGGGCCTGGCCGCTAAAGATTTGCGGTCCAGGCCCTTGTCGTCGGGTTCATTCCTAGAGTGCGCCTGTTGCCGCCCAGTCGCAAGCTGGACCATGGTCCTTGGACCTAAGATCACAAATCCGGTGCCGTCAAATGCCAAAAACCGGTGGCCGGCGGCGCGAGCCAAGGATAGACGCCGCGATCGAGGCCGCCAGCGGCGCTATTCGCCGCGCGGTCTGGCTTTCGGTCCTGGCCTGCTTTCCGTAGGGTTTGCGGCCAATCTGGCGGATCGCCGGTCTCTCAGCCACAGGGACATCTTTTTTCTTGCCAGCAGCTCTTCGCGAGCGCCATCCGCTCCATGCTTCGCAGCGATCGCATAGTCGGCTCGGTTCGTTCGATAGTCTTCCTTTTGCCCAGACATCGCTTCCTCCTGTTCCGCAGGCGTTTTCCCTCCTCTGGCCCGCGGAGGGGCTACTAACTGCCGGTGCATCGCGCGAGTCTACCAATTGGGGATTGCATTAAAATGATGCAGTCCGCAGTCGCGCCTGCATCTCGCCGCTTTTGATGATGCCTGCTGCGCCCTCTACCTGCTACAATCCGATATGGCCGGCAGAATAGCGATTGTCCTGGCACTTCTTTGCGCCTTCGCCTACGGATTCGCAAAACTCGTGGAACGTTATGGCAGTGTTGGCGATGCTCCCTCTCCGTGTGCGGAATGGTCAAACCCTGATTGCTCAAACCGGAACGTGGCGCCTGCACAGTAGCGATGGTCCACACATCTCGCTTCCCCAGTGATCTCAGGTCGTGCGAGATTTGCGGAGACGGCCGATTTCTTTGCCCGACTTGTGCAAACGCCTCTATGCTAGCGGAAAGCATAGGAGACATCATGGCCAAGCTGACAAACGCTGCCGATATGGCTCGGACCGTTGGTGTTGATCCGACGGCATTTCTGCAGGCATTGCGAAACGCGAAGTTCCCTTGGCACAAGCGCAATGCTGATTGGATTGTTGAGCTTGATAGCGCGGAGCACTCGTCAATGCGGACCGTGCTTGTAACTCTCCTGAAGCGAAAGAAGCCCGTTGCCGTCCGGACCTGAAGGCCAGAAGCGCCCACCGACGTGATCGGCAATGCCGTCGGCGTCGGCCCGCATGTCGCGCCTGTTTATTCGATGATGTTCGACAAAAGGCGACCGGAAATGCCTTGGCGGTTGCTTTGGCTGGTTCCCGCTCATGGGCTCGAACCACGATTCACGCCTTCAAAGGGCGATGTCCTACCATTAGACGAAGCGGGATAATGCTACCTGCGCCGACACCCCTAGCCGGTTCGCGCGCCGGGATCAACGCGATCTTCCTGCGATCGGCAACCGGCGATCGGCAATTGGCGGCAAGCCGATGTCACGGGATACGGCCAACCGGCTCGTCGCACTTGTAGACCGGGCAGCGGCCGTCACGGGTCGGGACATAGGCCGACATCGGCACATGGGGCCAGTCGCATTCGTTGCCGAATTGCCTGACATAGCGGTCATAGGTGTTGGGGCCGGTGGTCAGCACCACGGCGCGGCGGCTCTGGATCAGTTGCTGGAGCTGCTGGCAGCTCATCGTGCGGGTGTCGGGCCGGGCCTCAGTGAGGCCGGTCGCGGCAAGCAGCATTGCTGCTGTCGTCAAGGCAGTTCGGCGGATGGGCATGACGGTTACCTCAGCGTTTCACGTACCACGCAAACGTGTCAGGCCAAACTCGCATCCCGGCCAGCGGTTCGCAACAGCGCGATCCTCGTGCGACAGGCAACTGGCGATCGGCAATGGGCGGCAAGCCGCCGCCGTCAATCCGGGAGATCGCCGATCGGCTGGTCGCAGCGGTAGACCGGGCAGCGGCCGTCACGGGTCGGAACATAGGCCGACATCGGCACTTCCGGCCAGTCGCATTCGATGCCGAATTGCCTGACATAGCGGTCATAGGTGTTGGGGCCGGTGGTCAGCACCACGGCGTGGCGGCTCAGGATCAGCTGCCGAAGCTGCTGGCAATCCATCGTGCGGGTGTCGGGCCGGGCGTTGGCGAGGCCGGTCGCGGCGAGCAGGATCGCTGTTGTCGTCAGGGCAAGGCGGCGGATGGGCATGGCGGTTACCTCGGTGTTTCGCGAATGTCGAGTGAGCGTGTCACGCGAAACTCGCATTCCGGCCAGCGGTTCTGCAACAGCCAGCCGGCCGTCTTCTTGCGGCGCAACCAAATGCCGCGTCGCGCATTGCTGGGAATGGACGGCAGGAAGCCCTACGAGACTCCGCAATGGCCACCCGGAAACGAGGATCGCGAGGCCATGTGCTGTTCCTATTGCGGCGGTCGCGACCACCGCTACGAGGACTGCCCGCAACGCGAGCCCGATGCCGATCCTCCGCCTGACGCCGCCCCGGACGAGGCCACTCCCACACCGAACGGATCCTGAAGCCGGGTTCGGGTTCTTCGAAGTCCTCTCGACCGCAGGTGCGGAATGCCGCGCGCCCATTGCAACCAAATGCGCCACCACGCATTGCTGGGCATGGGCGGAATCTGTCACGCCGGCCCTGAAGGCGACGGGATGGGGGAAGGTGGGACATGACAGGATTGACGAGCATCAATGCTCTGATCGGAATCACTGCCGACGCAAGGCTGGCGGCGATCGTCGATTCGTCCTTCGACGCCATCATCAGCAAGGATCTGAACAGCGTCATCACCAGTTGGAACGGGGCGGCGCAGCGCATGTTCGGCTACACTGCAGAGGAGGCTGTCGGCCGATCGGTGCTGATGCTCATTCCCGATCATCTCAGGGATGAAGAGGCCGATATCATCGGCCGGGTTCGCAATGGCGAAATGGTGGCCAGTTACGAGACGATCCGGCGACGCAAGGATGGCGGGATCATTGCCGTGTCGCTGACCGTCTCGCCGATCAGAAATGCGGTGGGCGAGATCATCGGCGCTTCGAAGATCTCCCGCGACATCACCGCGACCAAGGAGAGCGAGCGCCGGATCAGGCTGTTGCTGCGGGAGGTGAACCATCGCGTCAAGAACCAGTTCGCGGTGATCCTGTCGATGGTCAGGGAAACCAGCAAGCGCTCGACCGAACCGCGCGAATTCGAAGACCTCATCCGCTCCCGCATCATGGCGCTGTCGCGGTCGCACGACCTGCTGGTGAACTCGGAATGGGCGGGCGCCAGCCTCTTCGACCTCATTCAGGAGCAGCTCAAGCCGTTCGGCCACGAGGAACAGGTGTCGCTGTCCGGACCGCTGCTGACCTTGCAGCCGAACGCCGTGCAAAATCTAGGCATGGCATTTCATGAGCTCGGCACCAACTCTTCCAAATATGGCGCGCTGGCGTGCGAGGCCGGGCGGCTCGAGATCACCTGGCAGATCGCCACCGGCGCTTCGGGCAGGCGGGACATCCATCTCGTCTGGGACGAGACGATGCCGGTGCATGAAGGCGACCGGCGGGACGAAAGCACGCGCAAGGGTTTTGGCACCGTCGTGCTGCAGCGCGTCGCGCCGCAATCGCTGAACGGCTCGGCGGTTCTGGAGCGCAGCCCGGGCCATGTCAGCTGGTCGCTTACGGCGCCGCTGGACTCGATCATCGTGCCCCAGCTCGGCACCGAAATGGCTGCCGCCGAGCCGTCTTTCGGCCCTTGAGGGTCTGCCGGCTCGAAATCTCACAATGACTGGGTGGCTACCCGGCACGGCCGGCGGAAGTGGCCAACCTTTTCCGTCGACGGGCGTTGTCCCTGTGCCCGGCACGGCCGGGCGGAAGTGGCCAACCTTTTCCGTCGACGGGCGTTGTCCCTGTGAAGGGAAGGGAAGAAGGAGGCCGAGATGAGAACCCTCGCCATCGTGCCATTCAGCCTGATGCTGGCGCTGGCAGTGCCGGCCGCGGCCCAGACGGACCAGCAGCAGGAGGCGCCGCAGGCCGACAAATGCCGGGTGCAGACGGAGCAAGGCGCAAAACAGCAGCCTGGCGGCGACAATCTGACGGACACGCTCAATGATTGCGGCGGCGTGCTGAAGCCACCCGCCACTGGCGACCAGGAGATGGCGACGCCGGCTCCGGATGAAGGCAAGACACCGGTCATCAAACCGGGTGACGTGCCGGCCCAGCCGCCGGCGCAGTAGACGGCGCGGCAGCCAGGCAGGAACCTCGCTTTGTCAGAAACGTTTCTGTCACGACTTCGAACCGAAGGAAGAGATCCGTGAGAGATATCGCCGGCACTGCCATGTTTCTTGCCTCGATCGCCATTGTCATCGCCCTGATGCTGATGGCGCCGAAAAGTTTTGGATTCGAGACCTCCCGCCCGGTCGTACAGGCCGATGGTTCCGGGCAATAATCGGAAACGATTTCGCACGATGAAGGACAGGCGAGGCAGATGCCTCGCCTGTCCTTTATCGTCTGAGGAGTATCTACCGAACCAGCACGCCGGCGTGGTTGCACAGGGCAGCGAAAGCCTCCTGTGCCTGGGCAGCACCGGCCTTGTGTTCCAGCGCAGCCTCGACCTGCTCGCGCGCGGCCTGATAGAAGGCGCCACGCTTGGCCTGCGGCCAGTCGATCAGGATCTCGCTGGCATCCTGCAGCGTGGTGAGGTCGCGGATCGTGTCCGAGCCATGCGGCCTGATCCGCATCGGCGTCGACAGCATCAGCTCGGTCATGTCCCGGTTCCTGACTATTGGAGGAATTTCGCTTCGCGCGCAGCGTCGATCATCGCCTGCATCGCCTTTTGCGGCGGCGTCCAGCCATCCAGTGCATCCCGGCAGCTGCGCAACGCCGCCCGATACCTGCGGCCCTGGCCCGAGGGCCAGTCGCCGAGACACTCCAGGCCCTCCCAGGCGCTGCGCACCACGCGCTCGCGCTCGGGGGCAAATTTCAGCCGGATCGGTCGGGGAAACATCTTGTCGTTCAACGGTCGTCTCCATGACATGGTGCATGTCACCCAAAAAGTGCGCAGCGGTTTGGACGACAGCGCAAAAAGCGGGCGTCCGACAACGTCGGCAACAGGGCAGGGTTCCCTGCCTGAACGATCAAATTTCAGCTGCCTGCGACGGCATCCGACAACGGCCTCGGTTCGGCCAATTCAGCGTTGTGCGCCGTTGGCCGATCATGCTCGAACTGCTCGGCGCCGGGCAAGGCATGCAGCCACGTCTCGCGCCTGCTGGTCCACAACTCATATTCGGGTACGAGATCATCGGTTGGTGCGACATCGAGGCTGCCGATCGTCACCTCGGCCTCGTCGTCACTGAGGAAGGCGACGCGGCCGCCGCAGGTCGGGCAAAAGCTGCGCGTGCCATAGGTGCTGACGATGCCGGTCGCCTCGAACGCCTCGCGCGGCCAGATGGCATAGGCCGAATAGACCGAGCCGCCGGCCTTGCGGCAGTCCTTGCAGTGGCACAGGCCGATTCTGAGCGGTGCTCCGGTGACCGTGAACTGCACGCCGCCGCACAGGCAGCTGCCGGTCCTGCGTATGGTGTCGGACATGATGCGACCTCCGTCTTGTCAGCCTGTGGCACAGCCTTGGCGGTGGGGCCGGGCGGGACGGATGCTCGTCCGGGACAGAGCCGCATCGGCTCGTCCAGGACAGAGCCCATCCCGATCCCATCGGGATGCCCTAGCCGCGGGCCGCCATATAGGAATCGAGCTTCTTGCGCGATGGTCCATAGCGCTTGATGATGGTCTGCGCCTCGCTTGGCGGAATGCCATATTTGCGGGCAAAGGCGGCGACCTCGTAAGGCTCCTCGCTCGAAACCAGCTTGCGGTCCTGCTTTGTCTTCGACTTGTCGTCAGCCATTTCAGGCCTCGCTTTCTGTTGCCGGGGAAACGCGCAGCCGTCGGCGCCCGAGTCCACGATCAACAGGACATAACACAGATCGGCGCCGCCGGTTCCACCGGCACGAGAATAACGCCGCGCCCGGACGCGCCGTCGCCTCATCGCTTCGGAAAATCGATGCCGGTTTTCGGGGTCAGGCGCGCGGTTCAAAGAGCTCAACCACGTTACCGGACGGGTCTTCGCAAAGGATCTGCAGGCCGCCCGGGCCTTCTACGATCTCGTTGCGAAACGACGCGCCGCCCTCGCGCATGGCTGCAGCCAGTGCGGGAAGATCCCTGACTTCCAGCACAATGCGGTTCCACCCGCCCGGCTCCGGGGTCCGGCCATCCGGCATTGGTCTCGCAGCCGAAGCCATTGGACCGGCGAGCCAGAGTGTGAGGTCGCCGCGCGTCAGGATTGCCATCGCCGGGCCGAATTGCTGCTTCAGGGCGAAGCCCAGATGCTTGGTATAAAACGCGATCGACAGATCGACGTCGCTGACGAGATACCGGAATGTCGCCATCCGCAGGCTCCTCCATCAAGCCCCGCCTGCGAGAAAAATAGCCGCCGGGACAGGGCGCGGCAAGGTTCGGGCGCCTGCTTTGGAAAACCGGCTGTTGCGAGGCGTGCCGCGAACCGGGCAAAAACTTTCGGCGCCGATGTCGGACTTGCCCGGGGTCGCGCGTCCTTGGGTCGGAGCCCATTGCAACCCTGGAGAACGACATGTCGTCGCAAATCACTCAGTCGCAGATCACTCAGTCGCAGATCACCCAAGCGCCGTGGCAGACCGCGGCCCTTCTCATTGCCCGCCTGATCTTCGCTGGCGTCTTCCTGATGGCCGTGACCTTCAAGTTCATGGGCATGGGCGACACCGCCGGCTACATCGCCGCCGCCGGCTTTCCGTTTCCGCTGTTCCTGGCCTGGTGCGCGGCGCTGCTGGAAGCCGCGCTGGTGCTGTGCTTCCTGACCGGCGCCTTCTTCACGCCGGCAGCCCTGATCGCCGCCGCCTATGTGCTGTTCCTCGGCTTCTCCTTCCACGGCCCCAGCCACTGGGCCGGCAACCAGGCCGAGTTCGGCTTCTTCGTCGACCATTTTTCGTTCATGGCCGGACTGCTGTTCGCGGCGGTGCATGGGCCGGGCCGGGTGCTTTCGCTGAATTTGGGATGGCCGGGCAGGGCGTAGGCAAGGGCATGCGGCCCGAGCCAGGCGGCTAGTGCACTCTGGCCGGGCCGAAGGTCGGCTAGCGGCCCTGCAGGATTTTGATCACCTTGCTGCTGTCGGCCGATGACGACGAGAGATTGCGGTAGTCGGCATAGGTTATGCGTCCTCTGGCGACGGCATTCCAAAGGCGATTGCAAAACGTTGCCGGCAAGCGTTCCAGGCTGACATTGGCAACTTCGGCGACGGTTTTTCTCTCGGCCAGCGGCAGTGAAGCCTGGCTCGCAATGCACTCCCTGATGACTTTGGCCTTGATCGCCGGGCTGCCGCTGACGACGGCCTGGGCGTTGTTGAACTCGCCCTCGCTGACGGTTGTGCAGCCGGCGAGCATTACGGCGCCAAGCAACAAGGCGCCAAAGCGCGATTCAAATCTCATGTGTCCCCCCGAAATCAACTGCATTGGAGCCAAGCAAAACTATGTGACACAGGCAAGATGCTGGAGAGGTCATGCAGGTAAAATGGTTGGTCCATCCGCTGTTCCTGGCCCGGTGCGCGGCGCGGTTGGAGGCCGCCCTGGTGTTGTGCTTCCTGACCGGCGCCTTCTTCAGGCCGGCAGCCCTGATCGCTGCCGCCTATGTGCTGTTCCTCGGCTTCTCCTTCCACGGCCCAGCCACTGGGCCGGCAACCAGGCCGAGTTCGGCTTCTTCGTCGACCATTTTTCGTTCATGGCCGGACTGCTGTTCGCGGCGGTGCATGGGTCGGGCCGGGTGCTTTCGCTGAATTTGGGATGGCCGGGCAGGGCGTAAGCGAGGGGCCTGTGGAAGCACGCCAGCTGGCCGGTCGCAGGTAGGCCGTCGTTTTCCCACAAACGACGGCCCCATGCTTGCCTGCCCACTACCCCCCCAGGACAGCACCAAGCTACATTAGAGCAAGCTAAAGTTTTGCGTCTATAAACTTTGACATAGTGTCAGAAAGATTCGCCGCCTTGCATTCGGCAGATAAGCTGGCACGCTGCGCTCCGACCGGAGGGGATGCCATGTCCGACACGAACACGGCGATGGTGCGTTTTGCCCAGGACGCCTCCGACGAGGATATCCTCACGGTTGTTCGCAGGTGGAACGACACGCTGGCCGCCGAGGACTATGAGGGCGCGCTGGCCATGATCCGTGCTCCGGGCTGGACTGCCGATTTGTTGCAAAGGACGATTGCGGGATATGGCCACCCCGAACCCGCTGAGCGGGTACACAAGGTGACGCCACTGGCTTCGGCCAGGTATCATCCCGGCACTGAACCGCTCAACAATCCATGGCCCAGGCACGAGGTCGACCGCGATACGCTGCCCGATGGCAAACCATTCATCTCGGTCTGGTTCGACATGCCGCTCGATGGCTACTGGAGCGATGTAACCGCCACGTTCAATCTCGATCGCGACGGAGACATGCTGGTGCTGGCGCTTGCGATGATCCATGTCATGTGAAGGCCCCCGTTGGCACCCTCACATCTGGTCGTTGTAGGGCTCCTTGATCTGACCGACCATGCGGGCGAGCTTTGAAAAGGAGGGCATGTCGGCCTCCGGCTGGCACTGATTGGCGAGCTCCAGCAGCCGTATCGGAAAGCTGACGGCGTCACGGCTTGACGCGGACATGCCTTCGGATCGCTCCTGGCTGGTTTCGCCGGCCTCGGCCTTGCGCAAGGCCAGGTCTATCTCCTCTGCGCTCAGCACCCCCTTTTGAACCAGCAGGTGGTTGATCGATGCGACGGCCATCAGCAGGCCTTCGAGTTGCAGGTTGGCGACATTCATGGCGATTTGCTCCCGTGGCTATGGTCGAAACGCGCGAGCGGCGTTTCCGCTCCGCATGAGGGGGGAATCGGTTTCAGCTGGGATGGCCGGGCAGGGGGCCTATTCCTGCGTCAGCCCCTCGCCATATTCGCGCCACAGCGCCTGCGCCTCCGGACCGCCGAGGCGCGGGATGGAGGGATCGCCAGGGATTATGGCGACGGCGCTGATATCGTATTGGGGAAAAGCATGGGCGACGAAGCGGATCGCTTCGCCCAGCGAGCGCACGCGGATGATCGGATCCGCCTGGCCCTGGCCGGTGCTGCGCACACCGGAAACCGTGGCTGGAGCATGCCGCATCCTGAACACGGATGCCATGGCTGGTCTGTCCATCGTCCTCTCCCACAAGGCCGTGCGACGGGAATCATTCCATGAGCTTCCGCTAACGATCCCACAGATGCCGGCCAATGGCCAGCCGGCCCGAAAAGCCCGCCGATCCGTGCCGATCCAGTTGTCCGGTGAGGGCAATCGTGCTATTGATTTGGCCATGGTGCTGATTTGCGCCAATGACCTCCAGGCCCGCCGCGCAGGCGGGGTTTTTTGTTTTTGCCGCAGCCCTTGGGCGATGCCGCTTACCCCTTCGGCGCGGTGACCGAAAAAGACGGATAGGAATTTTTTCTCAGAAAATCGTTGACTGGGTGAGGGCAGCTATGCTACATATTTGTCCATGGTGCTGATTTGCGCCAACGACCCGCCGCCGAGGCGGGTTTTGTGTTTTTGGCGTCTCTGTCGATCGAGACGCCTTCAGTAACCACTTGACTGTTGGCAGGACAGAGGGGGCGCGACGGAACGCCATCCTTCGCCCTGACGACCCATTCACCCGCGAGAACTCCCATGGTCCGCTACGCCACCATCATCACCGACGATGACGGCCGCGAGGTCGTCAGCGCCATTGGCGAATTCGAGGGCGCCGCGCCGCCGGCCCGTCTGGGCCGGGTCGAGCAGGTGGCGCCCGGCGTGCTGATCGGCATGCTGCGTGGCGGTCCGGTCGATGCGGTTGGCGGTTTGGTTTTGCCCAGGGATCGCTGGGTAGCAGCGACAGGGGGATAGGGGCGGCACGGCTGATGCTGCGCCTTGCCGGCCAATCCGGTGCGGCGGGTTCCGGCGCGGGGCGCTCCGAAGCGGCAAGACCGGCCGGCGCGACAGAGGCCAAGGCTGAGGCAAAGCCGGCACGGGCGGCCAGCAAGCCGCGCAAGCGCGCCGCCCAATTGAAATCCAGGGCGGCGAAATCCAGGACGAAAAAATCCGCCCGCTCGAAATCCAGGACCGTGAAATCCGCAGCGAAGCCAGCGGAGGCCGGGCATGGGTGAGAAGCCGCCGGCCAGGCCGGTCCAGCCATCGCGGAAAAGCCGGACGGCGCCGCCCGCCGCCAAGCCCGCCGCCAGCGCGGTCGCCGTGCGGAAGCCGCGCCCGAAGCGGACCAAAAAAACGCTGGGCGATGATTTCCTGGCTGCGGTGCGCGCCGATTTCCGCACCCATGGCGCCGGCGTCATCGCCGAGGTGCGTGCCGACAAGCCGGATCAGTATCTGAAGATCGTGCTTTCGGTGCTGCCCAAGGATTTGCATGTTTCGATCAACCAACTGGACGGCTTGAGCGATGACGAGATCCGCAGCCGCATCCGCAGCCTCGAAGCCGTCCTCAAGCCGTTCCTTGAAGACCTCGGCAGCGAAGACGGAGTATCTGGCGCTGCTGTCGGAACTGGACCGCAGGCGCAGGACTAACCTGCTCGCCGCCTACCGGCCCTATGCCAGGCAAGCGGAATTCCATGCCGCGGGCGCGCAAAACCGCGAACGGCTGTTCATGGCCGGTAACCAGCTCGGCAAGACCCGGGCCGGCGGGGCGGAATGGGCCATGCACCTGACCGGCCGCTATCCCTCGTGGTGGCAAGGCAGGGTTTTCGACAGCGCGGTTCGGCTGTGGGCGGCAGGTGTGACCGGCGAAGGCACGCGCGACAACCCGCAGCGCGTGCTGGTCGGCCCGCCGCAGCAGCAGGCGGCCTGGGGCACCGGCATGATCCCGGCCGACGCTATTCGGCAGACCACGATGGGGCGCGGCGCGCCGGGCGCGCTCGACAGCGTCGTGGTGCGCTGGGGTGGCGGCGGCGACGTGCAGGCCGATGAATCGGTGCTGTCGTTCAAGAGTTTCGAGAAGGGCCGCGAGAAATGGCAGGGCGAGACGCTGCACGGCGTCTGGTTCGACGAGGAACCGCCGCTCGACATCTATTCCGAAGGCCTGACCCGCACCAACGCGACAGGCGGCATCACCATCGTCACGTTTACACCGCTGCTCGGCATGTCGGATGTGGTGCTGTTGTTCTTATCGGCGGAAGAGGTGGAGGGACTGGCGAAGGGGTGAGGGATTTCAAACAACAAGTGGCAGTGGCTTCGATGGCTTCTTGTTTTCGGCTTGCGCTGCCCCTCACCTGCCTGCCGGCATCCTCTCCCCGTATAGTGACGGGGAGAGGGGGCTGGCCGCAACCTTGGCTCCCTTTATTGCAACGCAGGTGATGGGCGAAACCATTGGTGACGGCGTCCTTCTCCCCGTCACTATACGGGGAGAAGTGCCCGGCAGGGCGATGAGGGGCGGCGCGACGGTGGCCAGAAAACCGCGTCCGAACGACACCATACAGCCTTCGCCTCGCAAGGTGATTCAGGAATTCGCCATGACCCGACACGTCACCTTCATGACCATCGACGATGCCGAGCACTATACCCGCCAGGAGCGCGCGGCGATCGTCGCCGCCTATCCGGCGCATGAGCGCGAGGCGCGTGCACGCGGCATTCCGGTGCTGGGGTCCGGGCGCATTTTTCCGGTGGCGGAGGAACTGATTGCCTGCGAGCCGTTCCGGCTGCCGCGCTACTGGCCGCGCATCGGGGCGCTGGATTTCGGCTGGGACCATCCGTCGGCGGCGGTCGAGCTCGCCTGGGATACCGAGGCCGACGTCGTCTATATCGCAAAGGCCTGCCGCGCTTCGCAGCAGACGCCGGCGATGCAGACGCTGACCCTGAAACCATGGGGCGACTGGCTGCCCTGGGCATGGCCGCGCGACGGCCGCCGCGAGACCCTGGAAGGGGCGGGCGTGGCGCTCGCCCGGCAATATTCCGCGCACGGGCTGAACATGCTGGCCCGCCACGCGCAATTCCCGGACGGTTCGGTCTCGGTCGAGGCCGGGCTGATGGAGATGCTCGACCGCATGCAGTCCGGCCGCTTCAAGGTGTTCTCGACGCTTGCCCCCTGGTTCGAGGAGTTTCGGCTCTATCACCGCAGGGATGGCCAGGTGGTGAAACTGCGCGACGATCTGATGGCGGCGACACGCTATGGCGTGATGATGCTGCGCGAAGCGGCGGTCGATCCGGCTGAGTTCAGGGCGGCGAGAAGGCCGGCGGGGCAGAGCGATCCGCTGGGGGCGTTCAGGTGAAATAAGTTGAAGATCGATCCCCGCAAAACCGAAAAGGGTTATAAATGTTCGTGGATCGGGGGGCGTAATGATCTTTTCAACTCTTGCACGATGTCGCTGCGCCTGAAACGGGACGGCAAGGGCCGCCAGTACGTTGTGCTGGCCGCGATAGCTGGCGTAAACTATGAATATTACCCGATGGAACTGGGTGAGTTCAAACAACTGATCGACGCGGCTCTCGCGATACAATCCGCAGCGGCTGCCGAGTCTTGATACTGCGCATGTAAGCCGAGCGCAGCCTTGCTCCATGCCTCAAGGAAGGCCAATGCCATGGCTCGGCCGCCTGATGACCATCCGTATCGTCCCCGCCACCTTGCGCGACCTCAACTCCATCTCCGCCAACCTCCGCCCTGAAGACCAGGCCGAGATCGACTGCCAGTTCGACGCGTGGTTCGCCGGTGCTGACGCAGCTCGCAGGTATCCGCGTCGAGACCGAAGTGCTGCGATGTCTCGAATTGACGCCGTGGGTTACTCCACGATCTTCCAATAGGAATCCTTGCGGATCACCTTGCCGTCGCGAAACGTGTAGAAGTCGCAACCCTGGACTTCCTTTTTCACACCCTCGGGGGTGGTGCCGGTGAGGGTCCATTTCGAGATGCCGGTACTGGCAGCCGCAGCCACAAAATGCTCGGCGTGGCCGTAGTGGACATCGGGCAAGCCTTCAAAACGTGTCGCCAGCGCCTCGCGTACGCTGCGCTTGCCCTCGCAACGCGTTCCCCAGGGCTTGCTCCCCCTCGGCATCTCCAGGACGCAATCGTCGGCAAACAACGCCATGATGCGATCGAGATCATGCGCGTTGAAGGCGTCGCTTAGCTCCGTCAGTGTCGCTCGAATGTCCATTCGCCCGTCTCCTCCAGGGATAACCGATAGGCCGCGATGTCCGAAGTAGGTCACTGGCGAGGGGGCCGGTCAAGTGCGCGGGCCTTCGAGACTCCGCCCGAAAACGGCAACCGCACTCCATCGCTGTGGCCTGCTCATGACCGTCCGCATCATCCCCGCCAGCTTGCGCGATCTCTCCTACATCGCCGCCAATCTGCGCGGGGAAGATCGCGCCGAGATCGACTGCCAGCTCGACCAGTGGTCGCCGGGGCTGCTGGCGCTGACGGCGCTGCAGGGGTTTGCCTATGTCGCAGAGCTCGACGGCAATCCGGAGGCCGGCTTTGGGGCCGCCGAACAGCGTAGCGGCCTATGGATCGCCTGGAGCTGGGGCACGCGCCGGATGAAGCGCTGCGTGCCTGGCATCACGGAATTCTTTCACGCCGTGCTCGCCCGCCAGGTCGCGGCGCGCGGCGCCTGGCGGGTCGAGGCCCGCGCGCTCGCCGCCAATGAGATGGCGCTGCGCTGGCTTGGCCGGCTCGGCGCCACACAGCGCTGCCTGCTGCCGGGCTACGGCAAAAACGGCGAAGATTTTTTCCTCTACGACTGGACAAGAGAAGGCTGGACCCATGTGCCTGTTTCAAAAACCACCGGAACTGAAGCCGCTGCCGCCGACGCCGACGGCCGAGGACAAGGATGTCCAGGCGCGCGAGGCGGCGCTACAGGCTGAGCTCGAGCAGCGGCAAGGCACGCTGAGTACCATCAAGACCGACCTCGCGCCCGGCGATATCACCGGCCGGCGCCGCGTTCTTCTGGGGCTTTAGACCATGACCGCGATGAAGCGCAGTTTTCGCAAGCGGGTGCTGGCGTGGTGGTATTGGCGAAGGCATGCAAGGCTGGCGAAGCGGCGGTGATTGGCAGCTTCCACCCCTCACGCCTTCTTCGCGAATGCCCAGACCATCAGCGGGTATTCCTCGTCGTTGCTGAGATCCCGCCACAGGCCGTAGGCTCGCACCGGCCCGCCGATGTGGGCCCTGGCGCAGGCCTTGTTGCCCCAGCCGTGGACCTTGACGTTGGCTTCGGCGAAGCCGCCCTCGACCATCAATTGCTTCAGGCCGGCGGGGGTCCATCTGTTGTAGTCGTGCGGCCTGGCGTGGACCCGAAACAGGAAGGGTGTCGCCACCATCGCCCAGCCGTCGGACCGGGTCATGGCGTGGATGTTCTGCACCGCGGCCTGCGGCCGCCGCACATGTTCCAGCACCTGGTCGGCGATGACGATCGAATATTGCTCGTCGGTGCGGTCGTTGCAGATGTCGAAGGCGGGGAAATCGACCGACCGGTAGTTCGGGCACATCGCCCGCCAGTAGCGGTTCCAGCCGGGCGAAATCTCGATCACGTCGGCGGCTTTGCGATTTCCCGCTTCGAGAAACACGGTGAACGCCTCGATCTGGCGGATGCGCAGCCAGTTGCGCGAATCATAGCCAAGCAGCCGCTTCGCCACCTGTTTGCCGCGGTTTTTCAGGGTGCCGGCAAGGCTTGTCGTCGTCACATCGACCTCCTCCAAAACCCGCCGCCAGACCTTCCTAGACCGAGAACCGCGCAAAAGAATGACAATGGTCGCGATGCCGTCGCGCCAAACCAGTGAGATCTGACATGACCGATTCTCGTGCCCGCGATATCCTGTCCCGCCAGTCCGAGCTCGAGAGCGAGCGCAGCCAGTATGAGGCGGTGTGGGAGCAGGTGGCGGAGTTCTGCGACCCCGATGCACCCGACATCTGGAGCGGCCGCCGCATTGGCGGCGCGGACTCGCAGGCCGAGCGGCAGGAGCGGCGGGGTGCGCGCGTCTACGCCAACACCATCAACTCGGCCGCCAACCGGCTCGCTGCCGGGCTGGAAAGCCTGATCATCCCGCAGTCGGAAAAATGGCATGGGCTGTCGACCGCCGAGATGAATGACGAGGAGACCGACGAGGAAAAGGAGTGGGCGGAAGGCTTGCGCGATTTCCTGTTTGCGCTGCGCTATTCGGCCAATTCGAATTTCGTGCCGGCGACGCAGGCCTGCCTGCGCAATGTCGTGCGCTATGGGCCGGCCTATCTCTATGCCGAGGAAGGGTTCGGCTCGACGCTGATCCGCTATGCCTCGATCCCCGTGGTCGAAGGCTATCTCAGCCGCAACCGCTGGGGCCAGGTCGACATCTTTCACCGCCGCTACGAGCGCACGGCGCGGCAGGCGGCGCAGCTGCTCGGCTATGAAAAGCTGCCGGCGCGCATCAAGCTGCTGGTCGACGATCCGGCCAAATGCGAGACCAAGATCTCGCTGGTCCAGTGCATCCAGCCGCGCGACGAGCGCAAGATGTATCGGCAGGGCGACCACACCCGGTATCTCGACACGGCGTTCGCCTCCTACCACGTCATCGAGGACGAGGAGGAGATCGTCAGGGAGAGCGGCTTTCGCACCTTCCCGGTGTCGACCTTCAACTGGCGCCGCTACGAGGGCGACCCCTACGGCATCTCGCCGACCATAGAAGCTCTAACGACCGTGCGCGAGGAGAATGCCGTGCGCCGCTCCGGCCTGCGCGCGCTGCAGCAGATCACCGATCCGGCGACCGCCTCGAAAGCCAGGCTCGACTATGTACCGGTGCTCAATCCCGGCGAGAATTATCCCGGCCTGATCGACGACAATGGAAGGCCGCTGATCGTGCCGATCTCGACCGGGCAGAACCCGACCTATGCCTTCAACTACGCGCAGAGCCGCGCCGACGAGATCCGCGACATGATGTTCGTCAATCTGTTCCAGACGCTGGTGCAGAACCCGCAGATGACGGCGACAGAAGCGCTGATCAGGCAGGAGGAAAAGGGCGCGCTGCTCGGGCCGTCGGGCTCGATCATCCAGGCCGGCTTCGCCACCAATCTCGACCGCGAGCTCGGCATTTTGGAGGACAAGGGGCTCTATGACGCGGACAGCCGCTTCCTGCCGCTGGCGAGCCTGGCCGGCAAGGCGGTGCGGCCGACCTTCACCGGCCCGCTCGACGTGCTGCGCCGCGCGGCCGAAGCGCGCGACACCATCCAGGTGGTGACGACGGCCATGCAGATGGCGCAGTTCGACCCCGGCGTGATGGACAATATCGACGGCGACGAGGCGATCAAGATCGTGCAGGGCGCCGGCCGCAGCCCGCAGCGCATCTTCCGCCGCAAGGCGGAGGTCGACGGCCTGCGCGATGCCCGCGCCAAGGCAAGCCAGGCCCAGGCCGGCATGGCGGCGATCGCCACCGCAGGCAAGGCGGCCAGGGACGCCGTGCCGGCGGCCGTGCAGGCGCGCGACAGCGGCCTGCTCGACGGGTTGCAAGGCATGCTGCAGGGCCAGGCCGGGACACCGGGCGGCCAAGATGTGCGGGGAATATTGGGTGCAGAGGATGGCGGCGCATGAGCCGGAAACGCTTTGCCCATTCCGGCCAGGCCGGCGGCCCGGCCAAGGCGCGAGAGGCGCTGGCCAGGGCGTATCTCAGGGTGTTTTCAGGCGAGGACGGCGAGATGGTGCTGGCCGACCTCGCAGCGACGACAGGCTACTACCGCCGCCCGTCCTATGGCGAGTGGATGGCGCGGACCCGCACGCCCAGCGGCTTCGAACTGCACAGCGCGCTCAGCAATGCGCGCGCCGAGGTGGTGCAGCACATCATGGGGTTTCTGACGCTGGACGAGGCGCAGCTGCTGGCGCTGGAGAAGGCCGCGCGGGCGGAGGGGTAGGTGGGGCGTTCGAACTGCGTCCCTCTCCCGTTCTACGGGGAGAGGATGGCCGGCAGGCAGGTGAGGGGCGGTGACAGCATTCCAGAACGTTGCGCTGCCCCTCATCCCCCTGCCGGGACCTTCCCCCCGTTGAACGGGGAGAAGGGGGGCTAACGATCAATAATCGCCGTTGTAATACCGGTCGTCGCAGGGTGCGGTGTAGATGCGGCCGTCGCGGTCCTGGTAGCGGCACATCTGTTCGCCGCGGCGTTGCGGTTGCGGGGTGGTGGCCGAGCCGACAACCGCGCCAAGCAGGGCGCCGCTGGCCGCGCCGATGACCGTGCTCTTGGTGTTGCCGCCAATGGCCTGGCCGACGAGGGCGCCGCCGGCGCCGCCGATAAGCGCGCCGGTTCCGGCTCTCTGCTGGCCTTCGGTCTGTGCGCAGCCTGCAAGTGCTGCGGTCATCAGCACGGCGGCAATGGCTTTGTGAAAGTTCATATGCGGTCTCCCTTGAATGCCTGAAATCCCTATGGCTCGCCACGTGCCGCCGCAATGCGGCGGAACAGGGGCACCAGGCCTCACGATATAAGACAGGGTTTCTCGGGCGTTGATGGGCCGAGCGCCGAAAACACCTCATGCGAACAAGGCGCTAGCTCGGCTCCTTGTCAAAATGATTCAGCCTTTGACGGTTCGGCCTGGCTGCGCCGGGCCTTCCGCTATCGCTCCCAGCCCTTCGGGCGTTCAAGTCCTTTGAAAGGTCCATTGGACCTTTCAATCCGCCCGAAGGCAGACCGGACTTTCACCGTTCGTCGTTTGGAAAGCCAGCAAGTGGCTTCCCATGCGCTGCGCGCACCACTCAAACAATGGAGACATGCCAATGACCCGAGGTCTTCCCCGCACACTTGTCCGCGCCGCCGCCCGCGAGGCCGGCCTTGCCCCACCGAAAGCCGGCCTGAAGGCCGTCACATCAGGGCAGGGCGGCGCCTTCCGCACCGTCTTTTCGTTCAATGCCATGATGGTGCCGGTCACCGATGCACAGGCCTATGCCAGCCAGAAGATCTTCGACTTCACCGACGGCAAGGTGCGCATCAAGGGCGGCACGGCGCGGCTGCAGTTCGCTGTGCTCAGCCCCCGCGCTTCGACCATCAACGACAATGCCGCACTGACCTGGTCGCTGGGCTCGGCGCCGGCATCGAGCGCGACGCTGGCCACGACCATGGTCAATGTGCTGGCCTCCACCGCCCGCACGCTGGACGGCGCCGGTGCGGCACTCTCCACCGCCTCGACCGCCGATATCGCGGCGGCAGCGACGCTGGACGGCACCGCGACGCCGATCGATCTCTATCTCAACCTTGCCTTCGCCACCGGCACCGACATCGACGCCGACGGGACGCTGGCAATGACCGGCACGATCACGCTGCTCTGGGAGAACTGGGGGGATAATATTTGAGCTGACCGGCCTTAGGCCAGCGGCCTTCCGTCAGCCCAGAATGCGTCGACTTTCGTCCACCAGATACTCGACTGTGGTTGCAGCCATCGCTTGAAGTCGTCGGGGTTCGTAGTGTGATGCAGGCTCTTGTTCTGCAGATCCTCGAGCAATCCGACGATCGCCGCATCCCGCACATAGGGATTGCCTTCGATGATCCAGCGTTCGACGACCCCGAAAATCCCGCCGAACCGGTCTGTCTCACCAGCCTCGAGGTTGCGGATGAGGTGGAGCGCCAGCTCTGACAAGGCAAGGTACAGCGGTTGCTCCCCGCCATCGCGCCAACCCTCTCGGAATTTTTCCCATGCGCCGTGAAACGACGGATCGACCTGCAGGAGCCGCTCGAACATGTTCGAGCGGTCGAACGTGAAATCTGTGGGTTCGTTCTTGTCGGTCACGTCACCTTTTCGCCCGAAGCCACTGGGGTGACAAGCTCTACAGCCCTGACTTGAAAGTCGGGCTACTTCCCTGAAACCCACATAAGGAAATCTCACATGACAGATCTGGCAGACGCCGGGTCCGTGGCGGCGCGTGCGCAGCCGGCGGGCAACCCGGTACGGTCACCGGCTGGTGCGGACAACGGGTCCGCCGCGCCTGCCGCCCAAAGTTGGTTTGACGGTCTTTCCGAAGGCAACCGCAAGCTCGCTGAAACCAAGGGCTGGACCAGGCCTGAAAGCCTCGATCGGGTTTTCACATCCTATGCGGAGCTGGAGCGGCAGCAGGGTGAGAGCCTGCGCGTTCCCGCCGCGGACGCATCTCGGGAAGACTGGGACAGGTTTCATGCCCGGCTGCCCGAGGCGATGCGTCCGGTCACCTCATCCGAAAAGGTCGAGTACCGGCGCCCGGAAGGGTTGCCGGAAAACTTCGCCTATTCGCACGAACTCGCCAATGCTTCCAAGGCCTGGGCGGTCGAAGCCGGTGCTTCGCCGAAGACCGCGCAGGCCTATCACGACAAGTTCGTCGGCTACATGGCCGAGCAGGCCGTGCGCCAGGAGATCGCGCTGGCCCGTTCGGTGGAGGCCACCCATGACGACCTTGTCCGCGACTGGGGGCCGACCGACAGCGACGGCTTTCGCCGGAAGATCGAGGTCGCCAACCGGGCGATGAAGAAGCTCGGCCTGGTCGACGCCTACAAGGCGAAGGGCATCCTTCTGCCGGACGGGGCGCTGACCGATCCGCAGATCGCCAGGGCGTTCCACGCCATCGGCGAGGCGATGTTCACGGAAGACACGATCGATGGCGGTGCCGTCTTGAGCGGAGGCAATCCGTTCAAGCGCAACGCCGCCGGCGAACGCAACATTTCGGCGATTTCAGCCCTCGTCAAAAGCGACCCCGCCCGTGCCCGCCGGCTGGCACGCGAGGCCGGTGAGAACCCGGATCAGTGGATGCCCAACAACCCCCTCTAAAGCTGTGTCGATATTCAGGTGATGCCGGCCGCCTCGGCCTGACCTGAATCTCAGCACACTCCGCCAAACCCAAACCTGAAGGAAGAGAAAAATGGCAGATGCCTACACCCGTATCGCGGACGCGATCGTTCCGTCCGTCTATGCGCAATATGCGTTCGAGGAGCACGTCCAGTCGCTCGAGATCTACCAGGCCGGAATCCTGTTTTCCGACCCGGCCATCGCCTCGAAACTGTCGATGGGCGGCCGCTCGGTCGACATGCCCGGCTGGAAGGATCTCGGCAACGATCCGTCCGAGCCGGTCAACGACGATCCGGCCGATTCCATCGAGATGAAGAAGATCGGCTCGCGCCGCGAGGTCGCCGCCCGCAATGTCCGCGCCCAGGCCTGGGGCGTTCCGGATCTGACCTCGATCCTGGCCGGTGACGATCCGCAGAAGCTGATCGTCAAGCGGCAGACCGAGTACTGGCAGCGCGCCAACAAGCTGACCCTGCTCGGCATCCTGAAAGGCGTCGTCGCCGACAACATCGCCAATGACGGCGCCGACCTGGTGCGCACCACCGGCGCCTCCATCGTCGACACCGACATCATCGAGGCCGCCTATCTGATGGGCGACCGCGCCGACAAGTTCAAGACGATCTGGATGCACTCCAAGCAGATGAAGGCGCTGAAGCTCGCCGACCTCATCGACTATGTGCCGTCCTCGCAGCAGGGCGGGCCGCTGATCCCCTATTACATGGGGCTACGGGCCGTCGTCGACGACGACATTCCGGTGGCGGCGGGCGTCTACACGGCCTTCATGTTCAAGGACAAGGCGATCCTGTGGAACGAGCTGCCCGTCAACACCGAAGGCGGTCCGCTGGAGTTCGACCGCAAGCCGCGCCAGGGCCATGGCGGCGGCGTCACCGAAATGGTCGGCCGCCGGCATTTCGTGCCGCACGTTCCCGGCACCCGCTTCCTCGACGCCTCCTCGGCCGGCGAATTCGCCACCGATGCCGAACTGGCACTCGCCGCGAACTGGGACCGCACCGCATCGAGCGTCAAGGCCATGACGTTCATCGCGCTGAAGACGACCGAGGCCTGATCGGGCCAGGCAAGGGGGTGGGGGGTTGCCCCCCGCCTTCACGGCTCGCAGAATTGTTAGACATGTGGACACGACCGCACGTCCACATGTCATCCTCCATCGGTGTTGGGGGCACCTCAAGCGTCCGTTGTTGGACCAGGCGACGCCTTGTAGATTGCAACGACACCTTGGAGATTGGAAACATGGCGCTCAAGCGGATGGACAACGTCGGAATCGTGGTCGAAGACCTCGGAGCCACGATTGATTTCTTTCGCGAACTCGGCCTCGAGCTCGAAGGGCGGGCCACGATCGAAGGAGAATGGGCCGGACGCGTCACTGGACTGGGCGATCAGCATGTCGAGATTGCCATGATGCGCACACCGGACGGCCACAGCCGGCTCGAGCTCTCCCGCTTCCTCGCGCCGCCTGTCGTCGCAGATCACCGGAACGCCCCGGTCAACGCCCTGGGCTACCTCCGCGTCATGTTCACCGTGGACGACATCGACGAGACGCTTGCAAGGCTCCGCATGCGAGGCGCGCAGCTCGTCGGCGACGTCGTCCAGTATAAGGACGTGTATCGGCTCTGCTACATCCGTGGGCCTGAAGGGCTCCTCATCGGACTCGCCCAAGAACTCAGCTGAGCGCAATCCGAAGACAGCCAAGCTCCCCACCCGTTGGGGGGAGGCCGGCAGGCCAGAGGGGGCGCGGTAGAAGCGCGATCTCTCACTATCGCCATCCAATCCCAAGCCGCTTCGCAGCGGCTTTTTTCATGTCCGGAGAACAATCATGACCCGACCCGCATGGACGAGGCGCTGAGCCATGGCCATCACCCCGCTCGACATCGCCAACATGGCGCTCGCCGTGCTCGACGAGGCGCCGATCGACAGCCTCGACCAGGACATCAAGGCGGCGCGGCTCCTCAACCTGCATTTCGACCTGACGCGGGAGGCGGAGCTGACCAAATACGCCTGGGTGTTCGCGATCCTGCGCGCCACGGTGGCGGGCTCGGATACCGGCAGCGGCGATTGCAGCCTGAACTTCGCCTATGAATTGCCGGCCGACTGCCTGCGGCCGCTGCCACTGAGCCGCAATGGCGAACCGGACGGCGCGCCGGTCTCGTGGCGCCAGGAGGCCGGCCTGATCTACAGCGACCAGCCCGGGCCGTTGGCGATCCGCTACGTCGCCAACCTCACCGATCCGAACGACTGGGACGCGCTGTTCACCGAAGTGCTGGTGGCCGCACTTGCCATCAAGGTGGCGCATCCGCTGACCCACAAGTCGGGCATGATCGACATTGCCCGCTCGGCCTACGACCGGGCGCTGGACGCCGCGCTCAACGCCAACGCCATCCAGCGCGGCGGCAGGTTCTACACCGCGTCCTGGTCGAGCCAGCGCGGCGACAACAGGGTTGCGCCCGGCGACAGCAGGATTATGCGCTGATGACGACGCTCTATCCGGTCCAGGACGTCTTCACCCGCGGCGAGATATCGCCACGCCTGCACGCACGCGCCTCGCTCGATTTCTATCGGGCGGCACTCGCCAGATGCGAGAACTTCGTCACGCTGCCGCATGGCGGCATCCGCAAGCGCGGCGGCACCTATTTTGCCGGTGAGGTAAAGATTTCGGCGAAGAGGACGCGGCTGATCCCGTTCATCTTTTCGGCCGATCAGGCCTACGCGCTCGAATTCGGCGACCTCTACATCCGCGTCTACGCCTATGGCGCCCGCGTCGGCAGCGTGGAAGTCGTCTCGCCCTATCTCGAGGCGGACCTGTTCGATCTCGCCTATGTGCAGTCGGCCGACCAGATGTGGATCACCCACCGGGACTATCCGCCCAAGGTGCTGACGCGTACGGCGCACACGGCATGGACGCTGGATGATTATGCGATCGACGACGGCCCCTATGACGACATCAACAACACCGCGACCACGCTGACACCGGCGGCTTACGGTTCCTTCGTTCCCAGGATGACCAGCCTGACCGCGCCAAGCGGCACGGTTTCCAGCCAAAACGCGACCGCCGATGCATGGGAACTGTTCGACAAGAGCAGCAAGACCGGATCGGTCATTTCATCGGGCACCGGCGCGTGGGTTCAGTATCGCCTGGCGTCCAGCGCGCGGAAGGTGTGCAACGCCTATTGGGTGCAGGCCAACGGCGCTGCCGCCGAGTCGCAGGACATGCCGACCCAGTGGGAGGTGCAGGGATCGAATGACGGTTCCACTTGGGTGACGATCGACTCGCAACAGGGCCAGACCGGCTGGGCTGCGTCAGAGCGCCGGTACTACGAGTTCTTCAACAAGACGGCCTTCGAATACCTGCGCTGGGACGCGGAAGGCGGCGGCGGTCCAGACTCCACCAACATGAGCTTGGCCGAATGGGCGCCGAACGAGGACGGCGACCTGATGACGCCGTTCAACCTGACGGCGTCCTCGACCGTCGGCATCAATGGCGGCACCGGCTTCCAGACCAGCGACGTCGGCCGCGCCGTCAGGCTGTTCGCCTCCGACGGCCGGTGGCGCTGGGCCAAGATCGTGTCGCGCACCAGCACGACCATCGTCACGGTCCGCCTGTACGGCCATGCCCTGCCGGACCTCAACCCGGTATCCCGCTGGCGGCTGGGCACGCTGGTTCCCGGCAAATACATGGAAGGCGGCTCGCTGTACGAAGAGCGCCTGGCCTTCAGCCGGAAATTCTCCGTCTATGCCTCGGCCACCGGCGACTTCGACAATTTCGCGCTGGGCGAGAAGGACGACGATGCGCTGGAATTCATCCAGGCCGGCGGCGGCCAGGCCAACGACATCGTCTGGATCGCCGAGTCCGACGGTGCGCTGCTGATCGGCACGTCGGGGGGCGTGCGCGCGTTGTCGGGCTCGGGCATCGACGAGGCGCTGACGCCGACCTCGTTCAAGAACCGGCGCTCGCGCACCTTCGGCTGCGCCCGCATCCGCCCGGTCGATGCCGGCCAGTCGTTCCTCTATGTCACGCGCTCGCGCAAGTCGATCGCCGAGCTGACGCAGACGGCGCAGAGCCGCTTCACCTCCGATGATGTCGGCCAGATTTCCGAGCATATCCCGAAGCTTGGCGTGGTCGAACTCGCCTTCCAGACCGACCCCGACCCGTTGCTGTGGTTCCCGCTCGAAAATGGCGAACTTGGCGGCTACACGCATCAGCCATCGCAGGAGGTCAGGGGCATGCACCGGCATCGGCTGGGCGGCGCCTTCGTTGGCTCCAACTGGGCGGTCGTCGAGAGCGCCACGGCGACCCCCGGCCAGAACGGCAACGACGATCTCTGGCTGGTCGTCAAGCGCACCATGGGCGGCGTGACCAGGCGCACCATCGAGATCAAGACCGCGCCGTTCGAATATGGCGCGATCGCGGACGCCTTCGAAGTCGACTGCGGCCTGACCTACTCGGGTGCTGCCGTGACCACGGTGGGCGGCGCCACACATCTCGCCGGCCAGTCCGTCGATGTGCTGGCCGACGGCAAGGTCTATCGCGGCCTCGCCGTCAGCGGCAGTGGCACCGTGACGTTGCCGGCGGGGTCGGCAGCATCCGCCAAATGGCAGCTCGGCCTGCCCTATGCGGCGGGCGCCGACACGCTGGAGCTCGATGTCGGCGGCCGCGACGGCTCCATCATCGGCCGCCGCAAGAAGGTGGCGAAAGTGATGCTGTCGCTGCTCGAGACCGACACGACGGGGCTCGAAGTCCAGTCCTTCATGCGCGGCCGCTGGGAGCCGGTGCGCATGCCCTCGATCGTCGCGCCCGATGGGCGGGCAACGCTGTTCACCGGCAATGTCGAAGTGCCGATCGACGACAGCTGGGAAGGGCAGGGAAGGGTGAGGATACGCCACCTCAACCCGACGCCCTGCACCATCCGCGCGTTCACGCCGGTGTTCGACGCGGAGCCTTAGGCAGCTCCGGCGCCGCGCTTCCCCGCGCAAATCATTCGCCTTCTCCCAAAAAGGACCCCACCCATGACATCCCCCCATGCCGAGCAACTCGGCAGGGCGCGGACGGCTGCCGAATACGGTGCCGTCATCGCCTTGCTAGACACCGATCTCGATGACGCGATTGCCCGCAGAGCCGAGCTGGCTGAAGCGGAAGACCGTGCGGTCTTCGGCGACGGCGACCTGGCCGCCGCGCGCGCAGCACTCGACGACTGCAACGACAGGGTCGCGCTGCTGGAAAGGACCATCGATGCCGCCGGCAAGCGCCGCGCCGAGGCCGCCGCCAGCGAAGCCCGGGTCGACATCGCCGCCCTTGGCGACGAGATCAAGGCGAGGGCGGTAGCGCTCGCCGAGCGCTGGAGCACAGTGCAGCGGCTGGTCGAGTTGCTGCGCCAGCAACTGTTCGAGGCCGATGCGCTGGCCCGCGCCATCGCCACCGCCAACGGACTTTTCGATGCCGCAGGGGTCGCCGACCTGAAGGTGAACCTGACCACCACGCGCCGCGCCGCCATGGCCGGCCCGCGCGCCGCCGCGCCCGCCCGTCTCAGCCGCCCGGCGATCCAGGCCGACAGGCTTTTGCTGTCCTTCCTCAGCCCCGGCGGCGCGCTCGATCCGCGCCCGGCGCTCGGCGCGCCGGTCAGGCGCTCCGACGTCAGGCGCCCCGACGTCAGGCGCCCCGAGGGCAAAAGCCAATTCCTTCCCGCAACAGCAAGCAAACCCTTTGGCGAACGAGGCTGAACCATGTGCACACTCGCTCTTCTCGGTACGGCTCTTTCGGTCGGCGGCGCGCTGGCGGAGGGCCAGCAGTCGAAGCAGATGGCCGACGCCCAGGCCAGGGCCTATGAGCAGCAGGCGCGGGCCGACGCGCAAAGTGCGGCCTTCGAGCAGGGCCAGGAGCGCCACAAGCAGGACCTCCTGCAGGCGCAGTCGCGCGCCCAGGCCGGCGCCTCGGGCGTCGGCATGGCCGGCTCGCCGGCCGAGGTGCTGGCGGCAAACGCCAGGCAGGTCCAGCTCGACATCAAGGCGATCCAGTACAGCTCGCAGCTGCGCCAGAACAATCTTGGCACGCAGGCCGCCATCTCGCGCTTTTCCCGCCGGCAGGCGTCGACGGCGAGCCTCTTCAAGGCCGGCGGCAGCCTCGGCTCGGGCCTCGCCGGCCTCTACGACCCGAGCAAGGCCGTGACCTTCGGCAAAGGCGCTTTCCCGCCGGCGCCGCGTGGCCTCTCCACTGGAGGTCTCTACTGATGGCGACCATTCCTCTCCAGCTTGCCCAGCGCCGGCTCGATACCGGCAACGTCGTCTCCTATCCCGAGGGATCGCCGGTCGGCCGGGCGATGCAGGGTTTTGGCGACGAGCTTTCCGCCGTCGCCGAGCGCTACCGGCAGATGAAAGAGCGGCAGGACGCGTTCGACGCCGATATCGCGCGCCGCCGGTTCAACGGCCGGATCGCGCAGGCGGAAGACGAGGTGGTGGCGAATGCGCCGGCCGATGGTGCCGGCCTGCATGACGCCATGTATGGCCAGGTCGATCCGCGCACCGGCCGGGTGGTCAGATCAGGCCTGTTCGACACGCTGTTCGACGATGCCTTGCCGAACATGCCCGAGAGCCAGCGCGCCGATTTCGCCAGGCAGAAGGAGGCGATGCGCGCGGCCGGTTCGGAGCGCATGGCCGCGAGGCAGCAGGCGCGCCGCGATGACTATGAGCAGGCCGAGTGGACAGCAGTGCAGGACGCCTCCCTTGGCGCCATTGCCGCGACCGACCCAACCGACACCGGGACTTTCGAGGCGATCCGCCAGAGCGGCCTCGACCTGATCGCCAAGATGGGCAACCCGGTGGCCAGGCAAGCAGCCGAAGCTGCCTGGCGTAGAAATACGGCCAAGGCGCTCGTCCGGACTGGCGCCGCTGAACGGCTTGGCGGCGGAAACGCGCGCCGGTGAGGCTGTGCGTTGCGCAAGGCCGCGAAGAAAGGTGGAACCAACCCTTCGCCGGTCGTTGGCCCTGTGCTGGTTGATCCCGGCACTCCAGACCCTGATCGCCTTCCTACAAGCGGGCCTTTTTTATTGCCGAAGATTCGAATCAAATTGAGACCGCTGCATTGGTGGTTCGAAAGCCATGCTCGCGAGTAAGTTTTTATGAGATGGCGCTAATATGCCTGTCGCGAGTTGTTCCTGCACAGTCATTCACGGCTGTTTAAGGCAACCAAGGAGGCTCGCATGTACTCCCTGAACAGAAGTCTGGCCAAGATTTTGGCCGGCAGCGTATTGGCAATTTCATTGTCCTTCCCGGCTTACACTGCGGACGTGGGAGCCGGCGCATCGATCGGTGGTGGCGGCGGCATCAATGCCGGTGTGGGCGCCTCACTTGGTGGTGGAGGCGGGGTTAACGCTGGTGGTGGCATTTCAATCGGCGGCAGCAGCGGAGTTAATGCCGGTGCTGGCGCAAATGTCGGCGGCTCCAATGGTGTCAGCGCCGGCCTCGGTGCTTCCATCGGTGGCAGCAATGGCATCAATGCAGGTGCAGGCGCCAACGTTGGCGGTACGAGCGGCGTCACCGCCGGAGCAGGTGCGAACGTCGGCGGTACGGGCGGCGTTACAGCCGGACTTGGCGCCACCGTTGGCGGCACGAGCGGCGTCACCGCCGGAGCAGGTGCGAACGTCGGAGGCGTCGGTAGCATCGGCACGGGGGTGGGCACCGGCGTTGGCACCAATCCAACCAATCCGACGAACCCAAGCAACGCGACCAACCCGAGCACCGCAAGGCTGACAAGTGTCGTCGCCGACATGTCGGACAGCCAGGTGGCGCGGATGAAGAAGCGCTGTGTGGATGTGCTGAACAGCTCCGATTCTTATGACCGCGACCTCCGCCAGCTTTGCCTGATGATCGCGCGCCGCTAGGCACTGGTCGATCATCTGTCAGATCAGTCCGAACGCTGGTCCAAAACGGCTTTCAAGGCCCCGCTGACCGCCAGTCGGCGGGGTTTTGCTTCTCTGCGTCCATCGCCATTGTGACGCTTGGATGAAGCCAACCAAGGTGAAGGGCATCGCTCATCCGCGATAATCGCCAAATGACGCCCACTTCAAGCCTCGCTTTCGCGGGGCTTTTTTCATGGAGCAAGCCTTATGGCCCAACCCCACACCGCCGCCGTTCACCTGTTGAGCGGCGAACAGAGACCCGTGCGCCTGGCAACCACAGGCAACATTGCCCTGTTCGGCCTGCAGACCGTCGACGCCATGGAGGCAAAGGTCGGCGACCGGGTGCTTGTCAAGGACCAGACGAATGCGACGCAGAACGGCATCTATACGGCGAGCGAAGGCCATTGGCATCGTGCAGCCGACGCGCGCAGTGCGCGAACCTTGCAGAAGGGCACCACGGTGTACGTGCGGCAAGGCGTGGCCTCGTCCCATTTGGTCTATGTTTTCGAAACATTCGATCCGGTGATCGGCGCCGATCCTATCAAGCTTTCCTGCTCGCTATCGGATGATACGCTGGGTGATGTCGTGGGCGCGGACAGCGCTGCCATGCGCTCACGCTAAATTCCGAGAGACAAAATTCCAAAAAACAATCGGCCTCGCTTTCGCGGGGCTTTTTCATGGAGCAAGCCTTATGGCCCGACCTGCAACTGCCGCCGTTCGCCTGTTGACAGGTGAGCGAGAACCCGTGCGCCTGGCGACTACGGGCAACATCACGCTGTCAGGTCTGAAGACCATCGACGGCGTGCTGACGGAAGTCGGCGATCGCGTGCTGGTGAAGAACCAGGCCGATGCGACGCAAAACGGTATCTACACGGCCAGCGAGGGCCAATGGTACCGGGCGGCTGACGCACGCACTGCACGGACCATGCAGAAGGGGACAACTGTACGTGTGCAACAGGGTGCCACTTCTGAAAGCTTCGTCTACGCCTTCGATGCCTTCGAGCCAGTCATTGGGACTAGCGACATGACCTTTTCCCTGGCATCGCTGGGGCATATCGGGACGGAGCGCTACTCGACGGAATTCGGTTTCATTGACGATGGGGTGACGAACAACGACGACGCGTGGGCGTTGGCCAAGGCGACGTTGGGCAGCGTCGAAACACTCGTCATGCTCAGGAAGGCGCTGGGCGTTTTCTACTTCGCCACGACGGGCGATTTCACCGGCCACAAGATCGATGCGTCCAGCAATCCTACCTTCAAAGGTCCGAACGTCTACAATGACAGGACGCAGGCCCAGAAAGTCGCCAATGCCCCAGCCGTGACCGTCGTCGGGACAGGCGAACTGCTGTTCACCAGCACAGCCCTTCTCTCCACCTTTCAGCATCACGCCGAACCGGTCGATAAGTTCGACTTCCTGACCGATGGTGACGTGACCTACGACGAACCGACCGTGGTGGATATGAACACGGCCACGATGTTAAAATTTGCCTGGCCGAACGGCAACACCACATCGGCGACTTCGACCGGTATTTCCAAGGCCATCAACCTGATCAACATCAATTGGGCTACGGCGGACCTGACCACATTGATTTTCGCAGGCATCGTGCCGGAAGCCGGGTGTCAGTATTCCTGGGTGTGCGGGTACAATGCCACCGATACCGGCTATGTTGTCATCGCCTACGACGGCGGCTACCACGCTGTCTATGCGGCTGTTAATGGCAACATGACGCACAAGAAACTGACCGCTGCCAGCACCTTTACCGAAGTCTCGGTCTTCCACTTTGGCGACGGGCCAGCCGCGAACGCCGATCCGGGCTATACGCTCACCAAGTCGAGCATCACGGTCGATATGCTCACGCCGACCAAATATCAGGTTGGCCTCAACGGTGTGGTAATCGCCGACGGCGAGCTTGCCAAGCCGGTAACGTATGTCGGCCCTGGCGTTTACAGGCCGGCAGCGGCAGCCGAAGTAAGCAACTTCCAGAACATCATCAAGACCAAGAACCCCACCCGTCTGGCCCCCCGCCCGATCCGCGCCTTGTTCGTCGGCGATAGCAAGATGGACGATATCATGATCGGCTGGCCGCGTGATATCGCGCGCGTCATGCAGGGTTCCATGGGCACGCAATGGGAGAGCAGCAAGAACATTGCGCTGGCTGGCGCAGTGCTTGCCGAGCAGCTCACTGCTATCCTGGCCGAAACCATGACAGGATATACGGATGTGTTCATTGGGCTCGGCACGAACGACACCCAGGCGGGAACGTCAACGGCCACATTCGCCACCAACCTTGCGCTGATGCTCGATCGGGCCCTCAGCTCCGGGGCAAAGGTGACGGTGCTGCTTACCCCGGCGTTCTATACCAGGACGGAATCGGCACTCTACGGCGGCCTTGGCCAGAACTCCGGCAGCGGTTCGTCCGTGCCCATTTACCGGGAAGTCATTCGCCGCGTCGTTGCTACATACCGGGATGCGGGAAGCCCGGTCGCACTTGTGGATGCCGGCAAGATCCTGGGCCCGACCATTGCGCGATACCTGAACTGGAACGCCGATCAGAACCGCGTGGACACCAACGTCCTAGACAACATCCACGAAACCCGCAGCGCACGCACCAAGATCGCGCATGCGTGCGCAAGGGCCTCATATGGCCTGTCAACACCAAAGCGGACCAGCGGCATCAAGACCATGCTCGCGATGACCTCGGGCAGCGGCATGGTGGCAGCGGCGGCGACTGCCTATCTCGGCTCCTATGCCGGCGCCAGCGCTCTCGTGGCCGCGATTACCGTCCCATATGCGGGCGTGGCAAAGAACCTTCGGACGCTGGCGAGCGCCGTTCCTGGGGCTTCGCAGACCTACACCTACACGCAGTTCATCAACGGTGTGGCGACGATACTCACCAGCACCACCACGGCGGCAGTCCTGCTGTCCTCCGATGTGGTCAATTCGGTGGCGGTGGCGAAGGGTGATAGCCTGTCCGTGCGGGTGGTGAACTCAGCAACAGGTGCGGTTGCCACGCACCAGTGCACCGTGGAGATCGGCGCGTCCTAGGGCGTTGCCGCTTCAGCCATTCGCTGATATCCAGCGGCGATGCTCTATCAAAACATCCAAGGTCTCCGCGCCGTCGCGGCTCTGATGGTGCTCTGTGCCCACTTCTATGTGTCGCCTTGGGTGCAGCCTGCCATCAATGCGGTCGGTCCCGGTGGGGTTGATGTGTTCTTTGTGATCTCGGGCTTCGTGATGTACCTGTCAGCCGACAGTCTCGGCAAGAAGGACGTGGGCCGGTGGCGCGCCTTTCGGAATTTCGCTGTGAGGCGGGTATTTCGGATCTATCCAATCTACTGGTTCGTGTTTGCGGTGGCCTCGATAGTGCTCGCCACAACGACGGTTTCACTCGCTCCGGCTGATATTACGCAACAGCCTGCATGGAAACTGCTGCTGCTCGTCGCCCAACCGAACAACCGAATCCTGGCGGCTTGGACACTGCAATACGAGATGGTTTTCTACAGCGTCTGCGCTGTGGCTATCTTGCTGTTGCCCCGTCGCATCCTGCTCGTGCTGGGTGTTTGGTTTGCCACCGTTTTCGCCTTGTGGGCCGCTGGATTAAGCTGGCATTCGACCTACTATGTTCCGGCAATCTACTTTTTTATCCCGATCGTTTTGGAGTTCTTTTTCGGGATCGTCGTGGCCTTGTTGGCTGAGCGGAAGATTTCTGGCTATGCACTTTCATCAGTAGTGGTCGGAGTGGTCTGGCTTCTCGTCGGAGCATATGTCTTAAGCCGCAATGGAGGATACGGCCAGCCACCCATGTGGCGTGCGACGTGCATAGGGCTGCCGGGTGCCTTCATTGCCTACGGGCTTGTTGCTCTGGAAATCCGGGAGAGATGGACGTTTCCCAAGGCGCTGGTCAAGCTGGGGGACGCCTCTTATTCCCTGTACCTATGGCACCAGATGCTGTTCGCCTTGATGGCTGCAATGTGGGTTAAATTGGGGGTTCATGGCGGCCTGCCCTTGAGGCTCGTATCAATCCCGATAGCAATTGCCATAGGAGTAGCGAGTTACCGTTTGATCGAACGTCCCATCAACAAGTCCAAATGGGTTGCCTTGCTGGCTGGTGCGGAGAAAAGGGAACGGGCAGCGCCTGCGATTTCCCTGGTTCACCACGTCATGCCGAATTCCTGATCGTCGCGTTCTTCGTCACTCGGCGTCCGATACTCCCGTGCGCCGTTTGACCAGCGGCGTGAGAAGTAGCCGCTCCATAGATCTTTGCCAACGTGCCATGCTCCGTCTTTTTCGCTAAACTAAAGGGCTAAAGCTCGCAGGGCGGCAAGTATCTGTTTCATGGCCGCTTGATATCACATTCGCTGTTTGAACTTAATCCGACAGCCTAATTCGCCTCCCGCAGCGCATTGAAAATTACATCGGCATTGTTGCGATCACCGCTCTTCATCACATTGGCCGTCGCATGAGACATCGTACGTTTGGATGTCACCGATTGTTGATGTGTTCGCCCGTGTTCGCGCCATGATCATGATATCCGGATGCGCGCAACGGCAACGGCCTTCCAGCCATTCCCTTGAACAGGAGTACATCGTGTTGCGACGCTTCATGACCGCGCTGGCATTCATTTGCCATGCGTCCGTGGCCCTTGCGCAGTCCGTTGTCGGCTCGCCAGTTGTCGGCGATATCGCGACCGTCGGCGGTGCCGGCGCAAATTCGGCTGCCGCCAACACTGTTCCTGCAGCTCCTGACGGCAGCCGAGGCGCGGCGACCATGCGGGCCTTGGTTGCCGCCGATTATCCGCTCGCCGCACTCAAGGCAAACAATCCTGCAGATCTTGCGAGCGCCGCAACGGCACGCACGATTCCTGGCTTCACCAACACCGCTGGCGACGACGTGATGAACGCCAACGGGCAGCATTTCGCTTCCGGTTGCGTTGCGATTGAAGCGTTCGGTGGCGTCGGCAACGGCTCGACCGACACTCTTGCGGCCTGGAACTCCGCGGTGTCGTCATTCCGCACCAAGGATATCTGCATCAAGTTTGGAGTCGGCACCTACGTCTTCAGCAACACCGCCTCCGCCACCCCGTCCGGTACAGCGCATATCCGAATTTTCGGCATGGGGAAAAGCGTCACGCATCTTTTGTGGAACGTGAACGTCGCCGGCATGATCCTGACCACCGGCAAACAAATGACGGTTGAAGTTGACGGGCTGGATTTCGAAACCGGCAGCTTCAACACGAATACGGCGCTCGCGGTCAACAGCTCGGATTGCACCGGTTCAAAATATTCGTCGCATTTCAACGACCTGTCGTTTCGCGGGCAGGGAAATTATTTGCCGTCCGCTTATTGGACGAATGATCTGCTTATCAACGGTCTGTCGGACGTCAGTGCAACCGAGGTTGATTTCTTCGGCAACAGGGGCAACCACACAACCGGTTTGACGTATCAATCAAGCAATCCGACCTGCGTTGCTATCGCGTTGAGCGTAACCCATGCGAATTTCATCAACGACAAAATCGGCTTTCTGTACGGCACCGCCGCGCAAGGCGTCACAATTTCGCAGTCGAACTTCACCAATGGTCTAACAGGCATCAATGTCCCTATCGGCTCAATTGGCACCGCACAACTTGCGGTGTCGGATAGCCAGTTCAACACCGCCAACAATCAGATATTGATCAAGGGAGATTTGCTCGGCTGCCAAATCATGAACAGTGTTTTTACGGTTCCTGCGTCGCCCTGGAATGGTATTTACATCAGCAACGCTACCGCCAACTGGTTCACCATTCTCGGCAATGTCTTCGAAAACACCAAGAGGACGGGCGGCGATGGAATTCAGGTGAATGCCAACGGCGCCGCCAACGTCGGAACGATCATCGGCAATGGATTTTTCAACCTTGGTTTCGGTGTCGGTCTTCAGGCCGGCTCCCGTCATTGGACGGTTGCGTCCAACTCTTACAACCAAGTGAGGACGAACGTATCCAATTCCGGCGTTGGCAATTTGGTTGGCGTCGCAACCCCGTAAAACCCAATGGTGGCGAGAAAAGGGAAGACGGGTAGTCGGACAAATCCGGCCGATCCCGGTGGCGCCACCATGAAGGGCGTGACGCTCGCCAACTTCCGCCGCTACGTGAGGGCCGGCGCCACCAAGGCTTCCTCCGGTGCTGGCCGGCCGGATCGAACACCGTCACCACCATTGGCAACCGGTTGGAGGGGTGCATTCGCTAGTGGCTTGGGCGCCAGACGCGATATCCGTCTGCGCAGCGGCGTCTCGACGTAGCGGAATGAAAAATGACTGACGATCGTCACGACGATCAACGTCAGCCCGAACCAGATAGGTCTCGGCAAAAGCGAAATTGGCGTCCACATCTTGAGCGCAACATAGATGGGCAAGTGGAGCAGATAGACGGAATAGGACATGTCGCCATACCACCTCAGCACGCCCCGCCCCAACAGGCGCTGGGCAACCGGGGAGGCTGTCGAAACCAGTACGAGAGAAGGCAGATAGACAAGGTAGAGCGTGCTGCTGAACAGAGATTTTGGCAATTCAAGGACGTAAATCATTCCTGGCCACGACAAGACGTAGAGGACCAGAAGCGCAACGAACGGGACATCGTACGACTTGTCCGGCTCAAGGTTGACGCGCCCGGCGACGACGCCGGCGAGAAACAGAGGGGCGGCCTGCATGAGTACAGGAGTGCTGATGGCGGCGCTTTGGAGAATGGCCACCGCCGCGAGCAGCAAGAAGTTGGCAGCATTGCCCAGGCGCTGGCAAATCCACCAGATCAGGGGGAAAACCAGATAGAATTGGATCTCTCTCGGGATCGTCCAGAACACCGATTGGCCGGCCCAGAAAGCGTAATGGTGCCACCATCCATCCCACTGCAGCCCGTAAAAAGGCTGGCCATCACCTGTCAGCAACAGCCAGGCATAGGCTGCCGTCACGCAGATGAAAAACAGTGGCAGGACGCGTGCCGCGCGCTTGACCCAGAAGTCAATCACCGCCGAGCCAGAAATCGGGGCAGTCGAATACTTCCTGCCCATCAGAAATCCGGACAGCACGAAAAACAGTTCGACACCGATGATGCCGCACCAGGCAAATGTGAGGGGATGCCACGGCGCATCGGTCGCGAAATGCTGAAGGAACACTGACAGCGCGGCAATGCCGCGCAGCCCATCGAGCGCGAACATTCGCGCATTATTATCCTGCAAGCTAAATTCCCCCGTCCAGGCCGACTATAGCCAGAATCCCAGACTTAACAACTGCCCAGAGAGGGCGGAAAGGAACTGCCTTGGACCGCAACTTCGCGCAGGCGCTTGCGCGTCTTGAAATCGGAAGGCGGGTGGTCGGACAAATCCGGCCGATCCCGGTGGCGCCACCATGAAGGGCGTTGACGCGCCGACTTCCGCCACTACGTGAGGGCCGGCGCCTCCGAGGCTTCCTCCGCTGCTGGCCGGCCGGATCGAACACCGTCACCACCATTGGCAACCGGTTGGAGGGGTGCATTCGCTGGTGGCTTGGGCGCCAGACGCGATATCCGTCTGCGCAGCGGCGTCTCGACGTAGCGGAATGAATAGTGGCTGACGACGGTAACGACCGCCAGCGTCAGCCAGAACCAGATGGCTGCCGGCAGAAGCGCGATCGGTGTCCACATTTTGAGCCCGAAATATATCGGCCCGTGTAGCAGATAGACGGAATAGGACATGTCGCCGTACCGCCGCAGCACGCCTCGCCCCAACAGGCGCCGCGCCAGCGGTGAGGCCGTTGCGACCAGCACCAGGGCGGGCAGATAAATCAGGTACAGCGGTCCTTGCGAAAGGCCGCTGTACAGGGATTTTGGCAGGCCAAGAACATCGATCATACCCGGCCATGAGATGACGTAGAAAGCGACCAGCACCACGAACGGAACATCATATGATTTCTCGGGCGCAAGGGTGATGCGTCCGGCGACGACGCCGGCGACGAACAGCGAAGCATACGCCATGAAAAGAGGCGTGCCGATCGCGGCCATCTGGCAAATGGCGACGGCCAGGATCAACAGGAAATTGGCGGCAGTGCCGAGGCGCTGGCAAAGCAGCCAGATCAGCGGGAAAACCAGATAGAACTGCATCTCCGGGGGGATAGTCCAGAACACCGATTGACCGTTCCAGAAGAGGTAATGCTGCCACCACATCTTCCACTCGAGCGCGTAGAAGGGGCGGATCTGACCGGTCAGCCAGAGCCAGGCATAGGCCGCAGTGATGCAGATGTAGAACAGCGGCACCACGCGGGCGACACGCTTGACCCAGAAGTCGAGCACGGCCGCGCCGGAAATCGGGGTGGTCGAGTAGTTCCGGCCCATCAGAAAGCCGGACAGCACGAAGAACAATTGCACGCCGACCAGACCGGCCCAGGCAAATGTGTGGGGATGCCACGGCGCATCGGTCGCGAAATGCTGAAGGAACACTGACAGCGCGGCGATGCCGCGCAGCCCATCGAGCGCAAATATCCGCTCATTGTTGTTCTGCAAGTCGAATCCCCCGGCCCAAGCCGACTACATAGCCAAGAATCCGAAACTCAACAACTTGCCCGCGAGGGCGGGAAGGAACTGCCATGGACCGCAACTTCGCGCGGGCGCTTGCGCTCGTCCTGAAATCCGAAGGTGGCTGGAGCGACAACGCTGCCGATCCCGGTGGCGCCACCATGAAGGGCGTGACGCTCGCCAACTTCCGCCGCTACGTGAAGGCAGGCGCCACCAAGGCGGATCTCAAGCAGATCAGCGACGCGCAGGTCGCCGCCGTCTACCGCCGTTTCTACTGGGACGCGGTGCTCGGCGCCGAATTGCCCGATGGTGTCGACCATGCGGTGTTCGACTTCGCCGTGAACAGCGGGCCTGGCCGGGCGGCGAAAACCCTGCAGGCGGCCCTGGGCGTTGCCCAGGACGGCCGGATCGGGCCGGCGACCCTTGCCGCCGCCAGGGCAAAGCCGGTCGGCGTCACCATCGACGCGCTTTGCGATGCGCGGCTGGCCTTTCTCAAACGGCTGCCGACATGGTCAACATTCGGGCGCGGCTGGTCCGATCGTGTCAAATCGGTGCGGACTCAAGCCTTGCTGATGTCGGCGCAACCAGCGGCGCCGGAGGCCGCGCCGGCGCCTGTGCCGGCTCTGCAACCGTCCGGTGACGAAACGGCCGCTGGCGATGTGCCTGCGGCCCGGCCTGTACCGTCGGCCGGCAAGACTGCCGTCGCGGCCGGCATCCTCGTCCTCATCGCTGGAACGCTCACGGCCTTCCGGCATCACGTCAGCGATCTTTTCGGGAGCCTCTTCTGATGAAATGGGTCAACACCAACGCACTGCACAATCTCCTCAACACGCTGATCGCGATCATCTGCGGCGGCGCCCTGGCCGGCTTCGACTGGACGATGTTCGGCGTCACCGATCGCACCGCGCTTCAGATCAGCGGCACCATCGCCCTTGCCAAGATCATCATCAACGCGGTGCGCGACGGTCCGCGCGGCATGGTCGCGCCGCCGCCGGCCGAGGAGAAATGAGATGGGAGCGCTCGCCCTGCTTGGCCAGTTCTGGCCGTATCTGCTTGCAGCGGGTGCCGCGCTCGCCGGTCTGTGGACGGCCTATGCCAAGGGCAAGGCTGGCCAGAAGGCCAGGCAGGATGCCGCCGACGACGCGGCGCGCAGCGAAGCCCGCAAGATCGACGACGCTGTCGCGGGCCGGGCGCCTGACAAAAACAGGGGGAGGCTGGCCAAATGGTCAAGATCATAGCCCTTTCGCTGATGCTGGCTGGCTGCACTGCCGCCGGCGGGTCGTTCTGCGCGGTCGAGCATCCCATCCGGCCGACAAAGTCGGAGGTGGAAACCCTTTCCGACGCGTCGGTAGCGGCGATCCTGGCGCACAACGAAAAGGGCCAGACGATTTGTGGATGGAGGCCGTGATGCACGATCTTTTCGACCTGCTCGGCATCAAGGGACCGGTCGTCGCCGCCGGCCTTGCCGGCGGTGTTCTGCGGGCGCTGTCGCGGCATCGCTACAAGCTGCGCGAAATGCTGGCCTCGCCGATCTGCGGCGCGCTCGCCGCGGCCTACCTGACGCTGCCGGTGGTGTCCTACGCCAGGATCACCGGCCTGCCGATGCCGGATCCGGCCGACGACACTACCACGCTTGCCGCCGCCTTCCTGATCGGCGTCTGCGCCATGTGGATTTCGGATATCCTGTTCGAGTTTGTCCTGCGCAGGTTCAAGCCTGCGCCGGAGGAGTGAAAACGCCAGCAGCAACCATTCCTTCCGCCGCTCGTTGACCTTGCGCCGGGTTGATCCGCGGCAGGACCCAGAACTGCCGCTGCCCATGGTGGCGGGCTTGTTGTTTGTCGGTTTCGTGCCAGGACCTGCGTCAAAGCAAATGTCGGAAGCGTACAGTTCCTCCGATAAGTAAATTGTGAATATCATCCTAAAGTTGCATATTATTTGCGCGATATGTCATAGTTAATGGACTGAGACTTGTTTAAGTGCTTCAATAAAATCGTCATGAGCTATTGCGCGGGCGCTGGTGCTTGAGAGCGCATAACATTCTCCCGCCCCAGCGGGAGCTATGTGGTGACAGTCAATCGACCTAATATGTTTTCTGGAATTCCCATCGAGAGACGTGACGGCACCATCTCGATTCTCAGTACACTTCCCCAGATGGCGGACGCTCTGGCAAACGACTGGCCTTCCGATGGCCCACTGTTTTTAGCAGCACTTGCTGCCCTGGTCGGGGAAAGGGTGGGATGTTGCAGCACAAGGGACGTCCACCGAGCCTTCATTGCCGCGGCTGTCGAAGCCGATTGTCTTCCCGACAGCTACATGAGGAAGTGAGCGACCAAATGCCTCTCACCCTGCGGACGACCCTTTGCGAAACGAGAGATGCGTTGCATGTGCTTCGAAGGGCTCTATTTGTCCGAGGGCATATCGAAGCAATGGGAGAGATCGATTCCCTCATAGGCGTCGCGGAAGGCAAGGCAGTCCACGCGATCGGCAACATTGACCGGGCCGAGTTTCGAAAACCCATTCTCGAAGCGGTGGCGAACCCGGCGATGCCCGAAGCAATCGTTTTCCCAGTCGCCCTGCCGACAAAGCTTGGCGAGCTTCGCGAACAAGGCATGGGCCTCAGCGCCTATTGCGGCAATGCGCGCTGCGGTCATTTGCGTTCGCTGGATCTCGATAGCCTGATCGAGATCTACGGCACCCACTACGATTTCATCAGCGAAAGGCGGCTGGCGTCGAAGCTGGTATGCAAACGGTGCCAGAATGTTGGGGGGAGGCTGGTCGTGGTCTCCGACAAGAGGCCCCGGTACTGAATGCCGGGCAGCCGGCAGTTCGTGGTGTGTTCGCGGGCAACTGGTACGATGTCCAGGTGTGCGCCCGACGATATCCGCCGCAACCAACCCCTTGTGGACCCTGTGACGGGTTGACACTGCAGAGCCAGCCCGCTGCCGCAAGGTGGCGGGCTTTTTTGCGTTTCCAGCCCGATCAAGCCAGGATGTTGACGGCGCGTGCCGCGACCAGCGCGATGGTCAGCAGCGAGATCATGGCCTCCGCCATCATCAGCAGCTTGGCGCGTTGACTGAGTGGCAGCGTGTCCGTCGGAGAGAAGGCCGTCGCATTGGTGAAGGCGAGGAAGAAATAGTCGACGAAGCCGGGTAGCCAGTTGCGAAGTTCACGGTCGTTCAGCGTCATCTGCGCGAACAGGAAATCGGCCTGTGCAAGCTTGACGAGGCCGCAGGTCGGCGGCCCGCCCCGGTCGGTGCTCCAGAACCACAGGGCAAAGACGATGACGTTGGTCACCCAGATGTTGAGCGCGTCGATCAGCAGCGTCGTGCCGCTGTTGCCGGCATGGCCCTCCAGCAAGGCTCGCACCAGCAGGACCAGCGAGCCGCAATTCATGACGCTGATGATGGCGGTCATGGTCAGGGCTGTTCTGCGGATCATGACACGAAACTGGCCGATCGCATGCCACTCGTGATCCTCGACCGCCTTTCGGGTGGCGGCCTGTGTCCAGGCCGTGGCCACCGACAAGGGCAGCAGCAGGGCGGCCTCCAGCCCCGGCGCCAGCCAGCGCGGCCCGAATGAGAGGTTGTTGATGACCAGAAGCTGCAGGCAGATGATGACGAGGACGGCCGCACGCGCCATCCAGAAATCGAGCGCGCGGTAGTGTATGACGGCATGCTGGTGGCGCATTGGAATCCGGATTTTCGAACAGGGCCAGGCGTGCAGCGCTGTCCTGCCTGGAGAGAGGAGCGCCGATGTTCCTGCTCGATCTTGGTGCTGCAATGGCACACAGCTATACTTTTTCGTAAGCTTCGATGTTTGGGGCTGTTCGTTAAACCGGACTATGTGATTTAAGCGCCGCATGGCGGGGATAGATGGATCCATGGACAAATGGGGGCCGGCGGGATTGCCTGCCGCCGGTGTCGATTCCACATCGGTTTTGTCCAGTCTGATCGGTCACCCCTGGTATCTGCTAGCGATTTTGTGCCTGACGCAGATAGTCTGCTGGACGGCGATGCCCGCACTTATCAACGTCTCGCCGCCCAACGATGTCGTCGAAGGCTTCATGTGGGGACGCGAATGGGTGCTGTTGACCTACAAGCACCCACAACTTCCCGCATGGCTGCTCGAGACCAGCCATCTTCTGACCGGATCGTTCCGCTGGCCGCAATATCTCGTGGCCCAGCTGACGATCTCGGCCACTTTCGTCCTGGTCTATCTGCTGGCCCGTGACTTGCTCGGGCAGAGGCGCGCGCTGGCCGCCGTGCTTTTGATGCCGTCGCTCTATTTCTTCGGTTGGCCGACCCCGCAGTTCAATCATGACTACGCGCAGATGCCCTTCTGGGCAGCCATCTGCTGGCTGCTGTGGCGTGCGGGCCGTGGCGGCGGGCCGGGCTGGTGGCTGGCACTCGGACTGGTGTCGGGCGTCGGGCTCTACGCCAAGTTCTCGACCGGCCTGCTGTTGCTGTTCGGCGCCATCTGGCTGTTGTGCGACGCACGGGCACGCAGCCGGCTTGCCACGCCTTGGCCATGGCTTGGGCTCGCCGTTTTCGTCGCTGTCGCAGCGCCGCTGGCCGTCGAGCTCTACCGCATCGATTTCCTGCCGCTGACCTATGCCGCCTGGCGCGATCAATGGGTGCTGGCCCATCGCTCCCGCTTCTATTACATCGGCGTCCAGATGGCCGGGCTCTGCGGCTTTGTCCTGGTGCTGGCGATATCAGGGCTGCTGCGGCGCTCGCCCCCGCCGCAAGAGCCCGTCGGGCGCGGTACGCTGGTCTATCTCCTGTGGATGGGGGTTGGCCCGGCGATCCTCGTCATGGTGGCGTCCCTGTTCGCCGGCGTAGGCGAGGCCTGGGGCGCGCCGATGTACAATCTTGCTGGCGTTGTGGCGCTGGCTCTGCTGGGCCACCGTCTCGCCGACGTCGAGATGCGAAAGCTGGCGATCTGCGCGCTCATCTTCATTGTCGGCATCTCCGGTGCCTATGCGGGCATCCGCTGGACGAAATGCAATCTGCGCGGGCGCATGGACGCCGTCTGCTGGCCGGCGCAGAAGATCTCGGATGAGGCCGAGGCCGTCTGGCACGCGGCGGCGCCCGATCGGCTCGACATCGTTGGCGGCCATGGCCTTCTTGCGCCGCTGGCGGGCCTCAATGCCTATGACAAGCCGTCTATCTTCACCGACCTGAGCATGCAGTACGCCCCCTGGATCACCAAGGAGCGGCTGCGCGACCACGGCATACTCCTGGTCTGGCCTGGGCGCGACGTGCCAGCTCAGCTGCAGGCGTGGGTGGGCAACGTCCCGGTCAAGACCGTTCTTTTCGACTGGTCGCTCAAGGCGCCGCCGGTGGCGATCAGTTTTGCCGCCGTTCCGCCCGGCGCGCCGCAGTTGCCGGGTGCGATCGACAGCCTCGCCCAAACGAGCAACTGAAGCAGGTCGGCCAGTCTGCTGGACGAAGCAAGCGACAATGCCCATTTATGGGGAGATCCAAACTTGCTTTTGCGCAATTCCAGACGGAAAAACCGCTACACTTTTCCTGGAATTGCTTTTGAGGAGACGTGATAATGGCGACTTCGACCCAACGCGCAGTGCTTGCCGGCGGCTGTTTCTGGGGCATGCAGGATTTGATACGGCGCTATCCCGGCGTCATCTCCACCCGTGTCGGCTACAGTGGCGGCGACGTACCAAACGCCACCTACCGCAACCATGGCTCCCATGCCGAGGCCATCGAGATCAATTTCGATCCTGCCATCATCAGCTATCGCACGCTACTGGAGCGCTTTTTCCAGATCCATGATCCGACGACCCGCAACCGCCAGGGCAACGATGTCGGGATGAGCTATCGATCGGCGATCTACTACACCAGCGATGAGCAGAAGCGCGTTGCCGGAGACACCATCGCCGATGTCGACGCCTCCGGCCTGTGGCCGGGCAAGGTCGTCACCGAGGTCGCACCGGTCGGCGACTTCTGGGAAGCCGAGCCCGAGCATCAGGACTATCTGGAGAAATATCCCAACGGCTACACCTGCCACTTCGTCCGGCCGGGCTGGAAGCTGCCGGTTCGCGAGAAGGCGGTTTCGTAGGGTTCACAGGATCGGGGCCAGGCCCCGATCCACGCCTTGCCGATTGCCGCAGATCAAGCCTGCTGCGTCGGATAGAGCGTCAGGATGTTGACGTTGACCCTTGGCGGCTGCGCGACCGCGTAGAGCATGGCGGCGGCGATGTCCTCGCTCTCCAACTGCTCCATGTCGCCCAATCTTTGCTCGACCGCCATCCGCACATCGTCGCGCATGTTGGCGGTGAATTCGGTTCTGACCGCGCCGGGTTCGATCACTGTGACGCGGATACCGTCCTTGCCGATTTCGCGGCGCAGCGATTCCGCCATGGCGCTGGCCGCATGCTTGGTGCCGGAATAGACCACCGATGGATGGATGTAGCGGCCGGTGCCGGACGAGACGATGACGATGTGCCCCGATCCCTGCCGTTTCATCGCCGGCAGCGCCGCGTTGATCGCGTAGAGCAGACCCAGAATGTTGATATCGACCATTTCCCGGTATTCGCCGGTGGTGGTGTTCTGGAACGGGGCGGCGACGCCGACACCGGCAACATTGAACAGCATGTCCAGCCGGCCATAGTCTTCCAACACGCGCCGGACCATGGCGGCTGCCTGGGATTCGTCGGTGATGTCGGCCTCGATGGCCAAGGCTTCGCCGCCGTTGTCGCGGATGCGTGTGGCCAGATCGTCGAGCCGCTGCCGGCGCCGCGCCGCGATGGCGACGATCGCGCCTTGCGCCGCCAGCGCCAGCGCGGTTGCCGCGCCAATGCCCGAGGAGGCGCCGGTTACCAGGACGATTTTTCCATTGAGTTTCCGCATGTTCGTTGCTCCTGCTCAGAAGGAGATTCAAAGGCATTCGGTGCCGATCCTGCTCGGCACGTTGGAGCCATATCCTCAATCTGGACTGCAGACGCCCTACGGAGAATATGATAGAATATCATCATACTCATTGGAGAATCCGGTATAATGCGCGGTAGCGAGTATGCGGAGCTGAAGGCCTTTGCCGCTGTCGTCGCGCATGGCAGCTTTGCCCGTGCGGCTGAAGATCTCCGGATGTCGGCGTCGACGCTCAGCCAGACGATCCGTCAGCTCGAAGCGCGGCTTGGCCTGCGCCTGCTCAACCGCACGACCCGCAGCCTCTCGCTGACTGAAGCCGGCGCGCGCCTGCATGCGCGCTTCGCGCCGGCCATGGCCGAGATGGAGGCGGCGGTCGGCGATGCGACCGCCTTGCGCGACACGCCGGCCGGCATCTTGCGCGTCCATATGCCAAGCGTTGCCGCCGCCACCTATCTGGAGCCGGTGCTCGGCCGTTTTCACCAGGCATGGCCGGACATCGTGCTCGATGTGACGATCGACGATGCGGCCATCGATATTGTCGAGGCCGGCTATGACGTCGGCGCCAGGCTAGGCGAATTTCTCGAAGCCGACATGGTCGCCGTGGCGCTTGGCGGCACGCTGCGCCAACTCGCCGTGGCCTCGCCGGACTACATCGCTCGTTGCGGATCGCCGTCGGCACCGGTCGATCTGCTCCACCACCGCTGCATTAACTGGCGCCGGCCGGGCAGTGCTGGCCTCTATCCCTGGGAATTCGCCAGGGATGGCCAGTGGTTCTCGGTCGCGGTCAACGGCCCGCTTGTCGTCTCCAGCCGCGACATGGCGATTGCCGCCGCTGTGCAGGGTATCGGCATCGCCTTCTGGGCGGAAGACCTCATGCGCCCGCTGATCGATGCCGGCCGGCTGGTGTCGCTGCTGGATGATTGGTGCGCGACCTTTCCCGGCTGGTTCCTTTGCTATCAGAAGCAGCGTCATACACCACCGGCCGTACGCGCCTTCGTCGATTTCCTGCGCCATGCGCATGCCGGCCGCCAGACGCTGCCAGCTGGTTGAGCGTTTGTCGCTCGAAAGGCCGGGGTTTCGGTCGCGGCAGCGAAGGTTGCCGACAAACTCCGGTCCGGCAGCACCGACGGTTTGCGCTCAGGGCCTGGGCCTGGCGCAATGCTTTTGGCGCAGAGCACCGAAAAAACGGCTTTCGCTTCAGCTCGAATGGTGCTTTAACCCGCGCATCCACAGGGGTGCTCCGTACGGTCGGGGCTGAGACGGGGGCGGCAAGCCCACAGACCCTAGAAGCTGATCTGGGTAATACCAGCGGAGCGAGGCGGGCGATGTTTTCAGGCGCACAGATTTCCCTATATCCCATGGCCGACGATTTCGTCGGTGTCATCCTTGGCGCGCTGGGCGCGCTCGATCCCTACCGCGACCGGCTCAGGATCGAGACCGACGACATCTCGACCTTGTTGGTCGGGCCGCCCGAAGTGCTGTTTCCGGCGATCCGGGACCTGTTCGTGGCGGCGGCACGCAGCGGCAAACATTGCGTGCTGTCGGCCACCATCTCGCGCGGCTGCCCCGGCGAGCCGGATGATCCGATCTGCAGCTCCGATGCGCTTGGCGGACCTGCCAGGCCACTCGGCCCGCGCAAGGACGCGGCAATCGCGGCGGTGCGCGGCGCGGCCGCCACCGGCCAGCCGGCGGCAGCGCAGTTCTCGCTCTATGTGATGGGCACCGACGACCACATGGACGAGATCTACGGCTGCATCGATTTTCTCAAGCAGTCCGGCGTCTATGAGCGCTCGAAGCATTTCTGCACGAAATTGCGCGGGGATGCCGGCGCGATCTTTTCGGCGCTCGACGAGGCCTTTTGCCGCTTCGGGCCCGGCGCCGGCCACGTAACCCTCGACGTCACGGTCTCGGCCAACAGCCCGTCGGCCGTCTGAGCCAGCCGCGCTTTCGCGCGACCTCGTCAAAGGTTATGTCCGTGGCCTCACCATCAGTCGCTTCGCGCCCGATCGCGAGCCTTGTTGTCAAGACAGCACCAGCCGTGATCTCGGTCGGGCTGCTGCTTCTGGCGTGGCAGCTCTACGCCACGTGTTCCGGCATCAAGCCGACGACGCTGCCGGCGCCGTCGCGCGTGTTCGAGCAGGCGGTGCTCAATCGCGAGGTGCTGGTCGACAATGCCATTCCCACCATTCGCGCCACGCTGATCGGCTTTGCCTTTTCACTCGGCGCTGCTTTTGCGCTGTCGATGCTGGTCGATTTCTTCCAGCCGCTGCGGCGTGCGCTGTTTCCCGTTTTCATCGTCAGCCAAACCTTGCCGCTGGTGGCGATCGCGCCGCTGGTGGTGCTGTGGTTCGGCTTCGGGCTGACGCCCAAGATCATGCTGGTGGCGCTGGTCACCTTCTTTCCGATGCTAGTGGCACTGGTCGAGGGCTACGAGGCGACGGAGACCGAGATCGGCCAGATGCTGCGCGCGATGGGGGCAGGGCGCTGGCGCGTCTTCGTGCTGGCGCGGCTGCCGTCGGCGCTGCCCTATTTCTTCGCCGGCCTGAGGATATCCATCACCTATGCCGTGGTCGGCGCCATCTTCGCTGAATATGCCGGTGCGGCGAAGGGGCTGGGCATCTACATGCTCAACGCCAAGAACAATTTCCGCCCCGATCTGGTGCTGGCCGCCGTCGGTGTCAGCGCTGCGCTGACACTTGTCCTGTTCGCGTTGACGGTGCTGCTGCAGCGGCTTGTCATGCCCTGGGAACGGGCCGCCGGCAAGCAACCCGCCGGCATGGGGCCGCGGCCATGAGCAGGCTCGAGCTGCGGCATGTGCGCAAGGCCTTCGGCGGGCTCGACGTGCTTGCCGGCATTTCGCTCTGCGTCGGCGCCGGTGAATTCGTCTCCATCCTTGGTCCATCGGGCGCCGGCAAATCGACGCTGTTCCAGCTTCTGACCGGCGCGCAGCACGGCGAGGGCGAGATGTTCTTCGACGGCGCGCCGCTCGACGACTACGGCAGGCATTTCGCATTCATGCCGCAGCGTGACGCGCTGATGCCGTGGCGACGCATCCTCGACAACACGACGCTCGGGCTCGAAGTGCAAGGCGTCAGGCGCAAGGCGGCGCGGGCGCGCGTCGCGCCGCTGTTTGCCGAATTCGGGCTTGCCGGCTTCGAGCGGCATTTTCCGGCGCAGCTGTCGGGCGGCATGCGCCAGCGCGCGGCGCTTTTGCGCACCGTGGTGCAGGAGCGCGACATGCTGTTGCTCGACGAACCGTTCGGCGCGCTCGACGCACTGACCCGCACCGCCATGCAGCGCTGGCTGGAACAGATGTGGCGGCATCACCGCTGGACGGCGCTGCTGATCACCCACGATGTGCGCGAAGCCGTGTTCCTGTCCGACCGAATCTATGTGTTGTCGGCACGCCCGGCCCGCATCGTCCGCGAAATCAAGGTGCCGCTGCCGCGGCCGCGCGATCCCACCGGAGTGGCCGCGCTGCAGGCAAGCACGCTTGAAGCCGAGATTCTCGACATCATCCTCAATCCCGGACCCAACCCACACCCATCCAAAGGATACGATCATGACTGACTTGACGCGCCGGCAAGCCTTGTTGCTGACCCTTGCCACGGGTGTTCCACTCATTGCCGGAGCGGGCCGGGCTCAAACGCAATCGGCGGTACAAAAGGTCACCGTCGCACTAGACTGGACGGTCAACACCAACCACATCGGGCTGTTCGTCGCCCGCGACAAAGGCTTCTATTCCGAAGCCGGACTCGAGGTCGACATCCTGCCCTACAGCGATACTGGGGCCGGCACGCTCGTTGCCAACCGCGTCGCCGATTTCGGCATCAACGGCACCATCAGCCTGTTCACCCAGAAAGCCGCCGGAGCTGACCTGAAGGGGGTCTATGCCGTGGTGCAATCCGAAACCGGCCGGCTGGTGTTCAACGCGTCGCGCAGCGAGATCAAAAGCCCGAGAGACCTTGACGGCCTGACCTATGGCGGCTTCGGCAGTGCCTGGGAAAACGCGCTGATCGGCACCATCATCCGCCACGATGGTGGCAAGGGCAAATTCGAGACGGTGACGCTCGGCACTTCGGCCTATGAGGCGCTGGCCAACGGTTCGGTCGATTTCACGCTGGAGGTCTCGACCTGGGAAGGTGTCGAAGCCGAGTTGAAGGGCGTCAGGCAGCGCAGCTTCATCTATGCCGACCATGGCGTGCCTGACGAGCACACGACACTGATCTCTTCGAGCGAAGCCTATCTCCAGGCAAACCCCAAACCTGCGGCCGCCTTCGTCCAGGCGACGCGGCGCGGCTACCAGTTCGCCGTCGACCATCCCGATGCGGCTGCCGCAATTCTGATCGCCGCCAACAAGGACGCGCTGACCAATCCGGCACTGATCGAGGCTTCGCTGAAGGCACTGATCGACGGCCATTACCTGCGCAGCCAAAACGGCGCCATCGGCACCATGGATCCGGCGCGAATGGACGCGATCGGCGACTACCTCTTCGCGTCCGGCATTCTGCGCGATGCCGACGGCAATCCGACCAAATCACGCCCGGATTTCGGGGGGTATTTCAGCAATACCTATCTGGGGTAGGTGACCAATCTGCCCCTGAGGGGAAGACCAGGAACTCGGGTGGTAGCCCAGTTGCTGGCGATCCAATAGAGCAGGGCGGTTTTGACATGTTCGCCCCGGCTCGCCCTGCAGCGACAAGGCAACCCTCCCCAAACCTGTTACAAGTCCTCGCCGGGTGCCTGTTCACGGCAGGTGCCGGCGCGTTTTGGATCAAGTTCGATCGCGCGCCGGCAGTCGTCGGCGGCGCTCTCATAGTTTCCCTGCGACGCCTTGGCGAGTGCGCGGTCATAATAAGCTTCGGCGTTGTAGGGATCCCGCTCGATTGCCCGGCTGAATTCGCTGATGGCGTCGCCGACGTTGCCTCGAATCTGCAGATCCAGCCCGCGCTGGATGCTCGAAGCTACGACGCCGGAATTATCCTGTTCGGGAAAGACGACAGGTTCGGCCGGCTTGGCCGCCTTGGGCGCAGCCGGGGATTCTGCGCCCGTCGCCTGCGTGCTGCATGCGCCGGTTTTTTTCGGATCAAGCTCGATGGCTTTTCGGCAATCAGCGGCTGCGCCGACGAGGTCTCCTTCGATCGTCTTGGCCAAGGCCCGATTGAAGTAAGCGCCGCTTTTGGGATCAAGGCTGATCGCCTTGTCATAGTCGGCGATTGCCCGGCCATGGTCGTTTCTGTCGGCCCACACCGTGCCGCGGGCAAAATAGGCGTTGGCGAAACGTGGGTCGATTTCGATCGCCCGGTCGAAATCGGCAATGGCGCCATCACTGTCGCCTTTGGCCGCCAGGTTGATACCGCGGTTGAGGTGAGGCGCGGCGTCCTTCGGATCGAGGCGGATCGCCTCGTCATATTCTGCCGTGCTCCTCTCCAGGTCGCCTTTTCGAGACCAGATAAAACCGAGGTTGTTGTGTGCCTTGCCGTTGTTCGGGTTGGCGATGATGGCTTGCTGGAAATCGTCGATGGCCCGTTCATTGTCGCCGCGGTTCATCCAGACAAGGCCCCGATCGAGGTAGGCCTCGCTGTTTTTCGGATCGAGGCCGAGCGCCGTGTTGTAGTCGGTCATGGCGCGCTGATCGTCGCCTTTTTGCGCCCAGGCATAGCCGCGAGCCGTGTAAGCCTTGGCAAATTTCGGATCGAGTACGATTGCCTGGTTGAAATCGAGCACGGCGCGGTCGCCCTTGTCTGTGCGGAACAGTGCCAGGCCACGCTTGTAAAAGGCGTCGGCGGCGCTCGGGTCGAGGCTGATCGCCTTGTCGAAATCGGCGATGGCGCGTTTATCGTCACCCTTCTTGAACCATGCCGTTCCGCGATTGAGATAGCTTTTGGTATATTGCGGATTGATGTTGATTGCCTGATCGAAGTCGATGATGGCGCGGTCGCTATCGCCCTTGTTGAACCACGCTGTACCTCTGTTGTAGTAGGCCGCCGGCTCGTTAGGGTCGAGGCTGACGGCCTGGTCGTAGTCGGCGATTGCGCGGTCATAGTCGCGCTTGTCATTCCACGCGATGCCGCGGTTGAAATAGGCGATCATGCGGTTGTCGTAGAATTCCCCCTTGTCCTCCGCGATCGGCGTGCAGGCCGCGATGCGCTGGTCCGGCTCGATGTCTTTGCCGATGCAGCCGGCATAGTCCTTCTCCGCCGCGAGAGCTGGTGCGTTCAGAGCGAGAAAGACGGCAAGCCCAGCCGACAGCGGCCAGCCGGGCGAAGTTTTCATCAGCGCACTCAATCCAATCGCGGCGGCAGCCAGCCCCACACCTTTCCAGCTCGCCATATATCGCTGGTCCTCCCCCCGAAACCCTTGTCCGCCTTGGCGGTAATCCTCGTATTGTTCCTTATTTGTTCCAAAATGCAAGCATAAATTGTAGACCTGCCCCCAAAGTGACTAAACCCGATCGCATGCTCGACGCAGAGGCGATTTAGCGAGGTTTCGACCTTGCCGGTTAACTGCCCGGCAATGGTTGCATGCAATGGTCGCCCTGAGGGATCATTGGGATGCTTGCGTTGCTCATATCAAAAAGTGAAGCCCTTTCGCACGTCAACGACGATGGAATTTTGTCCGCAGCCCGAAAGCGCGAAATCCTGGTCGACTTGCGGGAAGGCTTCTTTCGCGCCTGCGCGCTGGCTTTCGCGGGGCTGTTTGTCTATCGCGGCCTATATCACCTTATCCTCGACCCGACCCGTCTCAATGTGGCGCTGGTGGCGACTTCCGAGATTCTTACCTTCACCTGGCTGCTTCTGTCGCGGCGGCCGCAGGTTCGCGACTGGAACCCGCTCACGGTGATTGTCTCCATCATCGCCAGCTTCGGTGTCGGCTTCATCACCCTGGAGCCAGGCGCTGCCATCATCCCGGTCTATGTCGCGGCGCCGCTGCAAGCCCTGGCGTTGAGTTTCGTGATCTGGGGAAAGATATCGCTGGGGCGTTCGTTCGCCATCTTGCCGGGCAATCGCGGCGTGATGACCGGCGGTGCCTACCGCCTTGTACGACACCCGATCTATGCCGGTTATCTGATCGGCCATGTCCTGTATCTACTGTCGGCCTTTTCCTTCTACAATCTCGCCGTCTACGCCGTCATCACGTTCTTCCAGGTGCATCGCATCCTGCGCGAAGAGGCGCTGCTTGCCGCCACGCCGGAATACCGGGACTATATGCAGCGCGTCCATTACAGGCTGTTCTACGGGATCGTCTGACAACAAGGCGCCGCTAAGGCTGGAAAACGCCAGGGGCCTGCCGTCGCAAGGTGGTGGGCCTTTTTCATTTTGTCGGCGAATCTTCTTCATGCATGCGCCGGCGCGGCAATCTCGCGGAACGGTAAGGCCGCTCGAACGTTCACGTCATCGAAACATCGCGTACGACGATGTTCAAATCGGCGCGTCAGCGTCTACAGGAGCGGGAAAACCATGAGCCTTGGAACCATACTCATCATTCTTCTTGTCATTGCGCTGCTTGGAGGTTTCAGCGGCTTCGGCGGTGGTCCGTTCTACGGAACCGGCTACTATGGCGGCGGCGGCCTGGGGCTCGTGCTGCTCATCATCATCGTGCTTGTCGTGCTCGGGCGCATTTAGCCGTGCCGCTCGATCGTCGCCGGGCAATCGCAATCTCGTGACCGTGCCGATGCCGGCCTGCACCGGATTGTGATGTTTGCAAGCCGGCTTGTGATGCGGCTTGTTTCGAAACTTTTGTAAGATGGCCGCGGTCCACACCCCCCGTGGAAACAAGAGGAAAGGGTCCCACCCCTTGTCCTCCTCCAAGGCCCGCTCCGGTTTCGCCCGTGGCGGGCTTTTGCGTTGTGGTCGAGGGAACCGCCTTGCGTCGAGACAGTTGAGTTACGGAAGGCTGCCCAATGCCCGTGACGCTCCGGACGACACTCTGCGAAATTCGCGATGATCTTCACGTCCTGCGGCGGATGGTGGCGGCTCGCGGCCATATCGAGACCATCCAGGGAATCGATGCGCTGATTGGTGTGGCTGAAGCAGAGGCCGTCAAGGTCATCCGCCGCATCGATCGCGCTGCCTGAAACAGAAAGAAGGACCGCGATGAACGTCAAGGAGATGACGCGGCTGGACTGCGTCGCCCTGCTGAAGACCCAACGCCTTGGCCGCCTGGCCTGTGTGCGCGACCTCAGACCCTATGTGGTGCCGATCCATTTTGCCTTCGGCGACAACGCCATTTTCAGTTTCTCGCTTCCCGGCAGGAAGGTCGAGTGGATGCAGGCCAACCCCCGCGTCTGCCTGCAGGTCGATGATGTCGGTGGTCCGCACGGCTGGAGGAGCGTCGTCGTGGACGGCCTCTTCGAGGAATTGCCGAAAGGGCCGGACCTGGATGATAGCGCTGCCGGAGCCGAAAGGATGACTGCCACGATCGACAGCGAGCGCAAATTTGCCTGGTCGCTTCTTGCAAAGCATCCGAACTGGTGGGAACCGGGAGCCCTGAAGCCAAGCGCTGCGCCAGCGGTTTCGGGCAGCCATCTCTTCTATCAGATCAGGATCGAGGCGATATCCGGAAGGCAGGCATCGTGGTAGCGGCTTTTACGCCGCTCGCGGCACCCGCGAGGTGAATGTCGCCCGGGTCACCGACACGCTGGTGCCGTCAGCGTCGCTGATGATGTCCACCTTGGCCTCCAGCTGTTTGACGAGCGCCTCGACGATGGCCGTTCCAAGCCCGGTAGCCGGTACGTCGTTGGCGATCTTGCCGACGCCATTATCCGAAACCGTCAGTTTCCAGTCGCTGCCCGCGGTCTCGTAGCTGACCTGGATGCGAGCGTCGGCCTTCTCCTTTGGGAAGGCATATTTGATGGCATTGAGGACGAGTTCGGTGACGATCAGTCCCAAGCTGACTGCCCTTTGCGAATCCATCCTGCCGCCTTCGGCCGTCACGGTGACCGTGATCGGCTGAGCTTCGCCGACCATCGACGAGGCGAGGCTACTGCACAGTTTCGGCAGGTAGGAGCCGACATCGATCTCGTCGACACCGGCCGAGGTGTGGAGATGGCGTTGCACCTCCGCCACCGACAGAACGCGTTGATGGGCGTCCTTGAGGTGCTGGCGCGTCTCTTCCGATGTGACCGAGCGTGCCTTCAGCAACAGGATGCTGGCGATGATCTGCAGGCTGTTGGCGACCCGATGCTCCATCTCGCGCAGCAGGACGTCCTTCTGCCGAAGCAGATCCTCGGTGCGGCTGAGCAATTCTTCCTTTTCCCGCTCGATGACCCGACGGGCGGTTATATCGTTGAAGGCGAGAAGGATGGTGATGGCCGGACTGTGGTCGTAAAGCACCTTGCGGGCGTTGAGCAGCATGGTGCGGCGGCCGATGCGCGGGAAATCATGCTCGACCTCGAAGCCGTCCATGGCGGTCTTCTCGGGAATGATCGTCTCCAGCAGCAAGCGAAGTGCTGGAATATCCCACTGACCGTCGCCGAGCGCGTAGAGCAGCGAGCCCTGGGTCTGCGCGGGGTCGACTTCAAATGTCTTGTAGAAGGAGCGGCTGGCCGCCAGAACGCGAAACTGCTCGTCGAGGACGAGAAACGGCTCGGTGATCGTGTTGACGATCGCCTGCGCCAGCGTCTGCGCGTCCTCGATATTCGCAATGGGTTGAAACATGGGCACAAAGCCAAATGAGCGGCGTTCTGCCACCCCAAACAAGGACATTACACATTCGCTCGGCCATTGTCGCGAAGTGAATCCGCGGGCACGGTGATGTGATGTCTCACATCGCCGCTGAAAAAAGGCGGGCATTTGGCCCGCCTTTATCAAGCTGTTCTATCCGGGCATGCGCCCAAATCGCGGTGTGTCAGTTCGCGCCGCCGAGCTGCTTGGTCATCTTGCAGAAGTTGTCATGCAACTTGGCAATGGCCTCGTCGCCACATTCCTTCGTCATGCCGGCGCGGTCTTCTTCCTTCATGGCCATCCAAACGGTCTTGAATTCCGCCTCTGACTTCATGGTCTTCATGTCGGCATCGGTGAAGAAGGGCGACATCTTCGCCGGATCGTCGAGCGCGGATGTATTGCCAGCGGCAAGCGCCGAGCCAGTCATCATCGCAAGCGCCATCGCGCCCATCGTGAGCATCTTGAAGTTCATCTGGGGGATTCCTCTCTGTGGAGGTCATTGGAATAAACGACCTGCTGATTAACGGTATCGAGAGAACTCAGTTCCTTCAGATGTACGAATATTAAAACGAAGTTCTATTCTATGGGCTCTGTCTGGGACGCGGCCGAGCCAAATTGGAGGCGATATTCCCGCCCTGGCCGCCGACGTCGAGTTCGGGGCCAGGATCCCGGGCCAACAGACTACTCCATGTCAGGCACGTCGCCGCTGACGAACAGCGTGTTCGGCGGGCCGTACTCGCCAAGCGCCGGGTCCGCCTCGCGGCTCCAGGCGATAACGCCGGCATGTTTTACCGCCAGAGCCCTGGCGGTGCGGATGGCCCGGTCCTCGCTCTGCTGGTCGGCGGGTCCAAAGGCTGGAAACAATTCGCCATCCTCACCGCGATCGAACGCGACCACGACGATCAGTTTGGGACTTTTCTGGCCATTTGAATCGGACATCTTGCACCTTTCTTCCGGAACCTATCACAATACAGGAAATTGGGTCGGCACGTTCGATTTCGGGAGGTGGCGTGGTGCGAGACCAGCGTTTCGATGAGCCGGTCAGGATCGCGCTCGGCAGATCGCGAAACTCGATCTTCAACGTGGAGCGGGTCGCTCAGGCCGCCGATATTCTGATGAACCGCTGGCCGGTTGCGACAGGGCAAAGACACATGGCTGCCCGCAAGGTCTGCCTGGCCGTGCTTGAGGGCAAGAAGGAAGCCTCGGCGGCACGGGCAGCGTTCATCAGCGCCGCTATCGAGGCAGACATCCTCGTTGAACCTCGTGAAGTTTCGATGCCATAGAACTGTCGGGCCAAAATTGCATCAGGGCTTTGCTCTATCCTCTTGATTGATCGTTGTCTTTTCTGCGTTCGGATCGGTTTTTCGAAGTCCAAATTGCAGGAGTTTCCGCACCATTCAGTACCGGCAGGGCTTGCCTTCGGCATGCCGTTGACACGGCATCCTCATCCGTATATTGAACAGGACTATACAGGTTCACTAGACAGGTACGCATATGAAGCGCCGCGCGGTTCAACTGTCTCCTGGCACGGGCAAGCCCGAGCAGATCGCCACAGTCCTGGAGCACGAAATCCGCTCCGGCGTACTCGGTTTCGGCGACCGCCTGCAAAGCGAGAACGAGCTGGTCCAGCGCTTCTCCGTCAGCCGCAACACGGTTCGCAAGGGCCTCGAGGAACTGTCCAGCCGCGGGCTGATCACCACCAAGGTCGGCATCGGCTCGTTCGTCACCTTCGATGGCAAGCCAGTCGACGATGCGATCGGCTGGTCGCGGGCGCTCGCCGATGCAGGCGCCAATGCCGAGACCCGGACGCTGCGGCTGGAGGTGATCGAGGACGCCGACCTGGCCGCCTGGCTCGGCATTGAAAGCCCGTTTTTCATTGCCGTCGACCGGGTGCGCACGAACGCCAGCGACGGCCATGCGATTTCCATCGAGCGCAGTCGGCTGCCGCTGTCGCCGGAACTGGAGGACGTACCGCTGCGCGGCCTGCGCGAGGGTTCGCTGCACCAGACTCTGCGTGACGCTGGTCTCATTCCGGACCATGGCGAGGAATGGGTGGAGATCGAGATGCTCAATGCCGAGGACGCCGCCATCCTCGGCTGTCCGCAAGGCACGCCGTTCCTGCGCGGCCGCCGGTTGACCCGCGCCGCCGATGACCGGCCCATCGAATATGTCACCAGCCTGCTCAACCCGGCGCATTTCGCGCTGCATATGAGGTTCTGAGCGATGTCGGATGCAACCAGCAAGGCGATCGACCGCGCCATGGGCGCACTTGTCGGCGGGGCGATCGGCGATGCGCTGGGCATGCCGACGCAGCTTCTGTCGCCGGCCCGCATCGCCGAGCTCTATGGCCATGTCGACGATTTCGTCGCCCCGGTGGCCGACCACCCGGTGTCGAAAGGGCTTCTGGCCGGCACGGTCACCGACGACACCGAACAGGCGCTTCTGCTTGGCCGCATCCTGGTGGAGTCCGGCGACCGCTTCGACCATGCGCGCTGGGTCAACGCGCTGCTCGACTGGGAGCGCGAGGTCAAGGCACGCGGCAGCTACGATCTGCTGGGGCCGTCGACCAAGCGCGCCATCGATGCCATCAACAATGGCGTGCCGGCGGAAGAGGCCGGGCGCGGCGGCGACACCAATGGTGCGGCCATGCGTATTGCCCCTGTCGGCATCATGATGCCGCTGGAGCCGCTCGACGCGCTGGTCGCCAAGGTGGCGGAGGCCTGCCGGGCGACGCACAACACTTCGATCGCCATCGCTTCAGCCGCCGCCGTCGCTGCCGCCGTCAGCCGCGGCGTCGCGGGCAGCGGCTGGCGCGGCGCGTCCGACAGCGCCGTTGCGGCGGCCAGGCGAGGGGCGACGCTCGGCAATTGGGTGACCGGCGGCGACATCGCCGCGCGCATCGTATGGGCGCAGGATATCGTGCGTGGCAAGGCGCTGAAGGATGCGGTCCGGCTGATCACCGAGCTGGTCGGCACCGGCGTCGCCAGCCAGGAATCGGTTCCGGCCGCCTTCGCTGTGCTGGAAGTCGCCGGCGGCGATCCATGGCAAGCGGCGGTCATCAGCGCCAATCTCGGCGGCGACACCGACACGATCGGCGCCATCGCGGCGGGCATGGCCGGCGCCTGCGCCGGCTTTTCCCGATTGCCGCAACAGCAGATCGCCAGGCTCGTCGGCATCGACATGTCAGAGGTTCGCTCGCTTGCCGCCGATCTCGTGGAGGCAAGGTTGGCGAAAACCGGCTCCGGCAAGGACGCGGCGGCATGAGCGGGCGCCTCGTCCATATCGGCAGCGCCGTGGTCGACTATGTCTACCGTATCGACGCCTTGCCGGCGCCTGGCGCTGAGAAGACCGCATCCAGCTTCGCCCAGGTCGCCGGCGGCGGCTTCAACATGATGGTCGCGGCCTCCCGCACCGGCATGAGAGTGGTATTTGGCGGCCAGCTCGGCAGCGGACCGAATGGCGATTTTTTGCGCGCCGCCTTCGCCAGCGAAGGTATCGAGACGCTGACGCCGCCATCACCTGTCATGGACAGCGGCAACTGCGTCGCCATGATCAGCGCCGACGCCGAGCGCACCTTCGTCTCGTGGCCAGGAGCGGAGAGCGTGCTCAGCCTCGACATGATGGAGCCCGTGGGTGTCGCGTCGGGGGATTGGGTGTTCACCTCCGGCTATACGCTGAGCTATCCGGCAAGCCGCGACGCGCTCACCGACTGGATCGAGGCACTGCCGGCAGACATTCCCCTCGTCTTCGATCCGACGCCGGTGATATCGGACATTCCGCGCCCCATCCTGTCGCGGGTACTCGCCCGCACCACCTGGCTGAGCTGCAACACGACGGAAGCGGGCGAGATTGCCGGTTCGGGCGACGTTGAAACGGTCGCCGCGCGGCTGCTGGACGATCACTGCCCGAAGGCAGCGGGCGTGGTCATCCGCGCCGGCGCCAAGGGCTGCCTCGTGCGGCTGGCCGATGGCTCGGCGCGGACAATTGCCGGCTTCAAGGTTGCCGCCATCGACACCAATGGCGCCGGCGACACCCATATCGGCGCCTTCGTCGGCGCCCTGGCGCGCGGCATCCCGCCCTTCGAGGCAGCGCGCTACGCCAATGCGGCGGCCGCCATTTCGGTCACCCGCCATGGCGGCTCGTCGGCGCCGGCCGATCACGAAATCCAGACATTCCTTAGCCATGCCGCCGACCCGTCGCGCGCAGGCCGGACACAGGAGGCCAATGCATAACTGCCAGAAAGCCTGACAAGCCCGGGAAAGCGGGCAAACCCACAGAGAGGAACCAACCATGCGCATGCCTCACTTGACTGCTCTGCTGACGGCGACCGCCGTCTTCACCTCCGCACTCGCCTTCGCCGCCAAGGCCGACGACGTGCATGTGCTCAACTGGAAGGGCTACGGAACCGACGAGCCGTGGGCCGTTGCGGCTTTCGAAAAGGCCACCGGCAACAAGGTCATCAACGACTTCTTCAATTCCGAACAGGAAATGCTGACCAAAATCCGGACCAATCCCGGCCTCTATGACGTCGTCATGATCAATGCCGCCTTCAACGACCAGGCGATGGACGGAAAGCTGATCCAGCCGATCGACACTTCCAAGTTGCCGAACTACGCCGACATCAGCAAGGACAAGGCAGGCTCGCCAATGCTTGTCCATGACGGCAAGGTCTATGGCGTGCCGTGGGTGTGGGGTCTGACGGCGCTCGCCATCAACGAGAAATCCTTCGACAAGCCGCCAACCAGCATCGCCGAGATGTGGGATGCCGCCCACAAGGGACGTGTCGTCATTCGTGACGATGCCGTCGAGGCGGTGCAGTTCGGCGCCATCGCCACCGGCCAGAACATCAACGACATCAAGGATATGGACGCCGTCAAGGCGAAGCTCACCTCGCTGATGCCGCAGATCAAGACGTTCTGGAGCTCGGAGAACGACTGGAACCAGATGGTCGCATCCAACCAGATCGACATCGGTACCTATTGGAGCGGCTCGGCCGACCGCGCCAAGACGCACTTCAAGCTGCCGGTCGCGCTGGTTGTTCCGCAGGAAGGCGCCGTCGCCTGGCTCGACGCCTTTTCCATTCCGGTCGGCGCCAAGAACGTCGCTGGCGCCGAGGCCTTCATCAACTACATGATCGACCCGAAATTCTATGTCGAATGGGTCACCAAGGTGGGCGCGCCGGTGTCGGCGAACACCAAGGCAGTGCAAGCTCTGCCCGAGGATGCCTTCAACCGCAAGGTGATGGGCGACCCCGAAGTGGCCAAGCGCATCCAGTTCCAGGCGCCGATCACCGACGCACAGCGCGAGGCCTATCTGGCGCTTTGGCAGCAGCTCAAGGTCGACGTGAAGTAAAGCTCGCGTCCGGGCCAGCCGGCGGTTCGCGCCGGTTGGCACTTTCAATCCTGGGGAGGAGGGTATCATGGCAGCTGCGACAGCGTCGCGAAGCGGGCTGAGATCGGCATTGCCGCTGCTGGCGCCTGCCTATCTCTGGCTGACGGTGGCAATCTTCCTGCCGCTGTCGGCGATGGTCTTCTTCTCGTTCATGACCGAACTGCCGCTGTCGGGAAAGCCGTGGGCGTTCACGCTCGGCAACTATGCCGCCTTCTTCTCGCAAAGCCTCTATCTCACGCTGCTGCTCGCCTCGTTGCGCCTCGGCCTCGAGGTGACGCTGTGGTGCATCGTCATCGGCTACCCGGCTGCCTATGTGCTGGCCAAGGTGCTGAAGAGCCGCAGCCGCGAGGCGATCTTCCTGCTGGTCATCCTGCCGTTCTGGTCGAACGGGCTTGTGCGCATCTTCTCCTGGGCGATGGTGCTGCGCGAGGGCGGCATCCTCGACACGGCGCTCAACGCGGTGCTGCCGTTCAAGATCAACATCGACCTGATGTATTCCTATCCGGCCGTGATCATCGGACTGGTGCATTCCTACGTGCCTTACATGGTGCTGACCTGCTACCTCACGCTGCAGGCGATCGACGACTCGCTGATCGAGGCCGGACGCTCGCTTGGCGCCTCGCGGCTGCAGGTTTTGAAGCGGGTGATCATCCCGCTCTCCTTGCCCGGATTGGTAGCGGGTGCGGCGCTGATTTTTGTGCCGGTTGTCGGCTCGTTCATGGAACCGCGCATCCTCGGCGGCCGCACTGGCACCTTCTACGGCACGGTCATCGAGGACCAATTCGTGGCGGTGTTCAACTGGCCGCTGGGCGCGGCGCTCTCCTTCATCCTGCTGGCCGTCGTGCTGGTCATCCTGGCGGTGGCCTCGCCGGTGCTCAAGAGGGCTGCTTGATGGCGACGACCCGCATCCTTGAATGGCTCGGCCGCCTCTACATCTGGCTGTTGCTCGCCTTCCTATACCTGCCGATCATCATCATGGCCCTGATGTCGTTCAACGTCTCGCCCTTCTACCAACTGCCGTTCGAATGGACGACAGAATGGTACGCATCGCTGTGGCAGAACGATCAATTGATTGCCGCCACCTGGAACAGTGTCGAGATCGCCATCATCACCACCATCATCTGCACGGTGCTCGGCTCGGCGGCGTCGCTGGCGCTTTATCGCTATGAATTTCGCGGCAAGAAATTCCTGCAGGCGCTGCTGTTTCCTCCGATCGCCATTCCGTGGCTGATCACCGGCACGGCGATGCTGATCTTCTTCTTCGGCATCGGCATCGGCCGCGGCCTGCATGCGATCCTGCTCGGCCATGTCGCGCTGGCGCTGCCCTATGTCATCGTCGTCGTCTCGGCCCGGCTGCAGACCTTTGCGCCGGAACTGGAAGAGGCGGCGCGCTCGCTCGGCGCCAACCAGTGGCAAGTGACGCGGCGCGTCACGCTGCCGTGGATCATGCCCGGCGTCATTGCCGGCGGGCTGTTCGCCTTCGCGGTGTCGTTCGACCAGTTCGTGGTGTCCTATTTCCTGGCGACGCCGGGCCAGACCACGCTGCCGGTCGAAATCTACGCGGCGATCCGCAAAGGTTTCACGCCCGAGATCAATGCGGTCTCGACGATCATCATTGTCGTGTCGATGGCGCTGATGCTGCTCACGGCACGGTTCTTCAAATTCGGCGGAGAGAAGTAGTGGCTGGCGTGCAGGTATCGAATGTCTCGCGCAGCTTTGGTGCGCACAAGGCGCTGAACGACGTCTCCATCGATTTCGCCGATGGCGGCTTCTATGCGCTGCTTGGACCGTCGGGCAGCGGCAAGACCACGCTGCTGCGGCAGATCGCCGGGTTCGACTTTCCCGACAGTGGCCGCATTGCGATCGGTGGCGAGAGCGTCGAGCGGGTGCCGGTCGAGAAGCGGCGCATCGGCATGGTGTTCCAGAACTATGCGCTGTTTCCCAATATGAGCGTTGCCGACAATGTCGCCTTCGGTCTGTCGGTGCGTGGCGAGGCCAAGACGGTGATTGCCGACGAGGTGCAGCGCGCACTCGACCTCGTACAACTCGGCAAGCTGGGTGGCCGACGGCCGCATCAATTGTCCGGCGGCCAGCGCCAGCGCGTTGCGCTGGCGCGGGCCATCGTTACCAAGCCGCGCGTGCTGTTGCTCGACGAGCCGCTCGGCGCGCTCGACAAGGCGTTGCGCGTCGACATGCAGATCGAGTTGAAACGCATCCAGCGCGAGATCGGCATCACCACCATCTTCGTCACCCACGACCAGGAAGAAGCGCTGACGATGAGCGACCGCATCGGCATCTTGCGCGACGGCAGGCTGGTGCAGGAAGGCCCGCCCGAGGAGATCTACGACCGGCCGAAGAGCGAATTCGCCGCCACTTTCCTCGGCGACGCCAACATCTTTCGCGGCGACACGACCGGCGACGGCATCCGGCTGGCGGACGGCACGGCGATCGCCGCGGGTGCTGGCCCCAAGCTTGCCGCCGGCACCAAGGCCAGCTGCGCCGTGCGGCCCGAGCGGATCCGCATCGCCACCGATGCAGGGGCTTCGGATGCCGCGAACGCGAATGTGCTGCGGGGGCAAGTGTCGAAACGCATCTTCGCGGGCAACAACAGCACTTACTTCGTCGAGCGTGCCGGCCAAACGCTCAAGGTCATCGTGCAGAACACCGGCATCGAGCGACTGGCGGAGGGGCAGGACGTGGTGCTGCGCTGGTCGCCGGAGAGCACGGTGCTGATCGCTACAAACTGACACGTGCTGGGTCTTGCCAGACTGTTCGTAATCAGGGACACCATAACCGGGCACGAGCCCGGAGCACATCAATGACGCTGGAATTGACGGCCGAGGACCGATCCATGCTCGACGGCGAGCGCGGCCCGTCCGTAGCCGCCGCGATGAAGATCTTGGCCGCGTTTTCCAATGCGGTCGGGGCGGGCAGCCTGCTCGATATTGCCGGCTCGCATATCGACGGCTGTCTCTACCACGGCAAGGCAGGGCTCGATTTCGTCGAACGGCTGGTCGAGGGCGGCGGCCGTGTGCGGGTGCCGACGACATTGAATGTCGGCTCGTTCGATCTCATCCATCCCGGCATAGTGAAGATGCCAGCGGCGGAAGAGGTGCCGGCGCGGCGGCTGATGAAGGCCCATCTGGAGCTTGGCTGTCAGGCGACGTTCACCTGCGCGCCCTATCAGACGCGGTTCCGACCCGGCTTCGGCGAGCAGATCGCCTGGGGCGAATCCAACGCCATCGTCTTTGCCAATTCGGTCATCGGCGCCCGCACCAACCGCTACGGTGATTTCATCGACCTGTGCTGCGCCATGACCGGGCGCGCGCCGGCCTGGGGGCTGCATCTAAGGGAGAACCGGCGCGGCCGGATCCTGTTCGAGCTGGCCGTTGCCGAGCCGGAACCGAGCGACGGCCTGTTCGTCGGCGTCGGGCTGATCGTCGGGCAAGCGAGCGGCGACCGCATTCCGGTCATTGCAGGCCTGCCGCAGCCGCGCGACGAGGACCAGTTGAAGGCGTTGGGCGCTGCCGCGGCAACCACCGGCGCGGTGGCGTTGTTCCATGCGGTCGGCATCACGCCGGAAGCAAGAACGCTTGAGGAGGCGTTCCAGGGCCATGCGCCGGAAGAGACGATCGGCATCACCCGCGCTGATATCGATCATGCGCTGGCCAGACTGTCGACCGTGCCGGACGGCGCGCCGCTGGCGGCTGTGTCGCTGGGCACGCCGCATTTCTCGCATGAGGAATGGATGCGCCTGTTGCCGTTGCTGCGCGAGGTCGCGCCGCGCAGGCGCATTCCGATCTATGTCAACACTGGGCGCGCGACGCTGACGCGGCTGCAGGAAGAGGGCGCGCTGGCCGGCATGGAGGCTTTCGGCCTGATCCCGGTCGCAGACACCTGCACCTATGTGACCTCGATCCTCGAGCGCCTCGACGGCGTGGTGATGACCAATTCCGGCAAATGGGCGCATTATGCGCCGGGCAATATCGGGGTGTCCGTCGCCTTCGCCGACATGAAGGATTGCATCCGCTCCGCAGCAGTCGGGCATGTTGTGCGGAGCGCCTCATGACGCAGCCAGTGGAAACCAGGGCCGTCGAGCGGTCCGGCGCTTTCCAACTGGCCGGTGAGGCTTCAGGCCAGGCGCTGGTGTTTTCGCAGCCGCTCAGCTTCTGGGGAGGCATCAACGCCGAGACCGGCGACATATCGGATCATTCGCATCCTGGTCTCGGTCAGAATGTCGCCGGCAGGATCCTAGTCCTGCCGAGCGGGCGCGGCTCGTCGTCCTCGTCATCGGTTCTGGCCGAGGCGATCCGCAGGGGAACGGCGCCGGCCGGCATTCTCTTGGAGCGGCCGGACCCGATCCTTGCGGTGGGCGCCATCGTCGCCGAATTCCTCTACGACATCCGCATGCCTCTGGTGGTGTGCGATATCGGCGGCATCGCTTCCGGTGACCGTATCTCGATCAGCCTCAGCGCGGATGGCCGGGCGATCGTCAGCCGATTGCCAGATTGAGTGGACCGGAACTGCGTCCCGCATCTTCGCGTCGCCATTTCGACGGCTCGTTTAGGCGATGAAGCGCAAACACCAACCGGCGCGTTGAAGGCGCCACTGCGAGCAAATCTTTCCTTCGCAAATCGCATTTCTTTCCAGACAGCCCGCGCCCGAACAAACGTGCCGGCTCGGCCTGAAACATTGGCACGATATTCTAAGCCGCGCGGTTGACCGTCAGCGTGCTCTCCAGCCTATAATTCTACTAAATTAATAGACTAACTGCGATCGCTCAAAGCACTCGCATCTTGGCCTGTAGGACCGGTTGAAAAAGGGAGCGCATCGATGCCGAAGACAGAGGCCAACCCGATCGACCTTGGCACCAGGGCCGCCGATTTCCTGCTGCCCGACGCCCATGGCGTGCTGCACCGGCTTGCCGATTTCGATGCCAAGCCGGCCTTGCTCGTCGCCTTCATCTCCAACCGCTGCCCGTTCGTCGTGCTGATCCGCGAGGAGCTCGCCACCTTTGCCAGGGACTATGCCGCCAAGGGGCTTCAGATTGTGGCGATCAACGCTAACGACCATGAGGCGCACCCGGAGGAGACGCTGGCGCGCATCGGCGAAGAGGTGGAAAAATTCGGCTATTCCTTCCCCTATCTCAAGGACGCGTCACAGCAGACGGCAAAGGCCTATGGCGCGGCCTGCACGCCCGACTTCTTCCTGTTTGGCGCCGACCGGCGGCTTGCCTATCACGGCCAGTTCGATGACGCGCGGCCAGGCAACGGCAAGCCGGTAACCGGCACTGATCTGCGCGCGGCGGTCGACACGGTGCTGGAGGGCGGCAGACCGGCCGCCAGCCAAGTGCCGTCGATCGGCTGCAACATCAAATGGAGCGCCGGCAACGAGCCGGTGTGGTTCTCCAGCGCCGCCCGCGCCGCGTAGCGCTGTCACGAACCCAGTCACCGAGTATCCATGCCAAAGCCGCAACGATCCGCTTCCGACGCGCTGCATCTCCAGGCCGATGTGCTGGTGCTGGGCGGCGGTCCGTCGGCGGCCTGGGCGGCTGTCGCGGCGGCCGAGAGCGGGGCCAAGGTGGTGCTGGCCGACAAGGGTTATCTCGGCACCAGCGGCGCCACCGCGCCGTCGAACACCGGCACCTGGTGCGTGCCGCCGGGCGACAACAGGCATGCGGTCGTCGAGCGGCGCTGGCAGCGCACCGGCGAACTCGCCGACCCGCGCTGGATGCTGCGCTGCGTCGATACCGCCTACCGCAACCTGCTGAAACTGTCCGAATGGGGCTATCCCTTCCCGAGCGAGGACGACGGCCGGCTCTACATCGCCAATCTGCGCGGGCCGGACTACATGCGCTTCATGCGCCGCCGCGTGCTCCTCGCCGGCGTTACCGTGCTCGACCATCATCCCGCACTCGAATTGTTGTCGGATGGTGATGCCATCGTCGGGGCCGCCGGTGTCGCCCGGCAGGCTGGCCAGGACTGGCGCGTCGACGCCAATGCCGTGGTGCTGGCGACCGGCGGCTGTGCCTTCCGCGAGCGCATCCTCGGCGCGACCGGCTTGACCGGCGACGGCTACCTGATGGCGGCGGAAGCCGGCGCCAGCCTGTCGGGCATGGAGTTCACCGGCAAGTATACGCTGGCGCCATACGGCTCTTCGCTGAACAAGGGCCTGCCGTTCCGCTGGGCCTCGTTCCATCGCGAGGATAGCTCGCCGATCCTCGGTCCAACCGGCGAGCCGTTGCGCAACGGCATCGGCGATCGGGAGGAAGAGGTGGCGCGCGCGCTGATCGACGGCCCGGTCTATGCGCGGCTCGATCAGGCCGAACCGGCGCTGCAGGGCTGGCTGCGCCAGGGCCAGCCGAATTGTTTCGTGCCCTATGACCGCGCCGGCATCGACCCGTTCACCGAGCTGTTCCGCATCACCTTGCGCGCCGAAGGCACGGTACGCGGCACCGGCGGCATCGACATCGTCTCCGACGACTGCGCCACCGGCGTGCCCGGCCTCTACGTCGCCGGCGACGCCGCCAGCCGCGAGATCATGACCGGCGCGGTGTCCGGCGGCGGCGCCGTCAATTCTTCCTGGGCGCTGGCCAGCGGCTGGTGGGCCGGCAAGGGCGCCTCGACGCATGCCAGGCGCCGGAGCGGCAAGGCCTTCCGCGGCACGGTGCAGCCGCTCGGCCAGGCCGGCCTGCGCCCGGCGGCATCGCTGCGCGCCGACATCTCGGCAGGCGAGGTGATCGAGACGGTGCGCAACGAGGTGACACCGCTCGACAAGAATTTCTTCCGCAGCGGCGAGGGCCTGGAGAAAAGCGGCTTGCGGCTGGAGAGCGTCTGGTGCGACGTGCGCGACCATCTGCGGGGCGAGGGGCTGGATCGGGTCCGCACGCGCGAGGCGGCATCGATCGCGGCTGCCGGGCGCTGGTCGGTGGCCGCCGCGCTGCACCGCACCGAAAGCCGTGGCATGCATCGCCGCACCGATCTGCCGCGCAAGAGCCCGGCCCTGGCGCACCGGCTGGTCATCACCGGCGTCGATGAGTTCCGCATCGCCGGGGCGCCCGAGCGGCTGGCGGAGCTGGCGTCATGATCGAGATCGTCTCGGCGACGCGCTGTGTCGAATGCGACATCTGCGTCAAGGTGTGCCCGGCCAATGTGTTCGACGCGACTGAGAGCGGCGTGCCTGTGATCGCCCGCCAGGACGACTGCCAGACCTGCTTTCTCTGCGAGATCTACTGCCCGACCGACGCGCTTTATGTGGCCGAATTCGCCGAAGGGCCGACCGGCATCACCGAGGCGCAAGCCGAGGCGCGCCAGCTGTTCGGCGGCTATGCCCGCGCGCTCGGCTGGAAGCGCGGCAAGGCCGGCGGCTCGGAATTCGACCCGACGCACCGCATCCGCGTGGCCCAGTGAACCGATCGGAGACAGGCATGGACCGCCCAAACATGGACCGCATCGTCGTCAGCGACATCAGCAAGACCTTCCAACTCAAGCCGGGGCAGTTCGTCACCGTCGATGGCGAGGCGACCGACCGCGTCACCGTGCTCGACGGCGTCGATCTTTCCGTCCGCAAGGGCGAGTTCATCACGCTGGTCGGCCCGAGCGGCTCGGGCAAGTCAGTGCTGCTCGATATCATCGGCGGGCTGACGCAAGCGACCGGCGGCGACGTCCAGCTCGACGGCAGGCGCATCACCAGGCCTGACTCGAAGACCGGCTATGTCTTCCAGCAATACGCGCTGTTTCCCTGGCGCACGGCGCTGGCCAACATCGAATATGCGCTGGAAGTGCGCGGCGTCGCCAAGGCCGAACGCACGGCCACCGCGCGGCATTTGTTGTCGCTGTTCGGCCTTGCCGGCTTCGAGGACCGTTTCCCCAACCAGCTTTCCGGCGGCATGCAGCAACGCGTGGCGATCGCGCGTGCGCTCGCCAGCAATCCGGAAGTGCTGCTGATGGACGAACCGTTCGCGGCACTCGACCAGCAGACGCGCGAGCTCCTGCAAGGCGAGTTGTTGCGGATCTGGGGCAAGATCAAGACGACGGTGATCTTCGTCACACATTCGATCGACGAGGCGATCTTCCTCGCCGACCGGGTGGTGGTGATGACCGCGCGCCCTGGCACGGTGAAGGAGATCATCGACATCGACCTGCCAAGGCCGCGCGACGGCGACATCCGCGCCAGCGCCGAATTCAACGGGTATCGCGCCCGCGTCTGGGACGTGCTGCGCGACGAGGTCAACAAGGCGCAGAAGGACTGGACGCTGTCGCCAGCCTTCAGCCATTGAGGAGCTAGATCCATGGCCTATCTGACCGAAAAGTTTGGCACTGCCGGAGCTCTTCATCTGTTTGCCGGAGCTGGCGAAACGGTGGCCGCCGCGAGAGTGCCGGCCATCAAGGCCTACAGTTCCAAGGCCCGGCGCAAGAGAACGAGCCACGGCACTTTCCTCTATGGCCTGCCGCTGCTCGGCCTGTTCTTCCTGCTCTGGGAGGTCGCGCCACGGCTCGGCTGGCTGAACCGCATCTTCTTCCCGCCGCTGAGCGAGGTGCTGGTCGCCTGGTGGGACCTGCTCGCCTCGGGCGTGCTGATCGAACACATCGGCATCAGCCTGCAGCGCGCGGCGATCGGCTTCGCGCTTGGCGTGATGGTCGCCATTCCCCTCGGGCTGCTGATGGGACGCTATTCGCTGTTCGAGAAGGTCAGTGATCTACTGGTGCAGACACTGCGCAACACCTCGCAATTCGCATTGCTGCCGGTGTTTATCCTGTTGCTTGGCATCGGCGAGGAATCGAAGGTGGCGATCACCTTCTACTCGTCGGTGTTTTTTCTCCTCGTCAACACGATCAGCGGCGTCAAGTCGGTCGATCCACTGCTGATCAAGGCGGCGCGCTCGATGGGCACGTCCGACTTCGATCTGTTCCGAAAAGTCATCCTGCCCGCCAGCATTCCCTCGATTGTCGCCGGCGCACGGCTCGCGGTGAAATCCTCACTGTTCGCCGTCATCGGCGCCGAGATGCTGGCGGCAAAATCCGGCCTCGGCTTCCTCATCCAGAACTCGCAGCTGATGATGGAAACGGCCGACATGTATGCCGGAATTTTGACGCTGACCGTCATCGGGCTGACCGTCAACTACCTGCTCGTCTGGTTCGAACGCTGGGCGACCGCCTGGAAGGGCCAGTCCGAGACCTCGCTCATTTAGCTCATTCATTCATCCAATCAGGAAGGATTTTCCCCATGTCCACCATCTCATTCGACGGATTCCGCCGGCTTCTCCTGAAGGGCGCCATTGCCGTCGTCATCGGCCTTGGCGGCATGCCGGCCTTCGCGCAGGACAAGCCGGAGGTCATCCGCATCGGCAGCACTGCACCCGGGCATCTCAAGTTCGTCCTCGCCCAGAAGGGCGGCTGGTGGGAGAAGGAATTCGCCAAGGACGGCATCAAGGTCGAACTGGTGACCTTCAATGGCGGCTCCGAGGCGACGACCGCGCTGGCGACCGGTGCGATCGAGTTCACCTATACCGGCAACAATCCGGCGCTGCGCGTCGCCGCGTCCGGCGCCGACGTCAAGCTGATCGGCCTGTCGAGCTATGTGAAGGCCGGCGGCTCCTACATCGTCGTCAAGGCCGACTCGCCGCTGAAGACGCTACAGGATCTCAAGGGCAAGAAGGTTGCCTATCTCACCGGCACGGTGCGGCATTCGAATTTCAGCAAGGCGCTGAACAGCGTCGGCCTGACCACCAATGACGTCGAAGGGCTGAACCTGCCTTTCGAGGCGTCCGGCCCGGCGCTGCTGCGCGGCGACATCGACGCCATCGTCGAGACCGATTCGACCGCGGCCAAGCTGGTCGACACCGGCGAGGCGCGCGTGCTCTTCGACACCGGCACCCATCCGGAATGGAACGTGCCTAACGTCATCTCGGTCAATGGCGCCTTCGCGGCGAAATACCCCGATCTCGTCAAGCGGCTGCTGAAGGTCGACATCGAGATTTCGCGCTGGGCCGACGCACATCCCGAGGAGACGATCAAGATTTTTGTCGAGGCGACCAAGTCGTCGGAAAAATCCGTCCGCAAGACCTATGCCGACGGCGTATTCCACCAGGATCCGAAACTCACCGACGATGCGATCGCCGCGTTGCAGGGCGAGGAAAAATTCATGGCCGGTGCCGGGCTTTTGAAGCGCTCGATCGACTACGGCAAATGGGTCGACAAGAGCTTTGTCGACGCTGCGGCCGCGGAAGTCGCCGCCGTCCAGTAGACCAGAAGCTCCGATGGGGCGGGCCTTCGCCGTGCCGCCCCGCTTGTCCAACCCGTCAGATTTCCGGGATATTCTCCTTGAAGATCACCTGCAGCCTTGGCTGGTGCAATTCATAGGGCAGTCCCCTGACCGCATGGGTCAAGGTGTTGAGCGCCTCACGGGCCTCGACGCGCGGGTTCTGGTCGATGACCGCGTCGAGCGTGCCATCGAGCAGAAGGTCCTTGGTGCCGTCGGTCACCTCATGGCCGAGGAAGACCATGGACTGCGCGCGACCGCGTTCCTTGAGCGCGCGCGCGATGCCGGTGTTGCCGGCGCCGACATTGTAGATCGCGGCAAGGTCGGGGTGCCGTTCCAGCAGCGCCGACGCCTCCGAATAGGCCTTTTCGCGGTCGTCGAGCATTTCGCGCATCTCGACGATCTGCAGATTGGGCGATTCTTCCATCAGGATATGGCGGAATCCCATCTCGCGCTCCTCGTGGCCGCGATAGGACAGCGAGCCGGCGAACAGCGCCACCTTGCCCGGACGCCCCGATCCCATGAAGCGGTTGAGCAGATAGCCGGCAAGCCGCCCGGCGGCGCGGTTGTCTATCCCGATATAGGCAACCCTCGGCACATGCAGGATGTCGGAGGCGATGGTCACCACCTTGATGTCGTTGGCCGACAGCGAGCGGATCGCCTCGCGCACCGTCGGATGGTCGAGTGCGATGACGCCGACGCCTTGCGTGTGTCCGCGCAATTCCTGCAGCAGGCGGGCGAGGCCGTCCGGGTTGAAACCTTCGATGGTGGCGATGTGCACATCGAGGTCGGGCCGTGACTGCGCCTGCGCCTCGATCTGCCGGTGCAGCATCTTGATGAAGGAATTGGTGCCGGCCGGAAGCGCGAAGTCGAGCCGGATGACATCGCCGGGCAAATGCCGCGGCGGCGCCCCGTTCGGGCTTTCGGCGATGTAGCCGAGCCGCTGCGCCATTTCGAGCACGATTTCACGCGTGCGCGCCCGCACGCCGGAGCGATTGTTGAGCACTCGGTCGACCGTGGCGGCCGAGACACCGGCTTCCCGGGCTATGTCAGTCAAGGTGGACCGCACTGTCTTTCATCTCCTGCATGCGTCAGGTCGGCTGGCGACGGCTTCTGTGTCATCCGCGATTCTGATGGGAAATGATGTATCCGCCCTTGGCCGATGCGCAAGCCGCCGGGCTAAATCAAATCGTCGGGCAGGGCTGCGCAGAGCTGGCAAGATTGATTTTCCCTCAAATCGAGGCACCTGGAGCGATGTATGGATCCCGGTATGACGCATCTCTCTGCCCTATTTGCAATATTGTGATGTGTTTTGAGTATTTATGATGTTGACAGCCTTGCCATGCTGCCGTCAATATCCTTCATCGGGTCGTGGAGGAAACGTGGCCCTGAGGAGGAGTTCAATGTCTGACTTGATCCGCATGTCGCGGCGCCGCTTGCTGGCGTCCGGAGGAAAAGCGGCCGTGATCATGGCCGCCGCTGGTATTGCACCGAAATTCATTCGTCCGAGCCGCGCCTATGCGGCCGACGCGCTGGCGCCAGGCATGATCGGCGGCCCGACGGGCTTCGATGGAGCCGAGCACTACCAGTATGGCGCCGACACGCCGGAAGGCCGCGCCATCGAGGCGGCGAAGGCGCTGAAGGGTTCCGGCAAGGCGCCGGCCAAGATCGTGCTTGGCCTGTCGGACGGTTCGATCGGCCAGCTAACGCAGCCGTTCCCGGCCGGCGCGCCGTCGATCAAGGATCTTTGGGAAAAGGAAACCGGCATTCCGATCGAAATCGTCGGCCTGCCGAATGGCCAGGAATTCACCAAGACGATGCAGGACATCTCCACCAAGGGTGGGGCGTACGACATCTACTCGACGGAATGGAACCGCCTCGGCGACCTCGCCGAAACCGGCGGGATCGCCAAGCTCGACGACTTTGTCGCGCAGTACAAGCCCGAGTGGGACGATCCGGTCACCGGCTATGTCAACGGCGCCAAGGGCGTGTCGCTGCTCAACAAATATCGCGGCTCGAACTATGGCGTGTCGCTGGACGGAGACTTCCAGACCTGGGTCTACCGCACCGACCTGTTCGGCGACGAGGCCGAGAAGAAGGCCTTCAAGGACAAGTATGGCTACGATCTGGCGCCGCCGAAGACCTGGAAGCAGCATGGCGACATCGCCGCCTTCTTCCAGCGCCCGGACAAGGGCCTGTTTGGCTCGACCGACCTGCGCAACCAGGGCTGGGGCTACACCAACTGGTACCAGCGCTATGTCTCGATGGCCTCGCCGAACCAGTTCCTGTTTGGCGATGACGGCAAGCCGCTGATCAATTCGGAGCAAGGCATCGCCGCCACCAACGAATATATCGCATCGTTGTCGCATCATTCGCCGGATGCGATCTCGTGGGGCTGGCCTGAGCAGTATGGCAATTTCGCCAAGGGTGGTGCGGCGATGACCTGCGCCTTCTCCAACCTGCCGAAATTCCTCGACAATGCCGGCAACAAGGATTCAGCTGTCACCGGCAAGATCGGTTCAATGCTGCCGCCCGGACGCGAGATAGACGGCAAGCTGATCAGCCGTTCCGTCCTCTGGTTCTCGCTGACCGGCATGGTCTCGTCACAGTCGAAGAACCAGGAAGTCGCCTATCTCTTGCTGCAATGGCTGGGCTCCGCCCGCATCTACGCCTGGATGAGCGCCAATCCCGGCGGTTATCTGGATCCGTTCCGGCTTTCGGATTTCTCCGATCCGCTGGTGCGCCAGACCTACCATGCCTACCACATGGACATTGTGCGCGAGACGGTGGCGCGGACGGTGCCGACCATCAATTATCCCGGCGCGACAGCCTTCCACAATGCGCTGGACGAGAACCTCATGGCGGCACTGACCAAGGCCAAGACCGCCGATCAGGCGATGGCCGACACCGAAGCCGAGTGGAAGAAGATCGCCCGGCGCACCGGCGAGGACAAGCTGCTCGAAGCCATCAAGTCCAACAAGGAGGCCTGGCCGACAGTTCTCGATCCAATCGCCTGATCCTTCTCCCAGGATCACATCGAAGGAGGGGAGGAGCTTGCTTCTCCCCTCCGCCCGCAACGCCACCAGCAAAGCCGCCAGATGAAGCGTTCCATGCCTTTCGAGATATTCCGCTACGCCGCGATCTTCGCGGCCATGGCGGTGACGCTGGTGCCGATCCTGTGGATGGTGTCGATGGCCTTCAAGCCGATCGCCGAATGGTCGGCGACGGGTGCCGACCTGACATGGTGGCCGAAGAACCCGACGCTCAGCAATTTCCGTTTCGTCTTCGGCGAATCCACCAACAATCTGATCGTCGCGCTCGACCGCACAGCGCTGAAGCCGATCGCCTCGTCGCTCTTGTCGGCGGTGTTCGGCACGGTGATCGCGATGTCGGCGGGCACGGCCGCCGCCTACGGCCTGTCACGTTTCGGCTCGGGCCAGAACTTGCCGCTGGCGCTGATCCAGCTCAGGCTGTTTCCGCCGATGGCGGTCATGATCCCGGTGATGATCATGTGGGCCTTCCTCAATTTCACCGACAGCTGGTGGGGGCTGTCGCTGATCTACGGCATCGTCACCTTGCCTTTCGCCTTCTGGCTGATGAAGACCTTCTTCGACGACATGCCGCGCGAAATCGAGGAGGCCGCACTTGTCGAAGGCTGTTCGCGGCTGCGCGTCTTCACCCGCATCACGCTGCCGATGATGCGCGCGCCGCTCGCCAGCGCCGCACTGTTCGTCTTCATCCTCAATTGGTCGGACTATCTGATCGCGCTGCTTCTGACGACGCGCGAATGGGTGACGATCCCGGTCTACATGGCTTCGCTGTCGTCCTCGATGACCGGGCAGCTCTATGGCGCCAAGGCAGCCCTTGGCCTCATCGCCGCCGTGCCGCCCGTCATCATGGGCATTGCCATCCAGCGCCATCTGGTGCGCGGGCTGACTTTCGGGGCGCTCAAGCAATGAGCGCGGTGATGGCCACGATTACAGAGGACGCGATGAAAACCGTCCAGGCAAGACCGGTCCTGCGCGACGAAGGGGCAAGGCTCGGCTTCCGGCTGACGCTGCCGGCGCAGATCCTCGTGCTGTTCATCTCGGCCTTCCCGCTGTTGATGCAGCTCTACATCAGCGTCACCGACTGGTCGCCGCTGTCGGGTCTTGGCTGGTGGAACGCCTGGTCGCTGTGGAACAGCTTCGCCAACTACACCGACCTTGCCGCCGATGCGCGCTTCTGGAGCGCCCTGCAGCGTACGGCCATCGTCATGATCGTCTGCGTGCCGGCGGAATTCCTGCTCGGGCTGGCGCTGGCGACGCTGTTTGCCGACGATTTCCCCGGCAAACGCATCTTCTACTCGATCCTGCTGATGCCGATGATGGTGGTGCCGGCGGTGGCCGGCTACATGTTCTTCATGCTGTTCCAGTCGGGCGGACCGGTGAACGACATATTGTCGTCGCTTACCGGCTCTCCCGTCACCATCGCCTGGCTCTCGGATCCGACGCTGGCGCTGTTTGCCGTCATGGTCGCCGACATCTGGCAGTGGACGCCGCTGATGTTCCTCATCCTGCTTGCCGGCCTGGTCGGCGTGCCCGAGGACCAGATCAAGGCGGCGACGCTGCTCGGCGCCAATCCGTGGCAGCGCTTCGTCACCATCGTGCTGCCGAAGATGAAGACGATCATCATTATCGCGCTGGCGATCAGGGTGATCGAGAACTTCAAGATCTTCGATACGCTCTACATCATGACCGGCGGCGGCCCCGGCGTCGCCACCGAAACCATCTCCGTCTACATCTACAAGCTCACCACGCAGGACCTGATCTGGGGCTATGTGGCGGCGATCGCGCTGGCCATATTGATCGTGCTCTCCATCGTCGCGGTGTTGGCCATGAAGCGCATGGCGCGGTCGCGCGAGGTGCCGGTATGAGTGCCATCCACCTGCAGAGCCTGGTCAAGAAGTTCGGCGACTTCACGGCGCTGAAGACGATGGATCTTGCCATATCGGACGGCGAGTTCATGGCGCTGCTTGGGCCGTCGGGCTGCGGCAAGTCGACGACGATGAACATGATCGCCGGCATGGAGGAGCCGACCGGCGGCAAGATCCTGTTCGGCGAGCGTGACATGGCCGGCGTGCCGATGGGCAGGCGCGGCGTCGGTTTCGTCTTCCAGAACTATGCCATTTTCACGCATATGACGGTGCGCCAGAACCTCGCCTACGGGCCGAAGATGCGTGGTGCGGCGAAGGCCGAGATCGATCGCCGCGTCGGCGCCATTGCCGAGATGCTGCAGCTGACGCCGCTGCTCGACCGCAAGGCCGATCGGCTGTCGGTCAACATATTGCAGCGGGTGGCGATCGGCCGCTCGGCGATCATGGAGCCGGCGATCTTCCTGCTCGACGAGCCGCTTTCCAATGTCGACGCCGCTTTCCGGGCCGTCATGCGCACCGAACTGAAGCAGTTGCAGCGACAGTTCCGCCAGACGATGGTGTATGTCACTCACGATCAGCTCGAGGCGATGACCATGGCCGACCGCATCGCTGTCATGGATCATGGCGTGCTGCAGCAGGTCGGCACGCCGCTCGAGGTTTATAACGATCCGGCCAATGTCTTCGTCGCCCGCTTCATCGGCGCGCCGGGCATGAACCTGCTCAAGGGCAGTCCAACGGAGAGCGACCGTGGGCTGGTCGTCGATCTCGGGCCGCTGGGCGTCACGCCGCCGCTGCCGGACGCGCTCGCGGCGGCCTTGCGCGGCGCGCGCGGCGAGGTGCTTTACGGATTTCGGCCCGAACAGGCGTCCCTGGTGCAAAACGGGCGGGGTCTCGCCATGCCGGTAAGCTTCGTCGAACGGATCGGTGCGCGCACCATCGTCCATCTCGGCGAGGGCGAAAGCGCGGTAAAGACGGTGTTCGACAATGATGTCGGACTGGCGATCGGCGACACCGCCGTCGTCGCGCCCGCCGCGTCGTCGGTGCGTGTCTTCGACGCCGCTACCGGCCTTGCGATCAAGGCAGGTTGAGATGGCCGATATCGTCTTTCGCAATGTGACCAAGCGCTACGGCAAGACACTCGCCGTCGATGACGCCTCGTTCACGGTCAACGACAACGAGTTCTTCTGCTTCTTCGGTCCGCCGCTGTCGGGCAAGTCGACAATTCTGCGCCTGGTGCTCGGGCTGGAGACGCCTGACACCGGAGAAATCCTGATCGGCGGCAAGCCGGTCAACATGGTGTCGCCGGCCGAACGCAACGTGGCGATGGTGTTCCAGAACCTGGCGCTGTTTCCGCATATGAGCGCGCTCGACAATGTCCGCTTCCCCCTGGTCGAACGCCGGGTCGCCGAGCTGGAGATCAAAAGGCGGGTCGCCGACGTCGCGGCAAAGCTGCATATCGGTCATATCCTGCACAAGCCGCCGGCGCAGCTTTCGGGTGGCGAGCGGCAGCGTGTGGCGATTGCCCGGGCGCTGGTGCGCGATCCCAATGCCTATCTGATGGACGATCCGATCTCGGCGCTCGACGCCAGGCTGCGCGAGGAGACGCGCGTCGAGCTGAAGCGGATCCAGCGCGAGCTCGGCAAGACGCTGATCTATGTCACGCACGACCAGGAAGAGGCGATGTCGGTCGCCGACCGCATCGCCATCCTCGAGGACGGCAGCATCAGGCAGATCGGCGCACCGGCCGAAATCTACGACCGCCCGGCCAGCACCTATGTGGCGCGGCTGCTCGGCTCGCCGATGATGAACATCCTCAGATCGGCGCGCGGCCAGGACGGTGTCGAAGCGGCCGAAGGCACGATCCGCATTGCCGACAAGGCTGCTCCCGCCGATGCCGTCGAGATCGGGCTCAGGCCGGAAGATATCAAGGTTGGACCGTGGGCTGGCGGGGGCTCGGGCCGCCCGGCGCGGGTGTTCGAGGTTGAGCCGCTTGGCGGCTACACCGTGGTGACGCTCGCTGCCGGGCAGGCGCGGCTGAAGGCATTGCTGCGCGGCCAGCCTGACATCAGGCCCGATGCCATGGTGGCGATATCCTGCGAGCCGGCCCGCGTGCATTATTTCGGGCAAAGCGGGGCAGCGCTGGCAAAATGACGGCAGCCGCAAGAAAAGACCTTCGGGAGGATCAGATGGCAGACAATGGCTTCGAGCCGGACGTGAAGGTGCGCACGAAAGAATACAGGATCGGCTGCGTCGGTGCCGGCATGATCATGGCCGAGTGCCATCTCGCCGCCTACAAGGAAGCCGGCTTCCCTGTGGTGGCGATCGCCTCTCGCACCAGGGCCAGCGCCGAGAAAGTCGCCGAGCGCTGGGGCATCCCGACCGTCCATGACACGCCGGAAAAGCTGATCGAGGATACAAATGTCGAGATCATCGATCTTGCCTTTCCGCCCGACCAGCAACCGGCTCTGATCCGCCACGCGCTGAAGCAGAAGCACATCATGGCGATCCTGGCGCAGAAGCCATTGGCGCTCTCGGTCGAGGAAGCGGTCAAGCTGCGCGATGAGGCGGCGAAGGCGGGCAAGATTCTCTCGGTCAACCAGAACATGCGCTATGACCAGTCGATGCGGGTGTTGAAGCAGATCATCGAGAGCGGCGCGCTGGGCGACATCGTCTTCGCGCAGATCGACATGCACGCCATTCCGCACTGGCAGAGCTTCCTCGAGGACTACGACCGGCTGACGCTCGCCAATATGAGCGTGCACCATCTCGACGTACTGCGCTTCCTGTTCGGCGACCCGGATGAGATCACGACGCTGACCCGCAAGGATCCACGCACGAAATTCGACCATTCGGACGGCATCACCGTGTCGACGCTGCGCTTTCCGTCCGGCGTGCTCGCCGTGTCGCTGGAAGATGTCTGGTCCGGCCCGCGCCAGGACGACTACAAGGACGACCAGCACATCAACTGGCGCGTCGACGGCACCAAGGGTGTCGCCAAGGGCAGCATTGGCTGGCCAACTGGCGCTGCCTCGACGCTGACCTATGCTTCGACCGAGACAACCGGCGGCGCGTGGGTGACGCCGCGTTGGGACACGATGTGGTTCCCGCATGCCTTCATCGGCGTGATGGAGCAGCTGCAGCACGCGGTGAAGACCGGCACGCCGCCGGCGCTTTCCGTCGCCGACAACGTCAAGACCATGGCGCTGGTCGAGGCGGGCTACCGCTCGATCGACGAAGGCCGCACGGTCAGGCTTTCCGAAATCGCCGTCTGATCACCACAACCGAATCACCAGTCAACTGAATCGCTTACAGGGAGGAATTCACATCATGATGCAGGCAGGTATTTTCACGGGCTATTTCCCGTATGGTCTCGAAGAGACGGCGAAGAAGATCCGCGGGCTCGATTTCAACACGGTGCAGCTTGACCTGCATTTCAGGGATGTCGACCTGTCGGCCGGACAGATCACCAAGGACAAGGCCAAGAAAGTCCGCGACACGTTTCGCGAACACAATCTGCCGATCTGCTGCGTGTCGGGCTACACCAACATCATCCATCCGGACAAGGCCGAGCGCGACAAGCGTGTCGGCTACCTCAAGGAGATCATCCGCAACGCCCGCCATTTCGGCAGCCCCTACGTGATCTCGGAAACCGGCACCTACAACACCGAATCCGACTGGGTGCATCACCCGAAGAACAAGACCGAGGAAGGTTTCGAGGAATGCCGCAAGGTGGTCGCCGACCTCGCGCAGACGGCCTATGACCACGGCGCGGTCTTCCTGCTCGAAACCTATGTCAACAACGTCGTCGGCTCGGTCGAGGAAACGGTGAGGATGTTCGCCCAGGTCGATCATCCCGGCCTCGGCCTGCTGATGGACCCGACCAACTATTTCGAGACGCACAACATCGACAGGATGGACCAGATCCTGAACCAGGTGTTCGACACACTGACCGACAAGATCAAGATCGCCCACGCCAAGGACGTCAAGCGTTCGGGCAGCGACAAATCCGAAAAGCACGCCGATATCGGCGATGACAACGCCATGGAAAGCCACACATTCCGCGGTGTTGGCGAGATCGAGCTGCCGGCGCCCGGCCTCGGCTCGCTGAACTACGATCTCTATCTCCAGCGGCTGGCCGAAAAGCATCCGAACATCCCTGTCATCATCGAGCATCTGGCCGAAGACGACGTGCCGCGCGCCAAGAAATTCCTCGACGGGAAGTTCCGCGCCAACGGCCTGTGATGGTCACCGCGCGCCGCCGGTTGAAGGGACGACAGTGAAGTGAAGAAGCGGCCGTGACATGGTAGAACTCTACGGCAAGACGCTGTCGCGACGGCAGGTCCGAGAACGCTCGGGCATGCTGTCGCAATTCGCCGGCGTGCGGCTGATGACACTCGGCGACGGTGTGGAACGCGGCATACGCATGCTGGAGTTCCGCACCGGCTCGGGCCTGCGCTTCACCGCGCTGGTCGACCGGGCACTCGATATCGCCGACTGCGACTTCAAGGGCCAGGCGATCGGTTGGCATTCGCCGAGCGGTTTTCGCAACCCCGGTCTGCACGAGCATGAGGGGGAAGGGGGGCTGGGCTGGGCTCGGTCGTTCTCCGGTCTGCTGGTGACGTGCGGTCTCGACCACATATTGGGTCGGGAAGAAGTGCCGGCCGAAAACTACAACTACCCAGGCAAGAAGACCGTGGTCCATTCGCTGCATGGCCGCGTCGGCACCATTCCGGCCAGGCTGACCGGCTATGGCGAGACCTGGGACGGCGACCGCTGCGTGCTGTGGGCCGAAGGCATGGTCCAGCAGTCGGCGGTGTTCGGCGAGGATCTGCATCTCCTGCGGCGCATCGAGGCCGATGTCGGCGGCAACGAGATCCGGCTCTTCGACCGTGTCGTCAATCACGGCTTCAACCGCACGCCGCATATGTATTTCTACCACGTCAATGTCAGCAATCCCTTGCTCGACGAAGGCTCGCGCTATCTGGCGCCGATCCGGGATGTCGTCTGGGCCGGCCATGGCGGCGAGCGCTACCGTGCGCAGAAAGTCGGTTACCGCACGGTGCCGGCGCCGCAATTGGGTTTCAGCGAGCAGGTCTGGCAGCACGAGATGGCGGCCGATGCCAATGGCGACGTGCCCGTGGCTGTGGTCAACGATCAGCTCGGGCTTGGCTTTGAAGTGGTGACGCGCAAGGACCAGCTGCCTTGCGCCTACCAATGGCAGAATTTCCAGGCGGGGCAGTATGCGCTGGGCATCGAGCCCTCGACGCATCATGTGCTCGGCAATCTCGCCGCGCGCGAACGCAGCGAAATGATCTGGCTGGAGCATGGCGACAGCCGCTCCTATGATGTGGTGTTTCGCGTTCTCGACGGCGCCGGCGCGATCGCCGCATGCGAGCAGCGGATCGCCGCGACCGCCATGCAGCCGCAAGAGGATTACCCGATGCCGTCGGGCGTTTTTGCGATGCTCGGGGGCAGAGGTCAATGACGGGCGCGCGCCGCCAGAAAGGGCAGGCCGATCAGCCCGCCCGGTTCACTATCCGGAGGCTATGATGACGGCTGGCAAGACAAAGCGCGACTACAGCCTGGTCGGCGAAAGCACGCGGACCGCGATCGAGACCGGGCTGGCCTCGGCCGAATGGTATCACACCGACGTCTCGCGCAAGGCGATGAAGGAGCTGATGCAGCGTTCCGACGGGCCTGCAATCCGCGACACCGTGATCTGGATTCTCGCCATTCTCGGCTCCGCCGCCGGCGGCATCTGGTTCTGGGGTACATGGTGGTGCCTGCCGTTCTTGTTCGTCTACGGCGTGCTCTACGGCTCCTCCAGCGACTCGCGTTGGCACGAATGCGGTCATGGCACCGCTTTCCGCACCCGCTGGATGAACGACGTCGTCTACCAGATCGCCAGCTTCATGCTGATGCGCAATCCGGTGACCTGGCGCTGGAGCCACGCCCGCCACCATACCGACACCATCATCGTCGGCCGCGACGCCGAGATCGCCGTGATGCGCCCGCCGGACCTGTTGCGCGCCGCACTTGCCTTCACCGGTGTCCTCGATTTCCGTTATTCACTGCCGACATTGGTGCGCAACGCGTTCGGCAACCTCTCGCCCGACGAAAAAAGCTTCGTACCCGAGATGGAACAGCCCAAGGCTGTCATCGCCGCGCGCTGGCATGTTGCCATCTATGTCGCTGCGTTCGCGCTGGCGCTCTATTTGTGGTCATTCCTGCCGCTGGTGCTGATCGGCCTGCCGCGCCTCTACGGCAGCTGGCACATGGTGCTGACCGGGCTGCTGCAGCATATCGGCCTCGCCGACAATGTCACTGACCACCGGCTGAACACGCGCACCGTCCACATGAACCCGATCAGCCGCTTCATCTACTGGAACATGAACTACCACGTCGAACATCACATGTTTCCGATGGTACCCTATCACGCGTTGCCGAAGCTGCATGACCTGATCAAGCATGACCTGCCGGAGCCGAACCCTTCGATGTGGCATGCCTATCGCGAAGTCTGGCCAGTGCTCATCAAACAACTCCAGTACGAGGACTATTTCCTCAAGCGCGAGCTGCCACCGACGGCGCGGCCGTACCGGGAGGAGTTCCACGCCCTGACCGTCCCGGCGGCAGCGGAATAAAGTTGCAGGAGAGACAGATGGCCGACTGGGTTGAAGCGTGTGGCATCCATGATGTCGAGGAAGAGGACGTCATCCGCTTCGACCATGGCGGACGCAGCTTCGCCATCTATCGCAGCCCGGACGACGAGTTCTTCGCCACCGACGGGTTCTGCACGCATGAGAAGACCCATCTGGCCGACGGGCTGGTGATGGACGACATCATCGAATGCCCCAAGCACAATGGCCGTTTCAACTACAAGACCGGTGCCGCCAAGGGCGCACCGGTTTGCGTCAATCTCGCGACCTATCCGGTGAAGGTCGAGGCCGGCAAAGTGATGATCCAGATCGGCTGACCCACCGCAGCACGTGACAGAGGGAACCCCTTCGATGAGCCGAAAAAGACCAACCGTCGCCGACCTGCGCGCCATGAAGGGCAAGCGTCAGCTGACCATGCTGCGTGTGCTGACGATGGACGAAGCCGAGGCCGCCGAGCGGGCGGGGGTCGACATCGTCTCGGTGCCGCCCGAACTGGTGCTCAACCCGCAATACCGCGACGCAGCCCCCAGCCTGTTCACCATGCCGGGCGAGAACTTTTTCGAGATCGGCACATCAGACGATTTTGTCCGCTGGGCCTTCCGGCTCTACAAGGCTAGCGCCGACGCGGTCTATTGCAGCGCCGGCTACGCCACGATCAAGCGGATGGCCGACGAAGCCATACCGGTCATCGGCCATGTCGGCCTCATTCCATCGCGCGCCACCTGGACGGGCGGCTTCAAGGCGGTCGGCAAGACCGCCGACACCGCCATGGAGATTTTCGCAGCGGTGAAGCAGTTGGAGGCCGCCGGTGCCATCGGCGCCGAGATCGAAGTGGTGCCGGTCGAGGTCGCGAAAGCAATTTCGGAGCGTACGTCACTGATCATGCTGTCGATGGGGGCAGGGACGGGCTGCGACGCGCAATATCTGTTCGCCGACGACATTCTCGGCCAGAACCGCGGTCACATGCCCCGCCACTCCAAGGTCTATCGCAATTTCGCCGCCGAATATGATCGCCTGCAGGCCGAGCGTATCGCCGCGTTCTCGGAATATGTCGCCGACGTCAACAGCCTGGCCTATCCCGAGGACAGGCACGTCGTGCACATGGACCCGGCCGAGCTACGGCTGTTCCTCGACAAGGTCGGCCGGACGTAAGGCCGTCTGCCAAGGCCCATTGGCGAGCGCGGCATAGAGCGCTTCGGCGTCGATGCCGAGCGGCCGGTCCTCTTTCAGGGCCGGGACGAGCGAGCGTATCGCCGCGTGAACAGCGGTGGTGCGGGGCGCCGTCGTGAACCCGTCGCGCATGTCGATCGCCTGTGCGGCCGCCATCAGCTCGAAGGCAATCAGCCTCCGCCACAGCGCGATCATCCCGGCGCATTTCGCAACCGCCAAAGGGGTCTGCGTGGCATGGTCCTCGACGCCTTCCGAAACGGCCAGAAAATCCAGCATCACCGGATTGGCCTTGTGGCGGATGGCGGCCAGGATCGATGTCGCCGTCTTCTGCAGCGGCACGAAACCCGCCGAGGCGCCGCCGACCGGCGACAAATATTTGGGCAGGCCGTTGCGGCCGGAGCCGGTGAGCTGGATGAAACGGGCGGCACTCGCGGCAGCGCATTGAGCGATCGCCAGGCCGAGCGTCTCGAAGGCGAGCGACAGCGACGCGGTGTGGAAATTGCCGGTCGACAGCACCAGTTCGTCGTCGCTTAGCACCAATGGGTTGTCGCCGGCGGCATTGAGTTCGATCTCGACGGCTTGCTGGGCCTGACCGATCGCCTCGATCAGCACGCCATGGATCGAGGGCATGCAGCGGATCGACAGCGGGTCCTGCAAGGTGGTCGGTTCCGGCACCTCGTCGCGGGCGAGCAGATCGTTGAGGGCTTTGGCGGCTTCCTGCTGGCCTGCCGCCGGCCGCGCCATGTGCAGGCGCGGGTCGAGGATGGTGCGGTTGGCGCCAATGCCTTCCATGGTCAGAGCGCCGGCCTGCTGCTGCTGGGCAAGGGCGGACAGCGCATCCGTTACCACCAGCGCGCCGCCGCCGGCAGACACCGCCGAAGCGTTGATCAGCGACAGCCCGTCCTTGGGCGCCAAGGTGATGGGGCCGAGGCGGGCCATCATCAACGCCTTGACGGCCGGCATGCGCCGGCCCTGATAGTCGGCTTCACCTTCGCCGGTCAGCAGGCGGGCGAGCGCCGTCATCAGCACCAGATCGCCGGCGCCGATTGAGCCGAGCGACGGCATCACCGGGTGGACGCCGGCATTGAGTGCGTCGACCAGGGCGACAAATACGGCAGGCGAAAGGCCGGAGCCGCCGGCTGAAAGCATTGCCGCGCGCGCCACCATGGTTGCCCGCACGCTTTCGACCGGCAGCGCTTCGCCGACGCCGCCGCTGCGTCCTTCCAGCAGCTGGCGCTGGAAGGCGCTGGCGTCGCCCTCTACCGTGGTGCCGAGATTGGCGCCGAGTCCGGTGTTGAGGCCATAGATCTGCTGGCCGGACGCGGCTGCCTGGTCGAGCACTTTTCGCGCCCTCTCCAGCCTGCCGATGACATCAGGCGCGACCTCCACCTTGCGCGCGTCGCGGGCGACTGCGGCGACATCCGCAGTGCCTACGCCGGCTCCGGTGAGGACGAGCGCGCTCATGCGAAGCGTAGTCTCTGGCCGATGCCTTGCGCCTGCGCCTTGGCCAGCATCGCCTTGCCCAACGCAATGTCGGACAGCGACAGGCCGCGGTGCCAGAACAGGATAGTCTCGCTGTCGTTTTCGCGCCCTGCCTTGAGGCCGGCGGCGATCTGGCCGAGCTCGGCATGCAGCGTCTTTTCGCTCAGCCGCCCGGTCTCGACATGGGGGCGCAGCGAGCCGAACTTGCCGCCCTTGCACTGCCCCCAGTCGTCGACGACCATTTTCTGCATGATGTCGGTCAGCGACAATTCCACCGCGCTCATCGTGCCATACGGCACAACCAGCGCGCCGGACTTGATCCATTCGGTCTTCAAAAATGGCTGCGGCTCAGGCAGCCGCGAGGCCTCGACGACGATGTCGGCGCCTTCGATGCAGCTCTTCCAGTCGGCTACCGCCGTCACCGGCTTGCCAAGATCGGCGGAGAGCTTGGCGGCAAAGCCGTCGCGGCTTTCCGGGCGTCGCGAATGGACGCGGATCTCGTCGAAGTCGAAAAGATGGTCGAGCAGGCGCACATTCCAGTAGGCGGTGCCGCGCGCGCCGACATGGGCCAGCACCTTCGAATTCTTCCGCGCCAGATGTTTGGCGCCGATGGCGGTGACGGCGCCGGTGCGCATGTCGGTGATGACGGTGGCGTCGAGGATGGCGCGCGGCGTGCCGGTGCGCGGATCGAACAGATTGAGGATGCCGAATTCCGAGGGCAGGCCGTGCAGGTAATTGTCGACATAGTCGCCGACGATCTTGACGCCGGCGGTGTCGAGCGGCGCGACGTAGCCGCGCAACACATTGAAATGACCGTGGAAGGACGGATCCGGCTCGAGATGAACGCGCGGCTCGATCACCGTCTGGCCATTGCCTTGCGCCACCAGGCCAGCCTCGACGGCGGCAATGATTTCACCATCGGTCATGGCAAGGGCGTCAATGTCGAACGCATTGAGGTAGTCGATATAGATGGGTTTCATCTGCTGCGTGCACTTTCCCCGGTCGCCGCTCATCCATAACAGGCCGCGATGCGACACGAAAGTTTGTTGCGCCGTGTCTGGACGCGGCCGGCCAAATGCTGTTCAAACCGGTCCCGTCATGACTGCCATTCCCGAGACTGAAGCTTTACCCGAAACGGCCACCAATGCGCGGCGCGTGGCGCTGATCGTTGCCCTCGCCTTCTTCATGCAGTTGCTGGATTCGACGATCATCTCGACCTCGCTGCCGCAGATGGGCGCGTCCTTCGGCGTGCCGGCGGTGGCGATGAGCATCGGCATCACCGTCTATATGCTCACCATGGCGGTGTTCGTGCCGCTGTCGGGGTGGCTCGCCGACCGGTTCGGCGCGCGCAACATCTTCCTGCTGGCGATCATCCTCTTCACGCTGGCCTCGCTCGCCTGCGGGTTCTCCCAGAATCTGACCCAGTTCGTCGCCGCGCGTGTCGTGCAAGGGCTGGGCAGCGCGCTGATGACGCCGGTCGGCCGCATTCTCGTCTTGCGCAACGCCTCGAAGTCCGAGCTGCTCAATGCCACGGCACTGATCACCTGGCCGGCGCTGTTCGCGCCGGTGGTCGGGCCGGTCCTCGGCGGCTTCATCACCACCTATCTGTCATGGCACTGGAATTTCTTTATCAACATCCCGCTCGGGGTGATCGGGCTGGCGCTGGTCGCCCGCTTCATTCCCGGCGACCGCGAGGCCGATCCCAAGCCGCTTGACTGGCCGGGCTTCGTGGTGACATCGGCCGGGCTCGCCCTGTTGCTCTACGGCCTCGAACGCATCGCGCACCCTGAGGACGGTGTCCTGCCGACGGTGCTGCTGATCGCCGCCGGCATCGTCATCGGCTGGCTGGCAATGCGCCATCTCAGGCGTGCGCCGCATCCATTGCTCGACCTCTCATCTTTCAAGGTGCTGACCTTCGCCATATCGACGCTTGCCGCCGGCACCATTTTCCGGGTGGCGATCAACGCCACGCCGTTCCTGCTGCCGCTGCTGTTCCAGGTCGGTTTCGGCCTCAGCCCCGTCGATGCCGGCATGATGATCCTTGCCTATTTCCTCGGCAATCTCGGCATGAAGACGGTGACGACGCCGACGCTCCGGCGCTTCGGCTTCCGCTCGGTGCTGGTCGTCAACGGCCTGATCGCCTCGGCGGCGATCGCGGCTTGCGCGGCTATCTCGCCGCAAACGCCGCAAGCGATGGTGGTTGCGCTGATGCTGATCGCCGGCCTGTCGCGCTCGATGCAGTTCACTGCCCTCAACACGCTGGCCTTCGCCGACATCGACGCGGCGCAGCGCAGCTCGGCGGCAACACTGTCCAGCATGTTGCAACAAGTGGCGATGCTGTTCGGCGTCGCGGTGGCGGCGGCGATCCTCAACCTGTCACAGATCGCCAGGGGCCGGCCGGCGCTCGACCTCGTCGATTTTCGAATCGCCTTCCTGGCGATCGGCGCCATCGGGCTGGTGGCTTCGTTCCGCTTCCTCGCGCTGCCGCCGGGTGCGGGCGCCGAGGTTTCAGGCCACGCGCCGAGGAATTGAAATCGAATTTTCCGCCTGATGCGGAGATAAGTTCCGCTCTGTCCTTTCTTCTTGGTGTTGAGCTTTCGCGAGCTGCCGCTATGGCGCAAGCAATTGCCAAAAATGCAGGCTTTTCCGCGCATTGCGCCAGTTTTGGCAATCGATGCGTCCACCCGGTGGATATCGCCGCCGAGCGGGCTTCTGAACGCGGATTCATTTGACGAACCGGCTGTGGGCCGATTAGCTTTCTTTCCCAGGGATGGCAGCGCTGCCATCGGGGCACACGCAGACATGAACACGATCGGCTGGCCGAATTTCAGAAGCCTGAATCAGGAAGGTATTGTCTTTGCCATCGCGGTGGTGCTGTTCGTTGCTGCCGCCATCGGTCTGCCGGGCTTCCTCGACCCCAACAATCTCGTCGCCATCGTCCGCTCGGTATCGGTGCTCGGCATACTGGCGCTCGGCATGGCGGTCGTCATCATCGGCCGGGGCATCGACCTGTCCGCCGTGGCGATCATGGCGATGTCGGTTGCCTGGTATCTGCAACTTCTGAATTCGGGAACAGCCGACGGGCTGGCCTTCGCCTATGTGCTGGCCGGCGTGCTCGCCATCGGCCTGCTCAACGGCTTCCTCGTCGCCTATGCCGATGTGCCGGCGATCTTCGTGACGCTGGCGACAGGCTCCTTCGTCTTCGGCTATGTGCGCTCGCAATTGATCACGCAGGATGCCGTGCCGGTGCCGCAGGGCCATTGGGTCGAGCTTCTCGGCGGCCTGCGCTTCCTCGACATTCCCATCGAGGTGTTCGTCTTCGCCGGCCTGGCTTTCCTGTTCTTCCTGTTCCTGCGCTACACCAAATGGGGCCGCTACATCTATTTCGCCGGTGACAATCCGGTGGCGGCGCGCAACATCGGCATTCCGGTGCGGCCGATGCTGGTGCTGCGCTACGTGCTGTCTGCCTTCGTCGCGCTGATCGCTGGCCTGCTGACGGCAGCCAGCCTGCATTCGATCAACACCCGCGTCGTCAACTCGACGCTGCTCTACGACATCGTGCTGGTGGCGGTGATCGGCGGCATCGGCCTGTCCGGTGGGCGGGGCGGGGTGCGCAATGTGCTGGTCGGCGCGGCGCTGATCGGCATCCTCTTGAACGCCATGACCATCATCGACATTCCGCTGCTCTACCAGAACCTGATCAAGGCGGCGATCCTGCTGGGGGCGATCATCGTCGACGGCATCATCAACCCACGTGACGAACAGACCGCGCAGCAAGGCGATATCTAAACCAAACGCGGGCGGTTGGGGCCGTCCGTGGAGACCAACAGCAAACAGAGGATGTGACATGAAACTGATCAAGACACTCATGGCCGCCGCCACGGCGCTTGCCGTTACCGCCTTCGTGGCGCCCAGCTTTGCCGCCGACGATCCGGGCCCGGCCGCCTATGCGCAGGCGCTGAAGGGCAAGCGCGTCATGCTGGTGCCGCTGGCGATGGGCTTTGACCTGGCACAGGGCTGGTCACACTATCTGAAGACCGAAGTCGAGGCCTGGGGTGGCGTGTTCGAGACGCGCGACCCGAACTGGGTGGTCGATGCCGGCGCGCAGGCGATCACCGACGCCATCTCGTCGGATACCAGGCCGGACGTGCTGATCATCCACGCGCCGGACCTCAACTCCTATTCCAAGCTGATGAAGAAGGCGCAGGCCGCGGGCACCTATGTGCTGTTGGTCGACAATCCGGCCAACTTCCCCGCCGACGCCTTTGTCGGCAGCGACTGGGACCGGCTTGGCCAGCTCGAGGCGGAAGCGGCGATCAAGGGCTGTGGCGAAAACTCGTCGAAGAAGATCGGCCTGGTGCAGGGCGACCAGGCGAACTCCTCCAGCCTCTACCAGTATGCCGGCATCATGAAGGTGCTGGACAAGCATCCCGACTTCAAGGTGGTGGCCAAGCCCGACTCCAACTGGGATGCAACGACCTCGCGCAACGTGACGACAACGATGCTGCAGCAGAACCCCGATATCTGCTCGATCATCGACTTCTGGGATGGTGACGCAACCGGCGCCTCCGCCGCGATCCGCGATGCCAAGCTCGAGGGCAAGGTGTTTCTGGTCACCACCGGCGGCGGCGAGAAGACCGCCGATTGCGACAAGCTGCAGGATGGCACCTATGGCGCCGTGGTAATGACCGATCTTGCCCGCCAGTCGGGTGACATGAACGCCATCATCAAGTTCCTGCTGCAGAGCGGCCAGCCGGCCGGCACCTCGCACACCTACATCTACACGCTGGAGAAGGCGACGACCAAGGCGGACCTCAAGCCCGACAGCTGCTGGGACCTGAAGGCGCTGCAGGCCGAAGCGGCGGCGAAATAGACCGATCCTTGCCAACACCAATCAACGAGGTGGCCGGATTGCCCGGCCACCTCTTTCTCTTGCAGCAGTGACCTGATGTCCTTTCGCGAACGCCTGCAGTCCTGGCGCTACAATCTCGTGCCCGACCATCTGGTCGGCGAGATCCTGACCAAGCGCTGGACCGACAACGCCATTCCGTTCCTGGCGCTGGTGGTGACATTGGCGACCTTCGGCTCGATCATTCCGGGCTTCTTCAAGCTGACCGCGCTGCAGGAATCGACCCGCCAGCTTGGCGAGTTCTCCATGGTCGTCACCGGTATGACGGTGGTGATGCTGGGCGGCGGCATCGACCTGTCGGTCGGCTCGATCTTCGCACTGTCGTGCTTCTCGGCCGTTTATGTCTTCTTCATCCTCGGACAGTCGATCTGGCTGGCGCTGGCCGCCTCGCTTGCCACCGGCCTCGTGTTCGGCGCCATCAATGGCTATCTCGTCGGCTACCTCCGCCTGCGCGCCTTTCTCACCACGCTGGTCACCTTCATCTTCGGGCGGGCGCTGTTCGATATCCTCGTCACCACCTATGCCGCCGATGTGCAGCTTTCGACAGCTACATCGGATGTACTCGACTTCATCGGCGACAGCACTTTCTGGGGCCTGTCCGTCTCGGTGTGGCTGGCGATCATCCTGGCTATGGTCACCCACATCGCCCTGACGCGTTCGCGGCCGGGCTGGCACGTACTGGCGGTCGGCGGCTCGAGGCGCTCGGCGCACAATGCCGGTATCCGCGTGCGCCGCACAGTATTCATGACCTATGTCTTTTCCGGTTTCTGTGCCTCGATCGGCGGTTTTCTCATCGCCTGCCGGCTGAGCGGAGCAGGGCCGGGGACCGGCCTCAACCTCGAGATCATGGCGCTGACGGCGGCGGTGGTCGGCGGCGTGAGCCTCGGCGGTGGCCGCGGCTCTGTGATCAAGGGGCTGATGGGCGCGATCATCGTCTTGACCATGACCAACGGGCTGATCCGGCTGGGCTACGGCACCGGTACCAACCAGATGGTGCTGGGCATCATGCTGGCGGTCGCGGTGACCATCGACATCCGCTGGCTGAAGAACCGCCACAAGGTGCTGAACGAGGTCTATGTCGCGCCGGTCTATCTCAAGATGGGCGCGACCCAATCGGCCGCGCCCGGCTCAGGCACGCCTTACGAACTCGACAACCGGTTGTCTGCCGCCGACCATATAGGGCTTGGCGAACTGGAAGGACCGGAAGATGTCATTCTCGACCGCGACGACCATCTCTATTGCGGCACGCGCCATGGCGAGATCGTCCGCTTCTTCGCGCCGGACTATGTCAAATCGGAAGTGTTTGCCCACATCGGCGGCTTTCCGCTCGGCCTTGCCTTCGACAAATCAGGCAATCTGATCAGCTGCGTCGGTGCCATGGGGCTCTATTCCGTCTCGCCGGATCGCGAGGTGAAACGCCTGTCGGCCGAGACGTCGCGCTCGTGGACCTCGATCGTCGACGATGCGCGGCTGCGCGACCCCAACGACTGCGACGTCGCACCCGACGGCCGCATCTATTTCACCGACTCGACCAAGCGCTACGACGCCCATGACTGGGCGCTGGACTCGATCGAGAACCGCGCCACCGGACGGCTTTTGGTCTACGACCCGAAGGACGGATCGACGAAGACGCTGCTCGACGGCTACCGCTACACCAACGGTGTGTGCATGGCGCATGACGGCAAGTCGCTGTTTTTCGCCGAAAGCTGGGCCTGCCGCGTGCATCGCTACTGGCTGGAAGGGCCGAAGGCGGGCACCGCCGAATGCGTCATCCGCGACATGCCGGGCTACCCCGACAACATCAACCGCGCCTCCGACGGCAACTACTGGATGGCGTGGCTCGGCATGCGCACGCCGAGCTTCGACCTGTCGTTGCGCCACCCCGACATGCGCAAGCGCATGACGCGCCGGCTGCCGCAGGACGAATGGCTGTTCCCCAACATCAACACCGGTGGCGTGGTGAAGTTCAACGAAAAGGGCGGCATCATCGAGGCGATGGGCGACCTCACCGGCGGCGCACACCCGATGGTCACCTCGATGCGCGAGCACAAGGGTTATTTGTTCGTCGGCGGCATCCTCAACAACCGCATCGGCCGCTACAAAATCGCAGGCGCCGACCCGAACTGGACCAGTCCCGCTTCGTATTGGGGAGCAAAACCATGATCCTCGATCCGGTGCTGGACCTTTTTCGCAGCAAGGCGGTGACCATTCCGCCGCTCGATGGGGCCTTCCGCCCCAACACGCGGCTGGATGACGCGCCGGCTTTCACTGAGCTGACCGAGCCGGACAATCTGTTGATTTCCAGCGACAGGCTGTTGTCCTCCAGCGGCAACGCCATCTTCGCGATTGCTGCCGGGGCGGAGCCAAGCGTGGTCGAGACTTTTCCGTCTCCGGTCACGGCGCTGACGCTCTCGCCATCGGGTGAACTGACGGTTGGGTTGGAGAGCGGCAGGCTGCTGACTGGCGGCAAGGAGGTTTCGCTGCCTGCCGGGGTCCGTTGCATCACAGCACTTGCCTATGCCGACGACGGCACGCTGTGGCTAGCCAATGGTTCGGCCGAGCATACGCCGTCGCAATGGGCCGCTGACCTGATGAAGAAGGGCGCGTCTGGTTCGCTTTGGAAGCTGGACGCGGCGGGCGGCAACTTCCACAAGGTGGCCGGCGACATCGCCTACCCCTATGGGCTGCATTCGATGGGGCGGGATGTGCTGGTCAGCGAAAGCTGGCGTCACCAACTGGTGCGGTTTGACGGCGTGACCGGCAACCGTTCGACGGTGTTGACGCATCTGCCCGGCTATCCCGCGCGGCTATCGCCGGCGGCCGATGGCGGGGCGTGGCTGACCTTGTTTGCGCCGCGCAACCGGCTGATCGAGTTCGTGCTGCAGGAGACGCACTACCGCCAGGACATGATCGAGCAGGTGCCGCCGGCCTATTGGATCGCGCCGGCGCTGGCCTCCAGCCGCAGTTTCCTCGAACCGCTGCAATGCGGCGGCATCCGGACCATGGGCATCCACAAACCGTGGTCGCCAAGCCGCTCCTACGGGCTGGTGGTCAGGCTCAACCGCAACATGCAACCGCAATTCAGTCTGCACAGCCGCGCCAACGGCACGCGCCACGGCATCTGCAGCGTCGCCGAAAAGGACGGCCTGCTGTTCGTCGCCTCCAGGGGCGGCGACTGCGTGCTGTCCGTCGCCACGGGGGGCTTCTGATGGAACCGATCGTTCGTCTGGAGAACGTCACCAAGACTTATCGCGGCGTGCCGGCGGTGAATAACGTCAACTTCGAGCTGCGTAAGGGCGAGATCCGCGCGCTGCTCGGCGAGAATGGCGCGGGTAAGTCGACGCTGACCAAGATCATTGCCGGGGTGGTCGACGCCACCTCCGGCAAGATGTTCCACAAGGGCCAGGAGATCGCCTACGCCTCGCCGCATGCAGCGCTTGAGGCCGGTATCGCCATGGTGTTCCAGGAGACCAGCCTGGTGCCGTCGATGACGGTGGCGCAGAACCTCTATCTCGGCACCGAAAAATTCCTCAACCGGCTGCGCGGCACCTACATCTCGGCGCAGCAGTTCCTGCAATCGCTGAATTTTCCGGTCGACCCCAACGCCATGGTGGCGACGCTGGGTGCGGCCAAGCGGCAGATGGTCGAGATCGCGCGCGCCGTCCACCACAATGCCGAGATCATCATCTTCGACGAGCCGACGGCGACGCTGACGCCGGAGGAGAAGCGGCACTTCTTCGCTCTGATCCGGCGGCTGAAGGCGAGCGGCGTGTCGATCGTCTTCATCAGCCACGCGCTGGAAGAGGCGCTTGATATCGCCGACCGCATCACCATCCTGCGCGATGGCGAACTGGTCATCACCGACGACACATCGACCTTCGACCGCGACCGGATCGTCGCCGCCATGGTCGGGCGTACGCTGTCAGGGCAGATCTATCGGCAACGCGACGAAGCGAAGCTGCGCAAGGCCGGCAAAAAGGTGCTGTCGGTGCAGGACATCTCGATGAGCAATGTCGTGCGCAACAATTCGTTCTCAATCTTCGAGAGCCAGATCACCGGCGTGTTCGGGCTGATCGGCTCGGGCCGCACTGAGACGTTCAAGATCGTTTCCGGCATCTACAAGCGCGATTTCCTGCGCGGCGGTGCCATCGAACTCGACGACAAACCCGTGCGCTACCTCGTGCCGAGCGAAGCGGTGGCCGACGGCATCGTCTACGTCACCGAGGACCGCAAGAGCGAAGGCATTTTCGAGACGATGGGCATTGCCGAAAACCTGTTCGGCGGGCTGCTGGCGGCGGGCCGCGAAAAGGCCTGGGTGATCAACCAGCAGGAGATGCGCGCGCTGTCGGCCGAATGGACCAGGACGCTGAACATCAAGGCGATCAACGACAATGCGCGTGTCGTCGAGCTGTCCGGCGGCAACCAGCAGAAGGTGGTGATCGGCAAGGGACTGGTGCAGGAGCCGCGCATCGTCATCTTCGACGAGCCGACGCGCGGCGTCGATGTCGGCGCGATCGCCGAAATCCATCAGATCATCAACCGGCTGGCCGACGAAGGCCTCGCCGTCGTCGTCATCTCGTCCTATCTGCCGGAAATCATGAACCTGTCCGATCGCATCCTGGTCTGCAGGCAGGGCCGCATCGTCGAGGAATTCTCACCGGCGGAGGCGACGGAGGAGAAGATTATGTATGCGGCGGTGCATTAGATTCAGGTGAGGCCGGCCTGCAAATGGCGGCTCCCTCCGCTTCCGGTGCTCACGTACGAAAAGTACGCTCCGCTCCGGTTTCTCGGAATCCACCATTTTCGACTCGGCCTGACCTGAATCGTTACGCTGCCGCTAGAAAGCTGAATCATCCAAATGGATTGGCCGCGATTGCTTAAGGCCTGATTCAATGCGCTCACACGACGATTCAAATGAAAGGACGACATCATGGCCACCACAAGACTTCTGAGCGATGCCGAGGTGGAGAAAATCCCGGCCGTGAAAGCCGTATTCGACGACATACGCGCTACGCGCAAATCCGATTTCGTCAACAATTTCTGGCGCGGGCTGGCCAATGATCCACCGGCGCTGAAGCGGATCTGGGAACAGCTGAAGGTGGTGATGGTCGCCGACAGCGCCATCGATCCGCTGACCAAGGAGATGATCTATATCGCGGTGTCGACCGCCAATGGCTGTTCCTACTGCGTCCACTCGCACACCGCCGCCGCTCGTGCGAAAGGCATGACCGATGCACAGCATGGCGAACTGGTGTCAATCATCGGGTTGGCCGGGCAGACCAACCATATGGTCACCGCGATGCAGATCCCGGTCGATCCGCAGTTCGAGGTGAAGTGAGGGCGGCTGCTTTCCGGGGCTGGAATTTCCATGGACAAAAGCACCAGATTTCCAACCTCGCTCTCTGGCTACGAGATTGAAGGCCTGATTGGAATTGATGCTCCACGACTGGTGCCGCTGTATCAGGGCTGCTCGGACTATGTCGTGCTGGAACGGGGCGAGCCGCCCAACGCTGCCAGTGCAAAGGAGGAATTTGAGAACTTTCCACCGAACCGGACGGAAGCCGACAAGTTCGTATTCGGGGTGAAGGCAATCGATGGCGAATTTGTGGGCTTGCTGGCCTGCGACCGCAACTATCCGCGAGTGGAGTGTTGGTGGATCGCATTGTTCATGATCGACAAAGAACTTCGCGGAAGAGGGTTGGGGCGAGCACTGTGCGACGACTTTTTCAGGTGGCTGAAATCCCAGAACGTCAAGTGGGTGGAACTCGGCGTGCTCGCAGAAAATGAGCAGGCTCATCGCTTTTGGCGGCGGCAAGGCTTCAAGCTGGTGCGGACGGCGGGACCAGTCAGCATTGGGGCAAAACGGCATATGGTCCAGGTTTTAGGCCGGCCGTTGTGAGCATATTCATCACAGGCGCTGAGCCACCTTCTTGAAATGAGAAGGGAAGGCGTGCGCTTATGTCGGCCGATACACCTTCTCCGCAGTGTTCCAGAAGATATCCGCCTCTGCCGCCGCGCCGTGTTTCGCCACCGCCGCGCGATGCGCCTTGGTCAGCTCGGCATGGCTGGTCCACAGTTTCTCGACCGGGAAGTTCGAGCCGAACATCAGATGGTTCGCGCCCAGGATGTCGATCGTATTGTCGACTATGTAGGCGATCAGCTCTGGGTCGTTGCGGTGGACGAAGGTGCCGAGGCCAGACAGCTTGGCGTAGAAATTGGGCGCGGACGACAGCGTGCGCAGGCCTTCCTTCCAGGCCGCGGTGGTTTCCGGCTCCATGTCGGTCAGCATCCCGGCGTGGGTGAGGATGAAATTCGTCTCGGGGTTTTCGCCGACCAGCGTCAGGCCGTCTTTCATCTGGGCGGGGAAGAGCTGCAGGTCGAAGGAGAGACCATAGTCCCTGAGTCGCGCCACATTGGCGCGCACCTTGGGGTCGATGACCTGATCAGCCGAAGCGGCGAAGCGGAAGGCCGGCGTCTCGTGCCAATGCAACTGCATGCGCACGCCGCGCAGCAACGGATATTTTTTCAACCTGTCGATCTGCGGCCTGACATCGTCCACGGTCATGTCGGTATAGCCGACAATGGCGTGCGGCCAGCCGGTCTCGTCTGCGGTCTTCTGCAGGAAGGCGACTTCCTTCTCGAAATCCTCCTTGGCCCAGTTGGTCTGGACATAGACGGCCTTCTCGACGCCAGCGCCCTTCTGGTCGGCGAGGAATTCCTCGATCGGGTAGTCGCGGCGGATCGGCTCGTAGGGGCCGAAGATGCGCGGCACCATCGGCCCGACCAGCCAGGGCTGGTCTTGCTGGCGCCAGATGTGGAAATGCACGTCGATTGCTTTCTGCATCACGAAACCCTCTTCCAGATTGCCGCCGCCGCCGGGGCTGGGCGGGCGAGCGACAGGATGAAATCGGTGAGGCCCTTGAGCGAAGAACCGTCGATGAGATCGTCGAGCACCGGCAGGATGGCGGTGAGTGCCGCCGTTGCCGGCCGGAAGCGCGGGTCGCCGGCCAGCGGCGTTGCCAGTGAAAGCCGGAAGGCACGGGCGCTCAGCCGGCGCATCGCCGTCTCCAGTTCGGCGTGGTCGCCGCGCTCCAACGCATCCGAGAGGATGACGACGGCAGCCCCGCGGGCGAAGGCGGAAAAGCGCGGCACCGAGAGGAAGGCGAGCAGCGTCGGCCCCATGCGGGTGCCGCCATCCCAGTCGTCGACCTGGGCTGCTGCGCGGGCCAGCGCCTGGCCGCGGTCGCGAACACGAAGCGCCGTGGTGATGCGGGTCAGCCGCGTGCCGAAGGTGAAGATTTCGGCGCGGTCAGCACCCTGCACGGCGGCATGCGCGAGTTTCAGATAATCGGATGTGTGCAGCCTCATCGAGCCGGAAACGTCGATCAGGATCAGCAGCTTGCGCGGCACGGTCTGGCGGCGGCGCAGCAGCGGCCAGGGCACGTCGCCATCGGCGCTGACGATCTCCCTGAGCGACCGGCGCAGGTCAAGCTTGCCGCCCGAGTGGGTGCGCACGGTGCGGAAGGAGCGGCGGGCGGGCAGGGCGCAAGCGAGCTTGTGGCGAAAGGCTGCCAAGCCATCGATGTCGCGCTGGAAATCGCGGGTGCTCAACTGTTCGGCGCCGGAGGTCAGCTCGCCGCCTTTCTGCTGGCTGATCACCTCGACCTCTTCCTGGCTCGCGCCGCCATCGTCCTTGATGCGGGTTTCCTCGTCCGCATCGCCTTCGACCACCGCAGATGCGTTGCCATAAAAATGGCTCTGGAAATGCGCCTCGAATTCCTCGCGGCGGTCGGGCGGCGGCGCCAGCGTGGCAAGGGCTGCCTCGCGGATGTCGGCCATCGAGCGCGGCCCGAGCAATGTCACCGCCTGCATGAAGCGGGACACCTGCTCCGGCGCGACGGCAAAGCCGTAGCGGCGCAGCAGCCGGCCGAAGCCGAGGAACGGCGTGGCCGCGCGGGGCATGGCGCTCACGCCAGTGCCTCCTCGACAATCCGGCCAAGCTCCGGCGCGATATAGGAGAGGTCTTCCTCGTCCTTGATCAGCACGCCGATGGCGCGGCGGAAGGCTTCGGGCCATGGGCTGCCGCCTTTTTCCAGAATGGTCGCGGCGTTGGCCCATTCGACAGCCTCGGCGATGCCGGGCGGCTTGGCCAGCGGGCGGGCGCGGATGGTCTGCACGGCTGCCGCCACCGCGCGTGCCGTCGTCTCGGCAACATCGCCGGCGCGCAGCATAATGATGGCGGCCTCGCGCTCGGCGTCGGGATAGCCGATCCAGTGATAGATGCAGCGCCGGCGCAGGGCCTCGGCGAGTTCCCGGGTGCGGTTCGAGGTCAGGATAACGACCGGCTGCGCGGTTGCGCGGATGGTGCCGCGCTCGGGAATGCTGATCTGGAAATCGGAGAGGAATTCCAGAAGCAGCGCTTCGAACTCATGGTCCGAGCGGTCGATTTCATCGACCAGCAGCACACGCTGATCCGGCGCCTTCAGCACCTGCAGCAGCGGCCGGGCGATCAGGAAACGGTCGTCATAGATGTCGATCTCGTGCTCGCCGGCGTGGCGTATGGCGAGCAGCTGGCGCTGGTAGTTCCATTCGTACAGTGCATGCGCGGCGTCGATGCCCTCGTAGCATTGCAGCCGCACCAGATCGCGGCCGAGCAGCTGCGCGATCGCCTTGGCCGCTTCCGTCTTGCCGACGCCCGGCGCGCCTTCGAGCAGCAGCGGCTTGCCCAGCCGAATGGCCAGGAAGATGGCGGTCGCCAGGCTTTCATCGGCCAGATAGCGCGAGGCGGCGAGGTGCTCCGCCACCGCCTCCGGCGAGGCTGCCGATGTCTGGGCGTTCACCTCAGGCATTTCGATCACTCAGTTCGCCGCTTGCGCCTTGAGCGCGCGCAGGATGCGCTCCGGCGTGATCGGCAGCGTATCGATGCGCACGCCGACGGCGTCGAAGACGGCATTGGCGACCGCTGGTATCTGCGGATTGGCGCACATTTCGCCCGGCCCCTTGGCGCCATAAGGCCCGTCGGCCGACGGCCGCTCGAGCACGATGATCTCGGTTTCGGCAAGGTCGCCCGGCCCCGGCATCAGGTACTGGTTGAAGTCGGTGCCACCATGGTCGCGGTTGGGGTAATAGGGCTCGGTCGTCTCATAGAGAGCGTGGCTGATGCCCATCCACGAGCCGCCGACCAGCTGCTGTTCGACCATTTTCGGATTCAGCGCGCGGCCGATCTCGAAGATGTTCTTCACCGTCAGCACGGTGACCTCACCGGTCTCGTCGTCGACCTCGACCTCGGCCACCGTGCAGGCGTGCGCATAGCAGGTCGACGGCTTCATCGCGCCGGTCTCTTTCTCGGGATAGGAGCGCGGGATCAGGAACATGCCGCGTCCCGAAATCGAGCGGCCGCGCTTGAAGTGCGCCGACAGCGCGACATCGAAGATCGAAATCGATTTCTGCGGCGCGCCCTTGACCAGGATGTTACCCTGGCCGTCGGTCTCGAGGTCGGAGGCGTTGACCTCCAGCTCCTCGGCGGCCACTTCCAGCATCACCTGGCGGGCTTCCTTCGCCGCCTGGATGACGGCGTTGCCGGCGCGGTGGGTGCCGCGCGAGGCGAAGGTACCCATGCAGTGCGGGCCGGTGTCGGTGTCGGCTGTGTCGACGACGACGCGGTCGGTCGGCACGCCGATCGTCTCGGCGCAGATCTGCGCCATGATCTGCTTCATGCCCTGGCCGAGATCGACCGATGACAGTGTCACCATGAAATTGCCGGTCGGTGTCGAATGCACCAGCGCCTGCGTCGGGTCGCCACCGAGGTTCATGCCCGTCGGGTAGTTGATCGCGGCAACGCCACGTCCGCGCCTGATCGCCATCTCAAGCTCCCTTCACGTAGGACGACATCGCCATGAATTTTTCCGCCACCGGCCAGTTGGCGGCGCGCGAGGCTTCCTGCATGCACTCGATCATCGCAGCACCCTCGGTCGGCTGGCGATGCGCCTTCATGTCGCCGTCACGATAGGCGTTGATGAAGCGGAATTCGAGCGGATCCATGCCGATCAGCCGCGCCAGCTTGTCCATCTGCACCTCCAGCGCGAAGTCGCCGATGGTGACGCCGAAGCCGCGCATGGCGGAGGAGGGCGTGCGGTTGGTGTAGACGCAGTAGGTGTCGATCCAGACGTTGGGGATGGTGTAAGGACCGGGATAGTGGCCAGCGCCCTTCTGCGCGCCATAGGGCGAATGGCGGGAATAGGCGCCGGCATCGGTGTAGCCGGTGACTTTGCGGGCAACGATGCGGCCATCCTTCATGACGCCGTCCTTGATGACGACCTTTTCTGCGGCGCGCGGCGAGGAAATCTGCATCTCCTCCTCGCGGCTGTAGATGAAGGAGACCGGACGGCCGGTGAGCTTGGCGCCAAGGATGGCGATCGGCTCGACGATGACGTCGACCTTGCCGCCAAAGCCGCCGCCGACGGTGCCACCGACGAAATGGAGCTTGTTGCCGGGCATTTGCAGAATGATCGAGGCATTGTCGAGGGTGAAGAACATCGCCTGCGTGTTGGTGTAGCAGGTGAAGCGGTCATTGCCTTCGGGGACCACTACGCAGCCGGTGGTCTCTGTCGGCGCATGCTCGATCGGTGAGGATTGATAGCTCTGCTCCAGCACATGGTCGGCGGCCGCGAAGCCCGCCTCGACATCGCCAAAACGCACCTTGCGGCATTCGCCGCTGTCATAGAGGTAGTGGTTCTGGCCGTGATATTCGTTGACCAGCGGAGCGCCCGGCTTCAGCGCCTCCTCCATGTCGAAGACGGCCGGCAGCACCTCGTAGTCGACCTTGACCTTGGCGGCGGCTTCTTGTGCCGCGCGCTCGGTTTCGGCGAGCACCGCGACGACGGCTTCACCTTTCCAGCGCACCTTGCCGTCGGCCAGCACCGTCTCGTCCTCCGGGCCGATCTGGATCAGGATCAGGATGGTGTACACATTGTGCGGTACGTCCTTGGCGGTGAGGATTTTTACCACGCCGGGGTGCTTCCCGGCTTCCGAGGTGTCGATCGAGCGGATGCGGGCATGGTGGTGCGGGCTGCGCACCATCTTCAGGTGCAACATGCCGGGGAAATTGCGGTCGGCGAAAAAGGCAGTCTTGCCGGTGACGTGGCCGGGCGAATCCGAGCGCGGTCTCGGCTGGCCGATCTCGTGCAGATCATCCTTGCGGACATCGGCGAAGTAGCTCTTGCGCAGTTCCATGTTTGCTTCCCTCAAGCGGCGTTCTGCGAATTGGCGCGGGCGGCGATCAGAACCGCCTGGATGATCGGCTCGTAGCCGGTGCAGCGGCAGATGTTGCCCGACAGCGCCTCGATCACCTCGTCGCGGCTGGGGTTGGGCGTGTGGTCGAGCAGCACCTTGGCGGCCATGATCATCCCTGGTGTGCAGAAGCCGCATTGCGTGGCGAATGCATCGAGGAAGGCACGCTGCAACGGGTGCAGAACGCCGCCCTCCGAAAGCCCGGACGTCGTGTTGATGGCCGCCCCGTTGCAGGTCTCGGCCAATGTCAGGCAAGACAGCCTGAGCTCGCCGTCGATGATCACCGAGCAGGCACCGCAGGTGCCCTGATGACAGCCGCCTTTCGGCGAGGTGTCGCCGATCTTGTCGCGCAAGGCGTGAAGTAACGTCGTGCCACTGTCGATGAATTCGGCCTTTTCAGAACCGTTGAGCGTGAACTGGACCGGGACCTTTGCCATGTTTCCTCCTTGCGCGCCTGCCCGATTGACCGGACAGACGCGCGCCCCCCAACCGGTGTTTTCAGGCCAGCAGCAGCCGGCCGAGATGGACCGGCAGCACTTCGTTGCGATACCAGGCGCTGGCGATGGGATCGGTCGCCGGCGAGGTGCCCTCGTTGGCCAAGGCCAGCGCCGGCGCGATGCCGTCTAGGGTCAGGCTTTGGCCGATCAGCGCTTTTTCCGCCGCTTTGGCGCGCATCGGCCGGTCGGCCATGCAGCCCAGCGCGATCCGTGCCGAAGACACCGTGCCGTCCGGCGATTGTTCCACAGCGGCGGCGATGCTGAGCACCGAGACGCCTTTCGGCTTGACCCTCGACACTTTCAGGAAGCGAAAGCCGTCAGCCTTCGGAAGCGTGAAACCGACGGAGGTGACGATGGCGCGGTTGCTGTCGCGCCCTGCCAGAAAGGTCTCGACCGGTATCTCGCCATTATCGGTGTTGACCGTCGCATCGAGCGCCAGCAGGGCAACGGCGAAATCGCCATAGGGCGCCGGTGCGAACAGATTTCCGCCGACGGTCGCCATGTTACGGACGGCCGGACCACCAACGGCGCGCGCGGCACCGGAGAGGGTGCTGAGGTCCGGATGACGGGCGATCGCCGCCATGGTGACCGATGCACCGATGCGGACCTTGCCGTCGGTGACGGTGATTGCTGAAAGCGACGGTTCGGTCGAGCGGACAAGGCTGGAGACCGAAACGTCGCCTTCATTCGCTGCGCGCACCACAAGCGTGCCGCCGCCGAGATAACGGGTCCCGGCGGATTTCAGCGCTGCGTTGGCGTCCTTCACCGTTGCAAAAGTCTGCAGTGCTAGCGCCATGATCTGGCTCCTTCAGCTCTGGCCGGCGAAATGGGTCTTCAGCGCATTGAAGCCGCCCTGGAAGACATTGGCGCCCATGCCCTCGGCCAGCTTGTCGGCTTCCTCGGGCGCGGCGTCGAAGCTGGCGGTCCATTCGGCATAGGTGCGGTCCCCATCGGTCACGCGCCTGAGTTGCAGGGTCGCCTTGTGGTTGGTCAGCGGCTGCGGCGTCTCCAGGATGGAGTAGCTGACGAGGAAATTCGGATCGGAGAAGTCGAGCAGCTTTTCACGGATGCGGGCGCCGCTGGCGAGCTGGAAATTGCGCACGCAGCCGATCGTCGCGGCGTCCTTGCCATCCTCGATATGGCTTTCGACCATGCGCGGGTGCCAGCTTGGCAAACCGTTGAAGTCGCGTATGCGCGCCCAGACCTTTTCGACCGGCGCGTCGATGACGCTGGAGATGGTGACGTTCGCCATATCAGATGTTCCCTTGCGATTGCGACAGTTGGGCAAGGGTAGGGCGGCCATTTCAGGGGCGCTTATCAATGCGTCTTGAGCACGTATCAATGCGTCTGAAAAAGGGTGGAGTCTGAAAAGGGTGGCGGCCGGTTGGCTCAGGCGATCATCCGCGCCGCCTCGCGGTAGAGCGTCGGCGGCACGCCGACGTGGTCACGGAAGAAGCGCGAGAAATTGCCCTGCGTGGTGAAGCCGAGATTGCAGGCGACTGAGATCAGTGGTTCTCGCGACCATTGCAATTGCCGCACGGCTTCCTCCATGCGCAGCGTGTTCCAGTAGACATTGGGCGTCAGATTGGTCTGTTCCTTGAACAGCGCGAAGAAGTGCGGCCGCGAAAGGCCGACGCTGCGTGCCACGTCGTCGAAGCAGATGCGCTCGCAGACATTGGCCTTCATCAACTGGATCGCCTTGCGCACGCGGAAATCCTGCATGGTGTTTATGCGGACGCGCGTCTCCTGCGGCGCCGAGGCGTCCGCGGCATCGAGCACGCTGTCGATGAAGCGCTCGATCTCGTAATTGGCGACGTCGTCGACGCTCTCATTATCGCTGAGGTGGTCGAGCAGATTGCCGGCGGCCTGGTGCAGCCAGGGCTCGAGTGTGATCGCCGCCTGTGAGAACAGTGGCGCGGACGAAGGCAGGTCGCGGCGCCGGCGCGCCCAGTCGGGGTCTATGTAGAAGGCGAGAAACAGGCCTGGCGTGCCGTTGTGCGACAGGACGTGGCTGTGCGGCTGGAACGAGTTGATGCCGGCGGCGGTGCGGGGTCCAAGCCGTACCGTTTCACGGCCAATGGTCATCTCGCCGGCCGTGCCTTCCAGCCAGATGATCAGATGTGCCTCGCCATGGGCGTGGGTGACGAAGTCGCTTGCGACATTCAGGACAGAAACATGTCCGAACCGGCCCCAGTAGAGCCTGATCGCTTCCGTCATGGTAATCCTCCCGCAGACGACTGGCCTCCCTTCGCCTGCGACGGGGATTGTGCGGCTGAGTTCGGGCGCGCGTCAAGGTGCAGGGCGGCCGTGGTCTTCTGCGACGTGCCTTGGCTGTGGATTTTCAGACTGGGCGATAGGTAGTGAACCGAACAACGGTTGGATGGCCGCGCCGGCGTTGGTGCCTAAAACCGAAGCCGTCATGCCACGGGTTTCCACCTTTCGGCATCATGGTCCTAGTCGCTGCGGCGGAAATTGCGGATGCGATCGAACAGCACCGCAAGCAGGATGGCGCCGCCGATGAACACGCCTTGCCAGAAGGCATTGATGCCGAGCAGGCCAAGGCTGTTGCGGATCACCTCGATCAATGCCGCGCCGACTATGGCGCCGAATGCGGTGCCGACGCCGCCGGCCAGATTGGCGCCGCCGATGACGGTGGCGGCGATTACCTGCAGCTCCATGCCGGTGCCGAGATTGGTGGTCACGGCGCCCAGCCAGCCAGTTTGGATGATGCCGGCAATACCTGCCGACAGCGCCGAGATCATGTAGACGGCGACCTTGATCTGACGCACCGGAACGCCGGTCAGCGTCGCCGCATGCTCATTGCCGCCAATGGCGAAGATGTGGCGGCCGAATTTGGTCCAGCGCAGGATGAAGCCGGTGATCAGCGCCAAAAGGATCATGTAAAGCACTGGATTGGCGATGCCGAACACCCAGGCGCCGCCGCCCAGCGCCAGAAGCTTGGCGTGGTCCGGCCCGAACTGGAAGACGACGGTGTTGTTGGAAGCGACCATGGCCAGGCTGCGGGCGATCGACAGCATGCCGAGCGTCACCACGAAGGGTGGAAAACCGAGATAGGCGATCAGAACGCCGTTGAAGGCACCAATGGCGAGCGCGGTGGCGATCGACGCCAGGATGCCGACCTCGATCGAGTAGCCGGCGTGCATGGTGACGGCCAGCACCATCGACGACAGGCACAGCACCGAGCCGACCGACAGGTCGATGCCGCCGGTGATGATGACGAAGGTCATGCCGAGCGCGATGATGGCGACGAAGGTGATGTTGCGGGTGATATTGTAGAGGTTCTTCGATGTCGCGAAGGCATCGGTGGCAAACGACAGGAACAGGCAGGCGAGGATGACCGCGATCACCACCCAGAAGGTCTGGCTGGCAAACAGCCTTGCCGGCAGAGATTGCTGCTTGTGTTCGATCGGCTGGTCAATTGTCAGTGCCATCGTTGGCCTTCATCTGCTGCCATGGTGAAAACGCTTGAAATCATACCTGTTCGATGGCGCCGGTGATCAGCCCGGTGACTTCCTCGGGCGAGCTCGACGCAATCGTCTTGTCGGCGACCTTGCGGCCGCGCCGCATGACGATGACGCGGTCGGCGACGGTGAAGACGTCGGGCATGCGGTGGCTGATCAGAACGACGGCGATGCCCTGGTCGCGCAAATGGCGGATCAGATTCAGCACTTCGGCGACCTGCCGCACCGAGATCGCCGCCGTCGGCTCGTCCATCAGCACGATCTTGGCTTGCGACAGCATGGTGCGGGCGATCGCCACCGCCTGCCGCTGGCCGCCTGACATCTGCTTGACGAGGTCGCGCGGACGGGTCTCGGATTTGAGCTCGGCGAAGATCTGGCCGGCGCGCTTGTACATCGAGGCGTAGTCGAGAATGCGGAACGGGCCGACGCCGCGGCGCAATTCGCGACCGAGGTAGACATTCGCCGCTGCCGTCAGATTGTTGCAGAGCGCCAGATCCTGGTGGACGATCTCGATGCCGTGCTGGCGCGCCTCGACCGGCTTGTGCAGCACCAGGTCCTTGCCGTCCATCTGCATGGTGCCATGGCTCGGGCGGAAATTGCCGGCGATCATCTTGACCAGCGTCGACTTGCCGGCGCCGTTGTCGCCCATCAGGCCGACCACCTGCCCAGGCTCGATCGACAACGAGACGTCGTTGACCGCCTGGATGGCGCCGAAATGCTTCGAGATATTGGTGAGTTCGAGAACTGCCACCAGCCTTCTTGCCTCCCCGTTTTTGCGGCCTGCTGCTGTTCCCGGCATGAATGCCGGCGCTGCTTTGGCCTCGCTCTCCCCAGCTCCTCCCGGAAACAGCGTTAGCGTTCTTTTACGCAAAAGCCGGCGCGCGTCAATCGCCGGATTATTTTAAAAATCCGTTTTGTAGGACAAATAGCATTGACGTTGGTGTCGAGCCGATATTAGCTAAGCGTCGGAGGAGATTATGCCGATCCCGGCTGGCGGTTCGCCGGGTGGAATCGGCGGAGGCTTATCGGTCGAGGATTCGGCATGCTTGAGCCGGTCTAACGCCGCATCTGGAAATGCTTATCGACCTGTCTGGCGACACGAGCGTTCGCGAAACGACCTCTGTCATTGCACATCCGGGTTGATCTGTGTGGCGGGCACGCCGTGTCCGTCTGTTTCAAGGGAGGACTGACATGAAAAAATCACTTTTGCTCGCCGCCGTCGCCATGATGGCGCTTGGCGCCGGACCGGCTTTGGCCAAGAAACAGCTCGTCATTGTCGTGAAAGGTCTCGACAATCCGTTCTTCGAAGCCATCCACCAGGGCTGCGAGAAATGGAACAAGGAAAACGCCAGCTCGGAATATGAATGCTTCTACACCGGTCCGGCGTCGACTTCGGACGAGGCCGGCGAGGCGCAGATTGTCCAGGACATGCTGAGCAAGGCCGACACCGTGGCGATGGCAATTTCGCCGTCCAACGCGCCGCTGATCGCGCAGACGATCAAGACCGCCAATCCGACGATCCCGATCATGACCGTCGATGCGGACCTCAGCAAGGAAGATGCGGCGCTGCGCAAGACCTATCTTGGCACCGACAACTATCTGATGGGCAAGAAGATCGGCGAGTACATCAAGAAGGGCAAGCCGAATGGTGGCACGATCTGCACCATCGAGGGCAATCCTGCGGCCGACAACATCCTGCGTCGTGCGCAAGGCATGCGTGACGCGCTGTCGGGCAAGGAAGGCCTCGCCGCACTTGCCGGCGAAGGTGGCTGGACCGAAGTCGCCGGCTGCCCGGTGTTCACCAATGACGACGGCGCCAAGGGCGTGCAGGCGATGACCGACATCCTCGCCGCCAACCCCAAGCTGGATGCGTTCGGCATCATGGGCGGCTGGCCGCTGTTCGGTGCCCCGCAGCCCTATCGCGATCTGTTCGGCCCGCTCAAGGACCGGATCGCCAGCAACGACTTCGTCATCGGTGCCGCCGACACGATCGGCGACGAGGTGGCGATCGCCAGGGATGGCCTGGTGACGGCTCTGGTCGGTCAGCGGCCGTTCGAAATGGGCTACAAGGCGCCATCGGTGATGATCGACCTGATCGAAGGCAAGGCCGTCGCTGATCCGGTGTTCACCGGCCTCGACGAATGCACCAAGGACACGGTCGACACCTGCATCCAGAAGTAGGGTCCTGATTTCGGGGCGCTCGGCAACGGGCGCCCCGTCAATTCCTGAACGGGACGCTGTGGTTGGGGCAACAGGCTCCGGCTTTGGCGCGTCCGTGGTCTGGATTTTTCGGCAACGAGATCGGCGCGCCGTGCAGGTTCGGACCAGTCCGGACGACAGACGGCCGACGCATTGGAACGTGGATGCCGGACGAGAAGTCAAAGAAGCAAGCCGACCGGGCCAAGGCACAAGCCAGCCGCCGTCCGGCTGTCATGCGCAGGGCTGGTGCCGCGCACTTTCCGGGAGCGAGCGTCCATGTCTCGCTGGCCAGCGAGATCGGTCTGCGGATCGTGCGCGGCGACTATCCGCCTGGCACCATCCTGCCCAACGAGGCCAAATGGGCCGAGATCTTCAATGTCAGCCGTTCAGCGGTGCGCGAAGCCATCAAGATGCTTATGGCCAAGAGCCTTCTGGCCTCGCGTCCCAAGATCGGCAGTTGGGTCGAGCCGAAAGAGCGCTGGAACCTGCTCGACCGTGACGTGCTGGCCTGGTACGCGACGGCGCCCGACCGCGAGGCCTTCCTGCGCACCGTGCAGGAGTTTCGCCATATCATCGAGCCGGAAGCGTCGGCCTTTGCCGCCATGCGGCGCAGCGACGAGGAGATGGCCGAGATCAGCCAGGCCTGCCGTGAGATGGGCGATGCCTTGAGCCTGCAGGAGCGTATCCGCGCCGACACGCGTTTTCATCTCGCCATCCTGCGCGCCTCCGGCAACGATCTTCTGGTGCCGCTCGGCGTGCTGATCGAATCGGCACTCGACCATCTCTTCGACTTCACGACGCAGCGAGTTGGTGATCAGCGGCAGGCACAGAAGCTGCATGAGGCGATCGAGAAGAACATACGCCTCCAGCGTCCGGCCGCCGCACGCAACGCCGTGCACAGGCTGCTTGAAAACACCGATGAAGGGATCGGGCGGTCAAGGCGGTGACTGGCGCATTTTATGCGCGTAACCTCCAGCCGCCCTTCGCAGGCTCAGGGCGTCCGAACTCAAAAAGCCAAGCAATTGGCTTTTCGTCCGCTGCGCGAACCGCTTCTCGCCTCAAAGCGTCTGTTTCTTGCCATCCTTCATCGGCATCAGGTCGACGCCGTTGACCTTGCCGATATGCGTCGCCAGCATTGGCACGAATTGCTCGGCCGGGCCGGTGGCGAAGGCGCCGGCGAAGGAGTTCTTGGTGGCGTTGCCGAGTGGGTTGGCGATGCCGGCCGCACCGGCCATCGATTCCAGATAGGTCAGGTCCTTGAAAGCGTTGGCGATGGAAAATTTGTGGGCGTCGCGGTCGCCTTCCAGCGTCCAGCGCATGAAGGTCTGGTAGAAGCCGCAATCCATGCGACCATTGCGGATGACGCTGTCGAAGCGCGGCGGCGAGATGCCGACCTTCTGCGCCAGCGCCAGCGCCTCGGAATAGATCGCGGCATAGCCGAGCGAGATGAAATTGTTGAGCAGTTTCATGCGGTGGCCATCGCCGGTGTCGCCGATATGGACGATGCGGCCGGCCCAGGTTTCCAGCACCGGCTTCAGCCGGGCAAAGACGGCGTCCGGCGCGCCGACCATGGCGTCGAGCGTGCCTTCCCAGGCCTCCTTCGGCGTACGGCTCAGCGGTGCGTCTACATAATCGATGCCAAGCGCCTTGAGTTCGGCTGCCAGTGCAATGGTCGAGACCGGATCGGAGGTCGAGCAGTCGACGACGACCGAGCCCTTTTTCAAGCCCTCCTTGAGGCCGCCGGGGCCGCGAACGATGGCTTCGACTTCGCGCGAGCCGGTGACGCAGATGAAGACGATGTCGGATGCCGCAGCCACATCGCGCGAGGTCGACGCTTCCCTGGCACCGCGGCCAAGCAGGTCTTCCGCCGGTTTGCGGTTCTTGCGGCCGAGAAAGGTCAGGCTGTAGCCCTTGTCGACGATATTCTTGGCGATCCCGTGTCCCATCAGGCCAAGGCCGATGAAGCCGATCTTTTCGCTCGCGGCAGTCGTGTTCATGTCTTCAAGTCCTGTTGAAATGATTGATGCCAGGCGCTGCCGTTTTTGCAGGCGAGGGTGGTTGCGGATTGCGATATTGTCTGACAATACACATAAATCCCAGAGGATGTGGAGAGCAAAATGACCAAGCGGATCATGTTCACCGGCGGCAGCGGCAAGGCCGGACGCCATGTCGTGCAGTATCTGGTGGAGCAGGGCTGTCAGGTGCTCAACATCGACACCAAGCCCCTCGACAATCCCAAGGTGCGCACCCTGATCACCGATATCACCGACAGCGGGCAGGTGTTCAACGCGCTGTCGAGCTATATGGGCCTGCACGAATTCGACCCGTCGCTGCGCGCGCAGCCGGTCGACGCCGTTGTGCATTTCGCGGCCATCCCGCGCATCATGATCACCACCGACAATGAAGTTTTCCGCATCAACGCGCTCGGCACCTACAATGTCATCGAGGCGGCGGTGAAGCTCGGCATCCCCAAGGTGGTGATCGCCTCCAGTGAGACGGCCTATGGGCTGGTGTTCGCCAATGAGCCGCGTGATCCCCGGTATTTCCCGCTCGACGAGGACTATGATGTCGATCCGATGGACAGCTACGCGCTGTCCAAGGTCGTCAACGAGAAGACGGCACGCGCCTTTGCGCAGCGCAACGGCACCGATATCTATGCCTTGCGCATCGGCAACGTCATCGAGCCGCATGAATATTCGCTGTTTCCGAAATGGTTCGCCGATCCGGGTTTTCGCAAGCGCATCGCCTGGAGCTATGTCGACGCGCGCGATCTAGGCCAGATCACCTTGCGCGCCATCGAGAAGGATGGCCTCGGCTACCAGGTGTTCAATGCTGCCAATGACGACACGTCGTCGGATCTGCCGACGGCCGAACTCTTGACGCGGTTCTATCCGGGCGTACCGGTCAAGGCCGAACTCGGCGAGTATGAGACGCTGCTCTCGAACCGCAAGGCGCGGGACGTGCTGGGTTTCCGCCCGGAGCACAGCTGGCGCAAATACGTCAAGCAGGCCTGATCCGCGGAGGCAATCGGGGCTGATCTGTGCACAGCGGCAGGCTTTGCGCCCCAAGCCGCTTGCCGCGCTTGACAGCCTCTTCAATCCGGACTTTCTGGAGCCTATGCGGGACGCGAAGCCGAACAAGGAAAAATCGCCAGCGAAAGCGGCCTCCACGGACCGCCAGGCCGGCGTTCGCCGACCTGACGCGGCGCGCATTCCAGGCTCGAGCGTTCATGCTTCGCTGGCCAGCGAGATTGGCCTGCGGATCGTGCGTGGCGACTACCCGCCCGGCACCATCCTGCCCAATGAAGCGAAATGGTCGGAGACCTTCAGCGTCAGCCGTTCGGCGGTGCGCGAAGCGATCAAGATGCTGATGGCCAAGAGCCTGCTGGCGTCGCGCCCCAAGATCGGCAGCTGGGTCGAGCCGAAGGAACGCTGGAACCTGCTCGACCGCGATGTGCTGGCCTGGTACGCGACATCACCTGATCGCGAAGTGTTCCTGAAGACCGTGCAGGAATTCCGCCACATCATTGAGCCGGAAGCAACCGCCTTTGCCGCCATGCGGCGGACCGCCGAACAGATGGCTGAAATCAGCCAGGCCTGCCGCGATATGGGTGAGGCAGCCAGCCTGCAGGAGCGCACCCGCGCCGACACCCGCTTTCACCTCGCCATCCTGCGCGCCTCCGGCAACGATCTTCTCGTGCCGCTCGGCGTGCTGATCGAATCCGCTTTCGATCATTTGTTCGCCTTCACCACCCGGGCCGTGGACGATCTCAATCATGCGCAGAAGCTGCATGAGGCGATCGAGAAGAACATCCGCCTGCAGCGGCCGGACGCGGCGCGCGCCGCGGTGCGCAAATTGTTGGCCAACACCGACAGCGTCATCCGATCGCGATAAGGGCCGACCGGGTCGCGGCTAATCGTCCGTCTCACGCCCGAAGGCGGCGCGCAGTTCGTCCTTGGCGTCCTCGAGCACCTTCTTGCGCGTGGCAGGCAGGTTCTTGCCGGCGCGGTTGATGTAGAAATTCAGCGTCGACATGGCGGACTGGAACGGCTCGGCCTTGCGCCGGTCGCTGTGATCGGCGGATCGTTTGAGCGAGGCGGCGATCTTTCTGGCGTCATCGGATTCGAAGACGTGGTCCTCGAGATCCATCGCGTCGCTGTGCTCGGTCACCTCGGCCGACCATTTCTTCTTTGCGGTCATGGCAGAACTCCTTTGCAGGGTGCGTTGCCGGGAAACTCTGCACCTTGGCATCGGTTCCCGTATTCGTCCTGGGTCTGGAGCCACGGATTTGCTTGCTGTGGCGCTGCTGCGTGCCGGGAATGCGCCGATAGTGGCGCAAACGGCAGCCGATTTTCGGGACCGCCGACAGGAAACGCCTTGACCCGAACCGACCTGAGCCGGCCGAGCCCCGGCATCGACAGTACCTATGCCTGGATGCGGCTCGCCATTTCGATGCTGCTGGCGACGATCGGCGCCGTCGGCATGTGGGCGGTTGTCGTCGTGCTGCCCGCCGTGCAGGCCGAGTTCGGCGTTGATCGCGCCGCGGCGTCCATGCCCTACACCGCGACCATGGTCGGTTTCGCCGCCGGCAACGTGCTGGTCGGCCGTGCCATCGATCGTATGGGCTACTGGATCCCGGCGCTCATCTCCTCGATTGCGCTCGCCGCCGGCCTGCTGCTCGCGGCGCTGTCGACCTCGATCTTGCAATTCACCCTTGCTCAAGGGTTGCTGATCGGTGTCGGTACATCGGTGATCTTCGGGCCGCTGATCGCCGATATCTCGCACTGGTTCAATCGCCGGCGCGGTGTCGCGGTGACGGCAGCAGCCGCCGGCAACTACCTTGCCGGAGCGATCTGGCCGACCATCATGCCGACGCTGATGAAGGCGGAAGGCTGGCGCTTCACCTATGCGGCAATCGGCATCTTCTGCCTGGTGACCATGGTGCCGCTGGTGCTGATGCTGCGGCGCGGTGCCCCGGCGGCGGCCGCCGCCGGTTCGCCCGGAAGCCGGCCGGTGCAGTCGATTTCGCTGTCGCCGGCAGCCTTGCAGGTGCTGCTGGTCGTCGCTGGTCTCGGCTGCTGCGTCGCGATGTCGATGCCGCAGGTGCATATCGTCGCCTATTGCATGGATCTCGGATACGGCATGGCGCATGGCGCCGACATGCTGTCGATCATGATGGCGGCTGGCGTCGTCAGCCGGCTGGCGTCCGGTTTTCTCGCCGACCGTATCGGCGGCGTGAAGACGCTGCTCATCGGCTCGGTGCTGCAGTGCCTGTCGCTGCTGTTCTACATCCCGTTCGACGGGCTCGCCTCGCTCTACGTCGTCTCGCTCGTGTTCGGCCTGTCGCAAGGCGGCATCGTGCCTTGCTATGCGATCATCGTGCGCGAATACATGCCGGCCAGGGAGGCTGGGCAGCGTATCGGCATCGTCATGATGGCGACGATCTTCGGCATGGCGATCGGCGGCTGGATGTCGGGCTGGATCTACGACCTGACCGGTTCCTACGCCGCGGCGTTCCTCAACGGTATCGCATGGAATTTGCTGAATATACTGGCGATCGGGTTGTTGTCGTGGAAGGCAAGGCGACGTGTTGTGGCGATGGCCTGAACGGGTGGGGCCGGTTCCCTTTGCTTGACAAGGACGACAGGCTGCGCGACGCCAGACGATGAGTGGGTGCGGCAAAGCGGGCCGGTGAGATGACGACAGCAAGGACGATCGTATCGCGACCGCGCCTTGACGGGTGCTTTTCCGAGCGGGCGCGTCCTTGATCAAGCCGCGCTCGCGCCGGGGCGGCGGCCGCCCGACCATTGCCGATGTCGCGCGCAAGGCTGGCGTCGGCGCCATTACCGTGTCGCGCGCCTTGCGCGAGCCGGAGCGTGTCTCGGAAGAGCTGCGCCGCCAGATCCAGGCCGCCGTCGACGAACTCGGTTACGTGCCGGACCCGAATGCGCGGGCACTGGCCTCGGCGCGTGCCGAGGTGTTCGGCGTGCTGGTGCCTTCGCTCACCAACAACGTCTTTGCCGAGGTGGTGCGCGGCATCTATGACAGCCTGTCGGCCAGCCCGTTCCGCATCCAGCTCGGCAACACCCATTATTCCGGCCTCGAGGAAGAGCGGCTGCTGCAGCTGTTCGGTTCGCAGCGGCCGGCAGCGCTGATCGTCGCCGGCATCGACCAGACACCAACCTCGCGAAAGCTGCTGGAAAGCGCCGGTTGCTCGGTGGTGCAGGTCATGGAAACCGGGCCCGATCCGGTGGACATGATGGTCGGCTTCTCGCATTTCGACGGCGGCAGGACGGCGACCGAGCATCTGATCGAGGCAGGCTACCGCCGCATCGGCTTCATCGGCGCGCGCATGGACCCGCGCTCGCAGCGGCGCCTGGCAGGCTATCGCGCGGCGATGGAGGCCGCCGGCCTGTTCGACCCACGCCTGGTCACCACCACGCCGGAGTTGTCCAGCGTGCCGCTCGGCCGCGAAATGCTGCGCGACGCGCTGGCCAAGGTGCCGACGCTCGACGGTGTCTTCTGCAACAATGACGACATTGCGCTCGGCGTGTTGTTCGAGTGCCATCGCGCCTCGATCGCGGTGCCGAAGACGATCGGCATTGTCGGCTTCAACGACCTCGACATGATGCAGGTGGCGTTCCCTTCGATCACCAGCATCCGCACCCACCGCTATGAGATCGGCAGGCGAGCGGTCGCCATGGCCCTGGCGGCAATCGCCGGCAACAGGCCGGAACAGCGGATCGTCGACCTCGGTTTCGAACTCAAGCGCCGCGAGAGCACCGCCCGTTGAAACACACAGAAGCGAGTGTGTAAAAGCCGGTTTACACAACGGCATGGTAGCGCTACCAATTGCCTATTGTAGAAACTCGCGGCGAAAGCCAGAGCTTGTTTATTATACATAAGCGACAGCTGATACTTGTTTATTATGTATAATATGATAGTTTTCGTCTTCGCTTGAGGGGCGACAAAGGAGGGGATCGGGTCGGCGTTCGGCCACCTGAAAGCGCGACCGGCAAAGGCGGGAGGTGCCTGGCCAGACGCGTGAATTGTACTTCAGCCGACAACAATCAGAACTGCAACTGGGAGGAATATCGATGATCAAGTCACTCGTGGGTGGCATCGTTGCCGCCACTGCATTCGTCATGCTCAACTCGGCCGCAATGGCCGCCGGCCCCGAAGTCGTGCAGGGACCAGCCGCCGAGGCGGACTGCTTCGCGCCCTGGGCCGCAGATACGCAGTTCTTCAAGTTTCCCAAAAAAGATGGTCCATACCGGATCGCGCTCGCCAATGGCTATATCGCCAACACCTGGCGCATCCAGATGATCCAGACCGCCAAGGCTTACGCAGCGCAAAAGGACGTCGCCGCCAAGCTGAAGGAATTCAAGGTGGTGTCGACCGGCGAGGACGTGCCGGCGCAGATTTCGGCGATCAACAACTTCATCGATTCCGGCTATGACGCCATTGTCGTCAACGCGCAGAACCCGACCGCTTTCGCTCCGGTCATCAAGCGCGCCAAGGAAGCCGGGGTCGTGCTGGTCGCCTTCGACAACATTCTCGATACCAAGGATGCCATTAACGTCAATGTCGATCAAAAGGGCCTCGGCGAACTTTGGGGCAAATGGCTGATCAGCCATATACCCGATGGCGGCAAGATTCTTGAAGTGCGCGGCGTCGCCGGCACGTCGGTCGACACCGATCGCCACAATGGCATCCATGAGGCTCTCGACGCTTCGGGCAAGAAATGGGACGTCACCGAAGTCGCCGGCAAGTGGGACGATCCGACAGCGCAGAAGGTCACGGCCGACGCGATCGCCACCAATGGTCCGTTCGTCGGCATCACAGGCCAGGGTGGCGACACCGGCATCGTGCAGGCGATGATCGACGCCAAGCATCCGTTCGTACCGTTCGGCGGCGAAACAGAGAACGGCTTCCGCAAGTTCTGCGCGGCCCATGCAGCGGACGGGCTGAAATGCTCGTCGGCTGGTACCGGCCCGGCCCAGGTGGCGGTTGCCATCAAGACGGCGATCTCAGCGCTTGAAGGCAATGTCGTCCCGCAGTCGGTCAAGCTGCCGCTTGCGATCGTCGAGGATCCGAACTTCAAGGCAGGTCAGGATTTCTTCCCCGATCAATCCGACAATTTCTTCGTCGGCAATTCCTTCCCGACCTGCGGCATCAACTTCACCGCGCAGGAAATCATGGGTCAGACCAAGGCGGACCAGTAGGCTGCATGTCCGGCGCCGCGGGAGATCCCGCGGCGTCGATGGCTTTCCACCTCAATCGCAAAATTGTCTCGGAGCGTCGATGGACGGTGCGGTTCCGCTCTTCCGGATGGAAGGCATATCCAAGCGCTACGGCGGCGTGCGGGCGCTGGAGAAGGCCGAGCTTTCGGTCGTATCCGGCAGCATCCACGCCATCCTCGGCGAAAACGGCGCCGGCAAATCGACGCTGATCAAGGTGATGGCGGGCGTCGTCGCGCCCGACGAAGGCCGCATGACACTAGATGGCCGCGAGGTGACGTTCGCTTCGCCGGCTGCTGCCAACCAGGCCGGCATCGTCTGCATCTTCCAGGAGCTGTCGCTGGTTCCCGAACTCAGCGTCGCCGACAACATCGTTATTTCCGACCCGCCGACGCGGTTCGGCATGATCGACCGCAAGGCACAACGCCGCATCGCGGAGGAAGCGTTGGCGCGCGCGGGCGCCGCAGACATCCATCCGCTGGCGCTGGTCAAGGACCTGCCGCTGTCGCGCCGCCAGATGGTCGAGATCGCCAAGGCGCTGGCACGCAAACCGCGCATCCTGATCCTCGACGAGGCGACCTCGGCGCTGACCGCGACGGATGTCGCCAAGATTTTCAGCGTGCTGAAGCGGCTGCGCTCGGAAGGGCTGGCACTGCTCTATATCTCGCACCGCATGAACGAGATTGCCGAACTGGCCGACCAGTGCACGGTCTTTCGCAACGGTCGCAATGTCGCCAGTTACGCGGCGGGCACAAAGAGCGACAATGAAGTCGTCGAACTGATGATCGGGCGCGAATACAGCCACATCTTTCCGCCGAAGCCGGTACGCACTTCGGTTGCCGCCGCTCCGGTGTTGGAGGCACGCCAGCTTTCATGGACCGACCGGCTCGACAATATCTCGCTCTCGGTTGGGGCAGGCGAGGTTGTCGGTCTTGGCGGCCTCGACGGTCAGGGCCAGCGCGAATTGCTGCTTGCCTTCTTCGGCGTCCTGCGCGGCCTGTCCGGTCAGATCCTGATCGACGGCAAGCCAGTCGCGATTGCCAGCCCTGCCGCTGCGCGCCATGACGGGATCGGCATGGCGCTGATCCCGGAAGATCGCAAGACGGAAGGGTTGATGCTGCCGATGACGGTGCGCGAAAACCTTTCTTTCGCAGCCCTCGACCGGCTGTCAAAAGCCGGCATCATCGACCGCGCGGCCGAGCAACGGCTGATCGACGACATGGTCGGCCTGCTGGCGATCAAGACGGCCGGCCTCGACATTCCGGTTGGCGCCCTGTCGGGCGGCAACCAGCAGAAGGTGGTCATCGCCAAATGGCTGATGCGCCAGCCGCGCATCATCCTGCTCAACGATCCGACGCGCGGCATCGATGTCGGCACCAAGCAGGAACTCTATCAGCTGATGCGCAAGCTCGCCGATGCGGGTGCGGCGATCCTGTTTTATTCGACCGACTATGACGAACTGATCGGCTGCTGCGACCGCGTGCTGGTGCTCTATGACGGCGCAGTCAAGCGCGAGCTGGTCGGCGCCGAGATCACCGAGCGGGCGCTGATCGCCAGCGCGCTCAACATCCATGGCGAGGAGAGCCCTGTGAGCCTGGGAGCAAACGCGTGAAGGATTGGCGTTACTGGCTGGCCGAACAGCGCGGAACCCTGCTGGCGCTCGGCATCTTCATCGTCATGTTCGTGATCTACACCTCGAACCATCCGGCGGGCTTCACTGCCAATGTCGTGCAGACCGCCTCGAACAAGGGCGTGCTGCTGGCCTTCGTCGCCATGGCGCAGACTCTGGTGGTGATCACCGCTGGCATCGACCTTTCCGTCGGCATGATCTTCACCCTGACCAATTGCCTCGCCTCGTGGCTGGTGATTGGCACCGGCATCGAGACCGCCTTCGGGGTGATTGCCGTGCTCGGCACCGGGCTGCTGTGCGGCGCGATCAACGGTGCCATTGTGATTTATGGGCGGCTGCAGCCGATCGTCGCCACCATCGCCACCGGCGCGGTCTACTTCGGCATCGCTCTGCTGCTTCGGCCGTTTCCCGGTGGCTCGGTCAACGAGGACCTCGCCGACGCGCTGACCGGGCGCCTGTTCGGCGTGGTGCCGGCCAGCCTGATCGTGCTGCTTGCCGTGGTGCTCATCGTCTGGGTGCCGTTCAGCCGCTCGGTACTCGGTCGTGCGGCTTACGCAGCCGGCTCGTCGGAGATGGCGGCCTATATGTCCGGCGTGCCGATCCGTCGTGGAAAATTCGCCGCCTACGCACTCGCCGGACTGCTTGCTGCGGTCGGCGGGCTGTTCCTGACCTTCTTCACCTATACGGGCGACGCGGCCTATGCCAGCGGCAACGCCTACACGCTGTTTTCGATAGCCGCCGTGGTGCTCGGCGGCGTCTCGCTGTTTGGCGGCAAGGGCAGCGTCATCGGCGCGATCTTCGGGGCGCTGGCTTTCCGCACCATCGGTGACCTGCTCTTCGTCTTCGATTTCGATCCGCTGTGGCAACCGTTGTTCCAGGGCGTTATCCTGCTGATCGCGGTCAGCCTCGGCGCCTTCGCCCTGTTCAGGGTCCGTAACCGGCTGGAGTGGTTCCTGTGAGCGAAACGACCATCGGTGGTATTGCCGGACGCATGCCGAGATTCATCCGCCGCGCCGATCCGGCGGTGCTCACGGCCTTTGCCTGCATCGTGCTGCTGCTGTTCCTCGGCAGCCTCTATTCCAGAAGCTTCCTGTCGCCGGAATATCTGCTGCAGCAACTCAAGGTGGCGTCGTTTCTGGGCGTCATCGCCACCGGCATGATGCTGGTCATCCTGCTCGGCCAGATCGACCTGTCGGTGCCATGGTCGGTGGCGGTGGGCGCCATGATGGCCAGTGCGGTGGCCGCCTCGGGGCCGGCTGGCGTCGCCTTGGCGATCCCGTTCGGCATTTTCTGCGGCGTCGCAATCGGCATCGTCAACGGCATCGGTGTCGCCTACCTGCGCATCCCCTCGATGATCATCACGCTGGCCACCAACGCCGTCGCGCAAGGGCTGATGGTGGTCTACACCGGCGGCTTCTCGCCACAGGATTCGGCGACCGGCGCCATGCGCTACCTGGCGACCGGCTTTGCCATTCCCGGCGTGCCCAACGCGGTCATCATCTGGACGCTGATCGGTGCGGCGATGGTGTTCGTGCTGACCCGCACCAGCTTCGGTCGCGCCGTCTACGGCATCGGCAACCGCGAGCGCGCGGCCTATCTCTCCGGCATCGACACGCGGCGCGTGGTGATGATCGCCTTCGCCGTCTCCGGCGGGCTTTCGGCCTTCGGCGGCGTGCTTCTGGCCGGCTATGCCTCCAAGGCGGCGCAGTCGATGGGTGACGCATATCTGTTGCCGTCGATCGCCGCGGTGGTGCTCGGCGGCACCTCGATCCTCGGCGGACGTGGGTCCTATCTCGGCACCGTTGCCGGCGTCATCCTGATCACGCTGCTGCAGTCCATCCTGTCGGTCATGCAGATGCCGGAGGCGGGGCGGCAGATCATCTATGGCGTCGTCATCGTCGCCATGCTTTTGCTCTACGGCCGCGCGCCGGCAAGCCGCTGACCGTGGACGAAAAGGCAGCACAGGCGCCAACGGGCGCTCCCGGTTCGGTGCCGGCTATCGTGGTGATGGGCGTCGCCGGCTGCGGCAAGTCGGCCGTCGGCATGGCGTTGGCGGCGGCGCTGGGTGCCCTGTTCATCGAGGGCGACAGGCTGCATCCACCCGAGAACGTCGCGCGTATGGCCAGCGGCGAGCCGCTCACCGATAAACTGCGCGAAGGCTGGCTCGACGCGATCGGCGAGCGCATCGCGGTGTCGGTGGAGCAGGGGCAGGGCGTGGTTGCCGCCTGCTCGGCGCTGAAGCGCAGCTATCGCGAGCGGCTGAGCGGCTTCTGCCCGGAGATCGTCTTCCTCTATCTGGAGATCGACCCTGCCACGGCCAGATGGCGTGTCGGCAGCCGCAAGGGCCATTTCATGCCGGCGAGCCTGGTCGACAGCCAGTTCGCCATCCTCGAGCCGCCGGCCGCGGATGAGCGGGCATTGACGCTCGACGCGACGCGCCCGGTCGGCGAACTCGTCGCTGCCGCGGCCCGCGGGATACGCGGGTCATGAGCCTGCGTTTCCGAAGCTAGATCTGCGACGTCAGTTCGACGGGAAAATCATCATTGTCGGCATCGCGCATGGCGGCGAGGCTGCGATTGTCCAGAACTTCGGCAATCGCCTGCCGCACCTCCAGCATCATATGCCGGACCTGGCAGGTCGCCTCGTCGCAGTCCTCGCAGCGCTGATACTGCGTGCGGCTGGCGCAGGGGATCGGCGCCAGCGGTCCGTCAAGCACGCGAACGACATGGCCGATCTTGATTTCGGAGGCCGGCCGGGCGAGGCGATAGCCGCCTTCCTTGCCCTTGCGGCTCTGGACGAAGCCCGCGTTGCGCAATTCGCCCAGGATGGCATCGAGGAATTTCTTCGGAATGTTGTTGGCGACCGCGATGTCGTTGACGAAGGCCAGTTGGCCGGCCGGCAGGCCGGACAGATGCACGAGGGCCTTGAGGCCGTATTTGCCTTTTTTTGTCAGCATGCCCGAGTCAACCCATAAAGCCCCAACCACCCGCATCTGGCGACTGTTTGTGTGCAAATAATGACGTTTTCGCTACGCGATGATGTTTCGCGAAAACTAGCCGCGCGGATGGCACGTTAGGCACAAACGCGTTGATTCTTTGTAACGTTTTGCATGGATGAAGCCGATAGAGCCTGATCCATCCTGATTTAGTCGGGATGGAGCTCTATCTCTTGGCTTGAGCAAGATCTCCAGCGAAAACCGGATTCCACTTTTCGGGATCATGCTTTGGTCCGCTGAAAGCCGAGGTGCCGGTGCATGAAATGAAAAAAAGCCGGCAAAGCGCCGGCTTTCTCGTTCACCTCGAAGTTGCTGCCGTCAGCGGCTGCCGTAGGTCTGGTCGAGCAGGCCGCCGGCGGCGAAATGCTCCTTCTGAACCTTGTCCCAGCCGCCGAAGACATCTTCCACCGTCAGCAGGCGGACATCGGGAAACTGCGCCTTGTATTTGGCGGCAACAGCCGCGTCACGGACGCGGTTGCCGTTCTGGGCGAGGATGTCCTGACCTTCGGGCGTGTAGAGGAAGTCGAGATAGGTCTTGGCCAGATCGCGCGTGCCATGCTCGTCGGCGACCTTGTCGACGATCGCCACCGGAAATTGGGCGAGCAGGCTGACCGAAGGCGTGACCTGCTCGAACTTGTCGTCGCCATACTCCTTGCGGATGCCGCGCGTCTCGGACTCGAAGGTGATCAGCACGTCGCCGATCTCGCGCTGCACGAAGGTGGTCGTCGCGGCGCGGCCGCCAGTGTCGAAGATCGGCACGTTGTTGAACAGCTTGGTGATGAATTCCTTCACCTTGGCGTCGTCGCCCTTGAAGGCTTCCTTGGCGTAGGCGGTGGCCGCCAGATAGGTGTAGCGCGCATTGCCCGAGGTTTTCGGGTTCGGGAAGATCACCTGGACGTCGTCGCGCACGAGATCATTCCAGTCCTTGATGTGCTTGGGATTGCCCGCGCGCACCAGGAAGGACGGCAGCGAATAGAAGGGCGAGGCGTTGTCGGGGAAATCCTTCTGCCAGTCGGGCGACACGAGGCCCTTCTTGACGAGGAATTCGATGTCGGTGACCTGATTGAAGGTCACGACATCGGCGGCAAGACCCTCGGCGATGGCGCGCGCCTGCGCCGAGGTGCCGGCGTGCGACTGGTCGACAGTCACGCCCGGATGCTGGGCGATGAAGGCCTTGTTGACCTGGACGAACAGTTCGCGGCCGACATCATAGGAAGCGTTGAGCAGTTTGTCGGCCGACCAGGCTTGGGAGGATGCGAGGAACAGGCCGGCGACGGCGGCAACGCCAAGGAAAAATCGCTTCATGAAAACAGGGCTCCGATGCAATGCGTTTATGGTCGGACCATAGCCGTGGCGCATGGTGCGCGACGAGGCACGCACGGTGGCTCCGTGCCCTTGCCGCGAGAAAAGACGTCGCCAAAACGACCGGCTGTTAGGATTTCCTTCCAGGCATCAGTCTTTTCGACCGCCTGGCCGGCACAATGACGCCGCGTGCGCGCACAATCCTTCCCTTGCCGACGGGCAGACGGGTGGATCAGACGGCCGGGAAGAGCTTCCAGCGACCGGGGCGGAAGGCCACCCGGCTTTTCTGCGCCGCGGGGTGATCGACCGGCAGTTCGATTTCGACCCGCTGGCGCTCGCCACCGATTTCGAGTTCGACGCGCCTGGTGCCGGCGACGCGGCGACTGGCGGCGACCGTGCCGGCGATGCAGCCGCTGCAGCCGTCCAGCAATTCGACATCGTGCGGACGGAAGAACAGCGTCGCATCGCCCGAGGGCTCGTGGGGCGCGGAAAGTCCGATCGGACGGTCGGCGAGCCAGATCTCGCCATTCTCGACCTTGACGGGAAGCGAGCTCGATTCACCGATGAAGCCGTAGACGAAGGGCGAGTTCGGCGTGTCGTAGATGTCGTCGGCGGTGCCGACCTGCTCGATGCGGCCCTGGCTCATCACCACGACGCGGTCGGCAAGCTCCAGTGCCTCTTCCTGATCGTGCGTGACGAAGACGGTGGTGTGGCCGGTGGCGTCATGGATTTCGCGCAGCCAGCGGCGCAATTCGCGGCGCACCTGCGCGTCGAGCGCGCCAAACGGTTCGTCGAGCAGCAGCACCTTGGGCTCGATCGCCATGGCGCGCGCCAGCGCTACGCGCTGGCGCTGGCCGCCGGAGAGCTGTGCCGGATAACGCTTTTCCAGCCCAGAAAGCTGGACGAGGTCGAGAAGCTCGGAGGCACGGCGGCGGATCTCCTGTGCCGGCGGTCGCGACGGCCCGTGCCGGACCTTGAGGCCGAAGCCGATATTGTCGGCCACCGTCATGTGCCGGAACAACGCATAGTGCTGGAAGACGAAGCCGACATTGCGCTCCTGGATCGACCTCTGCGAGGCGTCCTCGTCGCCGAAGAAGATTTTTCCCCGTGTCGGCCGCTCCAGCCCGGCGATCAGCCTGAGCAGGGTCGTCTTGCCGGAACCGGACGGCCCCAGCAGCGCGATCAGTTCGCCCGACTTGATATCGAGCGACACGTCGTGCAGCGCCGGAAACCGGTCAAACTCCTTGCGCACGTTGGCAACGCGAACTTCCATGCAAATCCCTCTGTCAGTGTCCGCGCGTCGCGGCAATCTCGGCGCCGTAGCGCATCTCGAGAAGTGTTTTCAAGACCAGCGTGACGAGCGCGAGGCCCGCAAGCAATGAAGCGACGGCAAAGGCGCCGACGGCGTTGTACTCGTTATAGAGGATTTCGACATGCAGCGGCATGGTGTTGGTCAGGCCGCGTATATGGCCCGACACCACCGAAACCGCGCCGAACTCGCCCATGGCACGTGCGTTGCACAGAAGCACGCCATAGAGCAGCCCCCATTTGACGTTGGGCAAGGTCACATACCAGAAGGTCTGCCAGCCATTGGCGCCGAGCGAAAGGGCTGCCTCCTCGTCGCCATTGCCCTGTTCCTGCATCAGCGGGATCAGTTCGCGGGCGACGAAGGGGAAGGTGACGAAGACGGTGGCCAGCACGATGCCGGGCACAGCAAACAGGATGACGATGCCATGTGCCTTCAGCCAGCCGCCGAGCAGCCCCTGGGCGCCGAACAGAAGCACATAGACCAGGCCTGATATGACCGGCGAGACCGAGAAGGGCAGGTCGATCAGCGTGGTCAGGAAGGCCTTGCCCTTGAACTCGAACTTGGCGATCGCCCAGGCGGCGGAGATGCCGAAGACGATGTTGAGCGGCACCGAGATCGCTGCGACAAGCAACGTCAGCCGGATCGCCGAGCGCGTGTCGGAATCGCTCAGCGATTGGGTGTAGGCACCGACGCCTTTCGCCAGCGCTTCGTGGAAGACGATGATCAGCGGCAGGAGCAGGAAGATGCCGAGGAAGGCGAACGCAATGGCCATCAACGCCACACGTGCCGGGCGGCTTTCCGTGACCGCCGCCGACTGGCTCTCGTGGTGCGGTTCGTAGGATTTGATCTCGGGATCAGCCATAGCGCTTGCGGCTCCATGTCTGCACGAGATTGACGACCAGCAGCATGACGAACGACAAAGCGAGCATGATCGCCGCGATCGCGGTCGCCGCCGGGTAATTGTATTCCTCCAGCCGGATGACGATCAGCAGCGGCGCGATCTCGGATTTATAGGGCAAATTGCCGGCGATGAAGATGACCGAGCCGTATTCGCCGACGCCGCGCGCGAAGGCCAGCGAAAAGCCTGTGATGATGGCCGGCGCCAGCCCCGGAAACAGGATGCGGGTGATGATCTGGAAGCGGCTCGCGCCGAGCGTTGCGGCGGCTTCTTCCACTTCCTTGTCGATCTCCTCCATGATCGGCTGCACGGTGCGCACGACGAAGGGCAGGCCGATGAAGACCAGTGCAATGACGATGCCGAGGGGCGTATAGGCGACCTTGATGCCGAGCGGCATCAGTAATTTGCCGATCCAGCCGTTCGGCGCGTAGAGCGTGGTCAGCGCGATGCCGGCCACCGCCGTCGGCAGCGCGAAGGGCAGGTCGACCATCGCATCGACGATGCGGCGGCCGGGAAAGCGGTAGCGCACCAGCACCCAGGCGACCAGCGTACCGAACACGACATTGACCGCAGATGCGATGAAGGCGGTGCCGAAGCTGATTTCAAGCGCGTTGATGGTGCGGCGATCGGTGGCGATGGCCCAGAATTCAGGCCAGCCAAGGGCGGCCGAGCGCCAGAGCAGCCCGGACAGCGGGATGAGGATGATGAGGGTGAGGTAGGCAAGCGAGAAGCCGAGCGTCAGTCCGAAACCCGGAATGACACTCGGCTGCCTGAATCGCCACCCCGCCTGCGCGGGTGCTGTGGTCATAACGTCCTGATCTAGATCTAGCTCACTGGGCCGGCTTGTAGATCTGGTCGAATATACCACCGTCGCCGAAATGATAAGGCTGTGCTTTCTTCCAGCCGCCGAAAAGCGGATCGTCGATGGAAATCAGCTTGATTTCAGGTGTTTTGGGGAGATCCTCCGGCGCCACAAGTTCGGGCTTGGCCGGACGATAGTGGTTCTTGGCGATGATCGTCTGCCCTTCCTTGGAATAGAGCCAGCCCAGATAGGCTTCGGCGACCTTGCGCGTGCCCTTGGCGTCGACATTGGCGTCGACAATCGCCACCGGCGGCTCGGCCAGGATGGATGTCGGCGGGTAGACGATCTCGAAATTGTCGGCGCCGAATTCGTCGAGTGCCAGATAGGCATCGTTTTCCCAGCCGATCAGCACGTCGCCGATGCCCTTTTGCGCGAAGGTCACGGTCGAGCCGCGCGCACCGGTGTCGAGCACCGGAGCATTGGCGTAAAGCTTGCCGACGAACTCCTTGGTCTTGGCCTCGTCGCCGCCATCATTGGCGTTGGCGTAGGCCCAGGCGGCGAGATAGTTCCAGCGTGCACCGCCGGATGTCTTGGGATTGGGCGTGATCACCTGGGTGCCGTCCTTGACCAGATCGTTCCAGTCGTGAATGCCCTTGGGATTGCCCTTGCGAACGAGAAAGATGATTGTGGACGTGTAAGGAGCTGAATTGTTTTCGAATTTGGTGCGCCAGTCGGGATTGATCTTCTTCGATTTCGAGACGATGGCGTTGATGTCGCCTTCGAGCGCCAGCGTCACCACGTCGGCGTCGAGTCCGTCGATCACGGCGCGGGCCTGGGCGCCCGATCCGCCATGCGACTGCTGGATGGTGACCGTCTCGCCGGTCTCGGCCTTCCAATGTGCCACGAAAGCTTCGTCATAGGCCTTGTAGAGCTCGCGTGTCGGATCATAGGACACGTTGAGAATGGTGGTATCGGCAAACGCGAAACCGAGCGTGCCGAACTGGACAGATGTGGCGACCAGTGCGCCGAGCAGTTTCCTGAAATGAGGTTTGGTCATTTCTGCCTCCGTTGAACCGGCGCCAAATCTACCGAATTGATAGAATTTAGATGCATTCAATGTTGCCTTTTTTGCCCCCTTGAAGAAAATTTTCGACGATATTTCGTGGTATGGAGAAATTTCTTCCTCATGGCCGCACGGAGCCAATTCCGAGCCTGCCTGACGGTTCATCTAGGCTTTGGACCGGCCGGGACAAGGACGTCGCCGGCGAGGGCCTTCGCTGTCGATGCTGATCAGCGAGGCGATGTTCGGGCTGTTGAGCGGCACCGACGAGGGGCAGCGATGGCAAGCGGCCGTGAAAGCTGAGGCCATACAGGAAGCCGGGGCAGAAGGCGATGTTCTGCTTTTCCGGTGTGCCGGGATCGATGCGGACCAGGAAGCCGCGGCCGGATCGAGCACCCACAGCGCGTCGTCATGGACGCGCGGCGAATGCGGCATCGACAAATCGTCGACCACCGCCGGCTTGGTCGCGTCACTCGGCGCTGATTGGAAAATCGAAACGCTGCTTGGCGAAGGGTTCGTGTTCCAGCGTAAAGTGCCACCATTCGCGGGCATAGTTCTTGAAACCGCCGGTGCGCATGGCATCGACAAGCATCTTGCGGTTTGCCGTAGCTTCGCCGGCGAGCCCGCGGTGGGCGGTTTCGCTCATCGGATCAAAGCAGTCGAAGCCGGTGCCGAAATCGAGGGTCTCGGCATCGACGGCGCCGCAGGCCGGTTTCGGCGCGGATGTCCTGTCGGTTCGCGCGATGGCGACATCGACGGTCGAGCCGCGAGAATGGCTGGACAGTTCGCCGACATAGCCCTTGGCGATGAGGTCGCCACGCTTGACCCGGGGATACCATTGCGGATCGGGCGGCCCATCCTCTCGCGTCCATTCGCCCATGTCGGCGACCGCACGGGCAGGGCGGTAGCAATCGAACACGACCAGCGTCAGGCCCCTGGCGGCGATCGCCTTCTGGATACCGGAGAGCGCCTTGGCCGCCTGTTCGGTGAGGATGCACACCGGCGCGTCATAGCCATTGGCTTTGCGATGGAGGAAATCGTCAGGTCCGGCGTAGCGGATGTCCTGGCGGATCGAGGGGTCGACATCGGCGAGCCGGACAAAGCCGGCGGGCAGGGCGTCGGCATGTGCCGGCAGAGCCAAAGCCACGACCATCAGCGTGCAAAAGCCAATGCGCTGAATCGGCTGGCGCATTTTATTCAAGGAACACTTTCACTCGACGAACACCTTTACACTGGCCGCACGCCCGGCGGCGTCGATCACGGTCAGCGTCGAGTAGCCGGCGCCGTCCGGCAGCCAGGTGGCGGTGCGGCGGCGGTCGATGCCGGTGAGCGGCTTGCCGTTGGCCAGCCAGCGGAACGGCGCCCGGCCACCTTGCAGCTTCAGCACCAGCGGCGAGGCATCGGCAGAGTTGGTGCCGAGATCGACGCGGGCGCCGTCCGGCGGGAAGATGATGGTCGGTGCGGGTTCGGTCGGCGCAGCCTGCACCAGGCCGTCCGAACCGGCGCCAAAGCGGGCGAGCGTCACCGGCAGGTCCTCGCGTTTGGGGCTGAACACGCCGGGCGGCTTGCCCGGCAATGGCACGGTGGCGAGGCCCGAGCGGACAAAGCCCTCGAACAGGATGGGAGCAGCCGAGACATAGCCGGACAGGCCAGGCACCGCGCCGGCATCGGGACGGCCGACCCAGACGCCCAGCACATAGCGGCCGTCGAAGCCGACCGACCAGGCGTCGCGATAGCCATAGGAGGTGCCGGTCTTGTAGGCGATGCCGCGTTGCAAGGCACCCTCGGGCGGCTTGACGCCAGACAGGATGTCGATGATCTGCCAGTTGGCCTGATTGTCGAGGATGGTGGCGGTGGTGCGCTCTGCGTTGGCCGGTTCGGTGCCGTCATGCAGCGTGTGCGTCTTGCCGCCATTGGCGAGCCCTGTGTAAAGCTGGACGAGATCGCGCAGCGTCACACCGACGCCGCCGAGGCCGATGGCCAGGCCCGGTGCCTCATTGACCGGCAGTATCGGGTTCACCCCCGCCTGGCGGAAACGCGCCATCAGCCGGGTTGGCCCGACCGCATCGAGCACGCGGATCGCCGGCACGTTGAGCGACAGCTGCAGCGCCTGGCGGATGCTGACGTCGCCCTGGTAGCCCATGTCGAAATTCTTCGGCCGGTAGCCGGAGAAATCGACGGGGCTGTCGTCGATCAGCGTTTCCTGCGCCACCAGCCCCTGCTCGAAGGCAAGCCCGTAGATGAATGGCTTCAGCGTCGAGCCGGGCGATCGGACGATCTTGGTCATGTCGATCCAGCCGGAGCGGCTGGCGTCGAAGAAATTGGCCGAGCCGACTTCGCCGAGAATATCGCCGGTGCGGGCGTCGGCGAGCACCATGGCGACGGAGAGGCGGGGTCCAAGCTTGGTGGCGGCGTCCCTGGCCACCTGCTCCAGCCCTTCCTGGACACTTTTGCGGATCGTCAACTGCAAGGGCTGGCCAGGCACGGCCTTGGGCAGCATCGCATAGGCGGTGTGCGCGGCGAGTGCCGGCAGTGTGCGGCGCAGGCCCGAGACGTCGTCAAGTGCCGCGCGCGCGGCCTCGCGCTCGCCGAGCAGGCCGGCTGACACCATGCGGGTCAGCACCCGGTCGCGGGCGGCGTGGGCAATCTGCAGGTTGCGGTCGGGCCGGCGCTTTTCCGGCAATTGCGGCAAGGCGACGAGCAGCGCGGCTTCGGAAACGGTGAGCCGCTTCGGTTCCTTGCCGAAATAGGCGAGCGAGGCGGCGCGCACGCCTTCGAGATTGCCGCCATAGGGCGCCAGCGTCAGGTAGCGTTCGAGGATCTCGCGCTTGGACAGCCGGCGCTCGATCTGGATGGCGCGCAGCATCTGCTTGAGTTTGGAGCCGAGGCTGCGGCTTTCGCGCGGCTCGATCAGCCGGGCGAGCTGCATCGACAGGGTCGAGCCGCCGGAGACGATGTGGCCGCTGGTGGCGAACTGGCCGGCGGCGCGGGCCAGCGCCAGCACGTCGACACCCTCATGGTCCCAGAAGCGCTTGTCTTCATAGGTGACCAGCATGTCGACGAACTGCTTGTCGACCTGGTCGAGCCTGGTTTCGAGCCGCCAATAGCCATCCGGCGTGGCGAAGGCCCGCAACAACTGGCCGTCGCGGTCCTGCACCTCCGTCGAGACCGTGAGTTCGGCCGGGAGTGGGGGCGGGAAGGCGCGATCGAGTTCCCAGAGGCTGGCGACAGAGAGCGACGCTAGGCCGGCAAGGGAGACGCCCGTGATGGCTGCCCGGCGCAGGAATTTTCTCGAGAGCATGGCGCTGCCCCTCATCCGCCTGCCGGCACCTTCTCCCCGTATAGTGACGGGGAGAAGGAGGCTCTCGTAAGCACATTCGCCATTTTCATGATTGCTACCATCGCCGCCTTACGGCGCCTTGATCTCCATCATGCCGGTGGCGGTGCGGGCCGAATATTGCGGCCGGTACATGTCTTCCACCGTCGCCGCCGGATGGGCGTAGGTGCCCGGCGTCACCGCGCGCACGACATAGGCGAGGGTCAGATTGTGGTCGTGGTCGCCGTCGCTCGGATTGAACGCCGCGACGAAACGGTCGTCGCGGAATTCGAGATGGGCGGCATCGGTCTGCGCCAGCCAGGAGAAGTTCGTCAACTGGGCGCTGGAGACCAGGCCCGGATTGTCGATCTCGAAGCCGGCCGGCAACAGGTCGGTGATCAGCAAGCGCGAAGGCCAGGTGTTCTGCTCGTTGACCTTGAGCACGACGACATAGCGCTCGTTCTGCGTCGCCTCGGTGACATTGGCTGCGGTGCCATCGAGCTTGTAGTAGGTGCGGTCGATGGTGAAGCCGTCGCCGCTCGCCGGCAAGGGCTGGATCGGCGACGCCACGGTGGTGACGACGGCCTGCAGCGGGGTCTTGCCGGTGTTGGCGATGGTCAGCGGGCTGTCGACCAGCTCGCTGCCGTTGATCTGGTCGGAATAGCCGCCGGCATGCTGCGCACCATTGACGGTCAGCGTGATCGTATCATTGCCTTCCTTCAGCGCGCGGGCCGCCAGCAGCATCCAGGATTCGTCCTGGGTGCTGGTCCAGCGGGCTTGCGCGCGTTCCCTGGTCACCAGCTTGATCAGCTCCGGCACGATCTTCGGCACCGGCTTCGATTCCGCCGCCAGCGCCAGCATCGCCGCGCCGTCACGCAGCGGCGAGCCATAGTCGGAGCGGTAGTAGTCGTACTCGGTGGCTGACCTGGCCAGTTGCAGGGCGGTCTGGAACGTGGACTCCGCGCGCGGGGTATCGCCGTAGAGCGCAAGGCTCGCCGCTAGCTGGGCAACCGCCATCGGGCTGGAGAAGGCTTCGAGCTGGGTGTCGGCATAGTAGCGCAGATCGCCGATCGAGGCCTTCTTGTTGCGGGCCAGAACGTAGAGGGCGTAGGCGATCTCGCTGCCACGGTCCTGTACGCTCTGGTCGTAGCCGAGCGAGTTCTGCAGATTGCTCAGCGCCTGGTTCATGGCCAGGCTCGGCACGTCGTATTTCTGCTCGCGCGCCCTGGTCAGGAAGTCCGTGACATAGGCATCGAGCCAGAGGTCGCCGGAGCCCGGACCCCACAGGCCGAAGCTGCCGGCCGAGGCCTGGTAGCTCAGGACCTTGTAGATGGCGTCCTGGATACGGCCATGCAGGTCAGGATCGCTGGCCATGCCGATGCCGGACGCCATTTCATTGACGTAGAGAAGCGGCATGGCGCGGCTGGTGGTCTGCTCGGCGCAACCGTAGGGGTAGCGGTCGAGCGTCATCAAAAGCGACGGCACGTCGAAGGCCGCGGCCTGCGAAACGCCGACGCTGACGGAAGCGCCGTCGAGCAGGCTTGCCGCCAGGAGCTCCTTGTCGACGCGCAGAGCGCCACCATTGCCCTTGAGGTCGACCACCAGGCGGGTGGTGACCGGCAATTGTGCCGGGCGCACCGGTAGATAGAGCGTCTGCTCGACCTTCGTGCCATCGGCGTGGGCGAGCTTGATGGTAAGCGAGGCGTTGCCCGCCGTCTGAGCGATCAGCGGCACGGTCAGGGTTTGGCGTTTGCCCTGAGCAAGGGTCAGCTTCTGGGGCAGGGGCTTGTCGCCCGTCGACAGGTCGCCTGTCGTTTCGATCGACAGAGCGTAGTCGCCGGCCGGGCCATCGGTGTCGGCGACATCGAGGCGCATGACGGCGGCGTCGCCAGGCGCCAGGAAGCGCGGCAGGCCGGCGGTGATCACCACCGGATCGCGCACGATGACGTCGGACTGGGCATGGCCCACCGCTTCCTTGGTCCAGGCGACAGCCATGACGCGTACGGTGCCGTTGAACTGCGGAATGTCGAAGTCGATCCGCGCCTTGCCGTCGGCATCGAGCTGCACCGGGCCGGAGAAGAAGGTGACCAGCTTTTCGGTCGGCGGGCTGCCTTGCGTCTGCATGTTGGCGCCGTCGCCGCCGGTCCTGAGCTTGCCGGTGTTACCCAGCGAGCCATCGATCAGGCGGCCGTAGAGGTCGCGGATTTCCATGCCCAGCATGCGCTGGCCGAAGAACCAGTTTTCCGGGTCCGGCGCCTTGTAGTTGGTGAGGTTGAGGATGCCGACATCGACGGCGGCAACCATGACATAGGCGTTGCTGCCCGGTTGCACGCCGGCCACGGAAACCGGGATCGACAGCTGCTGGCGCGGCATGGTCTTGTCCGGCGGCGTCAGGGTGACGGCGAGCTTCTTCGAGCCCGGGTCGACCTTCAGCCATTTCACGCCGATGGCGCGGGCCGGCATGCGCGTTTCCTGCGCATCGCCCGGCCGGAACAGGGTTGCCGTGACATAGGCGCCGGCGCCCCAGTCATCGCCGACCGGGATGTCGACGGTGCTGCCGCCGACAGGCACGGTTGCCGTGACCGTCTTCAGCAGCTTGTCGGAGCCGATGTTGATCAGAAGCTCGCCGGCAAAATGCGGCGAGACCTTGAGCTTGGCCACTTCGCCGGCGGCATAGGTGTCCTTGTCGAGGGCGATCTCGAGGCCGTCAGGCGTTTCGGTGGTGGTCGATGAGACATACCAGCCGGCATCGAACTCGTAGCTGGTCGCCGGACCCTCGGGATCCGAGGTCTCGACCTCGAGCCGGTACTGGCCCCAATCGACCGGTACGGAGACCGTTGCGTCGCCGTCGGCACTGAGGTCGACCTGGCCGTTGGCGATCGACTTGGTGAAGGTGACCGGCTCGTAGTTCCAGGAATTGTTGGAGCGGTACCACTGATAATTGCGTTCGACCTTGACCAGCGTCCACTGCGCGCCTTTCAGCGCCTCACGCTTGCCGTCCGGATCGACGGCGATCAGGCTGAACTTGGCCGTGCCGCCCTGCGGCACTTCACCGTCGGCGAAATCCGGACGGATGCCGATCATATGGCCTTGCGGGCGGATGCCGATGTTGAGCGAACGCTCGATGGCGCGGCCGCCGGTTTCGCGCATGCGCACCGTCACCTTGGCGTCGACCAGCTTGGTGGTCGAGGGCAGCTGCTCGACGGAGACCGGGAACGTCACCTTGCCGTCGTCGCCAACCACCGGCAGATCGGTGAGGGGGGTGACCGTGGGTTCGGCCGACTGCTCGTCGGCGAGGCCGAAGGAAAAGCCCTGGAAGCGGTCCCAATCGCGGGACGTCGAGAGCGTCAATTCGCCTTCGAGCGCGAGGCCCGCCGCCGGCGCGCCATAGAGAAAGCGGCCGTCAATGTTGATGTTGGCGGTTTCGCCCTGCGCGATCTCCTGCTTGTCGGCGCTCATGTCGAATTCGATGCGATCCGGCACGAAATCCTCGACCAGGAACATCTGGCTGGCCACCGCCGGCTGCTTGGGATCGGTGTAGATCGACACCGACCAGGTGCCGCGCATGGCGTTGGGCTCGAGCGGCAGGTCGACGGCATGGCCGCCGGCCGATGCGCCGTCACTGACGATGCGGCGGTCCTCGACGCCGTCGGGGCGCGAGAAGATGAAGGTCAGCGGCAGGTTCTCGACCGCCTTGGCGGCGCCATCGCGGGCAAGGGCCGCCACATGGACATCCTCGCCGGCGCGGTAGATGCCGCGCTCAGTCCAGGCATAGACGTCGAGCGCGCCGGGCGCGGGGCGTCCGGTGACGCCGCGGTCGGACAGGTCGAAGCCGGCCCTGCCCATGTCGAGGAAGACGAAGTCATTGTCTCCTTGTTTGGCCATCAGCACGGCCGGCACCATGCCGCCGTCGCCACGCGTCAGACCGGGGTTGAAGACGGCGTGGCCGTCCGCATCGGTGGTCGCGGTGCCGAGAACCTCGTTGTTCCTGGCAACCAGCGTCAGTTCGGCGCCCGATATCGGCTTGGCGCTGCCCAGCGAACGGGCAAAGACATTGAGCCCGTCCTGGCCGGTATAGGTCGACAGGCCGATGTCGGAGACGACGAACCATTGCGTGGCCATCGAGTTGTAGTCGTCGCTCTTGTCGCTGACGGCCTGGGCAGTCAGCACATAGACGCCGGGCTTGCGCTGCGGCAGCGCTTCGTCGACGGGGAAGGAGGTGGTGACCTCCTTGTTCAGATCATTGGCGATGTCGAGCTGACCTTGCCAGACCGGCTCGCCCATCTGCTCGGAAATGTTGGAGATATCGTAGCCGTCGAGCTGATGCAGGAACTGGTAGCCCGACAGCAGCTGGGCCAACGAGCGGTCGCCGATGCGGTAGAGCTTCATTTCGGCGGCGTTCATGTTGACGGTGACGACCGGAATGCCGCGGCGCGCGCCGGCCGGCAGCACGAAGCTGTCGCCGGTGAACCGGGCCGAGGGTGCCCGATCCTGCACATAGATCGACAGCACCACGGGAGCGGCAGTCACCTCGCCGATGGCGGCCGGCAGGCCGGCGCGGAAGGTGACGTCGTAATGCTGGCCATGCTCCAGCCCTTCGACGCAGATCTGCTTGTCCTTGGCCTCGACGCCCTTGGGCGGCGCGTTGTCGACGGTGACGAACTGGGCGTAGTCGACGCCGGTCTTGACCAGATCCTCGGAGAATTGCACGCAGATGCGCGGCGCGCTGGTGTCGGCATCGACGGTGTGGTCGATGACGCGGAAACCCTTGCGCGCCTTCAGATCGGCATAATCGGCCTGCACCGCCGGCGAAGGCACCAGCGCAAGGCTGGCCTCATAGGCCTGCAGCGCCGGGCGGTAGAGGTCACGCTTGTCGAGGCCGTTGCCGAGCAGGGCCAGCACTTCGGCGCGCGTCTTGGTGGTGCGCAGCAGCTTGTAGGCATTGAAAGCGGCCGAAGTGCCGTTGGCCGGCAAAGTGGAGGCTTCGGACGTGTTGGCGGCAGGCTGCACGGCCAGCGTTTCACGCGCCAGGTTGAGCCAGAATTGGCCATTGTCGGGCAGCACCGAGACCGCGGCCTCGTATTTCAGCATGGCGGAGCGATGGTCGCCGGTCAGCACGGCCTGCTCGGCAGCGTTCGTCAGCGCCGTCAGCCCTTCGGTGGGCTTGTCATATGCCGGGCCGAGCAGTTTGTTGCGGTATTGCTGGGCCTGATCGGCCATCCAGTTCGGGAAGAAGGCGAGTTCCGGCGGCGCGCCGATGTCGGGGTCGCCATCGATGTTGACGACCTTGCCGGCGACCGCGCCGTTGAAGGTTTTCAGCTGGTTGTAGTCGGATTTGAGGAAACACCATTTGGCCTTGGTGTTGTAGGTGAAGGCGCGGCAGGCCGGATCGCCAAGACATGTCGTCTTGCACTGGTCCAGCGTGACATTCTGGTCGGACCTGAGGTCAAAGCCGAAATAATCGGAATTGTCCGTTGTCGCGATTCGCCGGGCTTCGGCCGCTTGTGCGACACCTCCCCAGGCTAAGACATTGGCCCAGGCAAGAAACAGAAGAATCAGGATCGACAGACCACGAGCCGCGCGCATTGCCATAACACCCTCCCAGACACTGCTGACGTCCAGGGCATGATCAAGCATCAGTCAGGCTTGTCAACACACGGACGCGGCAGGGTTCCGCCTGCCAACGGTTTCCTTTCCGGCCGATGACCGGTAGTACCTCCATAAGACAGGGGATCACGCTTTCTTGCGGCAACGCAGAAGGTGTGAATTCCAAGCCCTGCCTATTTCAGACAATTGGATTGTGGCCCCTTTACGAGCGCTTCAGAACTTCATTCCAATTTTAGTTTTTCAATCTAGGTTGTCTTAATGCCGGCGCATGAAGAGCAGATGTCAGGAGGTACCGCGCCAGGGCGTGTGCTTCCGCGCGCCCTGCTTTTGGCCATGCTTTGCTCGACCGCACTTGTCGCCGAGGCCGGAAATGCCACCGCTTTCGAGCTTTTCGGCATCAAGCTGTGGGGGGCGTCCAAGGACGAGGACGCCGACATCGTCGACCCCATGCGCTATGCCGTGACCATCTCCGCGCCCGACGCCGACAAGGATCTCGTCAAGAAGCTGGAAAACGCCTCGACGCTGAAAAGTGACGAGGAGCGCCCGGTTTCCGGCTCGCTCGGGCTGATGGCCAAGGCGCGCAGCGACCGTGAACAGCTGATCGCCTCGCTCTATGCCGATGCCCGCTACGAAGGCGTCGTCACCATCACTATCGACGGCAAGCCGCTGGATGACTTGCCGCCGGATGCGGAATTCAAGGGTCCGCAGCCGGTTCCGGTGGCCATCGATATTGCCAGTGGGCCGAAATTCACTCTCGGCAATGTCCGGCTGGAGGGCGACGCGGCGGGGCTGATGAGCGCCGATTATGGCCTGATCGCCGGCGGCGACGCCGGTTCCGGCGCCGTGCTCAAGGCCGAGGCGCTGGTCGTGCGGACACTGAAAGAGCAGGGCAGGCCGCTGGCCAAGGTGACAGACCGCCAGATCGTCGCCGACCATGCCACCTCGACGCTCGACGTGACGCTGACGGTCGCCGCCGGGCCGGTCGCCGGCTATGGCGACACCACGGTGGAAGGCACCGAGAAGGTCGATCGCGACTTCACCGAATACATGACCGGCCTCAAGCGTGGCCGGCAATACTCGCCGCAAGAGATCAGCGACGCGCGCGACCGGTTGCTGGCGCTTGAGGTCTTCAACAGCGTGACGTTCAAGGAAGCCGACAAGCTCGATGCCGACGGCAACATTCCGATCGGCGTCCAGGTCAGCGAGCGCAAGCCGCGCTATTTCGGCGTCGGCGGCACGTTCTCCAACACCGAGGGCCTCGGCCTGGAAGGCTATTGGGGCCACCGCAACCTGTTTGGCCACGCCGAAAAACTACGCATCGACGGCGCCATCAGCGGCATCGGCAGCAATGACCTCAGCCAGCTCAACTATAATGCCGGCATCATGTTCGAAAAGCCCGGCGTGATCGGGCCGGCATCGAAATTCTTCGCCAGCGTCAAGACCGTGCTCGAGCATCCGGACGCCTACGATCATTTCTCGATCAAGGGCAGCACCGGCCTGTCCTACGAACTTACCAAGAAGCAGACGGTGTCGGCGGAAGTCTCGCTCGACTATTCGCGGATCCACGACGCTTTCGGCAAGCACAAATACCTGATCGCCAGTATCCCGCTGCAATATGTCTACGACAACAGGGACAACCGGCTGAATCCGACCAGCGGCTTCCGGGTGCTGGCCTATGCGGAGCCCAGCTACGACATTCTGAGCGGCGCGGCGTTCCTCAAGCTGAAAGGCGAGGGATCGGCCTATCAGTCACTGGATTCGGCCTCGAAGTTCGTGCTGGCCGAACGCGTAGCGGTTGGCTCTATCGTCGGCACCGGGCTTCAGAATGTGCCGGCCGACCGGCGCTTCTATTCCGGCGGCGGCGGCTCGGTGCGCGGCTACGCCTATCAGGGCATCGGCCCGAAGGATCCTACCGGACAGCCGATCGGCGGCCTGTCGTTCTTCGAGACCTCGGTCGAAATGCGCATTGGCATCACCGACACGATCGGCATCGTGCCGTTCATCGATGCCGGCACGGTGTCGACCAGGTCGGTTCCCAACTTCTCCGACGTCAAGATGGGCGCCGGCGTCGGCCTGCGCTATGTCACGCCGTTCGGGCCGCTGCGCATCGACGCCGCCGTGCCGCTCAACCGCGACCCCGGCGATCCGCATTTCGGCATCTATGCCGGCATCGGACAGGCGTTCTAAGCCATGAAGACATTCAGGCGCATCCTTCGCATCGTCCTCTACACGTTGCTCATCGTGATCGCCGGAGCGATCGGCGCGTTGGTGGTGCTGACCAAGACCGAGCGCGGACGCGACAATCTCGCCGGTATCATTTCGCGGCTGGCATCGAGCGATGACAGCAAGATCACCGTCAGCGGCATCGACGGCATCTGGTCGGGCGCGCTCAGTGTCGACCATGTGGTGCTGGAGGACCGCGAGGGCGCCTGGCTGGTGGCGCGCAAGGTCGCCGTCGACTGGTCGCCGCTGGCGCTGCTGTCGAAAAGCTTCAGCGCCGAGCGCATCGCGGCCGAGCGCATCGAACTGGCGCGGTTGCCAGTGGCGAGCACGCAACCAGCGCAGAGCGGCGGCACGACGACGCTGCCGGTCTCGCTCGACATCAAGCAGATAGACCTGCCCGAAATCGCACTCGGCCAGGACCTGGCCGGCAGCGGCATTGCCGAACTTGCCGCCAAGGGGATGCTCAAGGCCGATGCCGCGCCGCTGGCGGTCGAGACGACGCTCAACGTCACCCGCCATGACGGCAAGCAGGGCAATGTCGACGCCAATATCCACTTTGCGCCAGCAGATAACAGGCTCGACCTTGACCTCAAGGCCTCGGAGCCGGCAGGCGGCATCATCGCCAATCTGCTCAAACTGCCCGATACCCCGCCGGTCGACATAACCGTCTCGGGCACGGGTCCGCTCGCCAACTGGAACGGCATCGGCACATTCACAGTCGATGGCAAGATCGTCACGCAACTGACGGGCCGCCACCAGTCGACCGACAAGGGCAGCCATGTCGAGGCCAAGGGCGACGGTGAGTTCGAGCGTTTCCTGCCCGAAAATCTGAAGCCGCTGTTTGCCGGCAAGACCAGCTTCGATGTCGCGGGAACGGCGATTGCCGCTGGCGGCGTCGATATCGAGCATGCCAGCATCGAAAGCTATGCCATGCACGGAACGGCCGCCGGCATGGTCGATCCGAAAGGTGGCAGCGACCTGTCGGTTGAACTCGCCGCCAAAGGCGCGCCTGTGGTGATCAGTGTCGGCAGCACGGCGCAGCCGATCGCGCTGGCGATCAAGAGCGCCACCGCCCGTGCGTTCGGTGACGGCAAGACGCCGATCATCGACATCGGCGCCTCCTTCGTTTCGATCGTCGCCGGCGGAACGCGGCTGGACGATCTGGCGGCGCAGATCCATTCCGACGGCTTCGACATCCAGAATCGCGCCGGGCCGGTTACCGTCAAGCTGGAGGCGGGCGGCCTGAAAACCGACGTGGCGACACTGGCGCCACTGATCACCGGCAAGGTCAACGTCGATCTGGCCGGATCGATCAGCAAGGACGCCATTGCCATCGACCAGGGCACCTTGCGCTCCGACGCGGTCAACGCCTCGCTGACGGCGACGGTGGCGCTTGCCGATCTGTCAATGCAGCTCAAGATGAATGCCGATGCGGTGGCGACGGCCTTGCCGCCGCAGATCGCCTCGGTGCTCGGCGCCCGGGTGAAGTTCTCGGCCGCGGCGACCCGCGATCCGCAGGGATCTTTCGCCGCCAACTCGATCTCGTTCACCTCCGGCACGCTCAGCGCCAGCGGCACCGCCAGCGCGCAAGGCAGCGACATCCAGGCCGACATCAAGGGCAGGCTGGGCGACGTTTCTGTGTTGTCGCCGATGGTTGGCGTGCCGGTTGCCGGCGGCATCGATTTCGCGCTGTCGGCAAGCGGGGCCAGGACGGCGCCGGATTTCACCGTCTCCGCCGACAGCGACAGCCTGACGGCTTCGGGCCGCACCGTGAAGACCATCAAGCTGACGGCAAGCGGCAAGGCCGACATCGCCAGTCCCGCCGCCAATGTCTCGCTGACCGGCTCCGTCAACGACCAGCCGCTCGACATCAAGGCGGCGCTGGTGACGAGCGAGGGCAAGCGTTCGATCGATGGCTTCCTGGTCTCGCTGGGCGACAACAAGGTCTCGGGCGACCTCGCGCTGGATGAAAAATTCATGCCCTTGGGCACGCTGACGCTCGACGCGCCCGCCATTGACCAATTGGCCGCGCTCGCCGGCCAAGCGGTGACGGGCGACATCGACGGCACCATCCGCTTCGCTAGGGATGGCGACGCGCCCTCGGTCGCCATCGACGCGAAGAGCACGTCGATTGCGCGCGGCGAGGTGACGGCCAAGGCCATCACCGTCGATGCGCTGATTGCCAACTATCTCAAGGCGCCGGCGATCTCCGGTTCGATCAAGGCCGACAGCGTCACCTCCGGAACCACCGAAATCGGCGGCATCGGCGTCGACCTGAAGCGCGACGGCGACTGGACCAATTTTACCGGCGGCGCCACCATTGCGGGCATCCCGGCAACAGCTGCCGGCCGGGTCAAGATCGCCGACGGCACGACCAGCGTCGAAATTGCTTCTGGCGAAGCCACGGTTCGCGGCATCAAGGCCGCGATCGCGGCGCCCTCTACTGTTTCCATCGCCAATGGCACGACCAGCATCGAGAAGCTGGCGCTCGATGTCGGCGGCGGTTCGGTGACGCTGTCCGGCACCGCGGGTCAGGCGCTCGACCTGGCAGCGGAATTCTCGGCACTGCCGGCAGCCCTTGCCAATGCTTTTTCACCCGGTCTCGATGCCGTGGGTACGCTGGGCGGTACTGCGCAAGTGACCGGGTCGCCATCTGTGCCCGAGGTTCGGTTCAACGCGCAATTGGCTGGCGTCGAAACCAGCCAGACCCGCCAGGCCGGGCTCGGGCCGCTGGCTGTCGACGCGGCCGGCAGCTACACCATGGCGGGCGGCGTCGCTCTCGACCATGCGACGCTTATCGGTGACAAGATTTCCGGCAAGGCGACGGGCACCCTCAATCCGAATGGCGCCAGCGATTTCGTCCTCGATCTCACATCCTCCGGTCCGAGCCTGCCGCTGACGCTGGGCAGTGCTGAAAGCCCGATCAAGCTCGAACTGCAGGCGCTTTCGGTGAAAGCTGCCGGGCAGGGCACGCAGCCGCGGCTCGATATTTCGGCGACGCTGCCCTCGGTCGCAACCAATCTGACCAAGGTCGAGGGCGTCGCGGTCGCTTTGCATTCCGATGCCTTCGATCTGAAGACCCGGACGGGACCGATTTCCGGCACCGTTTCGGCCGACACGATCGGCCTCGACAATCCTACCATCGCGCCGCTGATTGCCGGCAAGGTGACGGCCAAGGTCGCCGGCAGCCTCGCCACGGACGCCGTCACCATCGACAGCGGCTCGGTGACGAGCGATGCGCTGAACAGCGGTTTTAGCGGTCGGGTATCGTTGGCCGACGGCGCCATCGACCTCAATCTGAAAGCCGACGCCGCTTCCGCGGCACTGCCGGCCGCGGTGCGCGGTGTGCTTGCCGAACGCGCGCAACTGAGCGCGGTGCTGAAGCGCGATGCTGCCGGCAATGTCAATGTCGATGGATTGAAGCTGGCCTCGGGCGCGCTGACCGCCGAGGGCCAAGCCAGCCTCGCCGACAACAAGGTCGCCGCCGACATCAAGGGCGCTCTGAGCGATATTTCATTGCTGTCTAAGGACGCCAAGGGCGCCATTGCCTTCGCCCTGAATGCGCAGGGACCGGCCACCGCACCGGATCTGTCGCTGACGGTCGATAGTGACCGGCTTCTGGTGGCAGCGCGCGAGATCACCGGGCTGAAGCTCACCGCCTCCGGCAAGGCCGATGCCGCCAATCCGGCGGCGAACGTGCAACTGACCGGCAATGTCGCCGGCCAGGCGCTGCAAGGCAGTGCGGTGCTGGCGACGGCTGACGGCAAGAGCGCCATCAATGGCCTGCTGCTGTCGCTCGGCAAGAACAGGATTTCCGGCGACCTGGCGTTGGACGAGAAGTTCGTGCCGGTCGGCACCATCGCGCTCGACCTGCCAGACATCGGTCCGCTGGCGGCGCTTGCGCTGGAAAAGGCCGAGGGCGATGTGCGCGGCACCATTGCTTTCTCGAAGAACGGCACCGCACCCCAAGTGGCGATCAAGGCTGCGACGGCATCGATCTCGCGCGGCGACCTCCAGGCAAAGGCCGTTTCCATCGATGCGCTGATCGCAAACTATCTCGCGGCACCGGTGATCTCCGGAAAGATCCGTGCCGACACCGTCACCTCCGGCGGCACCGTGATCAGCGGCATCGATGTCGACCTAAAGCGCGACGGCGACTGGACCGGCTTCTCCGGCGGCGCCACCGTCAAGGGCATCCCGGCCAAGGCTACGGGCCGGGTGAAAGTGGTCAATGGCACGACCACCATCGAGCTCGCGTCCGGCCAGGCGACGGTCCAGGGCATCAAGGCAGCCATCGCACAGGCCTCGACCATCAGCATTGCCAATGGCACGACGACGCTGGACCGTCTGGTGCTCAACCTCGGCGGCGGCACGGCGACGGTGACCGGCAAGGTCGCCAAGGCACTCGACATCAATGCGACCCTGGCGCGGGTGCCGATGTCGCTGGCCAACAGTTTCTCGCCGGGGCTCGATGCCGCCGGTTCAATCTCGGGCACGGTGAAGGTGACGGGTGCGCCGGCGACCCCCGCTGTTGCCTTCAACATCGACGCCGGCGTGCAGACGTCGCAGACCCGCGGCGCCGGTATCGGCGCGGTGGGTGTTTCTTCTTCCGGCACCTTCGCCGCCAACAAGCTGACCTTCAACGCCAATGTCAGCGATGGAGCCGGCCTTGGCATCAAGGGCGGCGGCACCGTGACGACGGCAGGCACGCCGGCGCTGGTGCTCGACTTCAATGGCGCCGTGCCCTTCGGGCTGCTCAGCCAGAAGCTCGCCGCGCAAGGGCTGTCGCTGTCTGGAACCGCCAATGTCAACGTGCAGGTTCGGGGTCCCGCGACATCGCCTGTCATCGGCGGCAGCGTCAGCGCCTCGGGAGCGCGGTTGCTCGATGCGCGCTCGGGCCTCGCGGTCAACGATCTCGCCGTCGATGTGTCGATCAGCGGCGGCGTTGCCAGGATCAACCGGCTGACCGGCACGCTGTCGACGCGCGGCAGCCTGTCGGCCAGCGGCACCGTCGGCATCAATCCGGCGCAAGGGTTTCCGGCCGATCTGTCGATCAAGCTCGTTGACGGCCGCTATACTGACGGCCGGGTGGTGACCGCCAATCTCGGCGGCGACTTGACGATCAAGGGGCCACTGACATCCGCACCGGTGATTGCCGGCACCGTCAATCTCGCCAAGACGGTGATCACGGTTCCTGACAAGCTGCCCGGCTCGCTTTCGGCGCTCGACGTCAAGCACAAGAATGCGCCAGGCGCCGTGCGGGCGCAGGACAAGGCGCTGCGTCCGCCGACGACCAGCGGCGGTGGCGGCGGCAGCGGCCTCACCCTCGATGTCACGGTCAATGCGCCGAACCAGATCTTCATCCAGGGCAGGGGCGTCGATGCCGAACTCGGCGGCTCGCTCAGGCTGACCGGGCCGGCATCGTCGCCGCAAGCGGTCGGTACCTTCACGCTGCAGCGCGGACGGCTGTCGATCTTGGGCAAGCGCCTGACCTTCACCGAAGGCACGGTAGGTTTCTCCGGCTCGCTGGTGCCTTACCTCAATTTGACGGCGACAACGACGACGACCAGCACAACCGTGACCATCGTGGTGTCGGGCGAGGCGACCAATCCGAAATTCACCTTCTCCTCGGTGCCGGCGCTGCCCGAGGACGAGGTGCTGGCGCAGCTGATCTTCGGCCGCTCGATGTCGAACCTGTCCCCGCTGCAGATCGCCCAGCTCGCCGAGGCGGCCGGGCAACTGGCCGGCGTCGGCGGTTCGACGTCGCTGCTTGAAAACCTGCGCAGCGCCATCGGCGTCGACGATCTGGATGTCACCACCGACGACAAGGGCGGCACGGCGGTTTCGGCCGGCAAGTATCTCAACGATCGCACCTATGTGACGATCCAGAAAGGTGACAAGCCGGGTTCTGGCAAGGCGACCATCGACCTCAATGTCGGGCGCGGCGTCAAATTGCGCGGCGAGGCCAACGATGCCGGCGAGGCCAAGGGCGGCATTTTCTACGAGAAGGAATACTGACGTAAGGTTGATATTCAGGTGATGCCGGCCTGCAAACGACGGCCTTCTGCGCTTCCGGTGCTCACGGACCCGAATGTCCGCTCCGGTTCTCGAAAGCCACCGTTTTCGGCTCGGCCTGGCCTGAATCTCAATACACCTTAAGCCCGGCTTTTGGCCCCATGGTAGCTCCAGGCTGGTGCTGTCCGCCCTTCAGTAAATGTCTCAGTTTAATGGACTATCGAGATTCCTGAGGAATCCGTCGGGCAGTAGCAATTTTGCGCCAAGACTGTCGTTATCACGCGAACCGCTCCCCCTCCAAAGTTGCACATTCCTGTACATGTTCCCAATCCATGCCGTCTTTGACATCATGGCCCGGATGCGGAATGTTAAAAGGCGGAAAGCCAACAATGGGAGTTAAGTCATGACAATTTACAAGAGTAACGGCGATCGCGTTCCCGACCACATCCTGGCGATGGCTGAAGAAGCCAAGGCCGGCAAGGTGGATCGCCGTGAATTCCTGGCGCTGGCCAGCGTCTTCGGCGCGTCGACGGCGATGGCCTACGGCATGCTCGGTCTTGCCGTGCCGACCGAGGCGCGCGCGGAAGATGCCCCCAAGAAGGGTGGCATCCTGAAGGTCGCACAGTGGGTCAAGGATCCAAAGGATCCGCGCAAGTCCGACTGGTCGGAAATCGCCAATGCCGAGCGTCAGGCGCTCGAGCCGCTGGTCAAATACACCACCGAATATACGTTCCGCCCCTATCTGCTCGAGAGCTGGGATGTGAATGACGACGCCACCGAATACGTGCTGCATGTGCGCAAAGGCGTTACCTGGCACAACGGCGATGCGTTCACCGCCGACGATGTGGTGCACAACTTCAACCGCTGGGGCGAGAAGGCTGCCGAAGGCAATTCCATGCCCGGCCGCCTCGGCACCCTGTTCGACGACAAGACCGGAAAGCTGCGTGAAGGCGCGGTGACCAAGGTCGACGACATGACCGTCAAGCTGTCGCTGACCAAGCCCGACATCTCGATCATCCCCGGCATTTGCGACTATGTCGCGCTCGTCGTCCACAAGACCTTCGATGAAAAGGGCGGCGATTTCAAAGCCTGCCCGATCGGCACCGGCCCGTTCGAGCTCGTCTCCTACGATGTCGGCCAAAAGGTGGTCTACAAGCGCCGCGCCGACAACAAATGGTGGGACGGTGACGTCTATCTCGACGGTGTCGAGTTCATCGACTACGGCACCGATCCGGCTGCCATGGTCAGCGCCTTCGAGGCGGGTGAGGTTCACACCAATTTCGAGACATCGGCCGACTACGTGTCGATCCTCGACGGCATGGACCTGGTCAAGTCCGAAGTCGTCACCGCTTCGACCATCGTCTGCCGCACCAACGTCAACAACAAGCCTTACGACAACGAGAAGGTGCGCAAGGCACTGCAGCTCGGCGTCGACAACAATGTCGTCCTCCAGCTCGGTTACGGCAATGCCGGCTCGGTCGCCGAGAACCACCATGTCTGCCCGATCCATCCGGAATATTACGAGCTGCCGAAGCTCACCCGCGATCCCGCCAAGGCGAAAGCCTTGATGGCGGAAGCCGGCCAGGCCGACTTCGAACACGACTTGATCACGGTCGACGAGGACTGGCACAAGAACACCGGTGATTCCATCGCCGCGCAGTTGCGCGACGCTGGCATCAAGGTGAAGCGCACGGTGCTGCCGGGCTCGACATTCTGGAACGACTGGCTGAAGTATCCGCTGTCGATGACAAACTGGAACATGCGGCCGCTCGGCGTCCAGGTTCTGGCGCTTGCCTACCGCACCGGTGAAGCCTGGAACGAATGTGCATGGTCGAACCCTGACTGGGACGCCAAGCTCAACGCCGCGCTTTCGGTTGCCGACGCGACCAAGCGCAAGGAGATGATGAAGGATATCGAGCAGATCCTGCAGGATTCCGGCATCATCATCCAGCCCTACTGGCGCAAGCTCTACAGCCACTCGGTTGCCGCTGTTAAGAACTACAAGATGCATCCGACGTTCGAGCGCGACTACGGCAAGATCTGGCTCGACCAGGCCTGATCGGGCGATCGGGGAAAGGGGCGATCTGCCCCTTTCCCTGCGCTCTTGCATGGTTCCAAAATCGGAAGTCGGCGCAGCAAGAAAGTTGCGGACTCTTCGGACATGGTCATGCAATAAAACAGAGTTGATCGCATTCGAGGGCCTGTTTGACAGCCAGTTCTGCCGTCGCGGCGGAGGTGGTTTCCAGCAGGCTTCAACCCCAACCAGACCGGCAGGGGACCGCCATGCTTTCTTTCGTTATCAGGCGTCTCGGCACCATGGCATTGACGATGCTGTGCCTGACGATGGTCGTCTTCTTCCTGATCAATCTCGATCCGAACCTGAAGAAGCTGGCGATCAGCCAGACCGAAATGCATACCTCCGCCGAGCAGCTGGAAAGCTGGCTGGCCGAACATGGCTATCGCCAGAATTTCTTTGTCAGGTACGGTCAATGGCTCGGCCTTATGCCCAAGCAGCCGGTGACCGATCCCGCGACGGGCAAGCCGGCGCAGCGTTTTTCCTTCTGCAACGATCCGCTCGTGCCGACCTTCTCCGGCATTCTGCAGGGCGATTTCGGCTGCTCGACCAAGTTCAAGACCACTGTGGCGTCGAAGCTGTTTCCGGCGCTTAGCGCCACCGGCATCCTGATGCTCTGCGTCCTGCTGGTTATGGTGCCGGTCTCGCTGGTGATCGGTATCCTTGCCGGTATGCGCGAAGGGTCACGAACCGACCGGGTGCTATCGGTCGCCTCGATTGCGTCGACGGCGACACCCGAATATGTGTCGGGCGTCATCTTCACTGTCATCTTCGCCTCGTGGCTCGGTTGGCTGAACGGCTCGGCGGCCTCGGCCAGCCAGGGCATCACCTTCTACAATTTCACTTTGCCGGTCATGACGTTGGCGATCTATGGCATCGGCTACATCGCCCGCATGACCCGCGCTTCGATGGTCGAGGTGATGACGCAGCAATATATCCGGACCGCCCGATTGAAGGGCCTTTCCTTCGGCAACGTCGTGGTCAAGCACGCACTGCGCAATGCGCTGATCGCGCCATTCACGGTCATCATGCTGCAATTCCCCTGGCTGCTCACCGGCGTCGTCATCGTCGAGGTGATGTTCCGCTACCAGGGGTTCGGCTACACGCTGGTCGAGGCTGCCGGCAACAACGACATCGACCTTTTGCTGGGCTGTTCGCTGGTCTCGGTGTTCATCGTCCTGATCACCCAGCTTATTTCCGATGTCGGCTACGCGTTTCTCAATCCGCGTATCAGAGTTCAGTAGGAGAACGGGCGGATGCAGGTCGAATATATCGGCGCCTTCAATGTCGTGCTTGGCGTGCTTGCGCGTTTCTGGCCGGTCTGGATCGCTCTCGTCCTGGTGATGGGGGCGAGCTTCACCTACAAGAAGAAGCTTGGCCTTTACGGCCAGCTCTTCGACAGTGGTGTCGGCATCGTCGGCGTCGGCATCTGCCTGTTCTGGCTGTTCACGGCGATCTTCGCGTCGACCATCTCGCCCTTCGATCCGCTTGCCCAGATCCCGATCATGAAGGACACGCTGCCGGGCGCGATCGAGCCGGCGTCGAGGCTCGTCTACTACTTCGGCGGCGACAAGCTGGCCCGCGACGTGTTTTCGCGCATGGTCTATGGCAGCCAGATCGTGCTGATCATCGCACCTGCCGCGACGGGCTTCGCGCTGATGGTCGGCATCACGCTCGGCCTGCCGGCCGGCTACTATGGCGGCAAGATCGACACCGTGCTGTCGTTCCTCGCCAATCTGGTGCTGGCCTTCCCGGTGATCCTATTGTTCTACCTGCTGGTGACGCCTGGCATCATGGACACGCCGATCCCCTACGCCATGGCCGGCGTGTTCTTCCTGTTTCCGATCATCTTCTTCAGCGTGCTGTTCTGGACACGCTATAAGAACCGGCCCGACCGGCTCTACATCCTGCTCGGCATCACCCTGATCCTCGGCGGCTGGATTTACCTTGGCCTCGTGTTCGACGCCGATCCGCTGAAGATCGTGCATATCGACCCCAACCAGCTCAACATCTTCGTGGCGGTGGTGTTCGCCTCCAGCCCCGGCGTGTTCCGCATCGTGCGCGGCCTGGTGATGGACATCAAGACGCGCGATTATGTGGCGGCGGCGCAGACGCGCGGTGAATCGCCCTGGTACATCATGCTGTGGGAGATTCTGCCCAATGCGCGCGGGCCGCTGATCGTCGATGCCTGCCTGCGCATCGGCTACACCACCATCCTGCTCGGCACGCTCGGCTATTTCGGCCTCGGCCTGGCGCCGGAAAGCCCGGACTGGGGCACCGCGATCAAGGACGCCAGCCGCCTGCTGCGCTCCTTCATCCACCCGGCGCTGCCGCCGACGATCGCACTGATGTCGTTCGTGCTGGGGCTCAATTTGCTCGCCGACTCGTTGCGCGAACAATCGATGAAAGACTGATCTGGGGTTTCGACCCGACGCGAATAGCACGTGCCTGAAAAACCAAGGATTGGAGCGACCCATGAATGAGGCAGTTCGAAATCCCGGCAAAACGACCCCTGGGCCGATCATCGAGATCGAGAACCTGTCGATCTCCTTCTTCACCCGCAAGGGCGAGATCCCGGCTGTCATGGATTTTTCCTGCACGGTCATGCCGGGCGAGGCGATGGGCATTGTCGGCGAATCCGGCTGCGGTAAGTCGACCGTGTCGCTGGGCATCATGCGCGACCTCTCCAACATCGGAAAGATCGTCGGCGGCAAGATCAAGTTCCAGGGCAAGGACATGGGCGAGCTCTCCGACGAGGAACTGCGCGCCATCCGCGGCAACAAGATCGCCATGATCTACCAGGAGCCGATGGCGAGCCTCAATCCCGCGATGAAGGTCGGCCAGCAGTTGATGGAAGTGCCGCTGATCCACGACAAGGTGTCGAAGGAAGAGGCTTACAAACGCGCCCTCGACATGGTGCGCTCGGTCAAGCTGCCCGACCCCGAGCGCATGATGCGCTCCTATCCGCATCAGCTGTCGGGCGGCCAGCAGCAGCGCATCGTCATTGCTATGGCGCTGCTGTCGAAGCCGGCGCTGCTTCTGCTCGACGAGCCGACGACGGCGCTTGATGTGACGGTGGAGGCGGGCATCGTCGACCTGGTCAAGGGGCTCGGCGAGAAGTTCGGCACGTCGATGATTTTCGTCTCGCACAATCTCGGCCTGATCCTGGAGACCTGCGACCGCATCACGGTGATGTATTCGGGCGAGGCGGTGGAGACCGGCAAGATCAAGGACGTGTTCGACCGGATGCGGCATCCCTATACGCAAGGGCTGTTCCGCTCGATCCCGCTCCCCGGCGCCGACAAGAATTCACGGCCGCTGATCTCCATCCCCGGGCAATTGCCACTGCCGCACGAGCGGCCGAAAGGCTGCAATTTCGGACCGCGTTGCCACCATTTCGTCGAGGGCGTCTGCAACGCCGCCGAAATCCCGATGATCGAGGTCGCGGGTCATGAAGGTCATTTCTCGCGCTGCGTGCGCTTCAACGAGATCGACTGGGAGGCACTGCCGCCCGGCGCCAAGAAGGTCAATGAACGCGTCGTGCCCGGCGCGCCGGTGCTCAAGGTCGAGGATCTGAGAAAATACTACAAGGTCGGCGGCAGCGAGGTGTTCGGCTCGAGCGAAGGCCGCGTCGTCAAGGCCAACGAGACGATCTCATTCATGGCGCGCGAATCCGAGACGGTCGCCATCGTCGGCGAATCCGGCTGCGGAAAGTCGACGCTGGCCAAGGTGCTGCTCGGGCTGGAGACGGCAAGTGCCGGCACTGTGACGCTGGGCAACAAGGAAATCCAGTCGACCGGCATCGAGAACCGCAGTGTCGAAACCGTATCGTCGATCCAGATGGTGTTCCAGAACCCGTTCGACACGCTCAACCCCAGCCATTCGGTAGGATCGCAGATCATCCGCACGCTGGAGAAATTCAATGTCGGCAAGACGGTCGCCGACCGCCGCAAGCGCATGCTGGAACTGCTCGACCTGGTGAAGCTGCCGCGGGCATTCGAGACCCGCAAGCCGCGTCAACTGTCAGGCGGCCAGAAGCAGCGCATCGGCGTGGCGCGCGCCTTTGCCGGCGACGCCAAGGTGGTGGTGGCCGACGAGCCGGTATCGGCACTCGACGTGTCGGTACAGGCGGCGGTGACCGAACTGCTGATGGACATCCAGCGCAAGAACAAGACGACGATGCTGTTCATCAGCCACGATCTGTCCGTCGTGCGCTACATCGCCGACCGCGTCGTCGTCATGTATCTCGGCTATATCGTCGAGCAGGGCACGACCGACCAGATCTTCGCGCCACCCTATCACCCCTATACCGAGGCGCTGCTGTCGGCGATCCCGATCGCCGACACCAGTGTGGTGAAGCGGCACATCGTGCTGGAAGGCGACATTCCTTCGGCGATGAATCCGCCGTCGGGCTGTCCGTTCCAGACCCGCTGCGGCTACAAGAAACTGGTGCCGGACAATCTGTGCGAGACCAAGGTGCCGCCGGTCAAGCATCTCGGCGATGGCCATATGAGCCTGTGCTGGCTGGCCGACGACGTGCTGGCCAAGATGGAGCCGGTGATCAAGTTCGACAAGGAGCATGCCGCGCATGAGGGCGTGCCGGAAGACGCGCCGCCTGTTCCGGGGGTGTCCACTGCAACGCCCAAGCCTCCACGCGGCAAGAAGCCGAGCTGACGGCGGAAGCGCAGTCAGCGCAGCGGCGTGATCAGTTGCCGCACTGGCTCAACTGCTGCGCATAATCCCGCGCCATCTTTTCGGTGGCCCGGGCATAGCCCTGGACGCCGGCATCGCCGCGGTTGCCGCGGCCATAGGCGGTCCAGCCGAGATAGTAGGCGAGATAGAGATTGTAGGTGTCGTTGCGGGCGACGCCATACGTGTCTGCCGTCTTGGAGTGATACCAGCCGACGAAATCGACAGCGTCGGCAAACTTTGTCCGCCGCGCCGCCCAGTTGCCGGTCTCCCTCTGATATTGCGACCAGGTGCCGTCCAGCGCCTGCGAAAAGCCGGTGGCCGACGAGACGTGTTTCCACGGAATGAAGCCGAGCAGCTTGGTGCGCGGCGGGCGGGCGTTGCTCTTGAAGCCGGACTCCTTGCGCACCGTCGCCATCAGCACGGGAACCGGCACGCCGTATTTCTGCTGCGTGCGCTCGGCGGCCGACTGCCAGTTGTCGAACCAGCCGTCATTCTGGTCGAAGACGGCGCAGACATTGTTGATATGACTGGGCGCCGTCGCGCAGGCCGAAAGGGCCAGCAGCACGCAAACCGCACCAATTTTACTAAAACTCGAGCTACGCATTGGAGGAGCAATAGGCCGAAAACATAAAAGGAATCTTGCTGCGTTCGTTAACGCTTGATCGGCGCATTCATCTCAGAAAGCACCATATTAATAATCCGACATGTTTCGTCGCTTTTCCTAAATGGATATTGCAGAAATGCCGCCGTGGCTAAAATCACGCCCGCAAACGGCGTATTTCTGACAGCTTGCCTGGTTCGCCGGGGCTTTGATATCAGGCATGAACGAACCAAGACGCAAACGCGGCGCCGAGCGCACCAGCAACAGGGGGCCGTCGGCTATCCCGCAATTGCCGCTCAGGCGGGTGACCAATCCCTATCCGCCGATGGCAATGCTCTCGCCTGAGCAGATCGAGCAGATTCACCAGGCGTCGATACACATATTGGAGAATTTCGGCATCGAGGTGATGAGCCCGCGTGCGCTGTCGCTGTTCGAGAAGGCAGGCGCCAAAGTCGATCATGCGACGGCGAATGTCCGCATTGATCGCGGCATGATCGCCGAGGCGTTGAAGACCACGCAGTCCAATTATACGCTGACGCCGCGCAACCCGGCTAATGCCGTTCATCTCGGCGGCAACACCATCAATTTCACGCTCGTTGCCGGGCCGCCAAACGTGCACGACATGGAGCGCGGCCGCCGCGCCGGCAATCTGCGCGACTACTCGGACCTCACCCGGCTGGCGCAGCATTTCAACTGCATCCACATGCTCGGCAACCAGGTCTGCGCGCCGGTGGAGCTGCCGGCCAACTCCCGCCATCTCGACACCTACTTCACCAATCTGACACTCACCGACAAGAGTTTCCATGTCTCGGCGATCGGCCGGGGCAGGGCGCTGGACGGCATCGAGATGATGGCCATCGCGCGTAGGCTGACACTGGACCAGATGCGCGACGATCCCGGCATCACCACCATCATCTCGGTCAACTCGCCGCGCCGCTTCGACGAGATGATGGCCGAGGGGCTGATGACGATGGCCGAATTCGGCCAGTCGGTGGCGGTGACGCCGTTCACGCTGATGGGGGCGATGAGCCCTGTGACGCTGGCCGGCGCGCTGGCGCAGCAGAATGCCGAGGCGCTGTTCGGCGTGGTGTTGACGCAGCTCGTGCGACCGGGCGCGCCGGTGATGTATGGCGCCTTCACCTCCAATGTCGACATGAAGTCGGGCGCACCGGCCTTCGGCACGCCGGAGAACACCAAGGCCAACATCGCTTCCGGGCAATTGGCGCGTCGCTACAATCTGCCCTATCGCACGACGCCAGGCTCGGCCTCCAACGCCGCCGATGCGCAGGGTGCGTATGAGACGCTGATGGCGCTGTGGGGCGCGGTGCTCGGCCATGGCAATCTCGTCTATCACGCTGCCGGCTGGCAGGAGGGCGGGCTGACGGCGTCGTTCGAGAAGCTCATCATCGATGTCGAGATGATCCAACACATGATGGAGTTCCTGCGCCCGATCGTGGTCGATGAGGCCGAGCTTGCCGTCGAGGCTTTGGGCGCGGTGCCGACCGGCGGCCATTTCTTCGGCGAACCGCACACGCTCGAACGCTACGCGACCGCCTTCTACCAGCCGATGCTGTCCAACTGGCAAAATTACGAAGCCTGGCAGGAGGCCGGCGGGCTCGACGCCACGGCGCGCGCGACGCGGCTGTGGAAGAAGGCACTGGAGGACTACGTCGAGCCGGTGATGGACATCGCCGTGCGCGAAGAACTCGAGGCTTACATGGCCAGGCGCAAGCAAGCGATCGGGCAGGGCGAACCGTGATGCCTCCCATCCTGATTCCACTCCCCCATCCAACTCACTGATATCAGAGAAAAATCCATGAAATCGCATGCAAAGGTCGTGGTCATTGGCGGCGGTGTCGTCGGGTGCTCGGTGCTGTTCCATCTTGCCCGGCATGGCTGGACCGACGTCGTGCTTCTGGAGCGCGACGAACTCACGTCGGGCTCGACCTGGCACGCGGCCGGCGGCATGCACACGATCAATGGCGATCCCAACGTCGCCAAGCTGCAGAAATACACGATCAACCTCTACAAGGAGATCGAGGAGCTTTCCGGCCAGGCAACCGGCGTGCACCTGACCTGCGGCGTGCTTCTGGCGGCGACCGAGGCGCGGCTGGACTGGCTGCGCGGGGTCGTCGCCAAGGGCCGCTATCTCGGCATCGAGCTTGAGGAGATCTCCCCCAAAGAAGCGGCCGAACTGATGCCGCTGCTCGATCCCAAGCAGTTCGTAGGCGCTGTCAGAAACAAGGAGGATGGCCATCTCGATCCCTCCGGCGTCACCCACGCCTATGCAAAGGCCGCGCGAAAGCTGGGCGCGGAGGTCGAGCGCTTCACCAAGGTGGAGGACATCGTGCGGCGCGCCGATGGGATGTGGCGCGTCATCACCAACAAGGGCGAGGTGGTGGCCGAGCATGTCGTCAATGCCGGCGGCCTTTGGGCGCGCGAGGTCGGCCGCATGGTTGGCCTCGAACTGCCGGTGCTGGCGATGGAGCACATGTATCTGATCACCGAGGACATGCCCGAGGTCGCCGCCTGGAACGCCAAGACCGGCACCGAGATCATCCACGCGGTCGATTTCGACGGTGAGCTCTATCTACGGCAGGAGCGCGGCGGCATGCTGATGGGCACCTATGAGAAGGCCAACAAACCGTGGTCAGAGTTCCAGACGCCGTGGAATTTTGGCCATGAATTGCTGGCGCCGGACATCGACCGCATCGCGCCGTCGCTGGAGGTCGGGTTCCGGCATTTCCCCGCCTTCCAGAACACCGGCATCAAGCAGATCATCAATGGACCCTTCACCTTCGCGCCCGACGGCAACCCGCTGGTCGGCCCGGTGCGCGGCCTGCCGGGCTTCTGGGTGGCTTGCGGCGTCATGGCCGGCTTCAGCCAAGGCGGCGGCGTCGGGCTGGCGTTGTCCAACTGGATGATCGAGGGCGACCCCGGTGCCGACATCTGGGCGATGGATGTTGCGCGCTATGGCGACTGGGCGACGATGGCCTACACCAACGCCAAGGTGCGCGAGAACTATTCCAGGCGGTTTTCGATCCGCTTCCCCAATGAGGAACTGCCCGCCGGACGGCCGCTCAAGACGACTCCGGTCTATGATCTGCTGTCGGCCAAGGGCGCGCAATGGGGCGTCGCCTATGGGCTGGAGGTGCCGCTGTGGTATGCGCCGGAAGGCGTGAAGGACGAGTTCTCGTGGCGCCGCTCGAGCGATTTCACCCAGGTCGCCAAGGAGGTCGCAACCGTTCGCGACGGTGTCGGCCTGTCGGAGATTTCGAGCTTCGCCAAATACAAGGTGACGGGCGAGGGCGCGGCCGCCTGGCTCGACCGGATGCTCGCCTGCAAACTGCCGAAGCCCGGCCGCATGACGCTGGCGCCGATGCTGAAGGACGACGGCAAGCTGATCGGCGACTTCACGCTCGCCAATCTCGACTGCGAAGGCTGGTTCCTCGCCGGCTCCGGCATTGCCGAGCAGTATCATATGCGCTGGTTCGAAAAGCACCTGCCTGACGACGGTTCGGTCCGTATCGAGGCACTGGGCGCCAAGCTGACCGGCCTGTCGGTTGCCGGGCCTAAGGCGCGCGACGTGCTGGCAAAAGCCACGCGTGCGGATGTGTCTAATGCCGCGGTTCCGTTCATGGCCATAGGCAGGATGGATATCGGCATGGCGCCGTGCCTGGTCGGCCGCGTCAGCTACACCGGCGATCTTGGCTACGAAATGTGGGTAGCGCCGGAGTATCAGCGCGCCGCATTCCAGACCCTGATGGCGGCCGGCGAGGAATTCGGCATCGGCCTTTTCGGTTCGCGCGCGCTCAACGCGCTGCGGCTGGAAAAGAATTACGGCTCATGGGCGCGCGAGTACCGGCCGATCTACGGGCCGCTGGAAGCCGGCCTCGACCGTTTCGTTGCTTACAGCAAGGATGCGGATTTCATCGGCAAGGCCGCGGCACTCGCCGAGCGCAAGCAGGGCGGCAGGCTGCGCCTGCGCGCCTTCATCGTCGATGCCGACGACGCTGATGTCATCGGCGACGAGCCGATCTGGTTCGACGGCGCGGTGCGCGGCTGGGTGACTTCGGGCGGCTACGCGCATCACTCGAAGAAGTCCGTCGCTGTCGGCTATGTGCCGAAGGAGATCGCTGATGAAAGCGACGGTTTCGAGATCGAGCTCTTGGGCAAGCGTCATGCGGCGCGCATGCAGGCGGCGGCACTGTTCGATGCCAATTTCGAGCGGATGCGCGCCTGAAGCGCTTCGGCTTCGCCGATACGCTTCAGATTCTTTCTGTGCTGTCCCAAAACCGCAGAGCACTTTTAGGCGACATGCAGCGTGCGCTTCGGCTTCGCCGATGCGCTTCAGATTCTCTCCGTGCATGTCGTTGTCCCAAACCGCCGGGCACCTTTGGACGACATGCATTGGGCACGGCCGGTTGAGCGTCAGGCGCTGCGGCGGTTGTCCAGCGCGAAGGCACCGGCACCGGCAAACACCAGATAGAGGAAGATGAAGCAGAACGAGATTGCCGAATCGCCGCCGTTGTTGACCGGGAAGAAGTCGCGCGGCATGTGCGCCATGAAATAGGCGATCGCCATCTCGCCGGCCAGAAGGAACGCGACCGGGCGGGTGAACAGGCCCAGCGCCAGCAGGATGCCGCCGGCGAATTCGAGGATGCCGGCAGCGAGTGTCAGCCCGGTGAGAGCATGGGGTTGGTCGCTGACGGGAAAATTGAACAATTTCTGGCTGCCGTGTTCGATGAACTGCAGCGCCGTCATGATGCGCAGCGCGCCCAGGGCCTGCGGCTGGTATCTGGCAAGGCTCTCGAAAAGCTTCATAAATGACTCCATTTAGATTTAGCTTCCGGACCGGCCATAGATTATCGCCCGGCAATGGACCACTCACGTCCCCACGGCATGCCATCAACAATCGGTGATTGGAAATGTTCCCCAGTTTGACATTTCATATTGTTCTCGCAAGGGTTGCATTCCTATCGCTATGGTTGTATTAATATGGACATTCCAAACAGGTGGGTTCCCTTTGTTATGAAAAAAATCGTCATCAGCCTATTCGCAATCCTTGCAGGGACCAGCTTCGCCATGGCCGAGGATGCCGGCTGCGAAGCCTTCAAATGGCCGGTGACGCGGGAACAGGCGCTTTTTGCCGCAGCGCCTGCAACGCCGTCTGGAGCGACGCTGGCGGTGGGTGCTGCTGCGGATCTGGCACTGGTGCCGGCGGAGAAAGCCGGTTTCACGCTGCCGCCCGAGCGTGCCCCGGCATCAGGCACATTTGGCGCCGTCGCCAGCCTGGAGGTGCCGACCGAGGGGGCCATTCAGATAAGTCTGTCAGGCGAGGCCTGGATCGATGTCATTCAGGACGGCCACGCCATCAAGTCGGTGGGCTATAGCGGCGTGAAAACCTGCCCTGGCATCCGCAAGAGCGTGCGCTTCAAGCTTGCCGCCGGTCCGGCCACAGTCCAGTTCAGCGGCGCGAAAAAGGCAGAGCTGAAGGTCGCGGTGCTGACGCCGGAATAGGTTGGCGCCAAAAGCTGGGAATACGGCCTTCCATCGGCGATGCGTGCGATGAAAGGCCGACTCTTTGTGGCCGTGTTGAACGCTGTCAGCGCACCGGCGCCATCAAGGCGAAATGGGCGCCTTGCGTATCCTGGCACTGGACGATCCAGCTGCCTCCGGGTACCTCCATCGGTCCCATCAGGATCTTGCCGCCATTGTCGGTCACCCGCTGGGCCGCGGCGTCGATGGCCGGTACATTGAAGTAGAACTGCCACACCGGCACCGGGATCTGCTGCGGCTTGTTCATGATGCCGCCGCCGGATTCGGGGCCAGCCGTAAAGGTCTGGTAGGTGCCCATCGGGCCCATGTCGAAATCGCCGGCATTGGCCCAGCCGAACTGGTCGGAATAGAAATCGAACGCGGCCTTCCAATCCGATGTGTAAAGCTCGTGCCAGCCGATATGGCCGGGCGTGCTGGCCGGCACGATGGGCTGGTCCGGACCGTTCGGCTGCAGGAACATGAACGTCGCGCCCTGCGGATCGGCGACGACGGCAAAGCGGCCAACGCCCGGAATATCGTCGGGCTGGCGGTGAACAGCACCGCCGGCTTTCTGCAGCGATGCCGTCGCGGCATCAACATCTTTTGTATGGATGTAGCCGAGCCAAGCGGGAGGCATGCCCATCTTGGCAGCGTCCTCGGGGATCGTCATCAGCCCGCCGACGCCACGCTCGCCGACATTCATGACGATATAGCGCGGCATGCCAAGGGTCGTCTCGAAAGGCTGCGCCGTCCAGCCGACCACCTTGGTGTAGAACGCCTCGGCGGCGTCGAGATCGGTGGTCATCAATTCGTACCAGAAGAAGGGCATCGGGGATTTTGGCATGGTCGGTCTCCTCACCGGTTTGCATCGATCGTCGGTCGATCCATCCTAGGACGATCTTCACGACGAAAATCCGACGACGCCCAAATAAAAGATCGGTCCATGACAACCGTTCCCGGGTTGCGCGCCCGGCGGTTTTCGATTTCTCTGCGATGGGGAGGGTTGTCATTTCTTGCGCCGGATGTCGCTCACGCCTGAGCTAGTCGCACTGTGCCATCGGGAAGAGGCCGATCCTGGCCCTGACCCGAGCTGGACGGAGTTGAAGGACGAGGATTTCCGGCCCCTTGCCTTGCGGCTGTCCGATGAAGCCGACGAGGGGCCGCTATGGGTGTTCGCCTATGGATCGCTGATCTGGAAGCCGGAGTTTGAATCGGTCGAGCAGCAGCTCGCCACGGCCTTTGGCTGGCACCGCTCCTTCTGCCTCGACATGGTGCGGTGGCGCGGCAGCGCCGCACAGCCGGGGCTGATGATGGCGCTCGAACGAGGTGGACGGTGCAACGGCGTCATCTATCGCTTGCCGGAAGGCGAAAAACCGGCCCAGATCGAACGGCTGCTGCGGCGCGAGATCAGCGACCACGAAAGTATCGACACGGTCAGGTGGCTGCCGGTGCATACGGCACAAGGGTCGCTGCGCGCGCTTGGCTTCTGGGTCGGCGTGAAGGGCAGGGGAACGTCGCTGAAGCAGCCGCTGGACAGGGTGGCGAGCGTGCTGGCCAGAGCCTGCGGGCACATCGGATCCGGCGCCGAATATCTCTACAACACGGTTAGTCATCTCGAAGCGTTCGGCATCCACGACCGCAACCTGTGGCGGTTGCAGGAGCTGGTGGCGGACGAGGTCCGGGCGATCCACGGCCATGCTGTCGAGCCCAGCCATTCGCTCGCACTACAGACACCATAACATGAGTAAAAAGATCATGTTTTATCCAGCCTTTTCAGCACCTTGCTGCGAAAATTGACCAATTGATAAAAAAATAAAACGTGCTAGCCTTCCCCAAAACAAAACATGGGGAACTGACGATGCCAGAAGGCCAGTTCAAGGAAGGTATTGCCGGTGGCCGGCTTGCCGCCGACCAGTATGCGGATAATTTTTCCGACCTGCACCCGCCGCTCGATCATCACGAGGCGCTGGTCGAATCCGACCGCTGCTACTTCTGCTACGACGCGCCGTGCATGAATGCATGCCCGACCTCGATCGACATTCCGCTGTTCATTCGCCAGATATCGACCGGCAATCCGATCGGCTCGGCCAAGACCATCTTCGACCAGAACATTCTGGGCGGCATGTGCGCCCGCGTCTGCCCGACCGAGACGCTGTGCGAGGAGGTCTGCGTGCGCGAGGTGGCCGAAGGCAAGCCGGTGCAGATCGGCCGCCTGCAGCGCTACGCTACCGATGTCGCGATGAGTGAGAGCAAGCAATTTTACCAACGCGCCACTGCCACCGGCAAGACGGTTGCCGTGGTCGGGGCAGGGCCGGCCGGCCTTGCCGCGGCGCACCGGCTCGCCCGCCATGGCCATGACGTGACCATCCTGGAGGCGCGTCCGAAGGCCGGCGGCCTCAACGAATACGGCATCGCCGCCTACAAGAGCGTCGACAATTTCGCCCAGGCGGAAGTCGACTACGTCACCGCCATCGGTGGCATCGACATCCAGAACGGCAAAGCACTTGGCCGCGACTATCAGCTGTCCGATCTGATCCGGAACTATGACGCGGTGTTTCTCGGCATGGGGCTTGGCGGCGTCAATGCGCTGCGCGCCGATGGCGAGGATGCCGACGGCGTCACCAATGCGGTCGAGTTCATTGCCGAGTTGCGTCAGGCCAGTGACCTCGCCAGTCTGCCGGTTGGTCGGCGCGTCGTCGTCATCGGCGGCGGCATGACGGCGATCGACGCGGCGGTGCAGTCGAAGTTGCTCGGCGCCGAGGAGGTGACGATCTGCTACCGGCGCGGCCAGGAGCACATGAACGCTTCCGAGTTCGAGCAGGATCTGGCCGCCGCCAATGGCGTCACCATTCGCCATTGGCTGCAGCCGAAGCGGGTGATTGCCGAAGGCGGCAAGGTGTCGGCTATCGAAGTCGAGTACACCGCCATGAACGGCGACAGGCTTGCCGGCACCGGCGAGACGCTGACGCTCATTGCAGACCAGGTGTTCAAGGCCATAGGCCAGAGTTTTGTCCCGGCAGCGCTCAATGGCAGCGGTGCTGCGATCGAACTCGAAGCCGGCCGCATCAAGGTCGATGCGGAAGGTCGCACGTCGCTCGCCAAGGTCTGGGCCGGCGGCGACTGCATCTTTGGCGGCGACGACCTCACCGTCTCGGCGGTGGCGCAAGGCCGCGACGCCGCGGAGAGCATCCACAGGAGCCTCGCTCAGGGATAGGATCATGGCCACGGTGGAACCGGGCATCGCCCGTCACTACGACATATCGGGCCTGGAGGAGCGGATCATAGCCGCGCTCGCAGATAGCGGCGTGGACCTTGCCAATCTGCGTGCAAGCGATCTCGAAGCGGTCGACGAATTTCACATTGGTGGCGTGGCCGCCACCAAGGCACTCGTCGGGCAGATGGGGCTGAACCCGGGGACAATGCTTCTCGACATCGGGTCTGGCGTTGGCGGGCCGGCCCGCTTTGTTGCAAGCAACGTTGGCGCTGACGTTACCGGCATTGATCTGACGCAGAGCTACGTCGATATCGCGACCAGACTGTCGAAGCGAACCGGGATGGCCGGCAAGACGCGGTTCGTGCAAGGCAGCGCGCTGGATATGCCATTCGCGGATGCGAGCTTCGATGCGGCTATGATCCTGCATGTCGGCATGAACCTTCCCGACAAGCCGAGACTGATGAATGAGGCTGCCCGCGTGCTGCGGCCGGGCAGCGTTTTCGCCGTCTACGATGTGATGCGGCTGAAGTACGGTGCGCTGACGTATCCGCTGCCTTGGGCGTCTGATGAAACCATGTCCTTCGTTGGCACCCCGGACGACTATCGCTCGGCGGCCGTCGCTGCGGGGTTCTCTGTGATCGCCGAGCGGCCGCGCGGCGCCTTTGCCATCGAGTTCTTTGCCACGATGCGTGCGCGCCTGGCAGCCGCGCAAGCGGAAGGCAACAAGCCGCCGCCCGGCGTCGGCCTCATCATGGGCGAGGACGCCCGCACCAAGATCGCCAATATCACCGCCGCGCTTGAAGGCGGCATTCTTGCACCCGTCGAACTGCTCCTTCGTCTCGGTTGAAAGGGACCTGTCATGGCAGACATCCGCAACAATTTCGTCGGCATCAAATCGCCCAATCCGTTCTGGCTGGCCTCGGCGCCGCCGACCGACAAGGCCTACAACGTCATCCGCGCCTTCAAGGCCGGCTGGGGCGGCGTCGTCTGGAAGACGCTGGGCGAGGAAGGCCCGCCGGTGGTCAACGTCAACGGCCCGCGCTACGGCGCGATCTGGGGCGCCGACCGGCGATTGCTCGGCCTCAACAACATCGAGCTGATCACCGACCGCGACCTGCAGGTCAATCTGCGCGAGATCAAGCAGGTCAAGAAGGACTGGCCCGACCGCGCCATTGTCGTCTCGCTGATGGTTCCGTGCGTCGAGGAAAGCTGGAAGGCGATCCTGCCGGTGGTCGAGGAGACTGAGGCCGACGGCATCGAGCTCAATTTCGGCTGCCCGCACGGCATGTCGGAGCGCGGCATGGGTGCCGCCGTCGGCCAGGTGCCGGAATACATCGAAATGGTGGTGCGCTGGTGCAAGGCCAACACCCGTATGCCTGTCATCACCAAGCTGACGCCCAACATCACCGATGTGCGCAAGCCGGCGCGCGCCGCCCTTGCCGGCGGCACCGACGCGGTGTCGCTGATCAACACCATCAACTCGATCACCGGCGTCGACCTCGACAGTTTCGCGCCACAGCCGACCATCGACGGCAAGGGTTCGCATGGCGGCTATTGCGGCCCGGCGGTGAAGCCGATCGCCATGAACATGGTGGCCGAGATCGCGCGCGATCCCGAAACCCACGGCCTGCCGATCTCCGGCATCGGCGGCATCACCACCTGGCGTGACGCGGCCGAGTTCATGGCGCTCGGCGCCGGCAATGTGCAGGTCTGCACGGCGGCGATGACCTACGGCTTCAAGATCGTGCAGGAGATGATTGCCGGTCTCGAAAACTGGATGGACGAGAAGGGCCATGCCTCGCTCGACGACATTGTCGGCCGCGCCACGCCCAACGTCACTGACTGGCAGTACCTCAACCTCAACTACATCGCCAAGGCACGTATCGACCAGGACGCCTGCATCAAATGCGGCCGCTGCCACATCGCCTGCGAGGACACCTCGCATCAGGCAATCACCAGCATGGTCGACGGCGTCAGGCACTTCGAGGTGATCGAGGCCGAATGCGTCGGGTGCAATTTGTGCGTCAATGTCTGCCCGGTCGAGAACTGCATCACCATGGAACCGTTGGCGGCAGGGGTGATGGACGAGCGCACCGGCAAGCCGGTGTCGCCGATCTACGCCAACTGGACGACGCACCCGAACAATCCGATGGCCAAGGTGGCGGCGGAGTAGGGGAGCCCTTCACCGAAAAAAACGGCGCCTTCGGGCGCCGTTTTTCATTTTCCTATTGCAGATAGAAAATATCCAAGATAAGAACTATCCATGAATAGGAGATCGAAACCATGAAGCTGGGCGAGGGCGTCGAGGCAGCGATCCACTGCGCGGCCATGCTGGCCGGCGTGGAGGGCGAAGCGACCATTCCCGGCGCCGCCATGGCGGAAGCCTTTGGCCTGTCGCCGAGCTATCTCCTGAAACATCTCAACATGCTGAGCGCGGCGGGCATCCTGGAATCGGTCTCGGGACCGGCGGGCGGCTACCGGCTGGCGCGGCCGGCCGAGCGCATTACGCTGCTTGATATCGTGCTGGCCGTCGAAGGGCGCGAGCCGGCCTTTCGTTGTGGCGAGATCCGCCGCAACGGTCCGGTCAGGCTCGATGTCTCGGCTTATGTGAAGCCATGCGGCATCAACGCCGCGATGCTGAAGGCCGAGCGCGCCTACCGCACTGCGCTCGCCGAGGCAAAGCTATCCGACATCGTCGCGGAATACATGACCGATGCCGATCCGCGTTCGGTCGCCGCCGGCTGCGCCTTCGTGGCGCGCCATCAGCGGCCGCAGAAATCCAGTTCAACCAAGCAGACGTGAAAGGACATGAGGATGAAACAGAGGCTCCAGTTCTTCGCCATGGCGCCGGAAATCATGAAGGCGGTGTCGGCGCTCAACAAGGCGGTGGACGAATGCGGGCTTGAGGAAAGCCTGCTGCATCTGATCAAACTGCGGGCGTCGCAGATCAATGGCTGCTCGTTCTGCGTCGAGATGCACAGCCGCGAGGCCAGGCGCGATGGCGAGACCGAGCAAAGGCTCTATCTGGTGTCGGCGTGGAAGGAATCGCCGCTGTTTTCCGCGCGCGAACGCGCCGCCTTCGCCTGGACCGAGGCCGTCACTCTGATCGCCAACAATGGCGTGTCGGACGAACTCTATGGGAAGACGCTCGAGCATTTCTCGGAAGAGGAGCTCGTCAAGCTCTCCGTCGCGCTCGGCATGATCAACACCTGGAACCGGCTTTGCATCCCATTCCAGGCAATCCATCCGATGCCGGCGGCCAAGGCTGCCTGATTAACCGATGTGTCTTGGAGCGCCGTCGAGGGAGGCGGCGCTCCAACCGTTTTTAAAGGGAGAATTTGATGCCTGTCGATTTGCCTTCGACCCTGTTGTTTCTCGGCCGCCTGTTGCTCGGTGGCGTGTTCCTCTTCGCCGGCCTGCGCAACATCCAGAACGCCGCCTTCCTGACCCAGCTGATGGCCGCGCGCGGAGTGCCGCAAGCGCGGTTGGCGCTGTGGGTCGGCATTGTCTTGCAGATCGTTGCCGGCGCCTTGGTGATCGTAGGCCTCTGGACGACAATGGCCGCTGCGGTGCTGGTCGTGTTCCTGATCGCTGCCACGCCGATGTTCCACAATTTCTGGGACCATCAAGGCCCGGACCGCGCGTCGCGCATCAACGGCTTCGTCGGCAATGTCGCATTGAGCGGTGGGTTTCTGACGCTGATCGCGCAGTCGCTCTAGGCAAAGAGTGAGCCGATCGGGTTTCCCGCCGAAGATCGAACGATCACAAGGATTGCAGACGGCCGCGGTGCTGTTTGACTTCGGTACTGGACGCTCTAACCTGGGCCAGCGGCTTCTTGTCAAGGAGTGGCCCATGTCGGTCGTGTATCGACCTGCCGGCGCGCAAGATCTGAAACGAGCTGACGAGCTTGTCGTTGCCAGCATCAACGATTTGACCCAGCGCCATGGCTTTGGCCCAATGGCGGTCCCGCGCCCGACCAATTTTCAATTGTTTTCCCTGAAGGACGACGCCGCTGGCTTGTGGGTGGCGGAAGACGCCGGTGAAATCCTCGGCTTTGCCTGGAGTTGGGTCTGCGGCGATTTGTGGTTTCTGGCGCAACTATTCGTGTCTTCCGGACATCAGGGCAGCGGGATTGGCAACGAACTGTTGAAACGAACGCTGGAGCATGCGCGGCAATCGGGAGCGACCAGCAAGGCGTTGATCACCTTCAGCTTCAACACGGTGTCGCAAGGTCTCTACATCAGGCACGGACTGTTCCCGCGATTTCCGATCTACAATCTCAGCGTCGCGCAGGATGTCCTGAAAGGTCGATCAACGGCCGGGCAACTCCGGTGCGTGCCTCTGGAGGAAACAGCTTCGCACCTGTATAGCCTTGCTCGAATTGACAATCGGGCCTTGGGCGTATCACGAGAAAAGCATCACCGATATTTGATCAACGACGATGCGACGAGGGGTGTTGTTCTCTACGCCGGCGACGACTGCGTAGGCTACGTGTATATAGGCACCAACGGTCACATTGGACCACTTGCAGTCGCGCAGCCCGATCAGCTTGATGCTGCCTTCAGGACGGCACTGAACCTGGCTGCGGATATTGGTTCTTCGCAGGTGTCGGCGTTTCTCCCTGGCACAACGCAAGCGGCTCTAAGCACCGCCGTCGAGCATGGGATGCGCATCACGCTTCCCATGGTTCTGATGTCGACGCGGGAGCTTGGCAATTGGTCTCAGTATCTGCCCCGCAATCCTGGATTCATGTGATCGCAGCCGCCGCTTCCTGGCATGGCATTTGACCCGCAGCGGGCTCGTCGAGGGACACCGCGGCACTGCCGCCCCGACGGCGTCGATCTTAAATCGGAACCAATCGAGCCGTTGACGCATTTCGCCCCTGTATGCCGAGCATCCCGGGATGAAATATGAAAATTGCCCATGTCGCACCGCTTCATGAATCGGTGCCGCCGAGACTTTATGGCGGTACCGAACGCATCGTCTCGTATCTGACCGAAGCGCTGGTCGATCTGGGTCATGAGGTAACGCTGTTTGCCAGTGGCGACAGCCAGACTTCCGCAAAGCTGGTAGCCGGCCGGGAATGCGCGCTTCGCCTCGATCCGCGTCCGCTCAAATCCGAGACGGCGGCGCATCTTTCGATGCTTGCCGAGGTGCGGAAGCGGGCGCGAGAGTTTGACGTCATCCACTTCCACCTCAGCCACTTCCTGCACTTTTCGTTTTTCGAGGACATGGCGGAGCGGACGGTGACGACGCCGCATGGCAGGCTGGACTATGTCGACCTGGCGCCCGCCTATGAGCGTTTCCCGCGCTTTCCGATGATTTCCATTTCGCACAGCCAGAAGGCAGGCCTTGCCAGGGCCAACTGGTTGGCGACGATCCACCACGGGCTGCCGACCGGTATCTACGAGCCAACTTTCGAGACGACGCGGGAAGAACCGTACCTTGCCTTCCTCGGCCGGTTTTCACGCGACAAGCGCCCGGATCGCGCCATCGAGATTGCCTTGCGATCGGGGCTCAGGCTGAAGCTTGCGGCAAAGATCGGCGACGACGATCGCGCCTATTTCCACGAGGTGGTCGAACCTTTGATCGACGGTGATCGTATCGTCTATGTCGGCGAGATCGAGGAGCACCAGAAGGCGGAATTTCTCGGCAACGCGGCAGGCCTCTTGTTCCCTATCGACTGGCCGGAGCCGTTTGGCCTTGTCGCCATCGAGGCAATGGCCTGCGGCACGCCGGTGATTGCCTGGAATTGCGGCGCGCTGCCCGAGATCGTCGATCAGGGCGTGACCGGCTTTATCGCGGAGTCGATGGATGGCGCGGTCGCCGCGGTGCCGGACTTGCTGCAGCTCGACCGGCGAAAGGTGAGAGCCGTTTTCGAAAAGCGGTTTTCCGCCAGGAGAATGGCCGGCGACTATCTGGCCGCCTACGCGCGGCTGATCGGCGTCCCGGCCGAAGCGAAGGCGTCGTGAACGGCGACGCGTTCGAGCGACGGGAACGAAACGACAGGGATTTGTGACGAATGGCCCAACTCGACGAGCGCCAGCTCGATCCCGCGGTAGCCCTTGCATCGCTCGACGCAACCGCTCCTCGTGAACCACACCGGCTCTTTGCGCTCAAGCAGGGCGACTGCTTTGTGGTTGCCGATGCCTATGGCGACATACGCGGCGCCGGTGACGGTTTCTTCCGCGACGACACACGCGTGCTCTCCGAATTTCGACTGACCGTCGGCGGCAGACAGACATCGTTGCTCGGCGCCTCGCTCAGCCAGGACAATGTGCTGTTCACCACCAACCTGACCAATCTGCCGATGCAGAGCGCTAGCGGTCGAGACATTCCGCAGGGTGCGATTCATGTCGAGCGCGTCAGGCTGCTGTGGCAGGACAGGTTGTTCGAACGCATCACACTTTCCAACTACAGCCGGGAAACCTCGACAATCGGCGTTTCCCTGCACTTCGCCGCCGATTTCCGCGACATGTTCGAAGTGCGCGGCTCGACACGGCTGCGGCGCGGCATGGCCCATGTGGCCGAGATGGATGCGACATCCGTCCTGCTGCGCTATGACGGGTTGGACGGGCTGGCGCGTGCCTCGGCGATATCATTCTCGCAGGCACCGGACCAACTGACTGCCGACCGCGCCGATTTCCTTCTCGCCGTGACCAAGCGCAGCAGCAAGGTGCTCTATGTCGAGGTCGGTCCCGAGGTGACCGATACGCCCGATCGCGACCGTTTCCGCGCCGCCGCCGCCCGGGCCCGCTTTGGCATGCGGGCCAAGCGCCGCCATGGCGCGACGGTGCACAGTTCCGGTCGCGTCTTCAACGACTGGGTCGAGCGCGCCCGCGCCGATGTCGCGCTGCTGACCACCGAGCTTGCGACCGGACCCTATCCCTATGCAGGCATCCCCTGGTTCTCGACGGCGTTCGGTCGTGACGGCGTCATCTCTGCGCTGCAGATGCTCTGGCTCAATCCAGGCCTGGCGCGGGGCGTGCTGGCCTTCCTGGCCCAGCATCAGGCGACGGAGACGTCGCCGTTCAGCGATTCGCAGCCGGGCAAGATCATGCACGAGACGCGCAAGGGCGAAATGGCGGCGCTGCGGGAGCTTCCGTTCGGACGCTACTATGGTGGCGTCGATACGACGCCCCTCTACATCCATCTCGCCTGTGCCTACGCCGACCGCACCGGCGACATGGCGTTCATCGACAGCCTGTGGCCGTCGCTATGCGCCGCGGCCGAATGGACGGAGGAGGCGGGCCGCGAGACCGGGTTCGTGACCTACCAGCGGGCTGCCGAGTCCGGCCTCGCCAATCAGGGGTGGAAGGACAGCTTCGATTCCGTCTTTCATGCCGATGGCCGCATCCCCAAGGGGCCGATCGCGCTGGTAGAGGTGCAGGGCTATGTCTTTGCCGCCTTCCGGGGGCTGGCAAAGCTTGCCCGTCGCCGTGGCGAGGACGACAGAGCCGATCACTGGGATAGCCGCGCCGAGGCCATGCGGGTGTCGGTCGAACGCGATTTCTGGCTCGACGATCTCAGCTTCTATGCCCTGGCGATCGATGGTGCCGGCGAGCCCTGCAAGGTGCGGACCTCGAATGCGGGCCATCTCCTCCTTGTCGGGCTTCCCGAGCCGGAGCGGGCGCAGATGGTCGCCGACCAGCTTCTTTCGGCCTCCTTTCATTCCGGCTGGGGGCTGAGGACGCTTGCCGACGATGCCGTGTTCTTCAATCCGATGTCGTACCACAATGGCTCGATCTGGCCGCATGACACCGCCATGTGCGGCGCCGGCCTGGCGCGCTATGGCGAGCGTGACAGCGTGGTCCGGCTGATGAGCGGCACGTTCGAATCCGCGGTCCATTTCAACATGCGGTTGCCCGAACTGTTCTGCGGTTTTACCCGCGCACCAGGCGAAGCGCCGATCGCCTATCCCGTCGCCTGCCTGCCGCAAGCATGGTCGGCGGGTTCCGCTTTCATGCTGATGCAGGCCTGCCTTGGCCTGGAAATCGATGGCTGGGAGGGCGAAATCCGAGTCACCCGTCCGAGGCTGCCGATCGGCATCGACACACTCACGCTGCGACACCTGGGCGTCGGCGAAAGAGTGGTCGATCTGACATTCCAGCGCGTCGGCGACCGGGTCGTCGCCTTTCTCGCCGACCGGCATGAAGGCCTGGTACCGCTCATCGTCAGAACCTGATCCGAGCGAGATTGGCTGGAACCGATCCCGGTTTTGTGCGTTGCAAAATACAGGTCCGAATGGCGACCAGGTCGCCGGCGGACTATTTCAAATCGGAAACACAAACAAAATGGCCGCCGAACGGCCGGAGGTGATGGCATTCCCATGACAGATTATGGTGCGGACCTGCTCTGGGTTCTGATCCTCGCGAGCCTCGGTCTTTCCGCTCTTGCCGTTTTCCTTTCCATATCGCGGCAACGCCGCAGTCCCCCCCCGGCGGTTGTACATCCGGCCGGTGAGGACGTGGCCGCGGAAGCGGCGCGCAAGGTGATACGGGAGTTCGAAAAGAACGGCCAATCTGTCGATGCCGCCCTGGTGACATGGTCGCCCGAAACATTGCGCAAGATCCTGGCCGACGATCTGCCCGATGCGCAGGTGATCGTGGTCTCCAATCGCGAACCGTATATCCACAACCTCAGGGACAATGGCGTCGAACTGCTTGTGCCGGCCAGCGGGCTGGTTTCGGCCCTGGAGCCGATCACCCGCGCCTGCGCCGGCACCTGGATTGCCTATGGCGGCGGAACGGCAGACCGTCTCATGGTCGACAAGGACGACCGGGTACAGGTGCCGCCCGGCAATCCGTCCTACACGCTGCGCCGGGTCTGGCTGACGGAGGAAGAGCATCAGGGCTACTACCTCGGCTTCGCCAATGAAGGCCTCTGGCCGCTTTGCCATATCGCCTTCACGCGGCCGATCTTTCGCGAGTCGGACTGGGAAGCCTATGAAGCCGTCAACCGAAAGTTCGCCGATACGGTGGTTGCCGAGGCGCGCAACGAGCGGCCGATCGTGCTGGTCCAGGACTATCATTTCGCGCTGCTGCCGCGGATGATCCGCGAGCGCCTGCCCGAGGCGATCGTCATCACCTTCTGGCACATTCCATGGCCGAATTCGGAAGTGTACAGCATCTGTCCATGGCGTGAGCGTATCCTCGAAGGGCTGCTCGGCAGCTCGATCATCGGTTTCCACACCCAGTTCCACGCCAACAATTTCACCGAAAGCGTCGATCGCTTCCTGGAAAGCCGCATCGAGCGAGCCGATGCGGCCATCTCCTATGGCGGGCAGACGACGTTGGTGCACGCCTATCCCATCTCGATAGAATGGCCCGCGGACCTTCTGGCAAGATTGCCTGATGTCGATGACTGCCGCGCCCGCCTGCGCACCAGGTTCGGGCTGAAAGCGGATGTGAAACTTGGCGTCGGCGTCGAACGTCTCGACTACACCAAGGGCATTCTGGATCGGTTTCAGGCGCTGGACGAATTGTTCAAGCGATACCCGGAATGGATTGGAAAGTTGGTTTTCCTGCAGATTGCGGCACCCAGCCGAGGCACGCTCCCGGCGTACAAGCTGCTCCACGATGAATGTCACCGCTATGCCGAAGAGCTCAACGAGCGTTACGGCAGCGACGGCTACAAGCCGGTGGTCATGGTGGCCGAGCATCACACGCAGGAACAGGTCTATGAGATCTATCGCGCCGCCGACATATGCATGGTCACCAGCCTGCATGACGGCATGAACCTGGTCGCCAAGGAATTCGTTGCGGCACGCGACGACGAACAGGGCGTCTTGATGCTCAGCACGTTCGCCGGTGCCTCGCGCGAATTGCTGGAGGCGTTGATCGTCAACCCCTATGACGCCGCCATGATGAGCGAGGCGCTGCTGCAGGCGCTGACCATGACGCCGGACGAGCAGCGCGAGCGCATGCGGCCGATGCGGCAGATAGTCCGCGACAACAACGTCTATCGCTGGGCCGGCAGCATGCTTCTGGATGCGGCGCGCCTGCGCAAGCGCGGCGACGTCGATCGGGCAACGGGCACTGGCGACCGGCAGCCGCCAAGCGTCGACAATGTCGTCTCCATGTTCGAGCGCAAACGGCTGGCAATATGATGAGCCAGACCCTGCAAAAGCCTCAGACAGTGCTGACCGGGGAATGGGCGCTGTTCCTCGACATTGACGGCACCCTGCTGGAACATGCCGAACACCCGGACGCTGTCTCGGTCAGCGACGAGCTTCGTACATTGCTGCAGGGTCTGGATCACAAGTTGAACGGGGCATTGGCCGTTATTACAGGCCGCTCCGTTGCGGCCGTGGACCAGCTGTTTCAGCCTTTGAAGCTGCGGGCGGCCGGGCTTTACGGCCTCGAACACAGGCTGCTGCCGGACGACGACGTCGAAGTCGCGGGAGAGCCGGCGGATATTGCCGCTCTTGCCGACGAGATCGAGGCCGAGCTCGGGCGTGGGCAGGCCTATATCGAGCGCAAGGGCCGGGTGCTGGCCATCCACACGCGCGCTGCGCCGCATCTGCTTCCGCGCGCGACGCAGCTTGTCGAGCAGGCGCTGGCCAGCCTGCCAAAGGGCTACCGGGTGGTTGCCGGCAATGCCGGCGTGGAACTGCTGCCGCTCGAGGCGGCCAAGGGTGCTGCGATCCGGCGGTTCATGGGCATCGCGCCCTTCACAGGCCGCCGCCCGGTCTTCCTGGGCGATGACACGCCGGACGAAAACGGTTTTGAGGCCGTCAACGATGCCGGCGGCATATCGATACGGGTCAAACCCTTCGCGCATACAACCGCGCGGTACGGCCTTGCCGGCGTTGCCGAAACGCTCGCCTGGCTGGGGGGGCAACTTTAGGGTACCAGCCGAGGAGCGCAACCGCGCTGGCGCACCTTGGAGGGATATTTCGACCAGGAAAGGAACGGTTCGAAGGGACGCTTTGCACGGTTGGTGCGTGAGATCACGCCAGCTTGGCTCGTTCCTCGCTCCGCCCGCCATGTGGCCGCCGACATATCACCATCCGCCGCAGGCGCCAGCTGGCAAGAAGCGACCGACAAGAAGATGTATGGGGCGCCTTCCAAGGAAGCCGAACCCTGGCGGCGCCCAATGATGGCTACGATCCTTGGTTGTGCGCTGTTGCCACTCTGACAGGTGCGCGCCCCCGGGGCCTACGCCGCAAATCGTAGACCCCCATCGCAGGTCAGGACCTGACCGGTCATGAAGCCGTTGGAGACGAGAAAGGCGATTGCGTCGGCGACGTCCTCGGCTTTGCCGACTCGGCCAACCGGTGTCTTGTCGGCATAGTCGGCAAAGATCGCTTGCCTCTGCTCCTCGGCAACGAAATCCCACCAGGGCGTGTCGATGACGCCGGGCGCCACGACATTGACGCGCAGCGGCTTCAGCTCCACGGCCAGGATCGGCACCACCGTCAGAAGCATGCCGTTGATGGCGGCGATGCCGGCGACGCCCGGCATGGCAAGCTGAGCCGAGACCGCCGAGATGAAGGTGACCGATCCACTCTTTCGGAGCGTTGGCAGGGCGGCCTGCAGGCAGGACAGTTGCGGCCTTACTTTCTCGTCGACACCGCTGCCGATGTCGGTCAGGTCGAGCGTCTGGAAGGGGCCAAGGCCCTTGCCGCCGCTGGCCGCCAGGACCAGATGGTCAAAGGGGCCGAGGCGCTCGAAGAATCCGCTGACCTGGTCCGGCTTTGCGGCATCGAATGCTGCCTTGTCGACAGCGCCGCCAAGGCTCTTCCATGCGCTGTTGAGCCTGTCCTGATTGCGTCCGGTGATGGTCACCTTCATGCCGGGACCAAGCAGTTTGCGCGCGGTCGCCAGGCCGATGCCGGACGAGCCGCCGATGATGACGGCATGTTCGATCGTCTTGGTCATGAATGCTGTTCCTTCGATGTTGGGGAGGCGAGGCCGACGAGGTCCAGGCTCAGGCTGCGCAATTGCTGTCTTGCCCTGGCATCGTAGGCCTGGGCGTCGGCGCGGGATTCCCGCAGGCCGTCGAAGTAGAGGCCGCTGCGTCCTTCCAGCGCCGGTGATGTCGCGAGGTTGAGGATGGCATCGGCACCTGTCTCGACCGAACTCCACGGCGTCACGCCAGCCTGGCGGACCATGGTGGTGTTCATGTAGCTGGCCGGATGCAAGGCGTTGACGGTGACGCCGCTCCCTTTCAGATGCTCCGCAAGGTCTACGGTGAACAGGATCTGCGCCAGCTTGCTCTGGCAGTAGGCGCGCACGCCGTCGTAGCTGCGGGTCAGCATGACATCGCCGAAGTCGACCGCCTGCTGTCCGGCCGAGGCGACATTGACGATGCGCGCGGGCGCGCTCGCCGCGATCAACGGCAGAAGCTCCGATGTCAGCAGAAACCCGGCGAGATAGTTGACCGCGAAGCGCAGTTCGTAGCCATCAGCGTTGACCTGTCTTCTGGCGCCCTGGCCAGCCGTGCCGATGCCGGCATTGTTGACGAGGATGTCGAGCCGGTCCGTCCTGGCGCGCACGGCCTCGGCGAGGCGGCGCACCTCGGCCAGCGAAGCAAGATCCGCGACCAGCAGTTCGGCCTTGCCGCCGGCGGCTTCGATCTCAGTGACGGTCGCCTTGCCGCGCGCCGCATCGCGGCCATGTACCAGCACGCGGGCGCCGCCGGCGCCGAGTCGTTGCGCCACGACGCGGCCGACGCCGTCGGTCGACCCGGTGACGAGGATTGTCTTGTCTTTGAGTTCCATGTTCAGAGCCTCCGTTTCGTTGCTCCGAACCAAAGATGGGGCAGCAGCCGCGCGCCAAACAGTTCAAACTTTATCCTGGTATCAATACTGCTATATTAGCCTCATGGAATCCCAGCCCCACTCTGCTCCCACCCACTCCGCTGAAGACAGCCGACGGCGCGAGCTCGGCGCCTTCCTGCGATCGCGCCGCGAAAGGCTGACGCCCTCGGCAACCGGCATTGCCACTGGCCTCAGGCGACGTACGCCGGGCCTGCGCCGCGAGGAGGTGGCGATGATCGCCGGCGTCGGCACGACCTGGTACACATGGCTGGAGCAGGGGCGGGAGGTGCGGCCGTCGGTCGAGGTGCTGACGGCGCTCTGCGAGGCGCTTCGGCTCGACGCCGCGGAAAAGCAGCATCTGTTCATCCTTGCCGGCCGCCAGCAGCCGGAGCGTCGCGCCGTGGCGCCGGAAAAGGTCGACGGCCCCTTGCTGCACATGCTGCAAAGCCTGGTGCTGCAGCCGGCCTATGTCGTCGGCCGGCGCTGGGACGTGCTGGCCTGGAACCCGGCGGCGGTCGCCGTGTTCGGCGACTACGGTCTGCTGGAGGGGGACGCCCGCAACATCGTCCACATGGTCTTCACCAATCCGCACCACCGGCGGCTGCTGGTCGACTGGGAGGAGCTGGCGCGGATCGTGCTGGCATCGTTCCGGGCCGCGAGCGCCAGATATGTCGGCGATCCGGATTTCGAACGGCTGATCGAATTGATGACGCGCTCGAGCCCCGAGTTTCGCGCCTGGTGGCCTCAGCGCGACGTCGCGCACCGATTGTCGGGGGTGAAGCATGTCAGGCACCCGAGCGCGGGCGCCATGACGTTCGAGCATATGAGCTTGTCGATCGGCGACGGCTCCGACATGAAGCTGATCGTCTACACGCCGCTTGCCGAGCAGAACTCGATCGCCAAGCTGCAGACATTGCTGGACGCGCTGCCGGCCGAGCGGCGCAGCGCCTGAAGCGCCTGTCCGTCAGCTCTTCGGCTTCAGCCCGTCGAGGAACAATTGCTCCAGAAAGCGTGCGGCGTCTTCGAAACGGCCATCGCCGCCGCGGTCGGCTCCGAGCACGGCGCGGACCTGGACGTCGAAATCGGCATAATGCTGCGTCGTCGCCCAGATCGAGAAGATCAGGTGCCAAGGGTCGGTCCTGGCGATCTTGCCGTCGCGCATCCAGCCCTTGATGACGGCCGCCTTCTCGTCGACCAGCGTCTTCAGTTCGCCGGCCAGCAGCGGCATGATGCGCGGCGCGCCTTGCAGGATCTCGTTGGCGAACAGCCGGCTCTCGCGCGGAAAATCGCGGGCCATTTCGAGCTTGCGCCTGATGTAGTTGCGCAATTCGGTCATGGGATCGCCGATGTCGTCGAGTTCCCGTAGTGGCGCCAGCCAGGTGTCGAGCAGGCGCTGCATCAGCGTCTCGTGGATGTCCTCCTTGCGGCGGAAATAATAAAGCAGGTTCGGCTTCGACATGCCGGCGGCTTCGGCGATCTGGTCGATGGTCGAGCCGCGAAAACCGTTGGTGGAGAAAACCTCCAGCGCCGCCTCGAGAATGAGTTCGCGCTTTTCCTGCTGGATGCGGGTGCGGCGAGGGGCGTCCGTGCTGGTGTTCACCGTTGCGGGCCCTCGCGTTGACGGTCATCTGGACCAATTCTCTGGACCAGTTTTTCCTTGGCCTGTGGAACGCACTTCAAGTGCCGCATTTCCGCTAGTAATCCCTTGACCGCCGACAGGGCGGTGCTAACGTTTGTCCAATCGGTCAAAAATTTGCGTAGCATGAAAACGCGGCAAAGACCAAGCGTTGGGCGCACCGAAACAGGTTACAAGGGGAAGTCTTGGTCATGTCCAACCGGCTGAAAGTCACGCCGAACGATCTCAGCGCATTCTGGATGCCGTTCACGGCAAACCGACAGTTCAAGCAGGCGCCGCGCATGATGGTGTCCGCCAAGGACATGCATTACACGACCAGCGACGGCCGCAAGGTGCTGGACGGCACCGCGGGTCTCTGGTGCGTCAACGCCGGCCACTGCCGGCCGAAGATCACCGAGGCGATCCAGCACCAGGCCGCTGAGCTCGACTATGCGCCGGCGTTCCAGATGGGCCATCCGATCGTCTTCGAACTGGCCAACCGCCTGGTCGACCTCGCGCCCAAGGGCATGGACCATGTGTTCTTCACCAATTCCGGTTCGGAATCGGTCGAGACGGCGCTGAAGATGGCGATCGCCTATCACCGCGCCAAGGGCGAGGGCTCGCGCACCCGTCTGATCGGCCGCGAGCGCGGCTATCACGGCGTCAATTTCGGCGGCATCTCGGTCGGCGGCATCGTCACCAACCGCAAGATGTTCGGCACGCTGCTCGGCGGCGTCGACCACATGCCGCACACGCATCTGCCGGAAAAGAACGCCTTCACCAAGGGCGTGCCGGAGCATGGCGCGGAACTCGCCAACGAGCTGGAGCGCATCGTCGCCCTGCATGACGCCTCGACCATCGCCGCCGTCATCGTCGAGCCGGTCGCCGGTTCCACCGGCGTCATCCTGCCGCCCAAGGGCTATCTGCAGAAGCTGCGCGAGATCTGCACCAAGCACGGCATCCTTTTGATCTTCGACGAGGTCATCACCGGTTTCGGCCGTCTCGGCACGCCGTTCGCCGCCGACTATTTCGGTGTCACGCCCGACATCATGACCACCGCCAAGGGCGTCTCCAATGGCGTCATCCCGATGGGCGCGGTGTTCGTGAAGAAGGAAATCCACGACGCCTTCATGACCGGCCCCGAGCATATGATCGAGTTCTTCCACGGCTACACCTATTCGGGCAATCCGATCGCCTGCGCGGCGGCACTCGGCACGCTCGACACGTACAAGGAAGAGGGCCTGCTCACCCGAGGCGAGGAGCTGGCGCCATACTGGGAAGACGCGCTGCATTCGCTGAAGGGCGAGCCGAACGTCATCGATATCAGAAACATCGGCCTGATCGGCGCGATCGAGCTGGCGCCGATCGCTGGCCAGCCGACCAAGCGTGCCTTCTCGGCCTTCGTCAAGGCGTTCGAGCGCGGCGCGCTGATCCGCACCACCGGCGACATCATCGCGCTGTCGCCGCCATTGATCATCACCAAGGGCCAGATCAACGAATTGATCGACCATGTGCGGGATGTTCTGCGCTCGATAGACTAGATCTGCCTGGACCTGGACGGGTGGCGACGGGAACCGCCGCCCGCCCAGGACATGAAATGAGAGGACTTGGAATGGCCGCACCCGGCGAGAATCTGCGAATCAATTCAGACCGTTTGTGGGATTCGATAATGGAGATGGCGAAGATCGGCCCCGGCATTGCCGGTGGCAACAATCGCCAGACCGTGACCGACGAGGATGGCGAGGGCCGGCATCTTTTCAAGCGCTGGTGCGATGCGGCCGGGCTCGAAATGGGCGTCGACGAGATGGGTACGATGTTTGCCCGCCGCGAAGGCACCGACCCCAGCCTGCCACCGGTCTATGTCGGCAGTCATCTCGATACGCAGCCGACCGGCGGCAAGTATGACGGCGTGCTCGGCGTGCTGGGCGGGCTTGAAGTGGTGCGCTCGCTCAACGACCTCGGCATCAAGACCAGGCATCCGATCGTCGTCACCAACTGGACGAACGAGGAAGGCGCGCGCTTTGCCCCGGCGATGATGGCGTCCGGCGTGTTCGCCGGCGTGCTCGACCAGGCCGATGTCTACGAACATGTCGACAAGCAAGGCAAGAAATTCGGCGAGGAACTGGAGCGCATCGGCTGGAAGGGCACCGAGAAGGTCGGCGACCGCAAGATCCATGCCTTCTTCGAACTGCATATCGAGCAGGGACCGATCCTAGAGGACGAGGGCATCGACATCGGTGTCGTCACCCACGGGCAAGGGCTGAAGTGGCTGCAGGTGACGCTGACCGGCAAGGAGGCGCATACCGGTTCGACGCCGATGCCCAAGCGCCGCAATGCCGGGCTTGGCATGGCCAGGGTGATCGAACTGGTGCACGAGATCGCCATGGACTACCAGCCCGACGCCGTCGGCGCGGTCGGCCACATGGAGGTGTTTCCCAACTCGCGCAACATCATCGCCGGCCGCACCGTCTTCACCATCGATATCCGTTCGCCCGAGAAGGAAGTGCTGGATGCGATGGACGGTCGCATCCGTGAAGGCATAGACACGATCTGCGAGGCGCTCGACATCCAGTACAAGATCGAACAGGTCGGCGCCTTCGACCCGGTCACCTTCGACGCCGGCTGCGTCAAGGCGATCCGCGATGCCGCCGAACGTCTCGGTTATTCCCACCGCAACATCGTGTCCGGCGCCGGCCATGATGCCTGCTGGATCAACCGCGTTGCGCCCACCGCCATGGTGATGTGCCCCTGCGTCGACGGCCTCAGCCACAACGAGGCCGAGGACATCACGAAGGAATGGGCGTCGGCCGGCGCCGACGTGCTGTTCCACGCAGTGGTGGAAACGGCTGTCATCGTGGAGTGAGCTTGCAATCCGCATCCCAAAACGCCGCTCGCAAAGAAGCGCGAAGAGAACAAGGGAACACAAAAATGACCAAAGTCATCAAGAACGGCACCGTTGTCACCGCCGACCGCACGTGGAAGGCCGATGTGCTGTTCAAGCACGGCAAGATCGTCGCCATCGGTTCGGACCTGCATGGCGATCACGAGTTCGACGCCACCGGCTGCTACGTGATGCCGGGCGGCATCGATCCGCACACCCATCTCGAAATGCCGTTCATGGGCACCTATTCGGCCGATGATTTCGAATCCGGCACGCGGGCGGCGCTCGCCGGAGGCACCACGATGGTGGTCGATTTCTGCCTGCCGGCGCCGCAGCAGTCGCTGCTCGAGGCCTTGCAGATGTGGGACAACAAGACCTCGAAAGCGTCCTGCGATTATTCCTTCCACATGGCCATCACCTGGTGGGGCAAGCAGGTGTTCGACGAGATGGCCACCGTCGTCGACAAGGGCATCACCTCGTTCAAGCACTTCATGGCCTACAAGGGCGCGCTGATGGTCGACGACGACGAGATGTACGCGTCGTTCCAGCGTTGCGCCGACCTTGGCGCGCTGCCGCTGGTGCATGCCGAGAATGGCGACGTGGTTGCTGCGCTTTCACAGAAGCTTCTGGCCGCCGGCAACAACGGCCCCGAGGGGCACGCCTATTCGCGGCCGCCGGAAGTGGAAGGCGAGGCGACCAACCGCGCCATCATGATCGCCGACATGGCGGGCGTGCCGCTCTATGTCGTGCACGTCTCCTGCGAGCAGAGTCACGAGGCGATCCGCCGGGCCCGCCAGAAGGGCATGCGCGTGTTCGGCGAGCCGTTGATCCAGCACCTGACGCTCGACGAGAGCGAATATTTTGACAAGGACTGGGACCATGCGGCGCGCCGCGTGATGAGCCCGCCCTTCCGCAACAAATTGCACCAGGATTCGCTGTGGGCCGGCTTGCAGGCGGGATCGTTGCAGGTGGTGGCGACCGACCATTGCGCCTTCACCACCAAGCAGAAACGCAACGGCGTCGGTGATTTCACCAAGATCCCGAACGGCACCGGTGGGCTGGAAGACCGCATGCCGGTGCTGTGGACGACGGGCGTCAACACCGGACGGCTGACGATGAACGAGTTCGTCGCGGTGACCTCGACCAACATCGCCAAGATCCTCAACATGTATCCCAAGAAGGGCGCCATCGTCGAAGGTGCGGATGCCGACATCGTCGTCTGGGATCCGAAACGCAAGAAGAAGATTTCCTCGAAGAAGCAGCAGTCGGTCATCGACTACAACGTCTTCGAAGGGTTCGAGGTGACCGGCCTGCCGCGCTTCGTCTTCTCGCGTGGCGAACTGTCGATCCAGGAGGCCGAGGTCATGGCCAAGCCCGGCCATGGCGAGTTCGTCGGCCGCGAGCCGAACGCGGCGGTCAACCGGGCGCTATCGACGTGGAAGGAAATTTCCGCGCCGCGCAAGGTCGAGCGCACCGGCATTCCGGCGACCGGGGTTTGAGCTTGGCGCGCTCGGCCGCGTTCATTTTACTGGTCCTGGCGGCAGTTGTCGCAGGTCCGGCAGCAGCGAGCGGCGTGCTCGCCGGCTCCTGGGGCAATGATGTCGGCTGTGCCGGCGTCAAGGCCGGTTATCAGGACAGTGACGCCTACATCGTGCTGACCGCCGAAGGCATAGAGACCTATGGCAGCGGCTGCCGGTTCGCGCAGCAATTGACGTCGGTGCTGGGTGCACAATGGTTGACCTCGACCTGTTCCGCCGAGGGTGAGGCGGGGACGACGACTGAGACCGTTGTGGTCACCAACAAGGGGGAGGATGGTTTCTTCGTCACCATTCCCGGCCTTGAGGAAATGGGGCCGCTGCAATCATGTTCATGACGGTGCCGGTGACGGCCCCTCCGTCGATGTCGGCTTCAAGCGACGAGTGCGTCCAGTTCCGGCAGCAGGACGACGCTTTCCTGTTCGTTGGGATCGGTGCGGGCAATGACGGCGGAAGACGGGGCGCCGCTGAGATTGGCCGGCAGATGCGGTACGCCGGCCGGAATGTAGAAGAGGTCGCCGGCCTTGACGACGATATGATGCTCCAGCCGGTCACCGTACCAGGTATGGACTTCGCCGGAGAGTACGTAGATCGCCGTTTCATGGCTCTCGTGCATATGCGCCTTGGCGCGGGCGCCGGGCGGCATGGTGAGCATATGCATGCAGATGCCGGAGGAGCCGACGGTTTCTGCGGCGATGCCGGCGAAATAGGTCAGTCCCTGCTTGCCTTCATAAGTGGTTTCAGGGCGGATAAGATGACAAGTGGGCGACATCGGGGAAACTCCGGGCGTCGATTGAGTGGGACAAAGGCAGTGGGACAGGGCGAGTGGAAAACAACATCGCGATAAAAGCAATCGGATTCCAGCCGGTGCCCCGGTGGCGGCAACGGGCAGGCTGCAGCCGATGACAGGGATTTCGCCAGCCGTCGTTGCGGCAAGCAAACTCGAACTGACCTTCCAGACCAATGACGGACCGGTGCAGGCGCTGACCAATGTCGACCTGACCATCGGCAAGGGGGAGTTCGTTTCCTTCATCGGGCCATCGGGCTGCGGCAAGACCACCTTGCTGCGCGTCATCGCCGATCTGGAAAAGCCGACCTCGGGGACGATTTCGGTCAACGGCATGACGCCCGAACAGGCGCGCGAGAAACGCGCCTATGGCTATGTCTTCCAAGCTGCGGCGCTGTTTCCGTGGCGCACCATCGAGCGCAATGTCGGGCTGCCGCTGGAGATCATGGGGCTGTCCAAGGCGGAACAGGCGGAGCGGATCAAGCGCACGCTCGACCTCGTCAACCTCAGCGGCTTCGAGAAGAAATATCCCTGGCAGTTGTCGGGCGGGATGCAGCAGCGCGCCTCGATCGCGCGCGCGTTGGCTTTCGACGCCGACCTGCTGTTGATGGACGAGCCGTTCGGCGCGCTGGACGAGATCGTGCGCGACCACCTCAACAAGCAATTGCTGGAACTGTGGGGACGCACAAACAAGACCATCTGCTTCGTCACCCACTCCATTCCCGAAGCCGTCTATCTTTCGACGCGCATCGTCGTCATGTCGCCACGCCCGGGCCGTGTCAGCGATGTCATCGAGTCGACGCTGCCGAAGGAGCGGCCGCTCCACATCCGCGAGACGCCGGAATTCCTGGCGATCGCCGCGCGCGTCCGCGATGGTCTGCACGCAGGGCACAGCTATGAAGATTGAGGCGGTGCGCTAGATGGACAGCTTCCGCGACAAGCTCGTTCCGGTAACATCGATCCTCGCTGGCGTGGTCGTGCTCTGGTATGTTTTCGCCGTCATCCTCAACACGCCGTTCCAGCGCGATCTCGACCGCCGCGCCGGGGAAACGCCCGGCTTGAGCGAGTTCATCGGCAAGACGCTGTCGCAACCGAAGCCGACATTGCCGGCGCCGCACCAGGTGGCGGTGAACTTCTTCGAAAACACGTTTCTGCGCCCCATCACCTCGAACCGTAGCCTCGTCTACAACGCCTGGGTGACTCTGTCATCGACGCTGCTTGGCTTTGCTTTCGGCACGGCGCTTGGCATCATCATCGCTGTCGGCATCGTGCATGTGGCGACGCTCGACCGCAGCCTGATGCCGTGGATCATCGCCTCGCAGACCATTCCCATCCTGGCAGTAGCGCCGATGATCATCGTCGTGCTGGCGGCAATCGGCATCACCGGCCTCATCCCGAAGGCGATGATCTCGACCTATCTGTCGTTCTTCCCAGTGACGGTCGGCATGGTGAAGGGCCTGCGCTCGCCCGAGATCATGCATCTCGACCTGATGCACACCTACAATGCGAGCCGCACGCAGACCTTCTGGAAATTGCGCGTGCCGGCCGCAGTGCCGTTCCTGTTCACCTCGATGAAGGTTGCGGTGGCGGCAAGCCTCGTCGGCGCCATCGTCGGCGAACTGCCGACAGGCGCGGTCGCCGGCATCGGCGCCAAGCTTTTGGCAGGCGCCTATTACAGCCAGTCCATCGACATCTGGTCGGCGCTGGTTGCCGGTTCGGTGGTGGCAGCACTTCTGGTCATGGTGGTCGGCATTGCCGGGCGCATCGTCGACCGCGCCATGGGCGGGAGGGCGGCATGAGTTGGCTGAAACCCTCCTGGCAAGCGGTGCTGGCCATCGTGCTGTGCCTGATCGCGGTGGCGCTCGGCGCGATGTCGAAGCCGGAAGCGGCAGCGCTTGCCGAGCCGGCGGCCAGCTTCAATTACCCCTATCTCGGAACGAAGGGCTTGATGTTTGGCCTGACCTTGCTGGCGGCGCTGGTCTCGATGACCAGGATTCCACCCCTTGCGGAAGCGGTGGTGCTGTTTGTCGGCGCCCACTTGGTTGCCCGGCTGCTGATTTCAGGCATATCCGGCTTCGAAGGCACCGCACTGGCGCCATATTTCCTGCTGCTGACCGCCGCATGGCTGCTCGGTTGGCGCTGCGTCGCTGTCCTGTCAGGACTTCGCCCGATGGCAAACTGGGCCCGGACTGCGTTGCGCCTGATCATCCCGGCCATCTTCGGTGCCTGGATCCTGATCATCTGGGAGGCGGTGACGCGCGGCGCCGGCATTCCCTTCATCCTTTTGCCGCCGCCGAGTGCCATCGGAGTCCGCATCGCCAGTTCGCTGCCGGTGCTCGCCGCGGATGTCCGGCAGACCATCTTCAAGGCGGTGATCTTCGGCTATGTGGTGGGCAGCGGCGCCGGCTTCATCACCGCCGTGCTCGCCGATCGCGTGCCGTTCCTGCGCCGCGGCCTGCTGCCGATCGGCAACATGGTCTCGGCGCTGCCAATCATCGGCGTGGCGCCGATCATGGTCATGTGGTTCGGCTTCGACTGGCAGTCCAAGGCGGCCGTCGTCATCATCATGACCTTCTTCCCGATGCTGGTGAACACGGTCGCCGGGCTCGCCGCTTCTGGCCATATGGAACGCGACCTGATGCGCACCTATGCGTCGGGTTACTGGCAGACGCTGCTTAAGCTCAGGCTGCCGGCAGCAGCGCCCTTCATCTTCAACGCGCTGAAGATCAACTCGACCCTGGCGCTGATCGGCGCCATCGTCGCCGAGTTCTTCGGCACGCCCGTCGTCGGCATGGGCTTCCGCATCTCGACCGAGGTCGGGCGGATGAACATCGACATGGTCTGGGCCGAAATCGCAGTTGCAGCACTTGCGGGTTCGGTCTTTTATGGCGTGGTCGCTCTTGTCGAAAGAGCCGTCACGTTTTGGCATCCCTCTGTCCGTGGTGGATAGGGCGGTGGGTTTAAGGGTACCAACTTCAGAGGGTAAAAAGATGAAAAGACTGATTATTCCCGTTCTGGCCGGCGCGATGTCGCTTGCCGCATTCCAGGCAATGGCAGCCGACAAGGTGACGTTGCAGCTGAAATGGGTCACGCAGGCCCAGTTTGCCGGCTACTATGTCGCCAAGGCCAAGGGTTTCTACGAGGCCGAGGGTCTCGATGTCGACATCAAGCCGGGCGGTCCCGACATTGCGCCTGAGCAGGTGATCGCCGGCGGCGGCGCCGATGTCATCGTCGACTGGATGGGCGGCGCGCTGGCCGCCCGCGAAAAGGGCGTCCCGCTGGTCAACATCGCCCAGCCGTTCAAGAAGGCCGGCATGGAACTGGTCTGCCCGAAGGACGGCCCGATCAAGACCGAGGCCGACTTCAAGGGCCACACGCTCGGCGTCTGGTTCTTCGGCAACGAATATCCGTTCTACGCCTGGATGAACAAGCTCGGCCTGAAGACCGATGGCGGCCCGGACGGCGTCACCGTGCTCAAGCAGAGCTTCGATGTGCAGCCGCTGATCCAGAAGCAGGCGGATTGTATCTCGGTCATGACCTACAACGAGTACTGGCAGCTGATCGACGCCGGCTACAAGCCGGAACAGCTGACCGTGTTCAACTATTCGGCGATGGGCAACGACCTGCTCGAGGACGGGCTCTATGCGTCGGAAGACAAGCTCAAGGATCCGGCCTTCGAGGACAAGATGGTGCGTTTCGTGCGCGCTTCGATGAAGGGCTGGAAGTATGCCGTCGACAACAATGACGAAGCCGCAGGCATCGTCATGGATGGTGGCGGCCAGGACGAGAACCACCAGAAGCGGATGATGAGCGAAGTCGCCAAGCTGGTCGACAATGCCGACGGCAAGCTCGACCCGGCGACCTACGAGCGTACCGCCAAGGCGCTGCTCGACCAGAAGATCATCACCAAGGAGCCGACCGGCGCCTACACCACCGCCATCACCGACAAGGCGGTCAAGTAAGCCTAGTCAGTGACGTCTTGATCTCATGCGCGGCGCCTTTGGCATGTGTCAAAGGCGCCGTTCCTTTATGGTGTTCATGACGAAGCTGGTTTCGATCGAGGCGACGCATTTGAGCCGCGCGATCTTTTCCTTGATGAAGCGCTCATACTGTTCGAGGCTGCCTGTCACCACCTTCAGCACATAGTCGCGCGAACCGGTGACAAGGTGGCATTCCAGCACCTCTTCCCAGCCGCGGATCGCGTCCTCGAACATGACGATCTCGTCCTCGTTCTGGCGGCTGAGCCGGACGGTGGCAATGGCGACCATGCTCCAGCCGAAGGCAGCTGGGTCGACCACGGTGGTATAGCCTCTGATAACGCCGGTTTCCTCCAGCCGCCGCACGCGCCTCAGGCAGGGCGACGGCGACAGGTCGATGCGCTCGGCAAGTTCGTTGTTGGTGATGCGGGCGTCGGCCTGCAGTTCACGCAGGATCCTGCGGTCGAAATCATCGGCTATCTTCTGCTGCACTTTCGGTCGCTCCAGGCAATTTGTTGCGAAGATGCAGCCATGCAAGCCCAAAAATAGCAAGGACTGGCCGAAGAGGATCGCATAAATTGCCACGCAACACTCCTCGAAAAGCAGGAAGAACCCATGCCCGCTCCGCGCCCGTCGAAAACCCATATCGGCAACCACAAGCTCCACCCGGAGACGCTGATGCTGAGCTATGGCTTTGATCCGCAGCTTTCGGAGGGCGCGGTCAAGCCGCCGGTGTTCCTGACCTCAACCTTCGTGTTCAAGTCGGCGGAAGAGGGACGCGACTTCTTCGACTACACTTCCGGCCGCAAGGAGCCGCCGAGCGGCACTGCGTCAGGTCTGGTCTATTCGCGCTTCAACCATCCCAACAGCGAGATCGTCGAGGACCGGCTGGCGATCTATGAGGGGACGGATGCCTGCATCCTGTTTTCATCTGGCATGTCGGCGATCGCGACGACACTGCTCGCCTATGCCCGGCCGGGCGACGTCATCCTGCATTCGCAGCCACTCTATGGCGGTACCGAGACGCTTTTGACGCGCACGCTGTCCGGCTTCGGCATCGGTGCTGTCGGCTTCGCGGATGGCGTCGACGAGACGGCGGTGCGCGCGGCGGCCGACGCCGCAGTCGCGAAGGGCCGTGTCTCGGTCATCCTGATCGAGACGCCGTCAAATCCGACGAACAGCCTGGTCGACATCGCGCTGATGCGCAGGATCGCCGACGAAATTGGCACTGGCCAAGGGTCGACGCCGATTGTCGTTTGCGACAACACGCTGCTCGGACCGGTATTCCAGAGGCCCATCGAACATGGCGCCGATGTGTCCGTCTATTCGCTGACCAAATATGTCGGTGGCCATTCCGACCTGATCGCGGGTGCCGCCATGGGCAGCAAGGCAGTCACCAAGCCGATCAAAGCTTTGCGCGGCGCGATCGGCACGCAGCTCGACCCGCATTCCTGCTGGATGCTGGGCCGCTCGCTGGAGACGCTGTCGATCCGTATGGAGCGGGCGAACGACAATGCGCGCATGGTCGCCGAATTCCTGCGCGATCATGCCAAGGTCGAGAAGGTGCATTATCTGCCGTTCCTGGGCGAGGACACGCCGGCGGGCCGTGCCTACCAGGCGCAATGCACGGGCGCCGGGTCGACATTCTCCTTCGACATACGGGGTGGCGAGAAGGCGGCCTTCGCCTTTCTCAACGGCCTGCAAATCTTCAAGCTGGCGGTGAGTCTCGGCGGAACGGAATCGCTGGCCAGCCATCCGGCGGCCATGACCCATTCGGGCATTCCCTTCGACGTGCGCCAGCGCATCAGGGTGTTGGAGACCACGGTCAGGCTGTCGATCGGCGTCGAACATCCGGACGATCTGATCGCCGACCTGACGCAGGCGCTGGCGGCGGTCTGACACCGCCCTTCGAACGACCGGGACATCGCGGTCCGACTGTTTGCACGTAAGCGTTACTCGCGTGGAGCCATCCACGCCTGTAAGCGTTCTGTCGATACATCCGCGCGCCGGGGAGCCGTGGAGGATGTCATCCAGCAAACGGAGAGTCTCATGCGTATCCAATCCTTGGCACCAATGCTTTCGGCCCTGGCCATCTCGGCGTCCTTCCTCATGGCATCGCCGGCCCTGGCCGAGACGGTGAAGCTGAAAGCGACGCTCGACGGGGGCCAGCAGAACCCGCCGGTCACCACGAAAGGCAAGGGCACGGCCGCTCTCACCTTCGACACGGCGACGAAGAAGCTCAGCTGGAACGTCAAATATTCCGGGCTGAGCGGGCCAGCCACCGCCGGGCACATTCACGGCCCAGCCGCGGTTGGTGAAAACGCCGGAGTGGCGATCCCGTTCAAAGGCAAGTTGAAGAGCCCCATCAAGGGTTCTGACGTCCTGACCGACGCGCAGGCCGCCGACCTGATCGCCGGCAAGGACTATGTCAACGTTCACACGGCGGCGAACAAGGACGGCGAAATCCGCGGCCAGATCGAGACCGCGAAATAGCGCAAGCCATTTCGGACAAAAGGGGCGGGAGATCGCCCCTTTTTTGTTCGATCATGCCTTGTCGCGTATCTGGGTCATCGTCCGGGTCGGCGTGATTGCTTCCGGGTCGAGCCTGATCTCGACGATCGCCGGCTTGCCGCTGGCGCGGGCACGTTCGAAGGCCGGGGCGAAGTCCGCGGTCTTCTCGACCGTCTCGCCGTGGCCGCCATAGGCGCGAGCCAACGCCGCGAAGTCGGGGTTCTTGAGATCGGTCGCGACGACGCGGCCAGGATATTCGCGCTCCTGATGCATGCGGATGGTGCCGTAGATACCGTTGTTGACGACGACGACGACGATCGGCAGGTTATACTGGACGGCGGTGGCGAACTCCTGCCCATTCATCAGGAAGCAGCCGTCGCCGGCGAAGGCAACCACGGTGCGCTCCGGAAACAGCTCTTTGGCGGCGACCGCGGCAGGGGTGCCGTAGCCCATCGAGCCCGACGTCGGTGCTGCCTGCGTGGCGAAGCGGCGGAAGCGGTGGAAGCGGTGCACCCAGGTGGCGTAATTGCCGGCGCCGTTGGTGAGGATGGCGTCGTCGGGCAACATCTTTTCGAGATAGTTCATGATCGGCCCCATCTGGACCGGGCCGGGGCCGCTTTCCGGCGGCGTCGACCAATCGAGATAGTCGGCATGCAGCTTTGGCGTCTCTGCTGCCCAGGTCGGCGCTGAGGCCGGCTTGCGCTTGGCGAAAGCTTCGACAAAGGCGGCCGGCGAGGCGTTGATCGCCAATGTTGGCCGGTAGACGCGGCCGAGCTCGCTGGCGTCGGCGTGGATATGGACCAGCGTCTGGTCGGGGTAGGGGCTTTTCAAGAGCGTGTAGTCGGACGACGGCATTTCGCCCATGCGGCCGCCGATCAGCAGCACGAGATCGGCCTGTTTGATCACTGTGGCCAGCTTCGGATTGATGCCAATGCCGACGTCGCCGGCATAATTCGGATGCAGGTGGTCGAAAAGCATCTGGCGGCGGAAGGAACAGCCGACCGGCAGCGACCACGCCTCGGCGATCGAGCGCATCCGCGCCACGGCCCCGACGTCCCAGCGCGTGCCGCCGAGAATGACGAACGGCCGCTTGGCCTTGGCCAGCAATTCCTGCAGCGCGTCGAGTTCGGCTTCGCCTGGCCGGGTTTCGACCGCTGTGTGCGGCAAGGCAGCGGGCGCTTCGACGATACTGGTCAGCATGTCTTCCGGCAGCGAGATGACCACCGGGCCGGGACGGCCCGATGTCGCCACCGCGAAGGCGCGGGTGACGAATTCCGGGATGCGCGAGGCGTCGTCGATCTCGACCACCCATTTGGCGATGTCGCCAAAAAACCGCTTGTAGTCCACCTCCTGGAAGGCCTCGCGCTCCTTGGCGTGGCTGGCGACCTGGCCGATGAACAGGATCACAGGTATCGAATCCTGCATGGCGATGTGGATGCCGGCCGAGGCGTTGGTGGCACCGGGGCCGCGGGTGACGAAGCAGATGCCGGGCTTGCCGGTCAGGCGGCCGTGGCAATCAGCCATCATGGCGGCGCCCCCTTCCTGGCGGCAGACGATAGTGCGGATCGCTGAATCGTGCAGCGCGTCGAGCACCGCGAGGTAGGATTCGCCGGGCACGCAATAGATGCGGTCGGTGCCGTTGGCTTCGAGCGCGTCGACGATCAGTTGTCCGCCGGTCTTCATTGTCCAGACTTCTCCAGTTCGGCAAGGATTTCTTCGGTGTGCTCGCCCAGGCGCGGCGAGGGACGCTCATAGACGAGTGGCGTGCCGGACATCACCATCGGCGCGCGCACCGATGGCAGAAGATTGCCATGGCTGTCGTCGAGGTCGAGCCGCATGCCGCGGGCGATGGTCTGCGGGTCGGCAAACATCTGGCCGATCGTGTTGATCGGGCTCGCCGGCACGCTGGCCGCTTCCAGCATTGCCAGCAGCGGGTCGCGATCAAAAATCTTCAGGGCCTCGATCATGTGTTCGCGCAGCTTGACCCGGTTGGCGACCCGGGCAGGATTGGTGGCGAAATCGGGATTTGCGGGCAATTCGTCCAATCCGACTGCAGCACAGAATTTGGCGAACTGGCCGTCATTGCCGACCGCCAGGATGATGTGGCCATCCCTGACCGGCACCACCTCGTAAGGCGCGATGTTCATATGCGCATTGCCCATCTGCACCGGTGACTTGCCGGAGACGAGATAGTTCAGGTTCTGGTTGCCGAGTGCCGAGATCTGGGTGTCGAAGAGCGCCATGTCGATGTGCTGACCTTCGCCGGTCTGTTCGGCATGGCGGAGCGCCGCCTGGATGGCGATAACCGAATAAAGGCCGGTGAAGATATCGGAGATGGCGACGCCGGCTTTTTGCGGTTCTCGGCCGACCTCGCCGGTGATCGACATCATGCCGGCCATGGCCTGGATGATGAAATCATAGCCGGCGCGTGGCGCGTAGGGCCCATCCTGGCCGAAGCCGGTGATCGAGCAATAGACGAGGCGAGGGTTGATTTTCTTCAGGCTGTCGAAATCGAGGCCGTATTTCTTGAGGCCGCCGAGCTTGAAGTTCTCGATCAGCACATCCGAAGTCGCGACCAGCCGGCGCACGGTCTCGGCGCCCTCCGGCGTCGAGAAATCGATGGCGATGGAGCGCTTGCCGCGATTGCAGGAATGGTAGTAGGCGGCCGACAGGTTCTCGCCGTCCTTGCCGATGACGAAGGGCGGGCCCCATTTGCGGGTGTCGTCGCCGCCATCCGGGCTTTCGACCTTGATGACGTCAGCGCCGAGATCGGCAAGCAATTGCCCTGCCCAAGGCCCGGCAAGGATGCGGGCGAGTTCGACGACGCGGACGCCTTTCAGCGGGGGTTCGGCCATAAATCACCAGAATTGGTCGGAACCGCAGCGGATTTTCGGTTGTGCATGTCGCTATCCCAAAACCGCTGCACACTTTCGGGGGCGTCATGCACTATCAACACCTTGCGCTGCTGTCACGGCCCTTGCGCTGGGCCAAGCCTTCATCGCTTCAGCACGGTTTCGGCCCAGGTCGCGAAATCGACCATGATGATGTCGCGGTTCACCTCGTTCAGGCTTTCGTGGCGGGTGTCGGCGTAAACCTTTGAAACGAGATTCGAAAAGCCCATCTTGCGCATGCGATTGGCAAGGTGGGTGATCCCTTTGCCGTAATCCGATGCGGGGTCTTTCTCACCGCCGACGACGCTGACGGGGAGGTTGTGCCTGATGCCGGCAAAGGCAGCATCCTTGCCGCCGTTCAGCGCCATGCCGACGACGTCGCGCCACATCGACACCGAGGCATCCCAGCCGCAGAGCGGATCGGCGATGTATTTCGCCACTTCCCCCGCGTCGCGCGACAGCCAGTCGAAAAGCGTGCGGTGATTGGGCACCGCCTTGCCCCAGGCCTGGAAGGTAAGTTTCGGCAACAGGCGCGAGGGGACATCCGAGCCCAGCCGCATCCTTTCCCAGCCAAGGATGCCCAGGGCCAGTTGTCCGAGCAGGCCTTGCGAGAAATTGCCGTTCCAGATCGCGGCGCCATGAACCCGTGGCGAGTGCGTCAAAAGGAAGTTCAGCGCCACGGACGCACCCATCGAATGGCCGAAAAGGATGACCGGCAGGTTCGGCTGTTCGCTGGCAATGAGATCATGAATGGCGTCGACATCGGCGATCACCTTGGCTGCGCCGCCCCTGTCGGCGAATCTCCCGAGCGGCGCATCGGGGGCCTTAGTCTCGCCGTGGCCACGATGGTCGTGGACATAGACATGGAAGCCGCGTGGCCCGAGAAAATCGGCGAATCGGGCATAGCGCGCGGCATGCTCGGCCAGCCCGTGATTGATCTGGACGACGGCACGTGCCCGGCCATCGGCCTGCCTGACGAAAAGATTGAGATCGGCACCGGTCGGCGAGGCAATCACACGCTGCTGGCTGAATGACATGCCGCTCGGTCTCCAGGCTCTGGCTGCCACCCGTGGCGCCGGCTTTGTTTGCGCCGGCGCCGGTTTTGCGTCAATCCGCTCCGGCAGATTTTCGGCGACGATGTTTCTTGCGTTTGGCCAGCAAAATATCGCAATTCTGACATGGAGACGGCTTCAGTCTGTCGCCCACTTCCTCAGCGGGGATTCCCTATGCGCATTGCTGTTGTTTTCGGATTGGCCTTGCTGGCGGCGTCGCTGACCAATGCTGCGCATGCCGACGTCAAGATGAGCGGCACCTTCGTTGCCGATGCGGCCTGTCCGGCAACGCAAGCGATCAAGAACGGCAAGAACCCCGGCAATGTCTCGACCGATGCCGGACAGAGCTATCAGCTGCTTGCCGGCAACAAGGATGCGCCGACGCATTACCTCATCCTGGTGCCCGGCGCCGATCCGGAGCGGCGCTGGGTGAAGGTCACCTGCGGCCATGTCTCCGGCAGCAGCGCCGCGACAGCGCCGGCAGCACCTGGCGGACAAGGCAAGCCGGCGGCTTCGGGAAAACCCGAATACGTCTTCGCACTGAGCTGGCAGCCGGCCTTCTGCGAGACCAAGTCGAGCAAGACCGAATGCAAGGCACAGAGCGCTGGCGATTTCGACGCCACGCATTTCACCTTGCACGGCCTGTGGCCGCAGCCGAACGGCAATTTCTATTGCCAGGCGACTGCAGCCGACAAGGCCAATGACAATCCGGCCCATTGGAAGGACCTGCCGCCGGTCAACCTGGATGCCGACACCCGCACGGAACTCGATCAGGTGATGCCAGGGACAGCCTCCCATCTCGAACGGCATGAGTGGATCAAGCATGGCACCTGCTACGGCAAGAGCCAGCAAGACTATTTCTCCGACGCGCTCAATCTGATGCGTGCGGTGAACGGCTCGCCGGTGCGGGATCTCTTTGCCAAGAACATTGGTGGGAAACTGACGGCGGACCAGATCCGTGGCGCCTTCGACAGCGCCTTTGGCGCCGGGGCAGGGGACCGGGTGCGCGTCTCCTGCGTCATCGATCCGTCGAGCGGCAGGCGGCTGATCGGCGAACTGACGCTCGGCCTTGCCGGCCCGATCGGTCCGGACAGCTCGCTCAAAGACCTGCTGCTGGCTTCGGTCCCGACCAACAAGGCCGGCTGCCCGACCGGCACCGTGGACGCGATCGGATTCCAGTAGGCGCTGGCGGAACGCAGACACCCGACTGCTCTGCCTACGACGTCGAAGCCGGGCCGATCATCACCGCGCTGAAATGGCTGGCGATCGCCTTGATGGCGGTTTCCACGGTGGCGGGCATTCGGCGGCAGAAGAAGTCGCCGTAAGCGTCACATAACTTGAGCAGCACGATCTTATCCGAAAACCGGATTCCACTTTTCGGGACCATGCTCTAGATTCGAGCGGATTGGGTCCATGCGACGGAAGTGTCGGCCTCGTGACCGCCCGGCTCGCCGACGACGCGGTCGCGTCCGGTCGACTTCGCCTTGTAGAGGCGCTGGTCGGCAAGCGCGAACAGATCGGCAAGGCAGCGCGTCGTTTCGCCGACGCTGGACACGCCGGCGCTGACGGTCAGCTCGAAGCGGCTGGTGTTGGCGGAGGCCTTGACTGCGTGGCGGATGCTTTCGCCAAACAGCCTGGCCACCGAGTGCGGACGCGAACTGAGGATGGCGAATTCCTCGCCGCCGATCCGGAACACCTGGTCTTCGGCGCTTGCCGCATCGCCGAGCAGGGCTGCAACCGCTTTCAACACCTTGTCGCCTTCGGCATGGCCGAACCGGTCGTTGATCGACTTGAAATGGTCGACATCGATGATCAGCAGGCTGAGCGGCCTGGCCGTGCGCAGGCTGACCTGAACCGCGGCTTCTCCATCGCTGTCGAAGCGACCCCTGTGCAGCAGACCGGTCAGGCCGTCCCGGCCGACATGTTCGACCAGCGCTTCGTAGCGTTCGCGATAGGTCAGCGTGTCGAAGATGTCGGTCAGTCCGCGCGGCACCGCGATCTGGCGTTCCTCGAACCATCTGAGATAGGCCACGAGCATGGTGCTGAAGATCAGCGCGGCGGCCATCTTGGCGAACCAGCCGCCGAAGAACACCGCGATCGGCGCGCCGGCAACGAAATGCAGCGCGGTGAAGAACCCCACCTGGTCGAAGGTGAGCACGCAGGCGACCGAAATCAGGATGCGCGCGAACTGTGCCTTGCGCAGACGACGCCCGAGCTTTTCATAAAGGAGTATGATCAGGATGGCGTCGACGAACAGCAGTGTCGTGCCCCACACCATCAGCCAGCCCATCTGGTCGATGAAGCCGATGTCGGGGAGCCTGTCGTCGGGAAGGGGCGCGATGGCGTGCAGGCGCAACAGCAGCACCAGCCCGATCATCAGCGCATTGCCGAGCAGCAGGCCATAGATCGGCTGGCGGACGGTGGCGGCATCCTCTTTCATGTAGAGCAGCAAAAGCATCACCAGCTTGCCCGAAAACAGCACGGCCGAGCCGGGCGAGACCATGCCGAACGGCAAGGCGACGTAAAAGACGCTGGCGAGGTAGGTCTCGAGAAAGTGCATGACGCCGAGCGCGCAGACGAAGACGCCGAGGCCAGTGCGCTTCCTGATCCGGAAGAGCGTCACCATGACGCTGAAGTAGACGACCGCCTCGGCAAGGAGCAGGAAACTGTTCAGCAACGCCGTCCGATCCGATCTCTTCTCGTGGAATCGCGACAAACCAGCGATTCCACCCCGATCCTGTTTTGACGCGGAAGGGTTAACGGAGCTTTCATCGCGCCCCGCGGCCGGTGGAAAACTTCAGTGGTTGGCGGACACTTCCGCGTGTGGCCGGCTAGATGAGGCAAAAGCGATTGCCGTTCGCCGCCGCATCGCCTACATAGCGGCCAACCTCCATTCAATTTGACAAATCCAGTCAGTTTCTCTGGGCCAGTCAGTTTTTCAGGGAAAGCGCGCGTGGCACGCCAGTTCATCTATCACATGGCCGGCCTCAACAAGGCCTATGGCACCAAGAAGGTGCTCGAGAACATCCATCTGTCCTTCTATCCGGATGCCAAGATCGGCATCCTCGGCCCCAACGGTTCGGGCAAGTCGACGATCCTCAAGATCATGGCCGGGCTCGACAAGGAGTGGAACGGCGAGGCGTGGCTGGCCGAAGGCGCTACCGTCGGCTACCTGGCACAGGAGCCGGCGCTCGACCCGGCCAAGACCGTGTTCGAGAACATCATGGAAGGCGTTGCCGCCAAGACCGCCGTCATCGAACGCTATAACGAATTGATGATGAACTATTCCGACGAGACGGCCGACGAGTCGGCCAAGCTCCAGGACGAGATGGACCGGCTGAACCTGTGGGACCTCGAACAGCAGGTCGAGATGGCGATGGAAGCGCTGGGCTGCCCGCCCAAGGAAGCCGACGTCACCAAGCTGTCGGGCGGCGAGCGCCGCCGCGTGGCGCTTTGCCAACTGCTGCTGCGTCAACCCGACTTGCTGCTGCTCGACGAACCGACCAACCATCTCGACGCCGAAACCACGGCGTGGCTGGAAAAGCATCTGCGCGCCTATCCGGGCGCGGTGATGATCATCACCCACGATCGCTACTTCCTCGACAATGTCACCGGCTGGATCCTCGAACTCGACCGCGGCCGCGGCATTCCCTATGAGGGCAACTACACCAAATACCTCGAAGCCAAGGCCAAGCGGCTCAAGCAGGAAGGCCGCGAGGATGACGCCCGCCAGCGCGCCATCGGCCGCGAGCGCGAGTGGATCCAGTCCAGCCCGAAAGCCCGCCAGACCAAGTCCAAGGCGCGTATCCAGGCGTTCCAAGATCTGCTGGATGCCGCCGACAAGCGGCGTCCGAGCGATACGCAGATCGTCATTCCGCATGGCGAGCGGCTCGGCAATGTGGTGATCGAGGCCGAAGGCCTGTCGAAGGGCTTTGGCGACACGCTGCTGATCGACGGCCTGGAATTCAAGCTGCCACCCGGCGGCATCGTCGGCGTCATCGGCCCGAACGGCGCCGGCAAGACGACGCTGTTCCGCATGATCACCGGCCAGGAAAAGCCGGATGCTGGCTCTGTCCGCGTCGGCGAAACGGTCAAGCTCGGCTATGTCGACCAGAGCCGCGATGCGCTCGATCCGTCAAAGACAGTGTGGGAAGAGATTTCCGGCGGCGCCGAAGTGGTCAAGCTCGGCAAGTTCGAGGCCAACACGCGTGCCTATTGCGCCTCGTTCAACTTCCGTGGCGGCGACCAGCAGCAGAAGGTCGGCAATCTGTCCGGCGGCCAGCGCAACCGCGTGCACCTGGCCAAGATGCTGAAGACCGGCGGCAACGTGCTGCTGCTTGACGAGCCGACCAACGATCTGGATACGGAAACGCTGGCGGCGCTCGAAGACGCGCTGGAAAATTTTGGTGGCTGCGCGGTCATCATCTCGCACGATCGTATGTTCCTCGATCGCCTGGCGACGCACATCCTCGCCTTCGAGGGCGACAGCCATGTCGAATGGTTCGAGGGCAATTTCGAGGATTACGAGCAGGACAAGATCCGCCGCCTCGGGCCGGATGCCGTCAACCCGCACCGCATGACCTACAAGAGGCTGACGCGGTAAGGGACTAACCGGGGCGGCGAATTCTCAACTGTGTGAGGAGTTCAAATGGCTGATTGGTCCGCCGCCCAATATCTGAAATTCGAAGACGAGCGCACGCGACCGGCGCGTGATCTCGCAGCACAGGTGCCGGTGGATTTCCCGCGCCGGGTCGTCGACATCGGCTGCGGGCCGGGCAACTCGACCGAGCTGCTTGTCGGGCGCTGGCCGAATGCTGAGGTCAGAGGCTTCGACACCTCGCCCGACATGATCGAGAAGGCGAGGGCGCGGCTGCCGGATCTCAACTTCGACCTGGCGGATGCCTCCAAATGGCAGCCGGCCGAGCCGGTCGACGTGATCTTCGCCAATGCGGTGTTCCAGTGGCTGCCCGAGCATCCGGCGGTCTTCCAGCGGCTGACGGGTTTTCTCGCCCCAGGCGGCGCGCTGGCCATCCAGATGCCCGACAATATGGGCGAGGACTCGCACCGCCTGATGCGGGAGACCGCCGTCGAAATGCCATTTGCCGACAAGCTCAAGGGCGCGGCGCGTGGGCCGCTGCCGCCGGTGTCGTTCTATTATGACCTGCTGTCGCCGCTCAGCGATCGGCTGGACATCTGGCACACAATCTACAACCACCCACTTGCCGACGCCGAGGCGATCGTTGAATGGGTGAAATCGACCGGGTTGAAACCGTTCCTCGATCCGCTCGAGGCGGACGAGCGTAAAATGTTCCTCGACAGCTACACGGCCAAGATCGCCAAGGCCTATCCCAGGACCGCGAACGGCAAGGTGCTTTTGCGCTTTCCGCGCATCTTCATCGTCGCCAAGCGGGCTTGATTGTCCACGTTGCGATACTCCAATTGCGGCCGCTTGACCCGGTTTCGCCGCCATGCGCATTTCATCACATTGGATCGCGATGGCCCGCGTGGCAGGGGGTGGACGTTGACACTGAAAAAGGTGCTTTTCGGCGGCGGCGTGAGTGCAGCGGCACTTCTGGCGTTCTCGATCTCGGCGGAGGCCAAGCGGGCACGTTGCTTCACCAGCGATGACGGCTATTTTCCGTGCAGCTATCGCGTGATCGATGACGCGGGCAGCTTCCGCATCTCGGCGCCGGGCTATCCGACCTATGTCCTGGAGATCGATGGACCGGGCTTTGCCTATGGCTATCTCAATCTCGGCCGCCGCAACGTGCCGCTGCCGGGGCAGTTCGTGCGAAGCCGTGATGACGGCGCCTGCTGGAACAATCCGCAGACAAACACCAAGCTGTGCGCCTGGTGAAGTCGGGCTTAAGTCGGCGTAAACCGCCTCGGTGAGAAAAGTTATTGCGCCGGAGCGTTCCGGCGCCCACATGAAACCCGCAACGCCTGCGGATGGGACGGACTGGACATGCATCGCGTCATCATCAGCGGCATTGGCGTTGAGATCCCCGAACCCACGATCACCAATGAAGAACTGGTCGCCAGCTTCAATGCCTGGGTCGACATGGAGAATGCCCGCCGCCAGGGTACCGACGATCCGCCGCTGGCGAAATCAGACAGTGACTTCATCGTCCACGCCTCGGGCGTGCGCACCCGCCATGTGATCGAGCGCGAAGGCATTCTGGACCCGACCCGCATGACGCCGCGCATTCCTGCGCGGCTCGACGACGCGCTGTCGCTGGAGGCCGAGTTCGGCATCGCCTCGGCGCGAAAAGCTCTCGACCATGCCGGGCTCAAGCCGTCCGACATCGATCTGGTGATCTGCTCGGCCTCGCATCACCAGCGGCCGTACCCGGCGATCGCCATCGAAATGCAGGCGGTGCTGGGCACAAAGGGCGCCGGCTTCGACATGGGGCTTGGTTGTTCATCCGCCGCGGCGGCGCTGCATATGGCGGTCAATTTGGTGCGCTCGGGTGCGCACAAGCGCATTCTGGTGACGACGCCAGAAATCATCACCGGCCATCTCAATTTCCGCGACCGGCAGACGCATTTCATCTTCGGCGACGCTTCGGTGTCGATGGTGGTGGAGGGGCTTGCTCAGGGCGACAAACGGCCGGGGCGTTTCGAGGTGCTGGACACACGCATCTGGACGCAAATGTCGAACAACATCCGCACCAATCTGGGCTACCACACCCGCACTGCCCAGGACGATCCCTACATGATCAACCTGGAGGGAAATCTGATCAAGCAGGTCGGCAACAAGGTGTTCAAGGAAGTCACAGTCGCCGGCCAGAAGTTCATCGTCGAGTTCCTCGCCGAGCACGGGCTGACGCCGCAGGCGGTGCGGCGCTTCTGGCTGCACCAGGCCAATGCGCGCATGAATGCCATGATCCTGAAACTGTCATTCGGCCACGAGGTCGACCACGACCGCGCGCCGATGGTGCTGGAGCGACTGGGCAACACGGCGGGCGCCGGCGCCATCGTCGCCCTGTCGGAGAACCATGCCGACATGAAACCCGGCGATTTTGGCTTGATCTGCGCGTTTGGCGCGGGGTATTCCATAGGTGGCGCGCTTCTGCGAATGCTGTAGGGCATTCGATATTCGGGCGACGCCAGCCTGCGAATAGCGGCGGCCTGCGCCTGCGGTACTCATGTACCCAAGCCGTCGTTCGGGTTCTCGAAATCCGCCCAGCTCGGTCGCTTCGCGCCCGTCTCCCATTCCCGCTCAGCCTGACCTGAACCCAACACCCTGTGCTGGGGCGCGTCTCAGTTTGAAATCAACACGATCTCGCTTCAGAAAACGATCTCGCTTCAGAAAACGGAGGATTTTCCAATGATTGATGCCCGATGCAATTGCGGCGCTTTCGCACTGACGCTTCCAGGACCATCAAAACTGGTGGTCGCCTGTCATTGTCTTGAGTGCCAACGGCGAACCGGCGCGCCCTTTGGCGTCGGCGCTTTTTATCCGGTCGATGCGGTGGCCATTTCTGGAACCGCAAAAGAGTTCACCCGCGATACAGCCAGCGGCGGCAAGGTCCACACCTACTTTTGTCCAAACTGCGGATCGACGGTCTGTTGGAAAGCCGACAAGCTGCCGTCGATGATCGGCGTTGCGGTCGGCGCGCTGGCAGACCCTAGATACCCGCCCCCCGTCAGATCGGTTTTCGAGCAGTCGAAACATGATTGGGTTCAAATCGATGGCGCCGTCGAACACTTCGAGCAAAGCAGTGTGGCAAGAAATTCAAACTAAGCTGGCGTTTATCTGCCGTGTCAGGCTGGCGCGAACGGCACCAGCATCGGCACCCGCCTGGCATAGTCGTCATAGGCGCTGCCCAGTTCGCCGCGCAGGAAGCTTTCTTCCAGTCTTGCCTTCGTCACGATGCCGATGATGAGCACCGCGGTTCCGGCAATGCCCCAGACCGTACCCTTGGCCACCATGGTGGCCAGGATCGCCAGCAGCAGTCCGGTGTAGATCGGATGCCGGACCAACCCATACGGGCCGGTGTCAACAACGTGGTGCCCGGCCTTGGCGGTGATGGTGCCCGACCACAGCCTGCCGAGATGCAGGCGCGCCCACCAGGCAAAGGCGATGCCGATGGCGATCAGGGCTACACAGATCCATGCCTCGGCGAGGTTCGGTATCCACAACCTGAGGCGGCCTTCATAACCATGCGCGGGGATGAACAGCAACACCGCGCCGACCAGCCAGAGAACCCGATAGCGAGCCTCCACCCTGAAGCCGGCGCGTTTCTGGGCAGGGTCGGCCCACAGGGCTGCGGCGGCCCAGGTCACCGCCCAGATCAACCAAAGCTTCGCGATTGCCGTCCCGGCATGCATGACAACCTCCGCAGACTTGGTCCCGATGCACCATGACGCCACCGCGGCGCGTCAGCAATCCGGTGAGACGTGGGACGGGCTCCGTTTCAGGTAAGAAGATCGTGATCCGCGCCCTCATTCATTGGTGCAGCTGAACATCCACTGCACGCCGAAGGCGTCGACCAGCATGCCAAAGCTGGTTCCCCAAACTTGCCGCGCCAGGGGCACGTTGATCCGGCCGCCTGCGGCCATGCGGGTGAAAAGCTGCCGCATCGCCGGCAGGCTCGCGAATTCCAGACAAAGGGCGGAGCCTTTCATCGGCTCCGCGTCATCATTGTCCGAGGCATGAAACAGCACGCCTGGACCTTCGAACCGCGCATGCAACACCTTTCCGCGCATGATTTCGGTTCGCACCGGCATGGTGTTGTCGCCCCAGCGCAGCACGATCGTTGCCCGGCCAAGGCCGCACTGTTCGTAGAAGGCCAGTGCAGGCTCGCAATTGGTGGTGAAGAACAGCGAAGGGGAGAGCCGCATCGGTTCGCTCCTGTTCATCGCAACCGCCACATCAGTGCGCGGCGGCGGTTGCTGCGGCGACAAGTGCCTCGCCGGAATATTGCCTGCTACCGATACCCCAGCCGCCGTCGGGCGCATTGACGATGTTGATCCAAGTGTTCTCAGGCCGGTGGCCCGGCACGCAGAGCTCGGCGACAATCCCGGCGGCCGCGGTGATGAAGGCATTGCGGGCTTCGATCGACCCGAGGCCGATGTTCGGCAGCTTCAGCTCGACCATGACGACCGGTCGATTGGCGCCACCGGCATAGATGCGCTGCAGCGGCAGGACGTGGACCGTGCCGCCGACGATCGCGGTGAAGAACGCATTGCCGGTGGCACCGGATGCTTCGATGAGGGCGGCGCTGAGACGCGGCACGATCTCGCGCTCTCCCGCCGGGGTCAGTACGCCTTCGGGTGCGGTCACGGTGATTGGCATCTGGCTCTCCTTTTCGCTGGTTTCTATGGTGTTCCGGCGGGCTATGTCTTCCGACTTGCCATGTTTCGTATCGATTGGTACGTTATGTGGAGAAGATGAGTCAACAGGTTTCGTATCGATCACTATGGATAATTTGGAAAAGCCTCGCGGCGGCCGGCCGCGCGCATTCGATCCCGACCGGGCACTGGATGCGGCGATGCATCTGTTCTGGGAGCATGGCTATGAGGCGACATCGCTGGCCATGCTGCGCGAGGCGATGGGGCTGACGCCGCCTCAGATCTACAACGCCTTTACCGACAAGGAGACTTTGTTCCGCAAGGCGCTGACGCGCTACCACCAGACCGAGATCGGCTTTGCGCTGGACGCGCTGAGTGCGCCGGTGCCGACGGGGGAGGCGGTCCGGAGGTTGCTGCTCGGCGCGGCGGAGGCCTATTCCAGGCCCGGCAAGCCGGGTGGCTGCCTGTTCGTCAGCGGTGCGCTGGCAGCCTCGCCGCAGGCGCAAGCCATCGCCGATGAACTGAAGGCCTATCGCAAGGCAAGTGAAGCGGCGATCGCCGAGCGGCTGGCCAAGGGCCGGGCAATGGGCGACCTGCCGAAAGGTCTCTCCGTCGAGGCCTTCGCCAAATATCTGGCGGGCGTCATGAACGGCATGTCGATCCAGGCGCGGGACGGCGCTTCGGTCGAAGAGTTGCGCACTTTGGCCCAAACCGCTCTTGCGGCGTTCTTGGTCGAAGGGCAAAAACAGGGTGCATCATCCAAGGAATGAAGCCGATGTTGGATCTCTTCCCCGAGGCTGAAAAGCCGATCGAAATCATCCCGGCGCGCAAGCTGGTCGCCAAGGTGGCGGCGCTTTACGTCGCGCCATCGGATCATTTCGAGACGCGCCCGGTCGACTCGCTGCGGCTGGGCTTCGACGGTATATCAGGCGATTTACACGCTGGCGCGACGCGGCGCTCGGGCGGGCGCGAGCCCTGGTATCCGCGCGGCACCGAAATGCGCAACGAGCGGCAATTGTCCGTCGTGGCGGCGGATGAACTGGCCATCGTCGCCGAACGCATGGGCCTGGCCGAGATCAAGCCGGAATGGATCGGCGCCAATCTTGTGATCGAAGGGGTGCCGCATTTGTCCATGCTGCCGGCTGGCACGCTGCTGTTCTTCAAGGACGGTGTGACCATCAAGGTCGATGCACAGAACGGACCTTGCCGCATCGCCGGCCGATCGATCGCCGAACATGCAGGGATGGCCGACATCGAGGCCGGTGCGCTGCTGTTCCCGAAAGCCGCGAAGCGGCTGCGCGGCGTTGTCGCCTGGGTTGAAAAGCCCGGAGCGATCAAGGCCGGCGAAGAGATATCCGTGCGCGTGCCGGAGCAGTGGATCTATCAGAGCTAGACTCTCGCCCATTGGAACGCAGGGGCTACGCCGCCGAGGCGGCGTAGCGATATTTCCGAACTAGTGCAGTTCACCGTTTCACGGAAACGGCGAACCACTCTAACTCTTTGTTTTGACGCAATTCCGGACGGAAAACCGTTTCACACTTTTCCTGGAATTGCTCTAGCCTCAAGCCTTGCGGTTCTTCTTCGCGCCCTGCGCCATGATGGAAACGTCGTCCCACTTTTCCCAGGTGGCGATGCGATTGGCGTATTCCTGCTTGATCATCGGCAGGCCGCCATCGCCGAAGAACACGCGCAGCGGCGGCTCGGCGGCATCGACAATGGCCAGCATCGCAGGCCCGGTGGCCTCCGGATCGCCGGCGACCGAATTGGCGCGGCGCTCGGCCATCTTGGCGCGGGCCGGCGCGTAAGCCTCGATCGGCTTGGAAACCTTGGCCGACGGACCGGCCCAGTCGGTTGAGAAACCGCCGGGCTCGACCAGCGTCACATGGATGCCGAATTCGGCGACCTCGATGTTGAGCGACTGGCTGAAGGCTTCCAGCGCCCATTTCGAGGCATGGTAGAGGCCGAGCGAGGCAAAGGCATTGACGCCGCCGATCGACGAGATCTGGATGATGTGGCCGGCGCGCTGCGCCCGCATGATCGGCAGCGCGGCCTGAGTGACCCAGAGTGCGCCGAACACGTTGGTTTCGATCTGGTCGCGGGCTTCCTGTTCGCTAACTTCCTCGATGGCGCCGAAATGGCCATAGCCGGCATTGTTGATGACGACGTCGAGCCGGCCAAAGCGCTTGTGCGCCTCGGCGACAGCGGCATCGACGGCTTTCTTGTCGGTGACGTCGAGCTTAATCGCGGCAATCCTGTCGCCGTACTTCTCGACGAGATCGGCGAGCGTGCCGGCATCGCGGGCAGTCGCCGCGACGTGGTCGCCACGGGCGAGTGCCGCCTCGGCCCAGACGCGGCCAAAGCCCTTCGACGATCCGGTGATGAACCAAACCTTGTTTGTCATGATGTGGAGTCCTTGCCCCTGCGGGCGTGATTTCGGGTGAAAGCGGAGGCTTCTCCGCTTTCGGGCATATACGGACGATCCTGCGCTTTTCCAGAGGCGGAGAAAACTTTTTGAACAAGCCGCGCCCGTAGAACAAGAAATTGGGCCGATCAGGGATAGTGCACCGGACTCGACCATGCCGGGTCGTCGTGCTTTCGCCAATAGAGCGCCATCAGGCGGCTGGTGACCGGACCGACCTCGCCGTTGGCGATCCGGGCGCCGTCGATCTCCGTCACCGGCATGATGCCGCCGGCGGTCGAGGTGATGAAGACCTCGTCCGCCTCGCGCAGCGCGGCGACGCTGACATCGGCCGGGGCGGCGGCGAGGCCCAATTCGGCGCAGAGATCGAAGACGGTGCGCCGGGTGATGCCGGGTAGCACGCCAACGGCCGGCGTCGACATTGCGCCATCCTTGACGCAGAAGACGTTGAAGCCCGGACCCTCGGCGACATTGCCGTTGAAATCGAGAATCAGCGCGGTTTCAGCGCCGCGGTCGTAGGCATCGTAGAGGCCGCGCACCAGATCGAGCCAGTGGTAGTTCTTGATCGCCGGGTCGATCGAGGCCGGCGGAATGCGCACCTTGTCGCTGACGGCTACGCGCAGGCCGCGCCGCAACTGGTCGGCATTGGCAACCGAGCCGAACGGCACGGCGAATGCCATGAAGCGGTTGACCGCCTGTCGCGGGTCGCGGCTGAAGGTTGGCGAGGCACCACGCGTGCACAGTATTTCGACATAGGCGGCGCGATGGCCCGACAGTGCCACGCAATTCTGCAGGATTTCGGTCACGCCTTCGCGATCGAAGGGGATCGTCATGCGCAGCTTTTCCAGCCCGCCGAAAAAGCGGTCGAGATGCAGGTCGAGGCGAAAGAAGCGGCCATTCCAGACATGCACGGTGTCGTAGGTGGCGTCGGAATGCAGGAACCCCCAGTCCAGCACCGAGACCTTCGCTTGCGACATCGGCAGGTACTGGCCGTCGAGGAAGGCGATGCCGTCGGGATAGGAATGCGGGTCGATGTGGCGCTCGCTGACCGTCGGCAGGGGCTTTGCATCCTGTCTTGCCATCGTCCGGCTCATAAGGCCTCCTCTCGCGCTGGGCGGGATCAGCAAGCTACCGGCGCGATGCGGAAGGTATAGAGCCAGCCGACCGGCGCTGTTCGTCCTCGATGACGATCTGGCCGATACATTGGAGCTGAATCGCCGTATGTTGCGTGACCGAGGGGGGACATGGGCAGGTTTGGGACTGTCATCGCAGCCATGATGGTTTTCGCCGCCGCCGGCCAAGCCAGTGCCCAGTGCGCGCGCGAAGGCGAGGAACTGTGCCAGAGCGGCCAAACCTATCGCTGCGAGAAAACCGGCAGCGAATTGACGCCGATCTTCCAGAACGTGCCTTGCGCGGTGAATGTGCCGACACTAAGCGGCACCTGGGTCGGCAGCGGCCATCAAAGCCCGGCCGGAGCCACTGGCGCCGACTGGTCGATCACCATGACGATCAATGATGGCGGCGCGTCGATCGACTATCCGTCGCTCGGCTGCGGCGGATCGCTATCGCAGACGTCCAGGGACGATACCTCAGCGGAATACCATGAGAGCATCACCTACGGTCAGGACAAGTGCATCGACGGCGGCAACATCACGGTCAGGTTTTTCAAAGGAAATCTGTCCTGGACGTGGATCGGCCAGGCGGACGGCCAGCCCTACAATGCGGTCGCCGTGCTGATACGGCAATAAGCGGACTTACGGCCTCATTCCTCCTCGTCGTCGGCGTCGAGCAGCCGGGTGGCGCGCCAGCGGGTGAGCACCAAGTTGGTCTGCTCGATGACGAAGAAACGCGCCGAGTCGCGGTCATAGCCTTCGCTCAGCAGCTTTTCGTAATCGGTGTGCACGTGGCGGATGTGGGCAATGGTCGCCAGCCACACGGCAATCGTCGGCGGCAGGGTTTTCATGTGAACCGAGCCGGCATCCGCACGGATCTTCTCCATGTCGGCATAGGGTGCCAGCGGCAGAAGTGCTGTCAGCGCCTTGGCGATGGCACGGCGGCGTCCGGTCGGCGCTTTCATCGCCGAATCCGATTGGGCTCGTCGCGCCCTTCGATGGTCGCCTCGGCGAAGGCGTCGGTCGAGGCGAAATAGGGCTTGATGTCGATGACCGGCGTGCCGTCGAGCACGTCGATGGCATCGAGATCGATGCGACCGGTGCCGATGTCGAGCCCGACGAGCCTGGCCACATGCAGGCCGACCGGGTTCGGCCGGGCCGGGGAGCGCAGGCCGAATACGCCTTTGGCTTCAGCCGCATGGCGCGGTTTCTGCACAATCAGAGTCCGCGGCGCGTGATGCAGCCACGACAGGATGATGATGTGGCTGGCCCGCTCCAGCCCTTGCAGGCCGCTGCGATAGGGCGCGTCGATGGTCAGCACCGCCGGTTGTCCGGTCTCGCGCGCGGTGCGCATGTTCTTCGGACAGGTCTCTCGTGTCGTCCATGGCGAGGCGATGCGGCCGATGAAGACGATCCCGCCATCCGGCGGCATCAGCGCCGGATCGTTCTCCAACCTCTGCTCGCCGTCGCGCGTCTCGAACATCTCAAGCGGTCCGGTCATTTGGCCCAGGTTTCTCCGAACGCCACGCAAGCGGCATTTTCTTGTCCGGAAGCGACATAGTGCTTGCAAGGTGTCGAAAATCGACATAAACATATGTTTATATCTTTTTCAAAGAGAATACGCTTATGCATGTCTCTCTCGACACCATGGTGGACACATTGAAGGCGGCGGCCGAATCCAGCCGCCTGCGCATATTGGCACTGTTGTCGCGCGGCGACCTCACCGTTTCCGATCTTACCGAAATTCTCGGCCAGTCGCAGCCGCGCGTTTCACGGCACCTGAAGCTCCTGCTGGAGGCCGGGCTGATCGGCCGCTACCAGGAAGGGTCGTGGGCCTTCTTCCGCCTTTCGGACGCGGATTCCGCGCGTGACTTCGTCATGGGGCTGGTTTCCGGCATTCGCGGCGCCGATCCGCAGGTCGAGCGCGATCTCGAGCGCCTGGCCTCGGTCAAACGCAAGCGGCAGGACCGCGCGACCGAGTATTTTTCTGTGAATGCGGCAAGCTGGGACCATATCCGCTCGCTGCATGTGCCGGACCGCGCCGTCGAGGCCGCGATGCTCAAGCTGGTCGGCAAGCGGCCGTTCCAGTCGATGCTCGACCTGGGCACCGGCACCGGTCGGCTGCTCGAAATCTTCTCGCCGCTCTACCGGCGCGGTGTCGGCATCGACATGTCGCGCGAGATGCTGACCGTGGCGCGCGCCAATCTCGACAAGGCGGGGGTGTCTAATGCGCAGGTGCGGCAGGGCGACATCTTCGCGCCGCCGGTCGAGCGCGACGCCTTCGATCTCGTCACCATTCACCAGGTGCTGCACTATCTCGACGATCCAGCCCGCGCCATCCACGAGGCGGCGCGACTTTTGCGCCCGGCCGGGCGACTGGTCATCGTCGACTTCGCACCGCACACGCTGGAATTCCTGCGCGACGAGCACGCGCATATGCGGCTCGGCTTTTCAGACCGGCAGATCGCCGACTGGTTTTCCGAAGCCGGCCTCGATCTCGAAGACAGCCAGGAGTTCGAGCCGCGCGGCGGCAACGAGGCCAGGCTCACCGTAAAACTCTGGCTCGGCCGCGACCGGCGCCTGCTGATCGCCGATCCTTCCAACGACACAAGGCAGATAAGGGAAGTTGCCTGATGAACCAGTTCCGCTTTTCCCGCCGCCCCGACATCGGTGACAAGGTCCGGGTTTCCTTTGAATTCTTCCCGCCGAAGACGGACGAGATGGAGGCAAGGCTGTGGGACACGGTCACCAGGCTGGAGCCGCTCAAGCCGAAATTCGTCTCGGTGACCTATGGCGCCGGCGGCTCGACGCGTGAGCGCACCGCACGCACCGTAAAGCGCATCCTGACGGAAACCGGTATTCCGGCCGCGGCGCATCTGACCTGCGTCGGTGCAACGCGCGAAGAGGTCGACGCGGTCATCCAGGATTACAAGTCGATCGGCATCAACCGATTCGTGGCGCTGCGCGGCGACCCGGCTTCCGGTGTCGGCGAACCCTACCGCCCGCATCCGGGCGGCTACGAGAATGGCGCGGAACTGGTCGCCGGGCTTAAGAAAATCTCGGATTTCGACATCTCCGTCGCGGCTTATCCGGAAAAGCATCCGCAAAGCCCGGATTTCGCCACCGACATCGAGATGTTGAAACGCAAGGTCGACAATGGCGCGACGCGCGCCATCACCCAGTTCTTCTTCGACAATGACCTCTACGAGCGCTATGTCGAGCGCGTCCGTCGCGCCGGCATCTACATTCCCATCGTGCCGGGCATCCAGCCGGTTCACAGTTTCAAGCAGGTCGCGAACTTTTCCGCGAGAGCGGGCGCGCATGTGCCCGGCTGGCTGGCGGAGCGGTTCGAGGGCCTTGACCGGGACCCGCAGACGCATGCGCTGGTGGCGTCGGCGGTGGCGGCCGAACAGGTCATGGATCTGGTCGAGCGCGGGGTCGGCGATTTCCATTTCTACACGATGAACCGAGCCGACCTGGTCTTCGCGATCTGCCACATGATCGGCATCCGCTCACACGAAGCCGAGGCGGCCGGGTCGGCCGCGGCGTAGGTCCTAAGAGCGTCTGAAATGCAAAAAGGCCGGGCAAAAACCCGGCCTTTTAATTGGTTGTACTATTGGGTGCTGGTCTTCCCCGTCTTGGCGGGTCAGGGAAGAAAGCCCATAATGAGGGCTCCGATGAAGGCGAACGCAGCACAGATCATCAATGCGTTGATTGGCCTTGTAAGTCCCATGACATAGCCTCCTCTTAAAGAGCTATGCCTGAGAGTCTAGGTTCATTTGTGCCACAGGCAAGCGGAAAATATGCTGCATTGCGACGTGATTGTGGGATTTGCGACCCGCCTTTTGCCGTTAAGCATTGAAACTCTTCGGCAAAAACCCGCTTCAGACCTGTGAACAAATTATGGCGGCGGTGTGTCATTCCCGTGTCATGGCACCGCTACCGCGTCGTCCTAACGCCTTCCGAACAATCGCCCATCGATGGTGACGAGGCCAAGTGCGATCAGCACCACGCCACCGATTTCGAACAGTTCGAGCCGTTCGCCGAGGAACAGGAAGCCGAGCAGCATGGCGCTGGCTGGCACGATGAGCGTGACCAGCGAGGCGTTGGTGGCGCCGGCCGAGGCGACGAGGTTGAAGTAGAGGATATAGGCGAAGGCGGTGGACAAAAGCGCCAGCGCCAGCACCGCCGCCCAGACCGGCGGCGATGCCGAGAACAGGCCCGCCGGACCATAGGTGAAGAGTACGATCGGGATCATGATGATGGTGGAGGCGGTCAATTGTCCGGTGGCGATGACCGGCGACGGCACACCCTTGAAGCGGCGGGCGACCATCAGCGCCACGGCATAGGACAGTGAAGCGCCGATCAGCGCGAATTTGGCCCAGACCGGGCCACCGAGCCCGGCAAGCAGGCCGGGGCCGATCATCACCGCCGTGCCGGCGATGCCGAGCGCTATTCCGGCGAGCTTGTTCCAGGAGAGTTTTTCATCGCTGGTCAGCGCGTTGGCCAGGATCAGCGTCCAGAACGGCGTCGTCGCGTTGAGCACCGACGCAACGCCGGCGCCAAGCTGGGTCTGGCCGGCGAAGATCAGCGAGAAAGGGACGACGTTGTTGGTGAACGCCAGCAGGAAGAACAGGCGGGCATGGGGAAGCGCGAGGCGGAAGGACGGTCCGCGGATGGCGAGATACAGCTGCAGCGCAATCGCCGCGATGGCGACGCGAAACAGCACCAGCACCAGCGGATGAAGTTCCGCCACCGCGATGCGGGCAAAGAAAAACGAACCGCCCCAGATCGCACCGAGCAGCAGGAGCTGCCCCCAGTCCTTGAGCACCATCGGCCCGCGTTGTGCTGATGTCGCGATCATTGCCATGTCAATCGTCCTCCCAGACGGCCTCAATGCCAGCCGGTCAGGCAGAAGCCATATCGGGTCCATCGACAAGGGCCACCCGAAACCTGAGTGATGGCAAACGTACTGCCAGGACCTAGCGCCGCTGCGTCAGGTGCACGAGACACAGAATTGTTTTCATTAGCCGCTAGCTTGGATTAATTGTGCGCAGCCGAGGTGAGGATTCGTCCATGCAGCGATTCGAGAATGCCCGCGAGGCGGCACTGGCGCTTCGCCCGGACGATCCGGTCTATTGTTTCCGCCCACAGGTGCTGATGGCGGATGCCAGACAGTTCATGGGCATGTTCCCCGGCAAGACGGCCTATGCGGTCAAGACCAATGGCGAGCCGATCGTGCTCAAGGCATTGGTCGAGGCCGGCGTCACCGCTTTCGACGTCGCTTCGCCCGGCGAGTTCGCCGCCGTGCGCGCGGTCTCTGCCGATGCCGAGATGCTCTACATGCATCCGGTCAAGGCGCAGTCGGACATCAAGCTGGCGCTGGAGAAGTACGCCATCCGCGTCATTTCGCTCGACCATGAGGACGAGATCACCAAGCTGACGCGGGTGGTGCGGGCGCTCGACATCGATCCGGGCGCAATCACCGTGTTCGTGCGGGTGCAGACCAAGGGGCTTGCCGCCTACGAACTGTCGAAGAAGTTCGGCGCCGGACCGGCCTATGCGGTCGAACTGGCGGAGCGGCTGAACCGCACCGGCTACAAGGTCGGCCTGTGTTTCCATGTCGGCAGCCAGATCGAGGATCCCGACACCTATGAGCGAGCGCTGGCCTCGGCCGACTGGGTGCGCAACCGGCTGACCTTCGACATTGCCGGGCTCGACGTCGGCGGCGGCTTTCCAGCCGAGTACGGCCACGACCCGAACCGCAAGCAGATCGAGATGCCGTCGCTCGGCCAGATCATGTCGCGGCTATCCGGTGACCTGAAAGAATATCAGTTCGATCAAATACCGCTGGTGGCGGAGCCCGGCCGGGTGATCGTGGCGCGCTGCCTGTCGCTGATTGTGCGGGTGCTGCTGCGCAAGGGCAAGCGGCTCTACATCAATGACGGCATCTGGGCGTCGCTGTCGGATTCATGGACCGGCAAGATCACGCTGCCGGCGCGCTTCATCCCCGATCCGGCGATCCGCTCGCGCAATGGCGAGGAAAAGAACATCGTACCGTTCAAGGTCTGCGGCGCGACCTGCGATTCCGTCGATATCCTGTCGCGGCCGTTCTGGTTGCCGGAAACAGTCGACACCGGCGACTGGATCGAGATCGGCCATATCGGCGCTTATTCGCTGTCGCTGCGGACCCGCTTCAACGGCTTTTACCCCGACACCTTCGTCGAGGTGACGACGCCGTTCGACGAGGGCGACGCGCCGCAAGGCTTTGCGAGCTTGGAGACGATGGCGGGGTAGTGGTCCTACCAGCCGATCATCTGCACGAAACTATCGAATTTTTCGATCCCCAGCGCGGCGGGGTAGTGCCTGGCGAATTCCGCCGGCTTGAAGGGCTTTGACAGGAAAATGAACTCCCAAGTCCCGTCGCGGGAATGGTAGTCAATTCGCAGGTTGTCACGATTGAACTCGATGGGATTGTTGACGCTGATAATCAGCGTATGCATCGAGGTTAATGCGTAAAATCTGTTCCCGCCATAAGCAGACCGGATGTGGCGAATGAGATCGACCATGGGCTGCTGGTCGATGGCTTCGTTGGTCAGCGAGATGTAGAAGGCCTCGATGCTGTCCCATGGCCGCGGCGGAACGAGGTTCGGCGTGTAGCTGTTCTTTGGGTCATAGAGGCTCATCCAGACTTCCACAAATGCTTGGCACCAACAGGCTTCCACGTCATACAGGCAATTACAGCTTCGCCAAAAGGTCCGGCGTCGGCCAGCCATCCACCGGCAGGCCAAGGCGCATCTGCTCCTTGCGGATCGCTTCGCGGGTGTTGGTGCCGAGGATGCCGTCGACCGTGCCGACGTCATAACCCCTGGCTTCCAGCTTCGTCTGCAGCGCCTTCAGCTGATCGTTGTTGAGACCTGTCTCGGGATTGCGCGGATCGAACTGTGGCGCGCCCGCCAGCCTGGCGGCGAGGTTGGCCGCAGTCAGCGCGTAGGTGAAGGACTGGTTCCATTCGAGATAGACGTCGAAATTGTCGTAGGCGAGGAAGGCTGGTCCCTTGCGTCCCATCGGCAGGGCGAGGCCCGCTTTCAGGCCGTTGTCGACCAACGGTGCGCCGCTGGGGTAGGTGACGCCCCATTGCGCCCATTGCGTCAGCGGCAGCTTGTTGGTGCGCCCGGTCTGGTCCCACGGCATGTCGTCGGGGACGCGGACTTCCTCGATCCAGGGTTCGTCGCGTTTCCAACCACGCGACAGCACCTTGTTGGCGGTGGTCATGATCACATCCGGCACGCTGCCGCGCAGGTCGACCTTGCCGTCGCCGTCGCCGTCGACGCCGCGCGCCAGATAGTCGGAAGGCAGGATCTGCGTCTGGCCGATCTCGCCGGCCCAGGCCCCCCTGACATCGGCCGGCACCACGCCGCGATCGATCAATTCCAGAAGTGGCACCAGCTGCGGCCGGAACAGTTGCGGTCGGCGGCAATCATGGGACAGCGTAACCAGGGCGCTCAGCGTGTGGAAATCGCCCTGCACGGCGCCGAAATCGGTCTCGAGCGCCCAGAAGGCGGCGATGATTGGTGCCTGGACGCCGAACTGCTGGTCGGCACGGGCGAAGACGTCTGCGTATTTCTTCAGGTTTGCCGCGCCCTGCTTCAGCCGGTAGGCCGAGATCATGCGGGTGGAGAATTCGATGAAGGTCTGGGTGAAGACGCCCTGGGCGCGGTCACGCGCCAGGACCTTGTCGTCAAGGGTGGCATCCTCCAGCGCGTCGAGACCCACGACGCCGACACCGGCCGCCTTGGCTTCCGCCGCCACGCCCTGCTTCCAGGCTTCGAAGTCGCCGCCGCATTCCTGCGCCATCGCCGGCAAGGTCGTGGCGCACAAGAACAGCGCCGCGAGGGCTTGGGAACGCAGTCGCATCGGCTTCCTTTCGAAACGAATGAGGGCCTTTGTCGTGCCCCCTCGGAAGCCCAACACCCTAAATTACCGGCGGCTGCACTGTTTACCGCTGGCAGTGTCGAAAAGCAGGCGGCAAGCCCGGTGTCAACGGGTGTTCTGCCGTAGCCACTCGTTCAGGGCGGCTTCGGTGCCGTTGAACCGGTGTCAACGGTGTTCTGCCGCAGCCCCTTGTTCCAGGTGGCTTGGCTGGCGTTGAACCGGTGTCAGCGGGTGTTCTGCCGTAGCCACTTGTTCCATGCGGCTTCACTGCCGTTGAAGACGTTGATGTCGGACTTGCCGGTCATGCCGGGAACGATGCCTGTTCCGGTGTACTGCCAGAAGGTGAAGGGGTGGCTGCCGTATTTTTCGCGCGGATGGCCGGCCACGGAGCGCAGCCAGTAGGGGTAGCCACGGAAGGTCGACAGCTCGTTGTCGTCGAAGAAGTCGACCGAGGTGTAGATGATCGGCTTCTTGCCATAGTGCCGTTCGACGATTTCGAGGAAGGTGGCCATCTCTGCGCGCACCGTGGCCGCAGCGGGACGCAGCCTGCAGGTCGGCGATTTCGGGTTCCACTCCATGTCGAGGACCGGCGGCATCGCCGAGCGGTCGGCCGGAACATTCCGGATGAACCAGCGCGCCTGCTGAGCGGCGGGCGTGCAGAAATAGAAGAAATGATAGGCCGCGCGAGGAACGCCAGCGGCTTTCGTGCGAGCCCAATGCTCGTTGAAGTATTCATCGAAGCGATCGCCGCCCTCAGTCGCCTTGATGAAGGCGAAGGAGATGCCGCTGGCCTTGGCCGCCGGCCAGTCGACCGAGGTCTGGTATTTCGAGACGTCGGTGCCGTGAACAGCATAGTTCCACGGCGCACCGCTGTCCCATTCATGCGGCTTGGAATCGGCAAAGCGCGGCGCGCGCACGGCAACAGTCGGGCTGCTCGACACGGACGGCGACAGCGGCGAAAGATCGTCCACGGTCGAGCATGCGCCAAGCAGCGTTAGCATGAAAAGGGCCGCAAGACGGCGCATCGCAACTCCCGAGCCGGATTCAGCCGGTCCCTGATGGGTCTGTGCACTGATGGCTGGCCGTTGGCCCCCTACGAGCGATCGCCCCACAGCATCGCCCGTTCCGCCTGTGATCGCCGAACATGGTTGATATCAGGTTGACGGCGCTCGACAAGCATAGCGATTTGCGGAAGCAATGGCGGCAAATCGATGACAGAGGCGTCAGGCAGAGGCCTGGGAGGAAACAAATGCGGATCGTCGTCAAGATCGTCAAATGGCTGCTTGGCCTGGCCGTGCTGGCGATCGCCGTGCTGTTTGCCTGGCTTTACGTCGCGCCGCCCGAATTGATCCGCGTCGGCTCGGGCTATTCGGCCAAGATCGTCTGCTCGAACGTCTTCATCGCCGGGCGTGATCCCAATGAGGTGCTCGCGGTCGACGTCCAGGCGCCCGGGCACCCGCTGCTGCGCTTGATGCGGGTCTCCGTGGACAAGAACAGGGGAACGGTTTCGGCAGGGTTACTTGGGTTCCTTGGCAAAAGCCTTGCCGTTGCGCGCGACGGTCTGGGCTGCGCGTCGGTTCCGGATGGCGATGTCGGCAAGGCGCGGCGGACGACTGTCCACGCCGAGCCGTCGGCGGTCAGCGCGGACGCGTTTTGGCCGGAGGGCGAACGCGTCGAGCCATCACAGGATCCGGTGATTGCCAAGCTGCTCGACGACGCGGCACTGACCGGCACCGGCATGCGCGCGGTGGTGGTGGTCAAGAACGGCCGCGTCGTTGCCGAGCGCTATGGCGCGGGATTCTCGGCAAAGACACCGCTGCTTGGCTGGTCGATGACCAAGACGGTGAACGCCGCGATCATCGGCACGCTGGTCAAGGACGGCAAGATTGCCATCACCGACAAGGGGCTGTTTGCGCCTTGGAAGGCGGATGGGCGCGCCGCGATCAGCCTTGCCGACATGATGGCGATGTCGAGTGGGCTGGAGTTCAATGAGGACTATGGCGACGTCGCCGACGTCACGCGCATGCTCTATCTCGAACCCGACATGGCGGGCTTCGCCGAATCCAAGCCGCTGACCGCCGAGGTCGGCAAGGTGTTCTCCTATTCGAGCGGCAGCGCGGTGATGCTGTCGCGCCTCTGGCAGGAGGCGATCGGTGACAAGGCCAAGGCGCTGATGTGGCCACGAACGGCGTTGTTCGAGCCGCTCGGCATGCACAGCGTGGTGCTGGAGACCGACGAGCAGGGCACCTTCGTCGGCTCGTCCTACCTCTATGCGACCGCGCATGACTGGGCGCGCTTCGGTCAGTTCCTGCTGCAAGGTGGGGTGTGGAACGGCAACCAGGTGCTTCCGGCCGGCTTCGTCGACTGGATGCGGGAGCCGGCACCGGCCTCGAAAGTCTACGGCAAGGGCCAGTTGTGGATCGAGGCACCGGGCGACGAGGACAGCCCCGGCGCCGGCGTCGCGGCGGGCCTGCCCAGGGACACCTACTGGATGGAAGGCCATGATGGGCAGACGGTCACCATCATCCCCTCGGAGCAACTGGTGGTGGTGCGGCTGGGCCTGACGCCGGCCAAGCTCGGCTACCGGCCGCAGACCATGGTGGGGGCACTGGTGACGGCGCTGCATTAGCTCTATGGACGCGGCCCGACCACGGCCAGCCAGGCATAGCCGCGATAAAGCGTGCGGAAACGGAAGGTTGCGCCGGTAAGCCGAGATTCCGATTCCAGAATCTCGCGCAGCGATTCACGCGGGGCGACGTGGAACTTCTTGAGCCAGCCGCGCAGCATCGCCCGGAACCAGCCCGGCAGGCCTTCCTGCTGGCCGAAATCGACGACATGCAGCGAACCGCTGGGGGCCAGCGCCGCAAGTGCCGCCGAAACCGTCTTCTCCCAGCCGGGGATCATCGACAGCGAGTACGACACGAAGATGCGGTCGAACCGTTCGACACCGTAAAGCGCGCCCGCATCGAAAGCGGTGGCGTCACCCCTTGCCAGCATGACACGGCCGGACAAGACTTCGCGGGCAATTGCGGCGCCAGCCGTCTCCAGCATTTCGGCTGAAATGTCGAGGCCGAAGAAGCGTGCGCCGGGATAGCGACGGGCGGCCAGGATGATGTTGCGGCCTGTGCCGCAGCCGAGCTCAAGCACGGTGCCGCCGGGCGGTACGTCGAGCCCGGCGATCAACTGGTCGCGGCCAAGCAGGTAGTATTTGCGGGTCAGGTCGTAGATGTGGCGCTGCCAGCGGTAGACGCCGTCCATCAATTCGGCATGGCCGGCCGGCAGCTCGGTCGTGCTCATGCGGCACGCTTCACATAGAGGTGGAAGCCGCCATAGATGGCGGAGCGGTCGCGGGCCGAGAATTCGCGCGAAATCTCGTCCTGATAATTCCACTGGTCGAGCAGCGAGCTGGAGACCCGGCCGGGCAACAGGCTAGGCTCGGCGGCGGTGCGGAAGATGACGCGGGCGCCGTCGGATGCCGTGCGGGTTATTTCCGCCCACAGCGCATTGAGCTGGTCATCTGTCATCCAGTCCTGCGCATCGAGCAGGATGAAGCGGTCGACCGCGCCTGCATCCTTGCCGGCAAGGAATTCGATCAGATTGGCGTGGTGGATGGCGACGCGGTCGACATTGCCGCGGATGGTCTCGTAGTTCTGCTTTTCGAGATAGGCGGGGAGGGCGGCTTCGCCGGGGTTCGGATACCGCCGGGCGAAGGCCTGCCAGGCGAAGTAGTTGTTTTTCAGCGGAAAATCGCAAGCCAGCTTTTCCAGCCGGGCCTTGAGCACACTGGCCATGGTGCCGTCACCGGAGGTGATCAGCGAATCATACTGCGCCGGCGGAATGCCGAGGCCGAACAAAGAGGCCTTGCGCGACGTCGCCCATTTCAGCAGCGGTTTGTCGAAAACCGGCGCCAATTCCTCATCGAAGAAGCGGCGCTGTTCGCCGATGTTTCTGGCTTCCATCATACGGGCTGGATTGACACCGAAGAATTTGGCCGTGCGGTGGCCCATGGCGATGAACCGGCCAAGCAGACCGGTCTGGTAGAAATTGCGATCGAAGACAGCAATGCGCCGGCGGCCGCGCCAGTTGCGGCGCTCCCAGTAGTGACGGCTGACCGGATCGAGATGCGGCGCGATGAAACGGTCGTAGGCTTGCGAATTGTGGCTGGTGTCGGCGGCGCCGAAGAAGCGGAACAGGTCGCCCTGCGATGGCAGGTGGCGCACAGCCTCCAGCTTCATGCGGTTCAGCGCGATGTGCGCGGCGTTGAGGTCGACGGCGTCGACCTGTGCCGGCGAGCGGGTCAGGTAGGCGAGGATGTTGCAGCCGCCCGAGGCGATGGTGACGACGCGGTGGCCCTGGCCAAGCTGCATCGCCTCCATGTCGACATCGGGGTCTTCCCAGATCTGCGGATAGACGAGGCCGGAAAACAGGAAGGCGAACAGCCGCTCCGAAATGCCGGCCTTCGACAGCGGGCGGTTCTGGTAGACGGCTTTTCCAACTTCCTTGCCGCGGCGAAAAACCAGATCTGCGGAAACGTCCGTCATGGCAAGGTGATTCCCCATTTGCTTTGCCGCAAGCGGGTAGCGCTCGGCGATGACAGATGGATGACAGCAGCCGGCTTGCAGCCCCGGGAGCGGCTTATTGCCGTCCGAATCCCCCCGGCGTCGGCGTCGTCAGGATGACGGCATCGCCGGCCTGAAGCACGGTCTGGTCGCAGGCTTTCAGCATTTCGATCATGCCGTCCTTGCGGCGGACCTTGGTCGAGCCGACCTCGCCGTCGCCGCCGCCGTCCAGTCCTTGCGGCGGGCGGTTGCGATGCGAGGACAGGATCGCGCATTCCATCTTCTCGAGGAAACGGATGGTGCGTTTGGTGCCGTCGCCGGCGCTCCATCTGCCCTTGCCGCCGGAACCTTCCCGAATGTGGAAGTCCTCGAGCAGAACGGGAAAGCGCAGTTCCAGCACTTCCGGGTCGGTGAGGCGCGAATTGGTCATATGGGTGTGGACACCAGAGGTGCCGGAAAAACCGCGGCCGGAGTTCATCTGGCCGGCGGGCGAGCCGGAACAGATCGTCTCGTAGTATTGGTATGTCTTGTTGCCGAAGGTCAGGTTGTTCATTGTGCCTTGCGCGTTGGCCATGGCGCCCATGGCGCCGAACAGCGCATTGGTGACGTGCTGCGAGGTCTCGACATTGCCGGCGACGACGGCGGCGGGGTAGGCGGGTTTGAGCATGCAGCCGTCGGGAATGATGATGTTGATTGGCCGCAGGCAGCCGGCATTCATCGGGATCATGTCCTCGACCATGACACGGAAAGCGTACAGGACAGCCGCGCGGGCGACCGGCTCGGGCGCATTGAAATTGTTCTTCATGACAGGCGAGGTGCCGGTGAAATCGACCGTCGCCTCGCGCTTTTGCCGGTCCACCGTGATCTTCACCTTGATGACCTGGCCGGTGGCGGTCGGATATTCATATTCGGAAGCGTCCGGCAGCCGCTCCAGCACGCGGCGCACGCTTTCGGCTGCGTTGTCCTGGACGTGGCCCATATAGGCTTCGACGACATCGAGGCCGAAATGCGTGACCATCTTGCGAAGCTCTGCCACACCCTTTTCGTTGGCGGCGATCTGCGCCTTGAGATCAGCGATGTTCTGGTGCGGATTGCGGGCCGGCCAGCGGTGGTCGGTGAGCAGCGTTTCCAGCTCCTTCTCGCGGAAGCGGCCGCGATCGACGATGCGGAAATTGTCGAACAGCACGCCTTCCTCGTCGACGGTGGTGGCCAGCGGTGTCATCGAGCCTGGGGCGGTGCCGCCGATATCGGCATGATGGCCACGTGAGGCTGCCCAGAAGAGGATCTTCTGCTGGATATCGTCGAAAACCGGCGTCACCACCGTGATATCGGGCAGGTGCGTGCCGCCATTGTACGGCGCGTTGAGGGCAAAGACGTCGCCGGGGTGGATATCACCGGAATTCAGCCGGATGATGGTTTCGACCGAACGGTCCATGGAGCCAAGATGCACCGGCATGTGCGGCGCATTGGCGACTAGCGCGCCGTTGCGGTCGAACACTGCGCAGGAAAAATCCAGCCGCTCCTTGATGTTGACGGAATAGGCGGTGTTCTGCAGCGTCACGCCCATCTGCTCGGCGATCGACATGAACAGGTTGTTGAAGACTTCCAGCATCACTGGATCGGCTTTGGTGCCGAGCGCCGCCTGTCGCTGCTTCTCCTCGATACGGCGCAAGAGCACGTGGTTCTTGGCGGTGATCTCGGCCTGCCAGCCCGGCTCGACGACGATGGTCTGGTTCGGCTCTATGATCAGCGCAGGGCCGGCGACTTTGTGCCCGGGCTTGAGCGTTTCACGGCGGACGATGCCGGCGTCGCGCCAGATGCCGTCGGAAAAGATTTTTCGAATCTCCGAAGGGTTTGCGGCGATGTCTTCGAGCGCTGAATCACTCTCGTCGCGTCCGGAGCCGCCGGTGTCGGTGCCTTCGACGCCGACGGTCTCGACGATCATCGGCTTGTTGTCATAGACGAAACCGAATTGCGCCTTGTGGGCGATTTCGAAATCGCGCCTGGCCTGAAAAATCGAGTCTTCCTCGAAGTTCACGGGCAAAGTCGTGTCGGTGCCGTCATAGCGAATGTGCAGCACCGGTTTCGCGGCAACCGCATCCTCGGCGATGCCTTGCGCTGCGAGCTCGGCGATGACGGCCTTTCTCAAGCTGGCGATGAGGTTGCCGATCTCGGTTCTGGACTCTTCTGCAAGAGGCTTCAGCAGCGCCTGCTGGCGCGAGGCAAAGACCGAGGACAGGCCGATGCCGTAGGCCGACAGCAGGCCGGAAAAGGGATGGATCAGCACCGCCTCCATGCCGAGCGCGTCGGCGACCAGGCACGCATGCTGTCCGCCGGCGCCGCCGAAGCAATTGAGCAGATATTCGGTGACATCATAGCCGCGCTGGACGGAAATCTTCTTGATGGCGTTGGCCATGTTTTCCACGGCGATGGTGACGAAGCCCTCGGCGACAGCCTCGGGCGTGCGGCCATCGCCGATTTCGGCGGCCAGGGCGGTGAATTTTGTTCGCACGGCCTCGACATCGAGTGGTTCGTCCTGGCCGGGCCCGAAAATCGCCGGGAAGAAATCGGGCTGCAGCTTGCCCAGCATGACGTTGGCATCGGTAACGGCCAAAGGGCCGCTGCGGCGATACGCTGCCGGGCCGGGATTGGCTCCGGCCGAGTCAGGTCCGGCCCGGAAGCGGCCGGCCTCGTAGTGGAGGATCGAGCCGCCGCCGGCGGCGACGGTGTGGATGCGCATCATCGGCGCGCGGATGCGCACGCCGGCGACCTCTGTGTCGAAGGCGCGCTCATATTCGCCGTCATAATGGGCGACATCGGTGGAGGTGCCGCCCATGTCGAAGCCGATGACCTTGTCGAAGCCAGCGAGCTTCGCCGTCTCGACCATGCCGACAACGCCGCCGGCCGGCCCTGACAACAGTGCGTCCTTGCCTTGGAACATATCGGCAGCGGTAAGACCGCCAGAGGACATCATGAACATGAGACGAGGGGACTGGCCGATCTCCCCCCTTGTGGGGGGGATTGGCGCGGTGCCCATTTCCCCCGCCACGCGTTGCACATATCTAGACAGGATCGGCGACAGATAAGCGTCGACCACGGCCGTGTCGCCGCGGCCGACCAGCTTGATCAGCGGCGAGACCTCGTGGCTGACGGAAACCTGGCTGAACCCGAGTTTCCGGCAGACTCTTGCCACTGCCTTCTCGTGATCTGGATATTTCCAGGCGTGCATGAAGACGATGGCGACGGCATCGATGCCATCTGCTTTCGCCTGCTCGATCGCTGGCCGGCAAGCGGCGATGTCGAGCAACCGTTCGACGCGGCCATCGGCGCGCACGCGCTCGTCGATCTCGATGACGCGCTCATAGAGCTGTTCGGGAAGGATGATTTCCTTGGCGAAGATGTCCGGGCGCGCCTGGTAGGCGATCTTCAGCGCATCGCGAAAGCCCTTGGTGATGAGCAGCAGCACCCGGTCGCCCTTGCGCTCCAGCAATGCATTGGTGGCGACCGTGGTGCCCATCTTGACGTCGCCGATCAGGCCGGACGGGATCGTGCCGCCGGGGGACAGGCCGAGAAGATCGCGGATGCCCTGGATGGCGGCATCGGCGTAGGCTTCCGGATTTTCGGAGAGAAGCTTGCGGGGATGCAGCCCGCCATGCGGGTCGCGGCCGATGACATCGGTGAAGGTCCCGCCGCGATCGATCCAGAAATCCCACTTCGCGGTCATGGCAGCTCCCGGCACGTTTCAGTTCGATCGGTTCAACGCATCCTGTTAGTTCGCCGTTGTCTGGCCGGCAATCGCAAACGGGCCAGACGATGTTACATGCGGAAACGCAACGTTACGAAACTCATGGCTGTCTGATGCATTTCCTGTTCGACCGTTCACCGTAACGTGAACGCGTATTGAAGGAGAGATCTTATGAAAAAGCTCATTCTCACGTCCGTTTCCGCTTTGGCCTTGCTGGGCGTTGCAGCCTGCAGCGATAGCGGCAAGGACAACACCACCACCCAGAGCACCAATCCACCGGCAGCCGAAGAGCCGATGAAGCCGGCGACGCCGGAAGCCACGCCGCCGGCCGCAACGCCTCCGGCAACCGACAACTCGACCACGAAGAGCATCACACCCGAGAAGCCTGTCGAGCCGGCTCCGGCAACACCAGCTCCTGCGCCCGCGCAGTAGTCAGCAAAACAGTACTCGTGTGATGAATGAGGAAGGCCGGCTGTGCGCTGGCCTTTCTCATATTGTCTGGCACCCTAGGTTGCGCCGGGCTGCGGCACTGTCCCGGCTTGATAGCGGGGGGCGGTGGCACTAAGAAGCAGGCCATGTCGATTTGGGATCGCCTTGGCGAGTTCATCACACGCGTTTCATCCTCAGCCTCGTCGGGTGTCGCCGACGTCGTCGAAGCCGTGCGCACGGTTTTCTCCGGCGACGCCGATCTGCGCCGGCGGGTCGCTTTCTCGGTGGCGATGATCGCGCTGTCGGCCAAGATGGCCAAGGCCGATGGCATCGTGACCCAAGATGAGGTGCGTGCCTTCCAGGAGATCTTCGAGGTACCGCCGAAAGAGACGCGCAATGTGGCGCGGCTGTTCGACCTCGCGCAGCGCGACGTGGCCGGTTTCGAGACCTATGCCGAGCGGATGGCGCAACTGTGCGGCTCGGGGCATTCCAACTGCGTGATGCTGGAAGACATACTCGACGGTCTGTTCCACATCGCCAAGGCCGACGGCCTGGTGCATGAGCACGAAGGCGTCTTCCTGCACCGTATCGCCGAGATTTTCCGCATCGACGAGGCGCATTACGAAAGCATCATGGCGAGGCATGTCAATCTTGGCGCCGGTGACCCCTATGTCGTGCTCGGCATCGAACGCGGCAAGCCGTTCGAAGAGGTCAGAAAGCGCTATCGCAAGCTGGTCTCCGATAATCATCCGGATCGGCTGATCGCGCGCGGCCTGCCGCAGGAATTCATCAAGATCGCAACGACCAGGGTGGCGGCGATCAACGCCGCCTATGAGATGATCGAGCGGGGCCTGCGGCACGCATGAGCGGCTTCCGGCCCGACGAGCCTAGCGCCGAGGTCAGGGTATCGCCGAATTTCGGTCCGCGGCGCGACACGCTCAAACCCGATATGATCGTGCTGCATTACACCGGCATGCCGACCGGCGCCGGCGCCGAGGCATGGCTGTGCGACCCGGCCAGCGAGGTCTCGTCGCACTATCTGGTCCACGAGAATGGCCACGTCGTGCAGATGGTCCGGGAGAGCGACCGCGCCTGGCATGCCGGCAAGAGTTCGTGGTTCGGGCGCGCCGACATCAATTCCTGCTCGATCGGCATCGAGATCGTCAATCCGGGACACTCGCTGGGCTATCCCGGTTTTCCCAGGCGGCAGATCGATGCGGTGATCCGCCTGTGCGCCGGGATTGCTGGTCGGCATTCGATTGCCGCCGAGCGGGTGCTGGCCCATTCCGACGTGGCGCCGGGACGCAAGATCGATCCGGGCGAAAAGTTTCCGTGGCGGACGCTGTTCGAGGCCGGTGTCGGCCATTTCGTGGCGGCTGCACCCGTCAGGCATGGGGCCCTGCTCAAGGCCGGCGACACCGGTTCCGATGTCGAGGCGTTGCAGTCGATGCTGGCACTCTATGGCTACGGCGTCGAGATATCAGGCATTTTCGACCGGCAGACGGAGATCGTCGTCGAGGCGTTTCAGCGGCATTTCCGACCGCGCCTGGTCGATGGGGTGGCCGATGGCTCGACAGTGCGGACGCTGCAAAGGCTGCTTGCTTCCGCAAGGTCTTGACCCTGGGAAGCCTCTCCCAAGTCGTCCTTTCCAATGTTTAAGTTACAAGCTGTCACTTAAAGTGACTTGCCTGGCCTTGTTTGGCACCAATTCGAGCGTCAAACGCCTGACGTGCAAGTTTGTCGGACCCCAAGCCCCCGGATGTTCCGATATTGATTAAGCGTTGCTGCGTGAACATCTTCACGCGGTTCAGACAGAACAGGATCACATGCAGAAATTGACCATTTTAACGGCAGCTCTTGCTGCCGGCGTTATGACTTTTGCCTTCAGTGCCGCAAATGCGGCGCCACTCAGCCCGCGCGCGGATCAAGGGGTCATCACGGTATCCGCCAAAAGCGGCAAGGCAGGCCACGACGCCAAGGCGCCGAAGCGGGCTTCCGCGAAAATGGAAAAGGCAAGTTTGACCAAGGCGAAGAAGTCCACCGCCAAAAGGCAGACGAAGCGCGCCCGCAAGACCGTCGACAAGATGACAACGGCATCGATCGGTCCAAGGGGCGTTGCGCTGCCAGCGGCTGCGGCGGCTGCGGTGGCCGGCGGCAGTCAGTATTCGGCGATCGTCGCGCGCTATGCCGCGAGCTATGGTGTACCGGTTTCGCTCGCTCACGCCGTCATACGGGTCGAGAGCAACTACCGGCCGAACATGATCGGCGGCGCCGGCGAAATCGGCCTGATGCAAATCAAGCCGGCGACGGCGCGGATGATGGGCTACAACGGTTCGGCCAAGGGACTCTTCGATCCCGACACCAACATCAAATACGGCATGAAGTACCTTGCCATGGCGCAGGATCTCGGCGGCGGCACCACCTGCGGCACGATCCTGAAATACAATGCAGGCCACGCCGCAACGCGAATGAACCCGGTGTCGGCCGCCTATTGCAGCAAGGTCAAGGTGCAGATGGCGGCGCTGTAGCCGACTGTCTGTGGAGCCGGCCGGAGCGGCCGGCTTTTTCGTTTGCGTTTTCGAGCGTGAACCCCTTTATACGCCTTGCCAGCTGGCCGGGCGGCCGCACCCGCAACAGCCGAAAGGCCGCGGGTGAGGAAAGTCCGGGCTCCATGGAAACACGGTGCCGGTTAATGGCCGGCGGGGGCGACCCCAGGGAAAGTGCCACAGAAAGCAAACCGCCATGGTCTACCGTGGCAAGGGTGAAAGGGTGGGGTAAGAGCCCACCGCGCGACTGGCAACAGGAGCGGCACGGTAAACCCCACCGGGAGCAAGACCGAATAGGGGCGGTGCGAGGGGAAACCCTCGAGGGCTGTTTCCGGCTCACCGTCCGGGTAGGTTGCGTGAGGCGCATGGCAACATGTGTCCAAGATGAATGGTCGCCACGTTCTCGCACCGCAAGGGGCGGGGGCCATACAAAACCCGGCTTACAGGCCAGCTGGCAATTTTCTCCGCGATATCGAAGAGAAATCTTTTGAGATCAGCAGGTTGCGCTTTCGGGCGCGCCTGTTGGTTCAAGCTTGTTCAGCTATTGCCCTAGAGCGGGAGGCCAGCCGGTTGCTTGTAGCTGGTGCGATTAAGTCGTGCCATGGGCCAGCAGCAGCTGACAACCTATCCGTTCTCAGGCGCCGCGCGACGATATCGAACCGGGCATCCGCCATCTGGTCGTTGGTGACTACCCCACCTTGTACCGGGTCGGTCACGTCGCGATCGAAATCGTCCGCGTGCTGCACGGCAAACGCAACATCGAAGCCGATGACCTGGGTTCGCAGTCGACCGGTCAGCCGCTGATCTTGTCCAGCGACGCCTCGATCGCCTTCCAGAGCTCTTCCACCGGTTCGCAGCCGACCGAGAGACGAACAAAACCGGGAGGTACTGCATCGCCTCGCTTTGTCCGACGTTCGGCGGAGGTGTGAACGCCGCCGAAGGATGTCGCGGCCTGCATCAAGGCACAGTTGTTGATGAATTCCTCGGCCTTGTCTTCCGAGGCGAGTTCGAAAGAGATGAGAAAGCCGAAGCGCTCCATCTGGGCGCGGGCAAGATTGTGTGACGGGTCGCTTTCCAGCCCGGGAAAACGCAGGCCGCTGATTGCCCGGTGGCCTTTCAGCCGCCGTGCGATCACTTCCGCCGAAGAGCACATGCGGTCAAAGCGGACATCCAGCGTTTCCAGACCACGATGCACCAGCCATGCTTCGAACGGCCCGGGAATGCTGCCCGAGATTTCGCGCCAGCCGGTCACGGCGGTGACGATATCGGCATTGCGGCTGGCAACATGGCCGAACAGCACGTCGGAATGGCCATTGGGCGCCTTGGTGTCTGCCGCGACGACGATGTCGGCGCCATGGTCGAGCGGGCGCTGGCCGAAGGGCGTCATCGTCGTGTTGTCGACGACAAGGAGGGCGCCGGCTTTGTGAACAGCGTCTGTGACAGCCGCGATATCGCAGATATCCAGTCCCGGATTGGCGGGGGTTTCGACAAAGGCCAGGCGGTAACCTTCGAAGCCGCCGTCGATAAAGCTCGATGTCGGCCTCACATCATAGGTGACGCCAAACGGCTTCAGGAAACGATCGGCCAGTGCCCTTGTCGTGTGATAGCCGTCCGAAGGCAACAAGATGCGGTCGCCGGTCTTGAGCAGGGCGAAAAACACCGAACTGATTGCAGCCATCCCGGACGGAAAGGCGACGCAGGGTGCTCCTTCCAGATGCGCCAGCATATGCTCGACCGCGTCCCAGGTCGGGTTGCTGAAGCGACCGTACTGATCGAAACCGGTGGCGTCGCCAGGTGTGTGATAGATCGCGGCCATGGTCAAAGGCAGAGGGATCGGGTCGCCCTTTGCGAGCCCGCTGTCGCGCAGGTGGGGAAGTGTCGCAGCGCGTGCGTTCGCTGTTTCAGACATCGATTCTCAGACCCTCTTGGTGACCGACCGGATGCGGCGAGACGCTATGCCGGGCAGTGGCTCGCGGCAAGGCGCGTCCGGTTGTGCCAGCCGGCTCTAAACGCTTCGTTAGGCTTAATGGACCATAAAGACGAGACGTGCCGTCAAGGCTGCTCTCATTGGTCGCGGCGCGCGTGTTTGTGAAGCCATTCCCGTTGACGCCCATAGTGCCCCATGATATCCCATTTCGATACTCAAGCCTTCGTTCCGTGTCAGGGTAAAGCGTACGCCAATCGGGCAGCCGCGGCGGCTGCGCGTTTGCCGGTTATTGCCCGTGTGGACGAGGCTGTTACGGGGCAGGGAACGCGCCGCGGCGCGTGCGACAAGATGAAGAGGGGTGCGGCGGCGCAAGCGGCTGTGACGTTCAATGGACCGGTTTCTGTCAAACACGCTGAGCAGGATCGATGCGAAGGGACGGGTGTCCGTTCCGGCGCATTTTCGTGCTGTCGTGCAGAAGCGCGGCTATTCGGAACTCTATGCGCTGCGTTGCCTCGACCAGCCGGCGATGGATGTCGGCGGTCTCGATCTGCTCGACCGCTACGAGCAGCGCATCGCGCTCGAAGATCCTTTCCTAGAGACGGCGAACGACATGTCGTTCTTCTGCCATGGCGATGGCACCTTCCTGAAGCTCGACCAGGACGGCCGCATCACGATGAGCGATTTCATTCGCGAGCACACCGGCATTGCGGCGGAAGTGGCCTTTGTCGGGCGCGGCAATTTCTTTCAGATCTGGGAGCCGGGACGGCTGGCCGCCTACGGGGCGCAGGCGCGGGCCCGGCTTTTGCAGCTTCGGCAGGGGACGAAGCCTGGGGAGCGACCGGAATGACGGTGGGCCACGGCGATGACCTTCACGCCGTTGGCGGATCGGCCCGCCACATTCCGGTCCTCCTTGGCGAAGTGCTCGAAGCACTGGCGCCAGCGGTAGGTGACATCATCATCGACGGCACGTTCGGCGCCGGCGGCTACACCAAGGCCATTCTGGCGACGGGCGCTTCCGTCGTGGCGATCGACCGCGATCCGGATGCGATCGCGGCCGGGCGCGACCTCGAGGCGCAGTCGGGCGGCAGGTTGAGGCTGGTGCAGGCGCCGTTCTCGACGCTGGACGAGCATGTCGAGAGCGCCGACGGCGTCGTGCTCGACATCGGCGTCTCCTCGATGCAGCTCGACCAGGCCGAGCGCGGGTTCTCGTTCCGCTCCGACGGGCCACTCGACATGCGCATGGCGCAAGCGGGCCTGAGCGCCGCCGACGTGGTCAACAGCTTCAAGCCGGGCGATCTCGCCCGCATCTTCGGCTTTCTCGGGGAGGAGCGTCATGCCGGGCGCATTGCCCGCATGATCGAGGCTCGCCGCGAAAAGCGGCCGTTCGAGCGCACGCTGGAACTGGCCGACGCGATCGAGACGCATGTCGGCCGCGCGCCGAAGGACAAGATCCATCCGGCGACACGCGTCTTCCAGGCGCTGCGCATCTTCGTCAATGACGAGCTTGGCGAATTGGCCAAGGCCTTGCTCGCCGCCGAACGCGTGCTGAAGCCGGGCGGACGGCTCGCCGTGGTGACGTTCCATTCGCTGGAAGACCGCATCGTCAAGCGCTTCATCGCCGATCGCGCCGACGCCGTGACCGGCTCGCGCCATTTGCCCGAGGCACAGGCGCGCACCGCGACCTTCCGCAAGGCCGGTGGCGGCGTGACTGCCGGCGACACCGAGGTCGCGGCCAATCCGCGCGCCCGTTCGGCCCGGCTGCGTGCGGCTGTCCGCACCGAGGCGCCGGCGCGCAACAGCGACTTTTCGATTTTCGGCCTTCCAAAGCTTCCCGGCATCGACCGGCCGGGGGAGAGGTAAGCACGTGTTTCGTACCAGCGACATCGTCCTGATCGCCGTCATGGTTTCGGCGGCGGCCCTTACCTACAAGACCAAGCGCGACGCCGAGGAACAATTGGCGGCAGTGCAGAAGATCCATGCTCAGATCCGCTATGAGGAAGACACGATCGATCTGCTCAAGGCCGACTGGAGCCTGCTCACCCAGCCGTCGCGGCTGCAGAAGCTGGCCGACCTTTACAAGTCGCAGCTTGAACTCCAGCCGGTCAGCGCCCGACAGATCGTCGGTATCGGCGACCTGCCGGCCAAGGCCCTGGACATTGAGGACATCCTGAAAGGACGCCAGGACGGCATGGCCGACAATTCCGACAAGGCGCCCTCGGGCGATAGGGATCCCGTGGTGACCGGAGGCATCGCCCAATGATCGGCAAACTGCTGAAACGCCGCGCCAGGACCGGTGAAGGCGGATCGATCGTGGTCGAGGGCGCCCGCAAGGCGACCGGCGGCAAGGGGCGGACGCGCATCGTGATGACGATGGCAGTGTTCTTCGGCATCTTCGCGACCATTTCCGGCCGGCTGGTCTATCTCGGCTTCCAGACCCCCGACATGTCGGGCGGCCCGCAGAGCCGGGTGACGGCATCGCGGCCCGACATTGTCGACCGCAACGGCGAAGTGCTGGCGACGGACATCAAGACGGCATCGCTGTTCGCCGAACCGCGACGCATCGTGGACGCCGACGAGGCGATCGAGAAGCTGTCGACGGTGCTTCCCGAAATCGACTACGAGCAGACCTATCACAAGCTGAAGAGCGGCGCCGGCTTCGTCTGGCTGCAGCGGCAGCTGACGCCCAAGCAGCAGTCCGACATCATGCAGCTCGGCATTCCCGGCTTCGGCTTCCGCACCGAGAAGCGCCGCTTCTATCCGAGCGGCGAAACCTCATCCTACATTGTCGGGCTCACCAACATCGACAACCAGGGCATCTCCGGCATGGAGAAATATGTCGACGAACAGGGCTTGAGCGACCTGCAGGCATCGGGCCTGGCGGTCGCCAAGGATCTGAAGCCGGTGAAGCTTTCGATCGATCTGCGCGTCCAGCATGTGGTGCGCGATGAGATCGCCGCCGGCCTGGAGCGCTATCGCGCGCTCGGCACTGGCGCTGTTGTGCTCAACGTCAAGACCGGCGAAGTGGTGGCGATGGCCTCGGTGCCGGATTTTGATCCGAACAATCCTTACAATGCACAGGAAAAGGACCGGCTGAACCGGATGTCGGCGGGGCTCTATGAGATGGGCTCGACCTTCAAGAGCTTCACCTCAGCCATGGCGCTCGATTCCGGCAAGGCGACGATGGCGAGCCGCTTCGACGCTTCGCATCCAATCCGGGTCGGCCATCAGGCCATTCACGATTTCCACGGCAAGAACCGTGTGCTGTCGTTGCCGGAGGTGTTCCTCTATTCGTCCAACATCGGGTCGGCCAGGGAGGCGGAGCTGGTCGGCATCGAGGGGCACCGAGAATTCCTGCATCGCCTTGGAATTCTGGACAAGATGCAGACCGAACTGCCGGAAGTCGCCCGTCCGACTGAACCGAAGGTGTGGAAGCAGGTCAATTCGTTCACCATCGCCTTCGGCCATGGCGTGTCGACGACGCCGCTGCAAGCGGCTGTCGGCTGTGCGGCGCTGATGAATGGCGGTTTCCTGATGAACCCTACCTTCCTTGTCCGCACACAGGAAGAAGCGATGGCGGTGGCCAAGAAAGTGGTCGGCGACAAGACGGTCGAGGGCATGCGCTACCTCTATTCGCTCAACGCCGAGAAGGGCTCGGCCAGAAACGCCAGAGTCCCCGGCTACCGCGTTGGCGGCAAGACCGGAACAGCCGAGAAGGTCATCAATGGCCGCTACTCGAAGGAATTGAATTTCAATACCTTCGTCGCCGCCTTCCCGATGGACGATCCGCAATACCTCGTGTTTACGATTGCCGACGCTCCGCACCCGGAAAAGCCTGGCATGACAGACGTCGCGGCCTCGAATGCGGGGGTTATGGCCGGCAATATCATCAGGCGTTCTGCGGCCATGCTTGGCGTGAAGCCAGATTTCAGCCATGAAAATGGTGCAACGCTGGTGTCCTATCAGTGATTCTTGGGGCGCGCCGGCAACTGCGCGCTATTTTGTTGCGGTGAACGGGACTCGATGAAGCTCAAAGATCTAGCCGGTATCCTGCCAGTCGAAGGAACAGCTTCCGCCGATCTGGAGGTTACCGGCATTTCGTCGGATTCCCGCCAGGTAAAACCGGGCGTCGTCTTCTTCGCGCTCGCCGGTACCAAGGCGGACGGCGCGACCTATGCTGCAGACGCGGCCGGCCGAGGTGCCGCTGCGATCGTGGCAGGCAACGCCATTGCCGGTTTGCCGGTCCCGGTGCTGGCGGTCGATGATCCGCGCCTGGCGCTGGCGCTGAGCGCGGCCCGCTATTTCGGCAAGCAACCTGAGACCATGGTCGCGGTGACCGGCACCAGCGGCAAGACGTCGGTCGCCGCCTTCACCCGGCAGATCTGGGAGCAGATCGGCTATGCCGCCGCTTCGATCGGCACCACCGGCGTGGTGGCGCCCGGGCGAAATGACTACGGCTCGCTGACGACGCCCGACCCGGTCGCCTTGCACCAATTGCTCAAGGAATTGGCGGACGCCGGCGTCACCCATGCCTCGATGGAAGCCTCCAGTCATGGGCTCGACCAGCGCCGCCTTGACGGCGTCAAGCTGGCCGCCGGCGGCTTCACCAATCTCGGCCGCGACCATATGGATTATCATCCGACCGTCGAGGATTATCATCGGGCCAAATTGCGCCTGTTCGACGCGCTGCTGCCGAAAGGCGCGCCGGCCGTCATCTTCGCCGACGACCCGTGGTCGGCGCCGACAATCAAAGCGGCGCAGGCCGCCGGGCTCGACGTGCTGACCGTTGGCCGCCATGGCGATTTCCTCAGGCTGAAGCGGGTCGAGCACGAGCGCCATCGTCAGCGCGCCGAGGTCGAGGCCGACGGCGTGCTTTACGAGATCGATCTGCCGCTGGCCGGCGATTTCCAGATATCGAACGCGCTGGTTTCGGCAGGACTTGCCATTTCCACCGGAACACCTGTCGCCAAAGCCTTGATGGCGTTGGAGAAACTGAAGGGCGCGCCGGGCCGTCTCGACCTCGTCGGCACCACTGCTCATGGTGCGCCGGTCTATGTCGACTACGCCCACAAGCCCGACGCGCTGGAAAATGTGCTGGCCTCGGTGCGCCCGTTCACCACTGGCCGCGTCATCGTCGTGTTCGGCTGCGGCGGTGACCGTGACCGTGGCAAACGGCCGATCATGGGCGAGATTGCGACGCGGCTTGCCGATGTCGTCATCGTCACCGACGACAATCCGCGCTCGGAAGTGCCTGAAACGATCCGCGCCGCCATTCTTGCCGCCGCACCCGGCGCCATCGAGATCGGCGACCGGCGCCAGGCGATCCACGACGCGGTCGCCATGCTGCATGCCGGCGACACGCTGATCGTGGCCGGCAAGGGCCACGAGGAAGGCCAGACGATCGGCTCCGAAACCCTGCATTTCTCCGACCACGAGGAAGTCCGCGCAGCACTCGTGGAGTGTGCCGCATGAGTTTGCTGTGGACCTCCGAGGCGCTGGTTGTGGCCATGGACGGGCGGCCGCTGGGGCCGATGCCGGAAGGCATATCGGGTATTTCGATCGACAGCCGCAGCCTCCAGCCGGGCGACGCCTTCTTCGCCATCAAGGGCGAGGCGATGGACGGCCACGACTTCGCCACCGCCGCCATCAAGGCGGGCGCCGGCGTGCTGGTGGTGGCGGAAGGCAAGCTGCCGTCGCTCGGCCGGCTGACGGCGCCGATCATCGTCGTCGAGGATGTCCTGGCCGCGCTTGAAAAGCTTGGTGTCGCGGCGCGCGCCCGCTCCGAGGCCAAGATCATCGCGGTGACCGGTTCGGCCGGCAAGACCACCACCAAGGAAGCGCTGCGCCACGTGCTGTCGGCCGTCGGCAAGGTGCATGCCTCGGCGCAGTCGTTCAACAACCACTGGGGCGTGCCGCTGACGCTGGCACGCATGCCAGTGGATTGCGACTATGCGGTGTTCGAAATCGGCATGAACCATCCCGACGAGATCCGGCCGCTGGTGAAAATGGTGAGGCCGCATGTCGCCATCGTCACCATGATCGCGGCCGCCCACCTCGGCTTCTTCCGCAATCTCGACGAGATTGCCAAGGCCAAGGCCGAGATTTTCGAAGGGCTGGAGCCCGAGGGTGCGGCCATCCTCAACCGCGACGATGCGCGCTGGAAGCTTCTGGACAAGATGGCTCATGCCGCTGGGGTCGAGCACGTGTATGGCTTCGGCGAGAATGCGCGCTCGACCTTCAAGCTGGTCAAGTGCGAACTCCACGCCGACCATTCCGACATCAGCGCCAGGGTCGGCGGCCACGAGGTGACGGCGCGGATCGGTGCGCCCGGCCGCCATATGGTGCAGAATGTGCTGGCGGTGCTGGGTGCGGCGCATCTGGTCGGCGCCGACCTCGACAGGGTGGCGTTGGCGCTGGCCGATCTTTCGGCCGAGCGCGGGCGCGGCAAGCGCCATGTGTTGCGCCACCCCGGCGGGCCGATCACACTGATCGACGAGAGCTATAACGCCAACCCGGCGTCGATGGGTGCCGCGATGGCGCTGCTTAACGCGACGCCGGTGACAGGCGAGGGCCGCCGCATCGCCGTACTCGGCGACATGCTGGAGCTCGGCGACCATTCTGCCAAGATGCATGCCGCCCTTGCCGACCTCATCGTCGGCACCGGGACGCAGACCGTTTTTCTGGGCGGTCCGGAAATGCGGGCACTGGCGCAGACGCTGCCGGCTGAGATCAAGACCGAATACCGCGCCGGCGCCGAGGAGTTGAAGCCGGTGCTGCTTGCCGCGCTCAAGCCGGGCGACGTGGTGATGATCAAATCGTCGAAGGGCATCGGTTTTGCAAAACTGGTCGATGCGCTGCTGGGCAAGTTCCCGGCTGAAACGACATCCAAACAGACCTAGGTCGGGGGACGATAAGCGCATGTTCACACTGCTCGTCGATTTTGCGGACAAGATCTCGGTCTTCAACGTCTTCCGCTACATCACCTTCCGCACCGGCGGGGCGCTGATCACATCGGCGCTGATCGTCTTCATTTTCGGACCGACCATCATCAATTCGTTGCGGCTGCGGCAGGGCAAGGGCCAGCCGATCCGCGCCGACGGGCCGCAGACGCATTTCAAGAAGGCAGGCACGCCGACCATGGGCGGGCTGATGATCCTGTCCGGCATCATCGGCTCGTCGCTGCTGTGGGCGAACCTGTCGAGCATCTATGTCTGGGTGGTGCTGCTGGTGACGCTGGGCTTCGGCTCGATCGGCTTCTACGACGACTATCTGAAGGTGACCAAGCAGTCGCATCTCGGTTTTTCCGGCAAGGCACGGCTGGCGCTCGAATTCGTCATCGCCGGCATCGCCGCCTGGGCGATCATGCATAACGGCCAGGCGCCGTTCTCGTCGTCGCTGACATTCCCCTTCGCCAAGGAATTCATCATCAATCTCGGCTGGTTCTTCATTCCGTTCTCCTGCTTCGTCATCGTCGGCGCCGGCAATGCGGTGAACCTGACCGATGGTCTCGACGGACTGGCGATCGTGCCGATCATGATCGCGGCGGCGTCCTTCGGCGTCATCGCCTATCTTTCCGGCAACGCCGTGTTCGCCGAATATCTTCAGATCCATTTCGTGCCCGGCACCGGCGAACTGGCGGTCGTGCTTGGCGCGGTCATCGGCGCCGGCCTCGGCTTCCTCTGGTTCAACGCGCCGCCGGCGGCGATCTTCATGGGCGACACCGGCTCGCTGGCGATGGGCGGCCTGATCGGCACGGTCGCCGTCGCCACCAAGCACGAGATCGTGCTGGTCATCGTCGGCGGATTGTTTGTCGTGGAAATCCTGTCTGTCATCATCCAGGTCGGCTACTTCAAGATGACCGGCAAGCGGGTGTTCCTGATGGCGCCGATCCACCATCATTTCGAAAAGCTCGGCTGGACCGAAAGCCAGGTGGTGATCCGTTTCTGGATCATCGCCGTCATCCTGGCGCTGGTCGGCCTGTCCACGCTGAAGCTCAGATAGGAGGCCGCTTGATTCCCGCCGCATCCTTCGCAGGCAAGCGCCTTTCGCTCTTCGGGCTCGGTGGCTCGGGGATCGCGACGGCGCGCGCGCTGATCGCCGGCGGGGCAGAGGTGCTGGGGTGGGATGACAATCCCGACAGCGTCGCCAAGGCGGCGGCCAGCGGTATCGCAACCGGAGACCTGCGCGGCGCCGACTGGGCGAAGTTCTCGGCTTTCGTGCTGTCGCCGGGCGTACCGCTGACGCATCCCAAGCCGCATTGGACGGTGGAACTGGCGCGCGGTTCTGGCGTCGAGATCATCGGCGACATCGAGCTTTTCTGCCGCGAGCGAATGCTCGCCGCGCCGTCAGCACCGTTCATCGCCATTACCGGCACCAACGGCAAGTCGACGACGACCGCACTGACCGCGCATATCCTGAAAGCGGCGGCACGGGACACGCAGATGGGCGGCAATATCGGCCGCGCGGTGATGACACTCGATCCGCCTGGGCCCAATCGGCATTATGTGGTCGAATGTTCGTCCTACCAGATCGACCTCGCGCCTTCGATCAACCCGACGGCCGGCATCCTGCTCAATTTGACGCCCGACCATCTCGATCGCCACGGCACCATGCAGCACTACGCCTCGATCAAGGAGCGGCTGGTGGCCGGCAGCGAGACGGCGATCATCGGCATCGACGATTCCTGGTGCGCGCAGATCGCCGAGCGGCTGGAGCGAGCGGGGCGGCATGTCATCCGCATTTCCAAGCGGCTGCCACTCACCGACGGCTATTTCGCCGACGGCGGCAATCTGATGGAAGCAGTGCATGGTCGCTACAGCCGCGTTGCTTTCCTCGAAGGCATCGGCTCGCTGCGCGGCCAGCACAATGCGCAGAACGCGCTGGCGGCGGTCGCCGCTTGCCTCAAGGTCGGGCTGGACCTCGGCGAGATCCAGTCGGGACTGGAAAGCTTTCCCGGCCTCGCGCACCGCATGGAGCAGGTCGGCCGCAAGGACCATGTGCTGTTCGTCAACGATTCCAAGGCGACGAATGCCGATGCGGCGGCACCGGCGCTGTCGAGCTTCCCGCGCATCTACTGGATTGCCGGCGGTCTGCCCAAGGAGGGCGGCATCGAGCCGCTGCGCGGCTTCTTCCCGCGCATCGCCAAGGCCTATCTGATCGGTGAGGCGGCGCCCGCCTTCTCGGCGACCCTGGGCGAGGCTGTGCCGTACGAGATATCCGGCACGCTGGCCGCTGCGGTCGAGCACGCGGCGCATGACGCGGCTCAAGACGATGCCAGCGAGGTGGTTGTGCTTCTGTCGCCGGCCTGCGCCAGTTTCGACCAGTTCAAGAATTTCGAAGTCCGCGGCGAAGCCTTCAGGCAAGCTGCGAATGCTATCGAGGGTGTGAAACCCATCGGAGGGGCACGATAATGCAGAGCCGTCTCGACAAAAGTCCGGTTGCGACGTGGTGGTGGACGATCGATCGCTGGTTCCTGGCGGCGTTTCTGTCGCTGATGGGGCTCGGCATCGTGCTGTCCTTTGCCGCCAGTCCCGCGGTGGCCGAGCGCATCGGCCTCGACAGTTTCCACTTCGCCACCAGGCAGATCATTTTCACCGTGCCGGCGCTCGGCGTCATGCTGGCGGTGTCCTTTCTCGAATCTAGGCAGATCCGGCGCATGGCGCTGATCATGCTGTGCCTGATGCTGGTGCTGATGGTGGCGGTGCTCTACATCGGCGTCGAGGTGAAGGGCGCGCGCCGCTGGGTGTCGCTTGCCGGCCTGTCGATCCAACCGTCGGAATTCCTGAAACCCGCCTTCGTCATTATGTGCGCCTGGCTGTTCGCCGAACACAAGCGCCAGCCCGACATTCCGGGCAATCTGTTCGCCATGCTGCTGCTCGCCCTGGTCGTCTCGCTGCTGGTCGCCCAGCCGGATCTCGGCCAGACCATGCTGGTCACCGGTACGTGGGGTGTGATGTTCTTCATGGCCGGGTTGCCGTGGCTATGGATCATTGCGCTGGGTGCTGCCGGCGTTGGCGGCGTCTTTGCCGCCTATACGGTGTTTCCGCACGTTGCCTTGCGCATCGACAAGTTCCTGACCGGCGAAGGCGACACGTTCCAGGTCGACATGGGCCGCGAGGCGCTGATCAATGGCGGCTGGTTCGGCGTCGGGCCAGGCGAGGGCACCGTCAAGCGGGTTATCCCGGACAGCCATGCCGACTTCGTCTTCTCGGTCGCCGGCGAGGAGTTCGGGCTGATCATGTGCTTCTTCATCATGTCGATCTTCGCCTTCATCGTGCTGCGCGGCCTCAACACGGCGCTGAAGGAGCATGACGACTTCACTCGCTATGCCGTCGGCGGGCTGGTCACCGTGTTCGGCCTGCAGGCCGTCATCAACATGTGTGTCAACCTGCAGCTGGTGCCGGCCAAGGGCATGACGCTGCCTTTCATCTCCTATGGCGGCTCCTCGCAGATCGCCATCGCCATCTCGATGGGCATGGTGCTGGCGCTGACGCGCAAGCGGCCCGAAAAGCGCAAGCAGATGGGCTTTGCCCTGTCGCAGCGCGCCCTGCCGGCGGAGTGATATGGCGAGAGGCGTCATCCTTCTTGCCGCGGGTGGAACCGGGGGGCATCTGTTCCCGGCCGAAGCGCTGGCACATGAGCTGAACGAGCGCGGCTGGACGGTGCATCTGGCCACCGACGACCGTGCCGAGCGCTTCGCCGGCCATTTCCCAGCTACCGCCATCCATCCGATCCAGTCGGCGACGATGGGCTCGAAGAATCCCATCGCCCTGCTTGGCGCCTTCTGGAAAATCTGGCGCGGCGTACGCCAGGCTTCCGCCATTATCGCCAGGATCAAGCCGGATGCCGTCGTCGGCTTCGGCGGCTATCCGACCCTGCCGCCGCTTTACGCAGCGACACGGCGAAAGGTGCCGACGTTGATCCATGAGCAGAACGCGGTGATGGGGCGCGCCAACCGGGCGCTGGCAGGCCGAGTCGACGCGATCGCCGGTGGCTTCCTGCCGCAGGACACCAGTGTGGCCGGCGCCAAGACGGTGACGACAGGCAATCCAGTCCGGCCTCCCGTTCTGGAAGCGGCCAAGACGCCTTACGTGGCGTCGACGGGGGAGGAGCCGTTCCGCCTGCTGGTGTTCGGCGGCAGCCAGGGGGCCCAGTTCTTCTCGGACGCGGTGCCGGCAGCCATCGCCATGCTCTCCGAAACGCAACGCAAGCGGCTGGTGATCACGCAGCAGGCGCGCGCCGATGACGTGGCGCGCGTGAAGGCGGCTTATGCCGCCCTTGGCGTCGCCACCGAAGTCTCGCCCTTCTTCACCGACATGGCGCAGCGCATGGCGGCGGCGCATCTGGTGATCTCGCGCTCCGGCGCCTCGACCGTTTCGGAGATCGCCGTCATCGGCCGGCCGGCGCTGCTGGTGCCCTATCCCTATGCTCTCGACCACGACCAGGCAGCGAACGCAGCGGCCCTAGCCGCCGCCGGTGGTGGCGAAGTGCACCCGCAATCCTCGCTTTCGCCCGAGCGCATCGCGACCCTCCTCGGCGGGCTGATGGACAACCCCGAGCGGCTGGCGGCCATGGCGGCGGGAGCGAAATCGGCTGGCCGTCCCGACGCGGCACGGTTGCTCGCCGATCTCACAGAGGCTATTGCGTCCCAAAAAACCGTTTCAGACTTCAGGAAGGGGACGCACGCATGAAGATGCCGCAGACCATCGGCCTTGTGCATTTCATCGGTATTGGCGGCATCGGCATGAGCGGCATCGCCGAAGTGCTGCACAATCTCGGTTACAAGGTGCAGGGGTCCGACCAGGCCGACAGCGCCAATGTGCAGCGGCTTCGCGACAAGGGCATCGAATGCTTCGTCGGCCACAAGGCTGAAAATCTCGGCGATGCCGAGGTTGTCGTCGTCTCGACGGCGATCAAGAAAACCAACCCCGAACTGAAGGCCGCGCGCGAGAAGCTGCTGCCGATCGTGCGCCGTGCCGAGATGCTGGCCGAGCTGATGCGTTTTCGCCAGGCGGTGGCGATCGGCGGCACGCATGGCAAGACGACGACGACTTCCATGGTTGCAACACTGCTCGAAGCCGGCGGGCTCGATCCGACCGTCATCAATGGCGGTATCATCAATGCCTATGGCACCAATGCGCGCATGGGCGACGGCGAGTGGATGGTGGTCGAGGCCGACGAAAGCGACGGCACCTTCCTCAAACTGCCGGCCGAGATTGCCGTCGTCACCAATATCGATCCCGAGCATCTCGACCACTATGGCAGCTTCGACAAGGTGCGCGAGGCGTTTCGCCAGTTCGTCGAGAACGTGCCGTTCTACGGTTTCGGCGTGATGTGCACCGATCACCCGGAGGTGCAGGCGCTGGTCAGCCGCATCGAGGATCGCCGCGTCATCACCTATGGCGAGAACGCGCAGGCCGACGTGCGCTTCACCAATCACCGCATGGCCGGTGCCATTTCGGAATTCGACGTGGTGATCCGCAACCGCAAGAGCGGCGGCCAGACGACGATCGCCGGCCTGCGCCTGCCGATGCCCGGCCGTCACAACGTCTCCAACGCGACGGCGGCGATCGCGGTGGCGCATGAGCTCGGCCTGTCCGCCGAGGCGATCAAGAAGGGCCTGTCGTCCTTCGCTGGCGTCAAGCGCCGCTTCACCCATACCGGTTCGTGGAACGGCGTCGATGTGTTCGACGATTACGGCCACCACCCGGTCGAAATCTCGGCGGTGCTGAAGGCGGCGCGCAGTGCCACCCAGGGACGCGTCATCGCCATTGCCCAGCCGCATCGCTTCACCCGGCTGCACGACCTGTTCAACGAGTTTTCCACCTGTTTCAACGACGCCGACACGGTGATGGTGGCGCCGGTCTACGCGGCCGGCGAAGAGCCGATCGAAGGCGTGACATCCGATGCGCTGGTGTCGCGAATCCGTGCCGGCGGCCATCGCGACGCGCGCTACATCGAGGGTCCGGCAGCAATCGCGCCAATCATCCGCGATCTGGCCAAGCCCGGCGACTTCGTCGTCTTCCTCGGCGCCGGCAACATTACCCAATGGGCCTATGCGCTGCCCAAGGAGCTTGGCGGGACGGTCTCATGATGCACGGCCAGGACCTGATCGACAGACTTGGCGACCGGCTTGCCGGCCTGCGTGGCCGCCTCACGCCGAATGCCGAGATGGACAAGATCACCTGGTTTCGCGCCGGAGGGCTGGCCGAGGTGCTGTTCCAGCCGGCCGATGAGGAGGACCTTGCCACGTTCCTCAAAGCCGTTCCCGAAGACATACCGCTGACGATCGTCGGCGTCGGCTCGAACCTTCTGGTTCGGGACGGCGGCATTCCGGGCTTTGTTGTCCGGCTTTCGGCGAAAGGCTTTGGCGAGGCCGAGGCCATCGGGCCGACAAGGATCAAGGCCGGCGGCGCCACGCCCGACAAGCGCGTCGCCGCAGTGGCGCTCGAAGCCGGCATTGGCGGCTTTCATTTCTATCACGGCATTCCGGGCGCCATCGGCGGCGCGCTGCGGATGAATGCCGGTGCCAATGGCGTTGAGACGCGCGAGCGCGTCGTCGAGGTGCGCGCGCTCGACCGCAAGGGCAATATCCAGACGCTGAGCAATGCCGATATGGGCTACGCCTATCGCCATTCGGCGGCACCTGCCGGCCTGATCTTCACCTCGGCCGTTTTCGAGGGCTTTGCCGAGGACAAGACAGCGATCAAGGCGGCGATGGATGCGGTGCAGAACCACCGCGAGACCGTGCAGCCGATCCGCGAGAAGACCGGCGGTTCGACCTTCAAGAATCCCGACGGCACGTCGGCCTGGAAGGAGATCGACAAGGCGGGCTGCCGCGGCCTGATGATCGGCGGCGCGCAGATGTCGCCGATGCATTGCAACTTCATGATCAACACCGGAACCGCGACCGGCTACGATCTTGAATATCTCGGTGAGACGGTGCGCACGCGGGTGTTGGAGAATTCGGGCATCCGGCTGCAATGGGAAATCAAGCGCATCGGCAATTTCCGACCAGGGCATGCCGTCCAGGAATTTCTCGGACAACTCCTCTAGGGTGCGTTGAAGTTCACGTGATGCATGAACTTCAACGAGGCCGAAACGGCCCGCGACCGTTGCTGCAAAGACTCAACGGCACACTTTTCTCATCCATTTTCTCAGAAAGTGAATCTCTCGGAATCGTAAGCGCTTGCCAGTGAATCAACTCTCTGATTCTCTGCTCCAAAGCGTTTCCTGATTTGAGTCGTTCGACGCGTTTTCAGCGTTTTCCGTCTGGGGGGGCAACCTGCCGGGAGACTCTGACTCAATGTTGCGGAAATATTGGGTTTGGTCCGCCATGAGAGGGGATGACGGGGAATGAAAAGCAAGCATGTGGCCGTCCTGCTGGGTGGTTTCTCATCCGAGCGGCCCGTGTCTTTGTCCTCGGGAAAGGCCTGTGCCGATGAGCTCGAGAAGGAAGGCTACCAGGTCACGCGCGTCGATGTCGGGCGCGATGTCGGCTCGGTGCTTGCCGAACTCCGGCCCGATGTCGCCTTCAACGCGCTGCACGGCCCGTTTGGCGAGGATGGCACCATCCAGGGCATCCTCGAATATCTCGGCATGCCCTACACCCATTCCGGCGTGCTTGCCTCGGCGCTGGCCATGAACAAGGAGCAGGCCAAGCGGGTTGCCAGGTCGGTCGGCGTCCCTGTCGCCGAATCGAAGGTCGCCAGCCGCTTCGCCATCCAGAGCAAGCACCCGATGAAGCCGCCCTATGTGGTCAAGCCGGTCAATGAGGGCTCGAGCTTCGGCGTCGTCATCGTGCATGAGGGGCAATCGCATCCGCCGCAGATCATCGGCTCGTCGGAGTGGAAATATGGCGATACCGTCATGGTCGAGCGCTACATCCATGGGCGGGAGCTGACCTGCGCGGTGATGGGCGATGTGGCGCTGGGGGTCTGCGAGATCATTCCGACCGGCCATTCCTTCTACGACTATGATTCAAAATATGTCGCCGGGGGATCAAAGCACGAATGCCCCGCAAAAGTTTCACCGAATATTTACCAAAAAATACAAACACTGGCGCTCAAGGCTCACCAAGCGATCGGCTGTCGGGGCGTTTCCCGATCGGACTTCCGTTATGACGATCGGCATTCCGAAAACGGCGAGGTTGTGTGGCTCGAGGTCAACACCCAGCCGGGTATGACGCCGACGTCCTTGGTGCCTGAAATCGCCGCCCAGGCCGGGCACTCGTTTGGCGATTTGTTGAGTTGGATGGTGGAGGACGCTTCGTGTCTGCGTTGAAATGGGGACAAGGCAAGGGGAAGGGCGCGGCCGGGCCGGCGCTGTTCGGCCTGCCGTTGTCGTTCGACCATTTCGTGCTGCCGCGTGTGCTTCGCCGCCCGGTGCGCATTCTGGCGCGCCTGGGCGTAGGTGAATTCCAGGCGCCGCGCTTCTCCGCGGCCATGATGTCGGCCGTGCTGGTTGCCTCGAGCAGTGCGTATGGCGCCTATCTCGGCGGCCATGTCGACGGCATCGTACAGAGCATCACAGCCCGCACCGGCTTTGCCGTCGATCAGGTCAAGGTGGTTGGCAATCGCCAGACCTCCGAGATCGACATCCTCGACCGACTCGAGCTCGACGGCTGGACCTCGCTGATCGGTTTCGACGCCGAGGCGGCGCGCGAACGGATTTCCAGCCTGCCATGGATCGAGGTCGCGGCGGTGCGCAAGGTCTATCCGCACACGTTGGAAGTGCGTGTCGAGGAGCGCGAGGCCTTCGCGCTCTGGCAGCAAGGCGATGAGCTCTCGGTCATCGAGAGGGACGGCGCCGTGATCGCGCCGTTCTCCGGCGGCAAGCAGGTGCTGTTGCCGCTGCTGATCGGCGTCGGCGCGCCGGCCAAGGCGCCGGACTTCCTGGCCAAAGTCGAAGAATACCCCGAGTTCGCGGCCCGGATCAAAGGCTACATCCGCGTCGGCGAGCGGCGCTGGGACCTCAAGCTGGACAACGGCATCACCATCAAGCTTCCCGAGGATGGCGAGGACCAGGCGATCGCCGAACTCGTCAAGATGGACAAGGAAAAGGGGCTGTTGTCGCGCGACATCACCGCCGTCGACATGCGCCTGACCGACAGGCTGGTCGTGCAGTTGACGCCGGAAGCGGCGACGCAGCGCGAGGCAGCCCTCAACGAAAAACCGAAAAGCCTGAAGCGCAAGCCGGAGACGAAGATATGAGCTGGCTTGGCGGTCATGGCGATGCCTCGTCGCGCCGGTCCGGCACCCTGACGGTGCTGGATGTCGGTTCGAGCAAGGTCTGCTGCATGGTGGCCAAGCTGAAGCCGAGCGATGACGGCAAGCTGTTGCGCGGCCGTTCGCATCGGATCCAGGTGATCGGCATCGGCCATCAGAAGTCGCAAGGTGTAAAGTCGGGCGTCGTCGTCGATCTCGACCGTGCAGAGCATGCCATCCGTCTGTCCGTCGACGCCGCCGAGCGCATGGCTGGGCTGACGGTCGACTCGCTCATCGTCAACATGACTGCCGGCCGGCTGAAGAGCGAAGCCTTCTCGGCCACCATCAATCTTGGCGGCCACGAGGCCGACGAAGCCGATATCAAGCGTGTGCTCGGCGCCGGCGCCAAACAGGCACTGAAGGCCGAACGCGAGGTGATCCATTCGCTCCCGGTCGGCTTCTCGCTCGATGCCGAGCGCGGCGTGCGTGATCCGCGCGGCATGGTTGGCGACGCACTCGGCGTCGACATGCATGTCTTGACCGGCGACGCCGCGCCAATGCGCAACCTGGAGCTTTCCATCAACCGCTCGCACCTGTCGGTGGAGCGCATGGTGGCGACGCCCTATGCAAGCGGACTGGCAGCCTTGGTCGACGATGAGCTGGAAATGGGTGCGGCCTGCATCGACATGGGCGGCGGCACGACGACGATCTCGGTGTTTTCGGAAGGCAAGTTCGTTCATGGCGATGCTATCGCCATCGGCGGCAACCACGTCACGCTGGATATGGCCAAGGGCCTGTCTACCTCGCTCGATGCCGCCGAGCGGCTGAAGGTGATGCATGGCTCGGCGCTGCCGGGCAGTGCCGACGATCGCGACCTGGTCTCGATCCAGCCGATCGGCGACGATGGCGACGTGCCGCTGCAGATCCCGCGTTCGGTGATGACGCGCATCGTGCGCGCCCGCATCGACGAGACGCTCGAACTGCTGCGCGACCGGCTGAACAAGTCTGGATACGGCAATGCGGTGGGCAAGCGTGTCGTCTTGACCGGCGGCGCCAGCCAGCTTGCCGGCCTGCCGGAAGCGGCACGCCGCATCCTGGGACGCAATGTACGCATCGGCCGTCCGCTCGGCGTGGCTGGCCTGCCGGAAGCGGCAAAGGGACCGGCCTTCTCGGCCGCGGTAGGGCTTCTGATCTATCCGCAGATGGCGAGCTTCGAGAGCCATCCGGCGAAAGGAATTTCCGGTCTGAGAATGACTGGGACGGGTGGAAAACTGCATCGCATGAGTCAGTGGTTGAGAGACAGTTTCTAATTGACGGGGACAGCCCCATAGGCGGCCGCGGCGGCGAAGCGGCGTGAAAGGCAAAGGACGGAGACAATGACCATCAATCTGCAGAAGCCGGACATCACCGAGCTCAAGCCGCGCATCACCGTGTTCGGTGTCGGCGGCGGCGGCGGCAATGCCGTCAACAACATGATCACCGCAGGTCTGCGCGGTGTCGAGTTCGTGGTGGCCAACACGGACGCGCAGGCGCTGACCATGTCGAAAGCCGATCGGCTGATCCAGCTCGGCGCACATGTCACCGAGGGGCTGGGCGCCGGATCGCAGCCGGAAGTCGGCCGCGCGGCGGCGGAAGAATGCATCGATGAGATCATCGATCATCTGTCCAACACCCATATGTGCTTCGTCACCGCCGGCATGGGCGGCGGCACTGGCACCGGTGCGGCTCCGGTCGTAGCGCGCGCCGCCCGCGAAAAAGGCATCCTCACCGTCGGCGTCGTCACCAAGCCGTTCCATTTTGAAGGCCAGCGCCGCATGAAGACGGCGGATTTCGGTATCGAGGAACTGCAGAAATGCGTCGATACGCTGATCGTCATCCCCAACCAGAACCTGTTCCGGCTGGCCAATGACAAGACCACCTTCGCCGACGCCTTCGCGATGGCCGACCAGGTGCTCTACTCCGGTGTTGCCTGCATCACCGACCTGATGGTCAAGGAAGGCCTGATCAATCTCGACTTCGCTGACGTCCGTTCGGTCATGCGCGAGATGGGCAAGGCGATGATGGGCACCGGCGAGGCTTCCGGCGAGGGCCGCGCGATGGCCGCCGCCGAAGCGGCGATTGCCAACCCGCTCCTCGACGAGACCTCGATGAAGGGTGCCAAAGGCCTGCTGATCTCGATCACCGGCGGCCGCGACCTGACCCTGTTCGAGGTCGACGAAGCTGCGACCCGCATCCGCGAGGAAGTCGACCAGGACGCCAACATCATCCTGGGCGCCACTTTCGACGAGGAACTCGAAGGCGTCATCCGCGTCTCGGTGGTTGCCACCGGCATCGACAAGTCGGCGGCTGAAATCGCCGCCGCGCCGATCTCGATCCGCACGGCGCCACCGAAGCCGGCCAGCCGTCCGGCCGTTGCCGCGGTGGAAAGCCGCCCGGCGCCGGTTCAGCAGACCGCCTATGAGCCGCGCGCCATCGACCCGGTCGCCGAGGCCATCCAGCTGGCCGAAGCAAACGCAGCGGCGATGGCACAGGCTCGCCCGGTTCCGGTCGCCCACGCCGACGATTTCCGCCCGCAGAGCAAGATCTTCCAGGCGCCGCCAGCACAGCCGATGCCGCAGCCAGTCGTCCAGCAGATGCAGCCGGCTCCGCAGCCGCGCGAAATGCTGCAGCGCGAAGCCCCTCAGCCTGCCATGGCGCCGCAGCGGATGCCGCGCGTCGAGGACTTTCCGCCCGTCGTCAAGGCCGAGGTGGATGCCAAGAGCCGCCCGGTCGACCACGAGAACAACAGCGGACCGATGGGCCTGCTGAAGCGCCTGACCAACGGCCTGACCCGTCGCGAGGAAGAGCCTGCACGGCTGCAGCCGGCGCAGCCGCGCGAACCCAAGCTGCGCCAGGCCGCTCCTGACGTGCGCCGTCTTGCCAGCCAGGATGCGCAGCTCTACGCGCCGCGCCGTGGTCAACTTGACGAGCAGGGCCGCCTGACACCGCAGGTAAGGGCGACTCAGGACGACGATCAGCTGGAGATTCCGGCGTTCCTGCGCCGCCAGGCCAACTGATCCGTAAACAGGCTTTAACGATTGTTAACAGGCAGGCAAGGAATTGCTTGCCTGTTAACGTTTTAAACGATGTGATTTCAAGTAGTTACAGAGCCGTAAAGGATCCGTTTCGCAGTTACAAAGAGTAAGAAACCGTGATTTGGAGTCTCCCTCCCGCGACATTATCTTCGCTGCCTACCATAGTCGGTTTGCCGGGATTTCGGGGGAAGTCGCCCCGTCTGCCGATTTCAACAAAGAGCCGCGCCCTCGGGCTGGAGAAGCGGACCTAGGCACTACGGGCTTATGGGGATTGTCTTGCACGACTATCAGACGACAGTGAAGACGCGCGCGTCGCTTACCGGCACCGGCGTCCACAGCGGCAAGGAAGTGTCCATCAGCTTCATGCCGGCGGATGCCGATACCGGCATCGTGTTCCAGCTTTTCAAAGGCGCAGAGCAGGGCCGCGAGTTCCGCGCCCTGGTTTCCGAAGTCGGTGCCACTGATCTTTGCACCATGCTTGGTGATCCCGCTGGCGAGCACATCGCCACGGTCGAGCACATCATGGCAGCGTTGTTCGGGCTCGGTATCGACAATGTCGCCATCGAGATCGACGGTTCCGAGGTTCCCATCTTCGATGGCAGCGCCATGCCATTCGTCGAAGCCATCGACCAGGCGGGCATAGAGACGCTCCCGGTCAAGCGGCGCTATATCAGGGTCATCAAGCCGGTCCGCATCGAGAACGGCGCCTCGTGGGCGGAGTTCAAGCCTTATGACGGCACCCGTTTCGAGATCGAGATCGACTTCGAAAGCCCGGCGATCGGCCGCCAGCTGTTCGCGTCCGACCTCAACGCCGATATTTTCCGCCGCGACATCGCGCGCGCCCGCACCTTCGGTTTCATGAAGGACGTCGAGCGGCTCTGGGCCGCCGGCTACGCGCTCGGATCCTCGCTGGAGAACTCGCTGGTGATCGGTGACGACAACCGCGTCATCAACATGGGCGGCCTGCGCTATCCCAACGAATTCGTGCGCCACAAGACGCTGGATGCCATGGGCGACTTGGCGCTGGCCGGTGCCCGTTTCATCGGCTGCTTCCGCTCCTATCGCGGCGGCCACAGGATGAATGCGGCGGCACTGCGCCGCCTGCTGTCGGATCGCACGGCTTTCGAGATCGTCGAGACGACGCGCCGAGAGCGTGGCCGCTCCGCCGAGATGAACGCCGTCAACGCGCCGCTCTACGCGCCCTGGATGATCTGATTCTCCTGACTTTTCCGAATTCCATGGCAGGCAGCGGGTGTTGCACGAATGCATCACCCGTTGGTGAAATTGCACGGATGTTCAAGCCCTGTCCGACCGCCACAAAAATGTGCGATTGGCCGGCGATAGCGTTGCCGGGCAAGGCGGTTATGGTTTATGGCTGCTGCCGTCGATTAGTGCATGCCGCCTAGAAGTGGGGACCAGTTTTGGGACAACGGCATGCAAACGCGCATTGAAATAACGCCGAAAGGGCGCAATCCAATCATGTTCTTCAAGCGAGTTGGTCAATCGAAAGCGCCGCAGCGGGCTGTTTTCCTGGCGCTTTCGGTGGTTGTTCCATCGCTCTTTCTGTCGGCCTGCATGTCGTCGGAGAAAGATATCGACCTGTCGACCTATGTCGACCAGACCGAGCCGGCCGATGTTCTCTACAATCAGGGCCTTGCCAACCTGAATGCCGGGCGCCTGGAAGAGGCGAGCAAGAAGTTCGATGCGGTCGATCGTCAGCACCCCTATTCGGAGTGGGCCCGCAAATCGATGGTGATGGGCGCTTTCGCCGACTATCGCCAGGGTAATTACGACGAGGCGATTGGCTCGGCCAAGCGCTATCTCACGCTCTATCCGTCGACCGATGACGCTGCCTACGCGCAGTACATCATCGGCTTGAGCTACTACCGCCAGATCAAGGACGTGACGCAGGATCAGAAGGAAGCGCGCCAGACCCTTCAGACGATGCAGGACCTGGTGACGCGCTGGCCGACATCGGAATATGTCGACGACGCCAAGGAAAAGATCCGCTTCGCCAACGATCAGCTGGCCGGCAAGGAAATGCAGATCGGCCGCTACTATCTCGAGCGTCGCGAATACATCGCCGCCGTCAAGCGCTTCCGCACCGTGGTGGAGAACTATTCCAACACGCGCCATGTCGAGGAAGCGCTCGCCCGCCTGACCGAAAGCTATTATGCGATGGGCCTGACCTCGGAGGCGCAGACCGCCGCCGCCGTGCTCGGCACCAACTATCCCGACAGCCCGTGGTACAAGGATTCCTACAAGCTGCTGCAGAGCAATGGGCTTGCGCCGCGCGAGAATGCCGGGTCGTGGATATCCAAGGCCGGGAAGATGATCACCGGCGGCGCCTGACCCCAGAGCATTGGACCGAAGCGTGCAAAACGCTTTTTCGGATTGATCCTACGCTCAAACAAAAAGATAGTGCGGCGCTGCGACTCCAGATGGTCGCGTGCCGCCTTAAGGCGCGTCGCGCCTTAAGTCTTTTGTTTTTGTGCATGCCGCAGTCCCAAAACCGGGTCCACTTTTCGGCGACATGCAATAGGTCCGGGTTCCGATGCTTTCCAGACTGTCGATCCGCGATATCGTCCTGATCGAGAAGCTGGATATCGACTTCCAGCCCGGTCTGTCCGTGCTGACCGGCGAAACCGGTGCCGGCAAATCCATCCTCCTCGATGCGCTGTCGCTGGCACTTGGCGCGCGCGGCGATGCGTCGCTGGTGCGCCATGGCGCGGCGCAGGGCCAGGTGATCGCCGTCTTCGACGTGCCGCGCAACCATCCGGCCCGCGCGCTGCTTGCCGAAAATGCCATCGACGATGACGGCGACATCATCCTGCGCCGCCTGCAGACGGCCGACGGCCGCACGCGCGTCTTCGTCAACGATCAGCCCTCCAGCGTCACGCTGATGCGCGATGTCGGCCGCGCGCTGGTAGAGATCCACGGCCAGCATGACGAACGCGCTCTGGTCGATCCCGGCGCCCATCGCGAGGTGCTCGACGCTTTCGGCGGCCATCTTGGTGCCGTTCGCTCGACCGGCGAGGCATGGCGGCACTGGCGCGCCTGCGAGCAGGAGCTGTCGCGTCACCGCGCCAAGGTGGCGGCGGCCGCGCGCGAGGCCGACTATCTGCGTGCGGCGGTCGCGGAGCTGACGAAGCTCGATCCCCAGCCGGGCGAGGAGACCGATCTAGCTGAGCTGCGCGCGTCGATGATGCGGGCGGAGAAGATCGCTTCCGAAATCCATGACGCTCAGGATGTACTGTCCGGCCCGTCTTCGCCCTTGCCACAACTGGCGAGCCTGCTCAGACGGCTGCAACGCAAGGTGACGGAAGCGCCGGGCCTGCTCGACGACGTGGTCAAATCGCTTGACGAGGCGATGCTGTCGCTCGATGCGGCGCAGTCGGGTGTCGAGGCCGCACTTCGCGCCACCGAATATGATCCGCAGCGGCTGGAGAAGGCGGAGGAACGGCTGTTTTCGCTGCGCGCGGCATCGCGCAAGCACAGCGTCCCTGTCGACGACCTGGCGCAGTTGCGCGACACGATGTCGGCCGATCTCGCCGATCTCGATGCCGGCGAGGAGCGCCTGCACGGGATGGAAAAGCAGGCCGCCGCGGCGCGTGAGACCTATGACATTGCCGCTGCTCAGCTGTCCTCGCTTCGTCATGCGGCGGCGATCGGCCTGACCAAGGCGGTCATGGCCGAATTGCCTGCGCTGAAGCTCGAACGCGCCGCCTTCATCGTCGAGATGAAGAGCGAGGCCGAGAGCCGCATGGAAGAGGGCATCGACCAGATCGAATTCTGGGTGCGCACCAATCCCGGTACGCGGCCCGGGCCGATGATGAAGGTTGCTTCCGGTGGCGAGCTTTCGCGCTTCCTCTTGGCGCTGAAGGTGGCACTGGCCGACCGTGGCTCGGCGCCGACGCTGGTGTTCGATGAAATCGATACCGGTGTGGGCGGCGCCGTGGCGGATGCCATCGGCCAGAGGCTGGCGCGGCTGTCGAAGCGCGTGCAGGTGCTGTCGGTCACGCATGCGCCGCAAGTGGCGGCGCGCGCGGCGACGCATTTCCTGATCTCCAAATCGGGCAGCACCGATCGCGTTGCGACCGGCATTGCCGAAATGGATCGGCCGGCGCGGCAGGAAGAGATCGCGCGCATGCTGGCCGGCGCCACCATCACCGACGAGGCGCGCGCGGCAGCCGAACGGCTATTGCGCGAAAACACTACGGCGGCATAAGAATAACCGGCGTCATGGACCGAGTCAGGATATGGCTCCATCCTGCTGTTCAGGAATGATTTTCCCAAAATCCTGATCTATTGTGACGCGCCACAGTTCAGGGAAGAAAAGCATGGCCGAAAAACCTGTCGATTCGCTCAGCGAAAGCGAGGCCGAAGCCGAGCTGATGCGCCTGGCGGAAGAGATCGCCGAGCACGACCGGCGCTACCATACCGAGGACGCGCCGATAATCACCGACGCGCAATATGATGCGCTGACACGGCGCAACCTTGCCATCGAGCAGCGCTTCCCGGCGCTGGTACGCGAGGATTCGCCGTCGCGCAGGGTTGGTGCTGCGCCGGCGGAAGGCTTCGCCAAGGTGCGTCACGCGGTGCCGATGCTCAGCCTCGCCAAGGCCTACACCGACGAGGATGTCACGGATTTCATCGAACGCGGCCGGCGGTTCTTCGATCGCGACAAGGATCTCGACATCGCCTTTACAGCCGAGCCGAAGATCGACGGTTTGTCGGCTTCGCTGCGTTATGAGGGTGGCGTGTTCGTGCAGGGCGCAACGCGCGGTGATGGCACCGTCGGCGAGGACATCACCGCCAATCTCAGGACAATCGCCGACATCCCCGCGAAGCTGAAAGGCTCGGGCTGGCCTGAGGTCATCGAGATACGCGGCGAGGTCTACATGACCTACGCGGAATTCGAGGCGCTGAAACAACGCTCGGCGGCGGTTGGTGGCCAGGACTACGTCAATCCGCGCAACACGGCGGCTGGTTCCTTGCGCCAGAAGGATGCATCCGTCACCGCCAGCCGCAACCTCAAATTCTTCGCCTATGCCTGGGGCTATACATCGGAGGATCCCGCTCCGACCCAGTATGATGCCGTGCAGAACTTCAAGGATTGGGGTTTTGCGATCAGTCCGCTGATGGTGCGGGCGAAGTCGGCCGAGGACCTGATCGCGCATTATCATCGGATCGAGGAGCAGCGCTCATCGCTGGGCTATGACATTGACGGCGTCGTCTACAAGGTCGACCAACTGGAACTGCAGCGCAGATGGGGTTTCGTCACGGGCGAGCCGCGCTGGGCGGTTGCGCACAAATTCCCCGCCGAACAGGCGATGACGACCGTGCAGAAGATCGACATCCAGGTCGGACGCACCGGCACGCTGGCGCCTGTCGCGCGGCTGGCACCCGTCACGGTTGGCGGCGTCGTGGTCGAAAATGTCACGCTGCACAATGAAGACTACATCAAGGGGCTGGACAGCACAGGCCAGCCGATCCGCGACGGCATCGACGTGCGCATCGGCGATACGGTGGTGATCCAGCGCGCCGGGGACGTCATTCCGCAGATCGTCAGCGTCGTCATCGACAAGCGTCCGCCCGATGCCGTGCCATACGAGTTCCCGCACATTTGTCCGATCTGCGGCTCGCCGGCGACGCGGGAGATCAACGAGAAGACCGGCAAGGAAGATTCCCGCCGCCGCTGCACCGGCGAACTGATCTGCCCCGCGCAGGCGGTGGAAGGATTGCGCCACTTCGTGTCACGCGGTGCCTTGGACATCGAAGGCCTCGGCGCTGAAAACATCGACACTTTCTTCAATGCGGGATTGGTCAAGACAGCCGCCGATATCTTCACGCTCAGGGATCGCCGCCCTGCCGTCACCAGGGCGCTGGCCGAGCGGCGCGAGGAGCAGGCCAGGCAGCGCGAGGCCGCATCGGGCAAGACGCGCAAGAATGTGCGCAGCGTCGAGGATCGGAATTACGAAGGCCTCGACAAGCTGTTTTCTGCCATCGACTCGCGCCGCGAACCGGAACTGGACCGTTTCATCTTCGCGCTGGGCATCCGCCACATCGGCGAGACGACGGCGGCGGTGCTTGCCCGGACCTTCTCGACCATCGAGGAGTTGATCCGCGTCGGCAAGGAAACGGCAGCGGCGGCCGATCCGCACACGGTTTTCCCATCGGTCAACGGCATTGGCGACACGGTGATCGATGCACTTCGCGATTTCTTCGGCAATGAGCGCAATGACGATGTGCTTGACGCGCTTCTCGTGCAGGTCAGGCCGAAGCCGTATGTCGTGACCATCTCGGCCGACAGCGCGGTCGCCGGCAAGACCATCGTGTTCACGGGCACGCTGGAAAAGGTGACGCGCTCGGAAGCCAAGGCGATGGCCGAACGCCTTGGCGCCAAGGTTGCCGGCTCGGTGTCCGCCAAGACCGATCTTGTGGTGGCCGGGCCGGGTGCCGGCTCCAAGCTCAAGGTCGCCAGCGAGCTCGGCATTGAGGTGATCGACGAGGACGCCTGGCTGGCGCGGATTGGCAAGGCGTGATGGAGGGCGCATTCAAGGGGTTCGGGCAGAAGGCCATTCCGTTCCTGAAGGCGCTGGATTTCCATCAGAGCCGGGAGTGGTTCCTGGAAAACCGCGACCTGTTCGAAAAGGAATTGCGCGACCCCTTTGGCGATCTGGTCGAAACGCTTACGCAGCGTTTCGCGGAGGCAGGAATCGGGCTGCGCGGCGACCGCAAGAAATCGCTATTCCGCATCAATCGCGACGTGCGCTTCGCCAAGGACAAACGGCCTTACAACCGGCATTTGTCGGCGATCCTGTCGCCCGACGGCACCAAGATGGAGCAGGGCGTTTTCTACGTGCATATCGGGCTCGAGGGTTGCTTTGCCGGCGTCGCCTGGTGGCAACCCGAGCCGGCTCTGCTGCTGGCGATGCGCCGTGCCATCGAAGTGTGGCCTGACAGATTTCGCGCCATGGTAAAAGCGCTGGTGAAAAACGGCCTCGAACTGGATGCCGAAGGGGGCATGAAGCGGACACCGCGCGGCTTCGAGCATGTCGACGATGCCGATCTCGTCGCGGCCATCCGCAACCGGCATTTCGCCGTCCGGCATGCGATCGATCCGGCTGGGATCCACGGTCCGGCGCTGGTCGACGAACTCGTCGATTTCACTTTGCGCGCCAAGCCGCTGCTCGACTGGGGCAGGGCGATCCAGGGCAAAGTCCTCGCCGGCTAGAGCAATTCCAGGAAAAGTGCAAAACGGTTTTCCGTCCGGAATTGTGTCAAAACAAGGAGATAGAGCGGTTCGCCGTTTCCGTGAAACGGTGAGCCGATCTAGCCTTCGACGAGGCGCCACGACGATCATTTTCGCTGATCGTTTGGCTCAAGCGAATTCGTGTGACAAGACAGGCCACGCCACCTACATCCGCCGTTCCCGAGGAGTGGTCGATGGCGACGGACGCAATTTCCGAAAGCAGCGCGAAAAGCGATTTCTGGCAAGGCGTGCGGCTGTCGATGCCGGTCGTGGTGGCATCGGCGCCGTTTGCGGTGCTGTTTGGCGCGCTCGCCGTCGATAATGGCTTCTCGGTGTTCGAAGCCTTCCTGATGAGCGCGCTGGTGTTCGGCGGCGCCAGCCAGATGGTCGGCATCCAGCTGTTCGGCCAGCATGTGGCGCCGTGGCTGATCGTGCTTTCGATCTTCGCCGTCAACTTCCGTCATGTGCTCTATTCCGCCGGTATCGGCCGGCGTATCGCGCACTGGCCTGTCATCCAGCAGGCGCTTGGCTATTTCATCCTCACCGATCCGCAGTTCGCTGTTGCCGAGGCGAGGGCGCAATCCGGCCAGACGGTCGGCTTCGCCTGGTATCTGGGACTTGGCCTGCCCGTCTACGTCTTCTGGGTGATCGAAAGCGCGCTTGGCGCGGTGTTCGGCAAGCTGATCCCCGACACGCATGCGCTGGGCATCGATTTCCTGCTGCCGATCTATTTCCTCGGCCTTGTCCTGGGCTTTCGCAAGCGGCCCTTGTGGTTGCCGGTGGTCATTGCCAGCACTGCTGCCTCGATCATCGCCTACAAGACGGTCGGCTCGCCCTGGCACGTCTCGATCGGTGCGGTTGCCGGTGTGCTGCTTGCCGTCATCCTGCCGCCTCACCACAGCGGCGTGAAGGCAAGGCCATGAGCACGACATTCTGGATCATCATCGCCGCTGCGATCGCGACCTATCTGACGCGCATCGGCGGGCATCTGGTCATCTCCCGCTTCGACAACATCCATCCGCGCGTCGAGGCCGGCCTCAACGCCGTGCCGGCGGCGGTGCTGACGACGCTGGTGGCGCCGGAGCTGCTGAATGCCGGACCGGCGGAATGGGCAGCACTGGTCGTCACCGCCGTGGTTTCGCTGCGCGGCGGACTGATGGCGATGTTTCTGGCGGGCGCGGCGGTGTTGATCGTCGCTCGGCAGTTCGTCGGGTAGGGCATGTCGAATTTCAGGTGATGACGGCCTGCAAACGGCGGTTTCCTGCGCTTCCGGAGCTCACGTACAAAAAGTACGCTCCGCTCCGGTTCTCGGACCCACCTTGTTTGGTCGCTTCGCGCCCTTCTTCGACTCCGGCTCGTCCTGACCTGAATCTCGACACGCCTTCGGGCGCTTCAGAAAATCAAATCTTCGCATCATGCGGCAGCGGCGCGGTGGCCTTTTCCAGCCAGGCCAGCGTTTCGCCGTCGAGCATCGGCCCGATCTCGGCCAGCACGCGGGCGTGGTACGTGTCGAGCCAGTGAAGCTCGTCGCGCGTCAGGAGATCGGTGCGCACCAGGCGGGTATCGATCGGCGCTAGCGTCAATGTCTCGAAGCCGTGCATGGCGATGTCGCCGCCTTCGACCTGTGTCGCCGGCGTCACCAGGATGAGGTTTTCGATGCGGATGCCGTAAGAACCTTCCTTGTAATAGCCGGGCTCGTTTGACAGCATCATGCCTTCGAGCAGCTTTTCGGTGCCGGTGCGGGCGATGCGCTGGGGGCCTTCATGCACGGCCAGATAGGAGCCGACGCCATGGCCAGTGCCGTGGGCGAAGTCGCAGCCGTGCTTCCACAGCGCCATCCGCGCGACGGCGTCGATTTCCGAGCCGCGCGTGCCGGCGGGGAAACGCAGCGTCGAAATGCCGATCATGCCTTTCAGCACCAGCGTGAAGCGTTCGCGCATTTCCTCGGTCGGCTGGCCGACCGGCACTGTGCGGGTGATGTCGGTGGTGCCGTCCTGATACTGGCCGCCGGAATCGAGCAGGAACAGCTCGCCTGCCTGCAGCTTGCGGCTGGTGGCGCGCGACACCCGGTAGTGCATGATGGCGCCGTTCGGGCCGGCGCCGGAAATGGTGTCGAAGGAGATGTCGCGCAGCGGCATCTGGGTTTCCTCGCCGGTCTGCCGGCGCGTCTCTTCCAGCCTGGTCACCACGGCAATCTCGTCGAGTGAGCCGGGTTTTTGGCGCTCCAGCCAGCACAGCAGCTTGGCCACCGCGGCACCGTCACGGCGATGTGCGGCGCGCGAACCGTTGATCTCGGCCTGGTTCTTGGTGGCGCGCGGGATGCGGGCGGGATCGGGCGCGGCAATCACGGCGCCGCCATTGTCCTCGACCAGCATGCGCAGCCTGTCGGCCGCCAGCACCGGGTCGAGCGCGATTTTCGCACCGCCCTTGGCAAGAGCCACGATCGCCGCCTCGAACTCGCCGGGCTCGTGCGGCTCGGCGAGTTGCGTGAGATAGGCCGCGACCTGTCGTGAGAATTTGCGCCGGTCCATGAACAGCTGGTGCGACCCGTCGGCGGCGAGGATGGCGAAGCCGAGCGCCAGCGGCGTGTGCGGCACGTCGCCGCCACGGATGTTGAGGGTCCAGGCTATGGAGGAGGGATCGGTCAGCACCGCGTGGGTGGCGCCGTCCTTGGCGATCGCGGTTGCCAGCCGCGCCAGCTTGTCCTTGGCGAGCTCACCGGCAAAACCGATCGGGTGAAGCTCGACGGGGGCCACCGGCGCCTCGGGCTGATCCTTCCAGATGATGTCGATCGGGTTCCTGTCGAGCGGCACCAGCACCGCGCCGGTCTTGTCGGCCGAGGCTTGCAGCGCCTTGACCTCGCTGACCGTGTGCAGCCACGGGTCAAAGCCGAGCCGTGCGCCCTTGCCAAGATTGTCTCTCAGCCAGACGGCTGGCGGGTTGTCGACCAGGCTTTCGATCGAAAAGACGTCGAGATCGACCTCGTGGCGCACCTGCAGCGTGTAGCGTCCGTCGACAAAGACGAAGGCGCGGTCGCGCAGCACGATGGCGACACCGGCCGAGCCGCTGAAGCCGGTCAGCCATTTCAGCCGCGCCGAGCGGTCGGCGACATATTCCCCCTGGTGCTCGTCGGCGCGCGGCACGATGAAGCCGTCCAGCCCGTTGGCCGCCAGCCACTGGCGCAGCAGCGCAACGCGCGGCTTGCCGACGGCCGGGTCGCCCGCGGAATCGAAGGTCTGGAACATTATGGGCCTCCCTGAATTCGGTGCGACCGTAGCGCATGACCCCGAAAATCGGAATCGATTTCCGGCTGGAGCAACCTGCTACAGCGCTGCCTGACTGACAACCGGGCGGGCTTGGTCCAAGCTCGTTGGCGGCGTGTCGGCCTCAATGCTTGAGGTGGATCGTCACCCAGCCCTCGCGATGCAAGGTTCGCACGTGGCGGAAGTTCTGGCCGACATAGGCCGAGACGACAGCGTCGCGCTGGCGCTCGAGGATGCCTGACAGCACGATCGAGCCGCCAAGTGCGATGTGATCGGCCATTTGCGGGGCCAGTCGCATCAGCGGCCGCGCCAATATGTTGGCGACGATGAGATCGAAAGGCGCGCGCTTGCCGAAGATCGGGTGGTGAAAGCCTGGCGCGGTCACCGTCTCCACCAGCGCCTTGACGTGGTTGAGCCGCGCATTGGCGGCTGCTACCCTCACCGCCACGGGGTCGATGTCGGTGGCCAGCACGGGAATGTGCGCCAGCTTGGCGACGGCGATGGCCAGCACCGCGCTGCCAGTGCCGAGGTCGAGCGCATTGCGCGGGTGCTCGCGGCGCATGACCTTTTCCAGCATTTCGAGACAGCCGGCGGTGGTGCCGTGGTGGCCGGTGCCGAAGGCGAGGCCCGCCTCGATCTCGATGGCGAGTTCGCCGCTGTGGCGCTTCCTGCGGTCATGCGCGCCGTGGACGAAGAAACGGCCGGCGCGCACCGGCTTCAAGCCTTCCAGCGAGCGCGCCACCCAGTCGATGTCGGGCAGGGATTCGCGCTCGATCGGCTTCGCTATGGAAAGACCAGCGAGGATGTCCTTGGCCCGCGCCTCGACGGCATCGACGTCGCCATCGGCATAGAGCGACACTTCGTAGAGGTCGCGATCCTCGTCGACCTCCAGCACGGCGATCGGCAGGCCTTCATCCTCGAAGGCTGCCTCGAACGCCGCGAAAATGCGGTCAGCGCCGAGCTTTCCGGCAGTGAAATAGAGTCGCGTCTGGGTCATGACCTGCGTCAGCCTGCGGCCAGTCGCTTCAACTTGGCGATTGCCGTGTCGGAGCTTTCGCCATAGGCGATGGTGCCGGCAAAGTCGCCCCTGGCGTTGAGCAGCAGCACCGAGGCGGTATGGTCCATCGTGTAGTCGCCGTCGCCGGTGTCGACCTTCTTCCAGTAGATACCGAACGCCTTGGCCATGGCGTGGACCTTGTCCGGGTCGCCTGTGATGCCGGTGACGCGGTCGGAGAAATTGCTGACATAGGCGTTCATGACATCGGGCGTGTCGCGCTCCGGATCGACCGAGACGAAATAGGCGTGCAGGTTCTTGCCGTCGTTGCCGAGCGTCTTCAGCCAGCCGGCCAGTTCGAACAGCGTGGTCGGGCAAACCTCGGGGCAATGGGTGAAGCCGAAGAACACGACGCTTGGCTGGCCCCTGAAGGCGGCCTCGGTGATCGGCGCGCCTTTCTGGTCGACCAGCGTAAAGGCGGCGCCGAAGGGCTCGCCGCCATAGTGGCCGCGGTACCAGTCGAAGGTCAGCCAGCCAATGCCGGCCGCCATCAGGACGAGAATGCCGACCAGAATAGAACGCATCATCAGTAGGGTCCGTCCACAGGAATCATCAGGGGCGCCGGCCACGTGCCGCGCAGCATCCTAGTCTTAGCGGTTCGACCCCGCCCAGGCAAAGTGCCGCGTTGCCGCAACTGCGGTGGTGTCCATGTATCTGCTTGCAAAGCCGGGCTGCTCGCCCCACCTGTGACCGGCAAGCTCGAACCGCAGGAGGCTATGTTGCAAGGACTGATTGGGCGAAAACTGATCGGCGGCGCGCTGGCCGCGTGCGTTGTCCTTGGTGCTGGCACGGCAATCGCCGATGAAGTCGGCAAGGTCGGTGTCGACTGGCTCGGCAACGACATCATCGTCGAGGCGATCAAGGATCCGAAGGTCGAGGGTGTGACCTGCCACGTCTCCTATTTCGATCGCGGCATCATCGATCGCCTGCACAAGGGCAACTGGTTCGAGGATCCCTCCGATTCCTCGATCTCCTGCCGCCAGACCGGTCCGATCACCATCGGCGACATCGACATGAGCGAGGGCGGCGAGGAAGTGTTCAAGCAGGGCATCAGCCTGATCTGGAAGAAGCAGGTGGTGAACCGCATCTACGACAAGGCCAACGAGACGCTGATCTATCTGTCGCACTCGCGCCAGGTGCAGAACGGCTCGGCCAAGATGTCGGTCACAACCGTGCCGCTCTACGGCCAGAACGTGGTGTGGACCAACGGCAAGCCGAAATAAGGGAAGTCGTTCGCAGACGGACAATTGCTCCCGTCTTGCGGGAGCAATTGCTCGGGGGTAAAGCCCCCGGCATGGACCGTTCCGAAAATCTCGTCCCGAAGGATTCCGAGCCGCGTATCCATCCGACCGCGGAACTGAAGGCGTGCAAGCTCGGCCGTTATGCCTCGATCGGCGAGCGGGTGGTGCTGCGCGAGGTGACGGTCGGCGATTTTTCCTATTTCGAACGCCATTCGGAGGCGATCTACACGACGATCGGCAAATTCTGCTCGATCGCCGCCAACAGCCGCATCAACGCGCTCGAGCATCCCATTGAACGACTGACCCAGCACAAGGTCAGCTACCGGCCGAACGAGTATTTTCGCTGGCTGGGCGTCGACGCCGCCTTCCGCGAGCGGCGGCAGGCGAAAGCCGTGACCATCGGCCATGATGTCTGGGTCGGCCACGGCGCGGTGATCATGCCCGGGCTCACCATCGGCAATGGCGCCGTCATCGGTGCCAATGCGGTGGTGACGCATGACGTACCACCCTACGCCATCGTCGCCGGGGTGCCCGCCGGACCGCTCAGGTCACGCTTCCCGGCTGCTGTCGCGGCACGGATCGAAGCACTCGCCTGGTGGGACTGGCCGGTCGCAAAGCTCGCCAGGGCGGTTCCGGACATGCAGGCAATGCCGATCGAGGCTTTCCTCGACCGCTGGGAAAACGACGCCGTCTGAACTGACATGCGTCGCGAAAGCGGAGCGACCGCCTGTCTGTGTGCCGGTCGGCGCTTTCGGGAAACCATGTTCCGCGCTCTGCGGACTGAAGCCCCTTCCGCCATGCGGGGGTGGCGCGGCGGAAGGGGCCGGAGGTAAACCGCCGTGAAGCGGAAGGAACAGGTTCTCTCGCCTGCATGGTTACAGTGGCATTGAAGCCATAAGGTGTGTTTGCCGCCTTGTTCCCTTCATGCGTGTGTCCAATTGCGCCTGACGTATTTGTTTGCGCCGGGAACCTCAAACGGCTGCCGGTTGTTTCTCATTGCGCCGCAGCCTTGAGGGATTTCGATAGATGGAAAAGCTTTTCACCAAGATCGCCAACTGGGTCGCCCATGTAACGGGCCTGCCGCTGACATTTGCCGCCTGCTGCCTGATCGTCGTCGTCTGGGCGGTGAGTGGGCCGTTCTTCGGCTTCTCGGACACCTGGCAGCTCGTCATCAACACCGGCACGACAATCATCACCTTCCTGATGGTCTTTCTCATCCAGAACACCCAGAATCGCGACGGCGCGGCGATCCAGGCCAAGCTCGACGAACTGATCCGGGTCAGCGAGGGCCACAACACCTTCATCGGCATCGAACATCTGACCGAATCCGAGGTCGAGGAGATTCGCGACAAATGCGAGCGTGCGGCCAGGCGGCATGACGAGAAGATCGCCGCCTTGGCTGCGAAGAAGGCCGTGGCGCAGAAGCGCGGGCCGAAAAAGCACGCGGCCTGAAAGGCTGAAATTCAGGATCAGTCTCCGAGAACGCTCATTGCTTCATGTAGGCCGCGAAAGGCTCCTTGTAGTCCGGGTGCCAGCGCGACAGGGCGGGGCGGTTCTCGATGATGTCGCCGATCGCCCAGGCCATGCGCTTTTCATCCAGCGGCCGCGCCGCTTCATTGTCCGGGCACAGGATGTAGAAATCGCCCCTGGTCAGGGATTCCAGCATGAAATCAACGACCTGTTCGCCGGTCCAGGCGCCGGCCGGTTTTTCCGTCGCACCCTCTGTGAGGCCGGTAAAGGTGAAGCCGGGGATGAGCAGATGGGCAGCGAGATGGGCGCCGGGTTCGTTGCGCAGCGCATGCGCCAGGCCTTCGGTGTAGGTCTTCACCCCGGCCTTCGAGACATTGTAGGCAAGGTTTCCGGGCGGCGTGGTGATGCCTTGCTTGGAGCCGGTGTTGATGATCAGCCCCGGCTTGGCCGAGGCCAGCATGCGCGGCGCGAAGGCTTCGACGCCATGCACGACACCCCAGAAATTGATGTCCAGCAGCCGCTTCCAGGCGTCGCGGTTTTCCCATGGCTTTCCAGGGTTGTTGCCGACGCCGGCATTGTTCATCAGCAGCGACACGTCGCCGAAGGCGCCGAACGCCCTTTCAGCGAGACGGTCCACTTCATCAGCCTTCGAAACGTCGGCCGCAACGGCGAGCACAGCATCCTCGCCGGCAATCGCGGAGACGGCGCGGGAGGCGTCGTCGAGACGCACGCCGCCGATGTCGGCGAGCACGATCTTCATGCCCATCAATGCAAGCCGCTTGGCGGCCGCAAGACCAATACCGCTGGCGGCGCCGGTGATGACGGCGGTGTTGCCCGGGCCAAGCGCGGGCAGGGCGGTCTGGATTTCGGCGTCGGTGATCATGGCGATGGGTTCCTTCTTTCGATGGCGCCGAACTTAGCGCTGGAACGGGCTTGCGCAAGCCTCTCTGCGCCCAAAGCACATCGCGTTCGAAGGGAATCATGCGGCACGCTCAAGGCGTTGTTTTCATGCTTGTCGTCGTCCGAAAATCGCCGCGCACTTTGGGCGACATGCAGTGGCTCGGGTTGACCAGTCCGGTCGAGGCTGCGCATGTTGCCGTGGCAAATGGAGACTTCCTGATTGACGGACTGGGTTGCAATTCTGAAGGAACAGACCGCTACCGGCGACCAGATGGGCCGCGAGGTGCCGCAGATGCTGGCCAATCCCGACATCAGCGAAGTGCAGGTGAAGACGCTCTTTTCCGCCCTGGAGAAACAAGCCGAGTTCGTCGAAAAGCTGCGCATGGCGCTGGAGAAGTTCGGCCATGATTTCTCGATCATCAAGGCGGCCGAACGGCTGGAGGAGCGCTATGCCGACCTTGCTGCTTCGGTGGCGGAAAAACTGAAGGCGATGCGCAAATAGAGCAATTCCAGGAAAAGTGTGTCGCGGTTTTCCCGGGAAAAGCGCGTAGCGCTTTGCCTTGAGAATTGCGTCAAAAAACTAGATGACAGCTACTTTTCGATCACCCGCGCGAAGCGCGTATCCGGCACGAGCCAGATCATCGCGACCAGCACATAAAGTGCGACGCCGATCCACTGATTGACGAAGGTCAGCAGGACGGCTGCAATGTAGAGGGCTAGAGAGATCTTGCCCTTGCGGTCATTGCCCAGTGCCCTGGCAAAGGCGGTGTTGTTGCCATGCAGTCGATGCAGCGCGGCGGCCAGAATAATGTAGGCGATGGCGCATAGCGCGAGATCGGCGCCATAGACAGCGACCGGCACCGGCGCAAAGTGGTTCTCGCCCATGAAGGCCGTCGTCGCCGGTATCAGCGACAGCCAGAACAGCAGATTGAGGTTCGCCCACAGCACGCGGCCGTCAACGCGCTGCACGGTGTGGAACATGTTGTGCAAATTGTTCCAGTAGATGCCGACGTTGATGAAGGACAGGACGTAGCAGAAGAAGATCGGCCACAACGGCAACAGGGCGGAAACATCCTCGCCATGCGGCACTTTCAGCTCGAGCACCATGATGGTGATGATGATGGCCACGACGCCATCGGTGAACGCCTCGACCCTGCCTTTGCCCAATGGAGCCTCCTTGCGGCGCGGTTGCCAGTCTAGATTTGCTGAGCGGTATCGGGAAAGTGGAGGTCTGTTCTCAGCCGTTCGGCGTCTCAGGCGCCATGTTCGCCCGCTGGCGCGGCACGCCGAGCCCGGTGTCCGGCGGCTCGCCGGCGGCTGGCCTGTCCTCGATCATGTGCATGGTGCGCCAGCGGCCGAAGCGATAGTAGGCCGCGGCCAGCACGAGCGACGTGATCGAGCCGGCCGGAAAACTCCACCACAGTGCTTCCTCGCCGATCACGCCGCGCATGAAATAGGCAAAGCCGGTGCGCACGACCAGCACCGAAATCACCAGGATGATCAGCGGCGGCATCACGGCGCCGGTGGCACGCACTGTGGCGAACAGCACGATGGTGATGCCGAACAGGATAAACGACCACGATGCGACACTGTTGATGTGGACGGCGATGTCGATCGCGGCGCTGTCGCTGCTCAGGAACAGGCTCAGCACCGAGCGGTCGAAAACCGACAGCACCGCAACCAGTGCGCCGGTCAGGACCAGGTTGAAGCCGACACCGGAGGCGGCGATGCGGCCGATCCGGTCCCAGCTGCCGGCGCCGACATTCTGCGCCGCCATCGCGGAGACCGCCGCACCGATGGCGAGGGCCGGCATCTGGATGTAGGTCCAGAGCTGCGCGGCGATGCCGTAGGCGGCGGCGACCTGCGAACCGTAGGAGTTGACGATGCCCATCACCGTCAGCGCCGCCGCCGAGACGACGATCATCTGCAGGCCCATCGGCACGCCCTTGAAGACGACGATGCGCAGCAAGGTGGGGTCGGGCCGCAGCAGAGCGAGATTGGCACCGGCCAGCCGCAGCGGGTGCTTGCGCACATAGAGCACGATCAGAATGGCGATCACGCTCACCGTCTGGCCGATCAGCGTCGCGGTCGCCGATCCGGCGATGCCGAGCTCCGGGAACGGCCCGATGCCGCGAATGAGCAGCGGGTTGAGCACGATGTCGAGGACGACGGCAAGCGCCATGAAGAAGAAGGGCGTGCGCGAATCGCCGGCACCGCGCAGCACGGTCATGACGAAGGACAGAAGGTTCATCATCGGCACGGCGACAAAGATGATGCGCAGATAGGAGCGCGCCAGCGGCAAGGCATCAGCCGGGGTGCCGAGCGTGCCCAGGATGGCGTCGACCCAGATCCAGCCGCAGACCGCCAAGGCCACCGAGACGAGGAAGAAGAAGGTGGCACTGGTGCCGACGATGCGTCGCGCTTCGGGGAGATCGCGGGCGCCGACCGACTGGGCCACCAGGATGGTGGCCGCCATGCCGATGCCAAACACCGTGCCGAGGATGAGGAACAGGACGAGGTTGGCGTTGGAGGTGGCTGTCAGCGCGGATTCGCCCAGGAAACGGCCGACCCAGACGGCGTTGATCGACCCGTTGAGCGACTGCAATACGTTGGAGCCGAGCACGGGCAGGGCGAACAGCAGAAGCGTGCGCGGGATCGGGCCGCTGGTCAGGTCGGCGGTACGCCGGCGCGTGGGCAATTTTTCGTCCATGGCTGGCAACTCGGCGACGGGCGTCTGAGTCCGTGCCTTGATCTAATCATGTTCTCAAAGCCTCCGAAATCGGATATTGATCCTGATGCGTGGGGACCGCATTCCTTTAGAACTTATGGATAAGCCGGGGGGTTCATGTCCGATATTCCGCTGTTGTCTGAGCGCCTGAACCGGCGCGCGTTTCTCGGTGCGTCCGCGCTGGGCGCGGCCTCCGTGGCTCTTTCGGCGTGCACCACGACGGAGGTGGTGACGCCGCCAGTGGCAGCGGCGCCAAGCGATCCGGCTTTCGGCGATGTCGAAAGCATGTATGCGGCGCGCGTCGACGAGGGTTATCAACTGCCGGCAATCCCGGTAGCCAAGATCGATCCGAAGTTCGTGCGCCAGGTCGTGTCCGACCCGACGGGGGAAAAACCCGGCACGATCGTCGTCGATGTCTCCGAGCACTTTCTCTATCTGGTGCGCGACGGCGGCAAGGCTATCCGCTATGGCGTCAGCCTCGGCAAGGCCGGCTTCGGATGGACCGGCAGCGCCGTTGTTCAGGCGAGGAAGAAGTGGCCGGTCTGGACGCCGCCGCCGGAAATGATCCAGCGCCGGCCGGAACTGGCGAAATACAAGGACGGCATGCCGCCTGGCCCGCAGAGCCCGCTAGGTGCCCGGGCGCTGTATCTCTTCCGCGACGGCAAGGACACGATGTACCGGCTGCACGGCACGCCGGAGTGGGATTCCATCGGGAAGAACGCTTCATCCGGCTGTGTGCGCTTCATGAACCAGGACATCATCGACCTCTACAGCCGCGTCAACAGCGTCGCGCCGGTCTTCGTTCGCGCGAACCTGTCGGCCGCCGCGAAGATCACTGCCGTGTCGAACAGGACAGCTGAGCCGATCGATGCGGGCGTACCAAGGGACGCGGAGATATTGAAGTAAGTCCCTTCACGATCTGTAGAACGCTCGCAGACCGAATCGAGATGCACCCTTGCGGACGCGGTTGGTGCGTCCGCAAGGGTGTGTGCGATTACTTCCTGGCGAGGCCGGGAAGCGTGACCTGATAGACCAGGAACATGGTGTCGACATCGGCGCCGTCCTCGGCCTTGTAGGGCGCGCCGACCTGGAAGCCGTCCTGGGTGAGGAAGTCGTTGTCGTTGGCAACGAACAGGAAATAGTCGTCGGGCAGCTTCGGATCGAGCACGCTGACCAACGACATCGCCTCCCACTTTTCCGAGAGGTTGTTCTTGTCGTTCGGCGCGCCGTTGTGCAGGCCGAAGCGGCCAAGCTCGCCCTTGTCGTTTAGGTCGATGAACGGCGTCAGTTTGGCCGGCGTAACCGATGGGTCGAGCACGCCCTTGGGCGCCACCGGCTTGTCGGCGGCGTCGAAGGCGCCACCGGCGATGTCGGTCGCGGCGGAGAGATCGACGATGTTGATCTGGCGAAGCAGCGAGGTGTCGCCCTTCAACCCCTGGCCGTTGCCGCTGTCGCGGGTCAGCATCAGGAATGTCAGGTCCGAAAGGGCCACGATCTCGCTTTGCGCCGCCACCTTGGTCTTGCCCTTGGCATCCTTGAACACCGGCAGAGGCACGACATATTCATGCGCCAGCTTGAGATGGGCGAGGTCGGAAGCGTCATAAACCAGCGCGCGTGTGTTCTGGCGCGTCGCGCCGGAATCGCCGCCATCCTGCCGGGGCGCCGACTGCAGCACGGCGATCAGGAACTTGCCGTCCGGCGTCATCGCCATGCCTTCGAGGCCCTGGTTGTTCTGGCGGCCGGTGTCGGGATCCTTCGGATAGGGCTCGGCCGCACCAGGCCCCGGATTGTCGGAGGCGAAGTTCGGCGTGCCGTGCCGCATCGGCACCAGGGCAGCCGGCGGCTGCGTCGCCGACAGCAAATGGCCGTCGGCCGAGAAGCGGTAGATGTTCGGGCCGTATTCGTCGGAGATGAACATCGAGCCGTCGGGCAGCCGCACGATCGCCTCGTTGTCGAGAGCGAGCTTGCCGTTGGCCTCGGGCAGGATCGGCATGTCGCCGCTTGCTGCGCGCACACCGTTGAGCGGGTCGAGGCCGGTGGCGTCGGCGCCCTTGTCGTCGGTCAAGAGCATGGTGTCGGCGAGTGTTGCCTTGACGCCGGACTGCTCCTTGCCGGCAGCGGGTGCCGCGCCTGGCGCGACCGGTGCGAACTCGATGCCGATGGTGTTGAGGCGTGGCCGGTAATCGGTGGTGCCGACGACATTGTAGCCGCGGTCCGGCAGCAGCCAGAGCGAACCCTTGTAGCCGTCGGCGCCATGCGTCCAGCCGGCGGTGTCGATCGCCATGCCGGAGCCGGAGCCAAACGTCTCGCCGAACTTGTCCTTCTGGCTGGCCGGGATGCGGCCGACGCCGACCAGTCCCTTGTTGACGAAGCTGGTGCCGCCGACGGTCGCGGTGCTGTTGGCGAGCGCCGCCGTCAAGGCGGTGAACAATGCCAGCGCGACGCCTAGCGACGCGGTTCGGTACGGGTGTTTCATGGACAATCCTCTTTGTGACAAAGCATGCCGGAGCGGCCGATGGACGAAAGTCTGAAAGAGGTGGGGCATCGATGATGCCGCGCGCGCCTCCCCGAAAAGCGGTCTACGGCGCGAACATGATGCTTGCGTGACAGCGGGCGGTGCCCGCCCGTCGGCTTCTTCGCACGCCGATAAAAACGCGTGGCCGCGCGAAAGAATTGATCGCCCCATCACACATCAGGTCTACGAAGCGCGGTGTGTTCGCAACGCACTAGACACTTATGTCCAGTAGATATAAGGTGCAGCCTTCGGACCAACCGTGGAGGGGAAGCCTTGAAGTCGCACTACCGCGCAGTCGTCATCGGGGGTGGCGTGGTCGGAGCCTCGGTGCTCTATCATCTGACACGGTTCGGCTGGAGCGATGTGGCGCTGATCGAGCGGGCCGAACTGACGGCCGGTTCGACCTGGCACGCGGCGGCCGGGTTCCACGCACTCAATGCCGATCCCAACGTCGCGGCGCTGCAGGACTACACCATCAAGCTCTATCGCGAGATCGAGGCCGAATCCGGCCAGAACGCGGGCCTGCACATGACGGGCGGCGTCAACATGGCCAGCGATCCCCAGCGCTGGGAATGGCTGAAATCGGCCTGGGCCGTGTTCCAGTCGGTCGGCATCGAAACGGCTCGCCTGGTGACGCCGGAAGAGATCAAGGAGATCTGCCCGATCGTCGATGTCAGCGACGTACTCGGCGGCCTCTACGATTCCAACGAAGGCCATCTCGACCCTTATGGAACGACGCATGCCTATGCCGGTGCAGCGAAAAAGCGTGGCGCCGATATCATTTTGCGCAATCGGGTCGTCGAACTGAAGGCGCGTGCCGACGGGCGCTGGGACGTCCTCACCGAGCAAGGCACCATCATCGCGGAACATGTCGTCAACGCTGGCGGGCTGTGGGCAAAGCAGCTCGGCCGAATGGCAGGCGTCGACTTGCCGGTGACGCCGATGGAGCACCATTATTTCATCACCGAGGACATTCCCGAGGTTGCCGCCCTCGACAAGGAACTCGGGCTTGCGGTCGATCTCGACGGCTTTTCCTACCTCAGGCAAGAGCGCAAGGGCGTGCTGCTCGGCGTCTACGAGCAGAACCCGAAGCATTGGAACATGGATGGCGCGCCATGGGATTACGGCATCGAACTGATCCCCGAAGACATCGACCGCATCAGCCCGGAACTGTCCAAGGCCTATGAGCGCTTTCCGTGCCTGAGGACGGCCGGTATCCGCAAATGGGTCAACGGCGCCTTCACCTTTACCCCCGACGGCAATCCGATCGTCGGGCCGGTGCGCGGACTGAAGAACTACTGGGTTGCGTGTGGCGTCATGGCCGGCTTCAGCCAGGGCGGCGGCGTCGGCAAGTCGCTGGCCGAGTGGATGATTTATGGCGAGCCGCAGGCCGACATCTTCGGCATGGACATCGCCCGCTATGGCGCCTTCGCCGCCAACCGCGAATATCTCAGGCAGACGACGCGCCAGTTCTATTCGCGCCGTTTCGTCATGACCTTTCCCAATGAGCGGCTGCCCGCCGGCCGGCCCTTGAAACGCCCCGGCGCCTATGACGGCATGACGGCGGCGGGGTGCGAATGGACGGCGTCCTGGGGGCTGGAAATCCCGGCCTATTTCGCGCCGATGGGATTTCGCGAGAACACCGCGCTGAAACGCTCCAACGCCTTCGATATCGTCGGCGACGAGGCGCTGCAGGTGCGGCGGGCGGCGGGTCTGGTCGATATCTCGGCTTATGCGCGCTACGCGGTCTCGGGGCCCGGCGCTGAAGCATGGCTTGACCGCCTGCTTGCCTGCAGGCTGCCAAAGCCGGGACAAGCGAGGCTGGCGCCGATGCTCGGCTACGATGGACGGCTGAAGGGCGACCTCACCGTCTTCAACTGGGGCGGTGGCGACTATTGGCTGATGGGCTCCTATTATCTCAGAGAATTCCACATGCGCTGGTTCGAGGCCCATGTGGCGGAGGGCGTCACGGTCACAGACCTTTCCGACACGATGAGCGGCTTCCTGCTGACCGGGCCGAACGCGCGCAAAATCCTGGAGCGCACGACTCATCAGGACATATCGGCTGAGGCGCTGCCGTTCATGGGCTGCGGCTCATTCGACATCGGCATGGTGCAGGCGCGGGTTGCCCGCCTCTCGATCGCCGGCGAGCTCGGCTTCGAGATCAGTTGCCCCATGACCACGCATGCCAGCCTGCGCGAAACGCTGCTGGCCGTGGGCGAGGATCTCGGCCTTGCCGAGATTGGCTACTATGCGCTGAACGCGCTGCGGCTGGAAAAGAGTTTTGGCATCTGGTCACGCGAATTCACGCAGGGCTACACAGCTGGTCAGACCGGTCTCGACCGCTTCATCGCTTTCGGCAAGGGCGACTTCACCGGCCGCGAACCGGCATTGAAACAGCGAGAGGTCGGTAGCGGCCAATGCCTGGTGACCCTGGAGGTCGATGCCGTCGACGCCGACGCCAGCGGCTTCGAGCCGGTCTGGCATCACGGCCGGCGCGTCGGCTTCGTCACGTCGGGCGGCTATGGCTATACGGTGGGCAAAAGCCTGGCGCTGGCGCTCGTCGACCGTGATTTCGCAGGGGAGGGCACGGCGCTGTCGGTGCATGTCGTCGGCACGGAACGGCCGGCGCGCGTCATCGCGGCCTCGCCCTACGATCCCCTGGGCAAAGCGATGCGGCAATGAGGAGGATTTCTGATGGTCGATGACGCGGCACGTGACAGCAGGCGCGAGCGCCGGCGTGGACGGACGGGCGAGGCCGGATCGGAAACCAGCCGCCGGCCCGATTACCGTTCGCTGAAGAACCCGTTCCTGCCGCAGCCGATCTTTTCGGATGATCAGGTCGCCGCGATCCACGACACGGCGTTGCGCGTGCTGGAAGAGCTCGGCATCAAGGTGCTGCTGCCGCAGGCGCGTGAGCAGTTCGCCCGTGCCGGCGCGCTGGTCGATCCGGACACCGACATGGTGCGCCTTGGCCGCGACATGGTGACGGCGGCACTCGCCTCGGCGCCGAAGTCGATCCACGTCCATGCCGGTTCTCGTACCCGCGATCTGACTCTCGAGCTCGGCTCGATGACCTTCCTGGCCGGATGCGGGGCGCCGAATGTCACCGATCTCGAGCGCGGCCGGCGGCCGGGCACACTGGCCGATTTCGAGGATTTGATGCGGCTGGTGCAGCATTTCGACGTGCTGCACATGCTCGGACCCTGCATCGAGCCGCAGGATGTCGACAACCGCTTCCGCCACTATGCCGTCAACCGCGCGCAGCTGACGCTGTCCGACAAGCTTCCGTTCGTGTTCGCGCGCGGTACGCCGCAGGTCGAGGACGGCTTCGAGATGCTGCGGCTGGCGCGTGGTCTGTCGGAGGATGAGTTTCTGGCAAATGCGCATTGCTACACCGTCATCAACACCAACTCGCCTCGCCAGCTCGACATCCCGATGGCGCAAGGCATCATCGATTTCGCCAGGGCAGGTCAGGTCTCGGTCATCACGCCCTTCTGCCTGGCGGGCGCGATGGCGCCGATCACGGTCGCCGGCGCGCTGACGCTGCAGCATGCCGAAGCGCTGGCCGGGCTGACGCTGGCGCAGATCGTGCGGCCCGGCGCGCCGGTGGTCTACGGATCCTTCTCCTCCAATGTCGACATGAAGTCAGGAGCGCCCGCCTTCGGCACGCCGGAGCATGTCAAGGCGACGCTGGGCGCCGGACAGTTGGCGCGGTTGACCGGACTGCCGTGGCGGTCCGGCGGCGGCAGCGCGGCCAATATTTCGGACGCGCAGGCGGCGCATGAGACGCAGTTCGCGCTGTGGGGCTCGGTGCTGGCCGGGGCGACCATGTGCATCCATGCCGCCGGCTGGCTGGAAGGCGGCCTGAGCGTTTCCTTCGAGAAGCTGGTCACCGATGTCGAGGCGCTGCAGACGGTCGCGGAACTCTGCGCCGCGACGCCTGGCGACTGCGATTCCATCGGTTTCGAGGCGATCGCCGAGGTACAGCCGGGCGGCCATTTCTTCTCGGCCGGCCACACCATGGCGCGCTACCGGACCGCCTTCTACGAGCCGCTGGTCGCTGACTGGTCGAATTTCGGCAACTGGACGCAAAGCGGCTCGAAGACGGCGAGCGAGCGCGCCACCGGCGTCTGGAGACGGGCGCTTGCCGATTTCGTGCCTCCCGCTTCGGCCGTCGCCACCGCCGGCGTGCTCGACGAGTTCATCGCCCGGCGCACGCAAGAGGGTGGAGCAGCACCGGTGTCGTGAGAGGTCGCGGAGTTGCGCGAGACGCCTGGCGCTGGCCGCAAACTTTCGCATGTCATCGGTGCCAGGGTCATTGGCAATCGGCGCATCCCGTGCAGAAATAGCGGGCATGCAGGAAGTTCTCATCGCGGCCGCGATTTTCCTCTGCCTGACAGTGGCGCCGCTGGTCAGCACGGCGATATGGCCCAGGCTGCCGGCCAGACATCGCGACGACGATACGAACAATGTGGTTCGGCTCGCCGCCAACCTGTTCGGCGTCATGACCTCGCTGGTGCTCGGGCTGATGATCAACTCGGCCAAGAACACCTTCGAATCAATCGACCACAATGTGCACGCCTATGCGACGGAGCTGATCCTGCTCGACAGGATCTTGCGCGAGTATGGGCCTGAAACCGACGCTGTGCGCCAGCCGCTGGTCGTCTATGTGCAGAGGGTGGCGGGCAATGCCTCGCCGACCGGTGAGACGCCGGTGGCCGCCAACCGGCTGTCCGACCATCTGCTGACGGAGATCGGCACCCGGCTGAGCGCGCTGGTGCCGAACGACGCGGCGCATAGCGCTCTGTTGCAGGATGCCAGTCAGCGTCTGCAGAAAGTGGTGGAATTGCGATGGATTCTGATCGAGCAGTCGGAGGGCGCGATCCCCTGGCCGCTGATCGCGATGCTGGTTGCATGGCTGGTGCTCATCTTCGCCAGTTTCGGGTTCAGGGCACCGAAAAATGCCATCACCCTGGCAACCTACGTTGTTTCGGCCGCGCTGATCGCCGGGGCGATCTACCTGATCCTTGACATGGACGTTCCGTTCTCCGGCCCGATCCAGATTTCGCCGGTGCCGCTGGAAAGGGCGTTGGCGGAATTGCAGCGATGATGCGGAACCGGGCGGCATTCCCAGGCATTCATGGGGATGAACCACGGAGGACGACATGGGTTTCGACCAGTATCACGAACCGCCTGAAGAACTGTCGCAGAAGGTGCGGACCTTTGCCCGCATGATCACCTCGCTGATCGAGGAGGCGGAAGCGATCGGCTGGTACGAACAGCGCATGTCGGTGGAGAAGGACCCGCAGGCGCGCGCCATCATGAAGAACGCGCAGGGCGAGGAGTTCAAGCACTTCGGCATGGATCTCGAATTCCTGCTGCGCCAGAAGAAGGACTGGCGGGCGGAACTGAAGGAAATCCTGTTCACCACGGGCGACATCGTGAAGGCCGGCGAGAGAGGCGAGAAGAAGGCGGATTGAGGCGACGAGCTTTTGGCGACCGCCCGCCAGATCAATCGCTGTCGCGCGCGACCAACTCCAGCGGCCAGACCTCGCGGATGATGCGTGGACCTTCCGGGCCGGCGAAGGCCGGGATTGAGGCCAGCAGCATTTCGGCAAGCCGCTGCCCCATCGGCTCCAGCGCCGGGCGGAAGGCGGTCAGCGCCGGCGAGAAATAGCGGCAGAGCGGCGTGTCGACGATGACAGTCACCGCCATGTCCTGACCCGGCTTGATGCCCATCTCGGCCAGCGCTTTGCAGCCGCCAAGCGCCATCGCATCATTGTTGAAGATGATGGCGGTCGGCGGGTTCTTGGAACGCATGACCTGCGGCGTCACCTCGTAGCCGCCGGCCTCGTTGATGAAGCCGGACGCGATCAGTTCGGGGTCGACTTCGATGCCGTGCCGCCGCAACGCCTTGCGATAGCCGTCGAGGAACAGGTAGCCGAAGTTGAGATCGAGCGACGGGCGGATGGCGGCGATACGGCGGTGGCCGCGCGCCACAAGGCGGTCGACCGCCTCAGTGCCGGCCTTTTCGAAATCGAGATCGAGTGAGGGGTAGGACTTGGCCCCGGAGCGGCTGCGACCGAGCGTGGCGAATGGGAAGCCGGCCTGCGTAAGATAATCGATGCGCTCGTCCTCGCGCCGCGTCCAGGCCAGTACCACGGCGTCGGCGCGGCGCGTCTCGACGACACGGCGCAGGCGCTCCTGCTGGTAGTCGCCAGGCGCGCCCATGACGACGATCAGGTCGAGCCCGCTCTCGGCGAGTTTCGCCTGCAGCCCGATCAGGAACGGAATGAAGAACGGCTCGCCATATTGCTGGTCGCCCGGATGCGGCTGCAGCATGAAGGCGATCGAATGGGTGGCGCCTTGCCGCAAGCTGCGGCCGGACTGGTTGGGCGAATAGTTGAGCGTCCTGGCTGCCTCGAGCACGCGCTGGCGCGTGTCGGCATTGACGTCGGCGCGGCCGTTGAGGGCGCGCGACACCGTGCCGATCGAAATGTTCAGGTGACGGGCAAGGTCGTGAATGCTGGACGCCAAGTGACTGTTCTCCCCCTTGCTTGGCTAGCACCGGTAGCCGCTCAGGCCAAGCGACAACGACGATTTTCGCGAGCGGCCAATTGACATTCTACGCCTTCGGGTGTGTTCTCGTAAACGTTTACGGGAAAACGTTTACGGTCATGCCGTGAATTGCCGTGACGATCGGTCTGGAGGGACCGAGCGGAGGAGGAGTGCTGGATGATCAATGCCGTCCTGGTCGGCTGCGGAGCGATGAGCAAGCACTGGCTCGACGCCGTTAGGCAGATCGACGGGCTTGCCATTGTCGGCCTTGTCGACCTCGACGCAGACAGGGCGCGGGCGCGGGCGCGGGAATACGACCTCACCAATGCCGTCATCGGCACCAGCCTCGACGCCGTGCTCGACCAGACCAGGCCTGACGTGGTCTTCGACGTGGTGGTTCCCGCTGCCCGCCGCGAGGTCGCGCTTTCCGCCTTCGCCCATCATTGCCATCTCCTGACGGAAAAGCCGCTCGCCGACAGTCCGGAGAATGCGCGCGCCATTGTCGAGGCCGCCCGCCGGGCCGGGCGCATTCATGCCGTCGTCCAGAACCGCCGCTATGTCGCCAATGTCCGGCGCATCAGGCGCTTTCTCTCTTCCGGCGCCATCGGTGCCGCGACCAGCATCCATGCCGACTTCTTCGTCGCTCCGCACTTCGGCGGCTTTCGCGAGGAGATGGCCCATGTGCTGCTGCTCGACATGGCGATCCACACCTTCGACGCCGCCCGCTACATGGTGAATGGCGAGCCGGCCGGCGTCTATTGCCAGGAATGGGAGCCAGCCAGTTCCTGGTACCGGCAGGGATCGTCGGCCAGCGCGGTCTTCGATCTCGGCGGCGGCAAGGTCTTCACCTATGCCGGCTCGTGGTGCGCCGACGGCTTCCGCACCAGCTGGGAGGGCAGCTGGCGCATCGTTGCCGAGCGCGGCAGCCTGGTCTGGGACGGCAATGACGATCTCAAGGCCGAGGTACTCCTATCCGACCGCGACGGCCTGTTTGGCCGCACCGAGCCGATCGCCGTGCCGTCGCTCGATCCCGCCGACCGTGTCGGCGGCCATCTCGGCATCATCCATGATTTCATGCGTGCCATAGAGACCGGCACCGAGCCGGAGACATGCGGCGCCGACAACATAAAGAGCCTGGCCATGGTCTTCGGCGCCATCGAGAGCGCCGAGACCGGGCGCCGGGTAGCGATCTCCACACAGGATGGACAATAATGCCAAACCCGCTTCTCGACATCAGGATCGGCACCATGGTGAGGGCCAATCTCGATGACCCTGCCGCCTATATCAAGGCGATCCTGCCGCTCGGCTTCGAGAGCATCCAGCCCTTCTTCTGGCAGACGCTGGGCGGCAAGGACCTGCCGCGGCTCGCCGGCCAGATCCACGAGGCGATCGGCGATGCCGACGTCACGGTGTCGTCGATCGGCGTGTTCGGCAATCCGCTGGAGGGTGGCGATGTCGATCGGGGCGTGCTGCAGGCCTGGGAAACGGTGATCGACAACGCGCATCTGTTCGGCACCTCGATGGTCAGCGGATTCACCGGCCGCCTCCGCGGCAAGCCGCTGCCGGAAAGCCTGCCGCGCTTCAAAGAAGTCTGGGGGCCGTTGGCCAGGCGCGCCGCCGACAAGGGCGTGCGCATCGCCTTCGAGAACTGCGCGATGGACGGCAACTGGGCTGGTGGAGACTGGAACATCGCCCACAATCCGGACGCCTGGGAGCTGATGTTCAACGAATTGCCGGACGACAATCTCGGCCTGGAATGGGAGCCCTGCCACCAGCTCGTCTACCTGATCGATCCCCTGCCGCAGATCCGCAAATGGGCGCCGCGCATCTTCCATGTCCACGGCAAGGACGCGACGTTGCGCTGGGACGTGATCCGCGAACACGGCGTGTTTGGCCGGCTGCCGTTCGTGCAGATGCGCACGCCGGGCTTCGGCGACAGCGACTGGACGCGGGTGATCAGCGAATTGCGGCTGGCCGGCTACAAGGGCGCCATCGACATCGAGGGCTGGCACGACCCGGTCTATCGCAACGAGCTGGAGATCACCGGGCAGGTACGCGCGCTCGACTATCTGAAGCAATGCCGGGGAGGTGCCAGCTACCTGCCTAACCCGGTGTGAAAGCGAGCCGGCGGGAGGTGCCGGCTGGCCAAGATTGCGGCGCACTGCCGAAGCGATCGTCGAAAACCCCTCGGCTTGGCCAGGGAAAAAAGGGAGGATAAGTGCATGAGCATGACGATGAGAAGGACACTTCTGCGCTCGACCATCGTGGCCGCCGCCACGACACTCGCCGCTTCGATCTCCACCTTGCCAGCGCAGGCTCTCGACGCCCAATGGTGCAAGGACGTCCACATCCGCTTCTTCGTCGGCGGCGCCGAGGGCGACGCCTTCGGCACCATCGTCTATAATGGCGCCAAGCAGGCGGCGGCCGATCTCGGACCCAAGGTCGACTACATCTTCTCCGGCTGGGACGTCGAAAAGATGGTGCAGCAATTGCGCGAAGCAGTCGCGGTCAAGCCTGGCGGCATCGCCATGATGGGTCATCCGGGCGACGCCGCGATCATGCCGCTGGCCGAACAGGCGCATAAGGACGGCATCAAGATGATGTACCAGAACGTGCCGGTGCCGAAGGTGACGGCGGCGTTCGGTGGCGGCTATGTCGGCGCCCAGCAGGAGCAGCAGGGCCGCGCGCTCGGCGCCGAGGCGTTCAAGCTGGCCAAGCTGAAGGGCGGCGACAAGGCGATCATGATCGGTCCGTTCGATAACGAAAGTCGCGGCGCGCGCGAGCGTGGCACAGTCGCGGCGCTGAAAGAGGCCGGCATCGACGTCATTCAAATCAATTCGGTGCCCGAGTGGGCTGCCGATCCGAATCTCGCGATCCCAGTGATCACCGCCGCGCTGCTCAACAATCCCACCGTCAAGGCGGTCGGTTATCCCGGCGGGCAGATGCTCGGCAATGTGCCGACCTACATGCAGGCCGCAGGGAGGAAGGCCGGCGACATCTTCAACTTCGGTTTCGACACCAGCCCGCAGATCGTCGAGGCCTTCAAGGGCGGCTGGGTGCAGCTGACGGCCGACCAGCAGCCTTTCCTGCAGGGCTATCTGCCGATCCTCAGCCTCTGCCAGCAGGTCGTGCTGGGTCTCGCGCCGATGAATGTCGACACCGGCGCCGGCTTCGTCACGCCTGAGAACTACGAGATCGTCGCCGAACTCGCCAAGCAGGCGCTGCGCTGACCTGTAATCTCGGCATGCCGGTCGGGCTCGATCCCGATCGGCAAAATATCGGCAAACCAAGCGAGGATCGCCATGGCCGAACGCCTCATCGAACTGCGCGACATCAGCAAGTCCTATGGTCAGGTCTATGCGCTGGGGGGAGTCAATCTCAGCGTCGACCGCGGCGAGGTGGTCGGCCTGATCGGTGACAATGGCGCCGGCAAGTCTACGCTGATCAAGATCTTGTCCGGCGTGGTCAAACCGACCAGCGGCGAGATCCTCGTGCGCGGCAAGCCGGTGACCGGCTGGAGTGCCGCGCGTTCGCGCGACGCTGGCATCGAGACGGTGTTCCAGGACCGGGCGCTGGCCGTGCAGCAGACCATCGTGCGCAACATCTTCATGGGCCGCGAGCTCACCGGCTTCCTCGGCTGGCTGAAGGTCAACAAGGAGATCGAGGAGGCAAGCCGGCTGATGCGCGAGATCGGCTTCACCTCGAAAGTGTTCACGCCGCAGTCGATCGTCGGGCAGCTTTCGGGCGGCGAGCGCCAGGGTGTGGCGATCGCTCGCGCCATCTACAAGCAGGCGGAACTGATCATCCTCGATGAGCCGACGACGGCGCTGTCGCTGACCGAAACCGCCAAGGTCTTCCATTTCGTGCGCCAGGTGCGGGCGAGCGGCCGCTCGATCCTGTTCATCGGCCACAACATCCATCATGTCTTCGACATCGCCGATCGCTTCGTGGTGCTCGATCGCGGCAAGGTGGCGCTGACGGCCGACCGCAGCGAGATCAAGTCGGCGGAAGACCTCATCAACTTCATGGAGGATGTCGCCCACCCCGGCGGGTTGGCCGGGTTGCACGACACCGGCGACGCCGAGGGGGCAATGCGATGAGCAAGACTATGGAACCCGATCTGCACGAACCGTCAGCCGCCATTCCTCGCTCGCAGAAAGAATGGAAGCACCCGTCCGATCAATGGTTGCGCGGCTTCATCCTCGACAACCGCGCTTCGCTCGGCACGCTCGGCGTGTTCATCGTCATGATGGCGGTGTTCATGATCGCCAACCCGACTGTCTTCACCACCTGGTATCTCTACAGCTCGGTGCTGACCACCCTGCCGGTGGCGCTGTTCGTGGTGGTGCCGCTGGTCTTCGTCGTCACCTGCGGCGAGATCGACCTGTCGTTTCCGGCGACGATGGGTTTTGCTTCATGGGTCTTCGCGCTGGTCGTGCAGGCCGGCTACGATCCGTTCCTCGGCATTGCCGCGGCACTCGTCACCGGCATGCTGCTCGGCTTCCTGGTCGGCTCGCTGGTGGTCTATGGCGGGCTGTCGTCACTGATCGCCACACTCGGCATGAACTTCCTGCTGCGCGGCCTGATCCAGATCGTCAACGAGGGCAAGTCGATGTCGCTGACCGGCCTCGCCGACAGCTGGGCCTACAAAATCTTCTCCAGCCAGGTTTATGGCATCCCGGTGCAGATCTTCTGGGCCATAGCCTTCGTCGTGCTGTCGGCGATGCTCTACAACCGCCACCGCTTCGGCGCGCAGGTGAGAGTGGTCGGCGACAATCCCGACAGCGCCCAGCAGATGGGCATCGACGTCAAGCGCGTGCGGGTGAAGGTGTTCGTCTTCGTCGGCATTGGTGCGGCGATCGCCGGCACCTTCTCGGTGATGATCAACTTCACCTGGTGGCCGACCGCCGGGGATGGCTATCTCTTGCCGGTGCTGGCATCGGTGTTCGTCGGCGGCACGCCGACCTGGGGCGGCATCGGCACCGTCGTCGGCGGCGCCATCGGCGCCGTCACCGTGTCGTTCATCCAGACCGGCGTCGTGGCGGCTGGCCTCAGCGGCTTCTACGTCCAGTTCTTCAACGGACTGATCATCATCCTGTCGCTGCTCGGCCATAAATGGAACCAGGCGCGGTATCGGTGAAGGGCGGGAGATCTTAGCCGGGCGAGTCGCTTGTAGGACAACCGGGCAGGTGGGTGCTCACACCGCTGCGACGAACCCGTCCAGCACGCGTTTCTGGCCGGCCTTGTCAAAGTCGATGGTCAGCTTGTTGCCTTCGATGGCGGAGATGTTGCCGTTGCCGAATTTCTGGTGGAAGACGCGGTCGCCGACGTTGAAGGCGGACGGCGTGTCGGAGACGGATTTGGCGACCAGTTCGCCGTCGATGGTGCGGCCTTTGACGGAGGTGCGTCCGGCGCCGTAGCCGGAGTCGGTCTCGCCATAGCCGATGCGCTCGACGTGGTGGCCGGAGCGCGAGCCCCAGTTGCGGTCGGTCGCTTCGGTGCGATTGGCTTGCGCGCGCTGCCAGCCAGGCGTCGCGTACGTGTTTGAGAAGGCGCCGGATTTCTCGGTGTCGGCGCCAACATTGTCGAAGCGCGAGGCGCCATACGGATTCTGCCGGCCGCCTCTTCCGGAGGCAAAGGAACCGCCGCCATAGGAATTGCCGTAGCCGCCGTAGGAGTTGCCACTTTCGGCGACCTCGACATGGGCTTCCGGCAGTTCGTCGAGAAAGCGCGACGGGATGGTCGACTGCCACAGGCCGTGGATGCGGCGGTTGGAAACGAACCACAGATGCAGGTTCTTCTTGGCGCGGGTCAGGCCGACATAGGCGAGACGGCGCTCTTCCTCCAGCCCGGAGCGGCCGCCTTCATCGAGCGCACGCTGGTGCGGGAACAGGCCTTCCTCCCAACCGGGCAGGAAGACGGTCTCGAATTCGAGGCCTTTCGCCGAATGGAGTGTCATGATGTTGACGGCGTCGAGTTCGGCATTCTGCTCCGCGTCCATGACCAGGGCGACATGCTCGAGGAAGGAGCGCAGCGACTCGTACTCCTCCATGGAGCGGATCAGTTCTTTCAGGTTTTCCAGCCGGCCGGGCGCCTCGACCGAGCGGTCGTTCTTCCACATGTCGGTGTAGCCGCTCTCTTCCAAGATGGTCTCGGCGAGTTCGGTATGCGGCGTGGTTTCCAGCGCCTTCTGCCAGCGCTCGAAATTGGCGGCGACTTCGCGCAAGGCGGCGCGCGGCTTCGGCTTCAACTCGTCGCTCTCGGCGAGCTTGGCGGCGGCTTCCAGCATCGGCACGCGCAGCGCGCGCGCTGTGTCGTGGATCTGGCGGATGGTGGTTTCGCCCAGGCCGCGCTTGGGCACGTTGACGATGCGTTCGAAGGCGAGGTCGTCGGCGCCTTGCGCGACGACGCGGAAGAAGGCCAGCGCATCACGGATTTCCATGCGCTCGTAGAAGCGCGGACCGCCGATGACGCGGTAGTTGAGGCCGAGCGTGACGAAACGGTCCTCGAACTCGCGCATCTGGAAGGAGGCGCGCACCAGAATGGCCATGTCGTTGAGGTTGTGCTTCTGGCGCTGATAGGCCTCGATTGTCTCGCCGACGGCGCGGGCTTCCTCCTCGGAATCCCAGGCGGCGTGGACATGCACCTTGCCGTCCTCGGGCTCGTCGCGGTCGGTGAACAGCGTCTTGCCGAAGCGGCCCTCATTGTGGGCGATGAGGTGGGAGGCAGCCCCAAGGATATGCGCGGTGGAGCGGTAGTTGCGCTCCAGCCTTACGATGGTGGCGCCGGGAAAATCCTTGTCGAAGCGCAGGATGTTGTCGATCTCGGCGCCGCGCCAGCCATAGATGGATTGATCGTCGTCGCCGACGCAGCAGATGTTGACTTTACTGTCGCTCACGGCCGCACGCGAGCTTCGCTCGCTGGCCTCCGCGGGGGCGGCCTGACCGGCCAACGCCCGGTCGGGCTTGCGGCCCTCGGCCGATCGCAGATCTGTCGATGTTGACGGGCGTCCGGCATCGGGCCGCTGTGCCAAGAGGCGCAGCCACATGTATTGGGCGGTGTTGGTGTCCTGATATTCGTCGACGAGGATGTATTTGAAGCGTTTGTGGTATTCCTTCAGAACATCCGGATTGGCGCGGAAGATGCGGATCGGATGGCACAAAAGGTCGCCGAAGTCGCAGGCGTTCAGCGTCTGCAGCCGCGCCTGATAGGCCTTGTAGAGTTCGCGGCCCTTGCCGTTGGCGAAGGCGCGGGCGTCGCCCTCGGCGATGTCGGCCGGGCCTTGCCCCTTGTTCTTCCAGCCGTCGATCATCTGGGCGAACTGCTTGGCCGGCCAGCGCTTGTCGTCCAGCCCCTCGGCCTGGATCAATTGCTTGATCAGCCGCACGACATCGTCGGTGTCGAGGATGGTGAAGTCGGATCTCAAGCCGGCCAGCTCGGCATGGCGGCGTAAGAGCTTGACGCCGATCGAGTGGAAGGTGCCGAGCCAGGGCATGCCTTCGACATTGCCTTCGCCGATCAGGATGCCAATGCGCTGCTTCATTTCGCGCGCGGCCTTGTTGGTGAAGGTGACGGCGAGGATCTGCGACGGGAAGGCCTTGCCGGTGGCGAGGATGTGGGCGATGCGGGTGGTCAAGACGCGGGTCTTGCCGGTGCCGGCGCCGGCCAGCACCAGAACCGGGCCCTCAGTGGTTTCCACCGCCAGCCGTTGCTCGGGGTTCAGCCCCTTCAGATAATCGGGTGCATTGTTGTGGCCGCTGCGGGCAGCCATGGCGCGCGCGGCAATGCCCGACGGGGCCGTGGGCCTCGCATTGGGTTCGTCGAAAAAGGGCATGTCTTCGGAAAAGCCGGACATCTCCCCCCGAATGTAGTGATTCGGCGGCGAAAGGCCAGAAGTGTCTACGTTTTGTTCCGGTAAAGTGCTTGGTGTTGCGGTTCAGGCCTTGCGATAACCGAGGGCGACGAAAAATCGATGTCCGAACGAGCGCGCCTCGTCCGTCATCACGGCGCCGAGGGCGACCTGCATCTGGTCGTAATAGTGGCGGCCGGCGGGTGACGCGAGGAAAGCCCCGTAAAGTTTGAGATCGTCAAGCGGCAGGTCCCGGTAGATGTAGGCCACCGACACCATGACGTCCGTTTCGATGTTATGACGAAGACCCTCGGACCGCTGACGCAGCAGGGCCATGATCTGATCGTCGGGCAGGGGCTTTCCGGCCGCTCCCAACATCTCGGACAGCATCGCATAGCCCATGTTCAAGGCCACGGCTTCTCCGGTGTCGACAGCGCTGAGATCATCGACGATTTGTCTGTACTGTGCGAGCCGGTCCGGATCCCTGGACGGAAGCTCGCCCAGGATTTTGGGGCCTTCGATGGTCTTGCGTTCCCTTTCTGCTGGAGTGGAGGCCTGAATTTCCAGCGCCGTGACCTGTTTGCCGAGGGGTGACGCATAGAATGAGGCCAGGTCGGACAGGTCCTTGGCGGGCAGTTTGTCCACCATTCGCGCTTCGATGGCTGCTTCCATCTTGTTCGCGTCAAAGGCGCCTTCCATGGCCGCCGCCAGGGCGTCCTGGACTTTCTGCGGCGGCGTTTCCGGCGCCGATTTCACGGCCGCGACGAAACCCGGGCCGATAGCCGTCAGCATCTCGTGGAAGCCGTTCGCCTTGTTGATCTCATGCAGCGTCTGCGCCGGCGCGGCCACGGTGAGGGAGACAAGGCAGCAGAGCGCAAACGCCAGGCGCGTCAGCGGCGGAACGAATGACGTCATTTGCTTGCTCCAGAGTAGAAATGATCCAACAGAGACTGCTGGAAAAGTCGACTGCAGGCAAGCTGGATTGCCACCTTGGCGTGTGGGCCAGCTTGACAGGCGGGGCGGGCAGGAGAAAGTTGTGCCCAGGGCAGGAACGGCGCATCGGGCTGCCTTGGGCGTCGCAAGCGCAACAGTCGAAGGAGTATCATCTTGGCTGTCACCATCACCTCCCTCATCCTTTTCCTGATCGGTCTGGCGCTTGGCGGCGGTGGCATTCGCTTGGCTTCGCTGGGCGGCAGCTGGTACTATGTCATTGCCGGTCTCGCCTTCCTGATCGCCGCCTGGCTGCTCTATCGGCGCCGATCCACCGCGCTGTGGCTCTACGCGGCGATCGTGCTCGCCACGCTGGCCTGGGCTGTCTGGGAAACCGGCTTCGACTGGTGGGAACTCGGGCCGCGCGGCGGCATCATCGTGCTAGTGGCGCTGTGGCTGCTGACGCCGTGGGCAAGGCAGGGTCTTGCCGGCCCCGACGCGCGTGCGCCGCTCATCCTTGCCGTGCTGGCATCGCTTGCCGTCGCCGGATATTCGATGACCGCTGATCCGAAGGACATTGCCGGCGAACTCGGCACAGACAAGGTGGTCGCCAATGCCAACCTCGGCAACGATGTGCCGGCCGGCGAGTGGCACTATTACGGACGCACGCAGTTTGGCCAGCGCTATTCGCCTCTCGACCAGATCACGCCGGACAATGTTGCCAAGCTGCAGCCGGCCTGGACCTACCGCACCGGTGACGTGAAGGGGCCGGACGATATCGGCGAGACCACCTATCAGGTGACGCCGCTGAAGATCGGCGACACGCTCTACATCTGCACGCCGCACAATTTCGCCATCGCGGTCGATGCAGCGACCGGCAAGGAGAAATGGCGCTACGATCCCAAGATCAAGCTCGACAAGGACCGCCAGCACCAGACCTGCCGCGGCGTGTCCTACTATGCCGATGCCGCCATCGCCGCCGGCCAGCCCTGCGCGACCCGCGTCTACCTGCCGACCTCGGACGCGCGGCTGATCGCGCTCGACGCCGCCAATGGGCAGGTCTGCCCGGCCTTCGCGGAGGGCGGCACGCTGAACCTCTTGACCAATATGCCCTATCCGAAGTCGGGCTATTACTACTCGACCTCGGCTCCGCTGATATCAGGCGGCAAGATTATCGTCGGCGGCGCGGTCAACGACAATTATTCGACGCAGGAGCCGTCGGGCGTCATCCGCGCCTATGATGTCAGCACCGGCGCCCTGGTGTGGAACTGGGATTCCGGCAACCCGGACCAGACGACGCCGCTGGCGGCGGGCCAGACCTATACCGCCAACTCGCCCAACATGTGGTCGACGCCAAGCGCCGACGAGAAGCTTGGGCTGCTCTACGTGCCGCTCGGCAACCAGACGCCGGATCAGCTCGGCGCCGGGCGTAGCGACAATGTCGAGAAATTTTCGTCGTCGATCACCGCGCTCGACCTCAACACCGGGCAGTTGCGCTGGGTGCGGCAGACCGTCCACCACGACCTCTGGGATATGGACGTGCCGGCTCAGCCTAGCCTGATCGACATCACCAAGGCCGACGGCACGGTCGTGCCGGCGCTGGTCGGGCCGACCAAACAGGGCGACCTCTATGTGCTTGACAGGCGCACCGGCGAGCCAGTGATTGGGGTCAAGGAAGTGCCGGCGCCCGGCGGTGCCATCGAGGGCGACCACACGTCGCCAACACAGCCAGAATCGGATCTCTCGTTCAATCCGAAGCCGCTTACCGGTGCCGACATGTGGGGCATCACCATGTTCGACCAGCTGGCGTGCCGGATCGAATTCCAGAGCCTGCGCTATGAGGGTCGCTACACGCCGCCGTCCGTACAGGGCTCGCTGATCTATCCCGGGAATTTCGGCACCTTCAACTGGGGCGGCGTCGCGGTCGATCCGGTGCGGCAAGTGATGTTCGGCATGCCGACCTACCTGGCATTCAAGTCGCAGCTCATTCCGCGCGATCAGGTGCCGCCGCCGGACGAAGGGCGCGGCAGCGAGCAAGGGTTGAACCGCAACGAAGGCGCGCCCTATGCGGTGGTGATGGGACCGTTCCTGTCACCGCTCGGCATCCCTTGCCAGGCACCGCCCTGGGGCTATGTCGCGGGCGTGGATCTGCGCACCGGCACCATTGCCTACAAGCATCGCAACGGCACCGTCTACGACATGACGCCCCTGCCGTTGCCGCTGAAGGTCGGCGTGCCGGGCATCGGTGGGCCGATGATCACCGCCGGCGGTGTCGCGTTCCTGGGCGCGGCCGTTGACGATTATCTGCGTGCCTATGACCTGACATCCGGCAAGCAGCTCTGGCAGGCCAGGCTGCCGGCCGGCGGGCAATCCACGCCGATGACCTATACGGTCGCCGACGGGCGCCAGTTCGTGGTCATCGTCGCCGGCGGCCACGGCTCGGTCGGCACCAAGCCGGGGGATTATGTGATGGCCTACGCGCTGCCGAAATAGGGAAGGCTACTTCAGGACCAGTTTGGCTTGATGGGTCGTCGCCTCAGCCAATTCCGAGATGGCTCTTCAGGCCGGGCACCGAGCCGAGCACCTCATTGGTCAGGTCGGGGCCGGCGGCCGCCTCGGCCTGCTGGATCAGCGTCGTGCCGGCCTTCTGGATCTGCGCCATGTCGAGGCCCGATGCCTTCAGCGCGGCGAGGCCGTTGACCAGCGCGCCGGCTTTTTCGCCGAGAACGCCGCCAAGCGCACCCTGCAGCGACGACAGGAAGCCACCGCCGCCAGCGGCCGGGGCGGCGGCCATGACGTCATACTGATGGGCAAGGTCGTCGGCGCCGGGGATCTTGGCGAAAAACGATGACGCGTTCGTGCCTTCCGCCTCGTGTTCGAGCACCGAGAAAATTGTGCCGACGACCTTCTCCGTCGTGGCCTGGTCGAGGCCCGCCTTCTGCGAGACGGTGTTGACGATATCCTGGACGTTCATGGTCAGACCTCAACCTTTGGTTTTCGTGTTAGCCGGATGGCGCTGGCGGCTGCGAACCTTGACCATGGACCTCCGGCTTGCGGCAACGATCGTCGCGCGCAGCGCCAGGATGGCAGCCGCGGCAACCAGGAAAGCGGTCGCCAGGATCGGGGAAGGCATGGTCATCGGCATCGTTCCTTTCAGATCGGGCCTTTCAGATCAGGACCGTCACCGCGCCATGGCGCGGCCGAGGTCCAGCAGTCTCCCCCACTAATGTGGCAACGCCATCAAGATTTGTCGCCGATGACCAAAATGTGATGATCCGCCGCCTTCAGGCCATCGCGATACAGGGCGTCATCGAGCCGTGACTGGACGATGCGAAGCTCGCCCCTATCTTGCGGACGACGAGGACACCGAAGTCGAGATCCGAGATCGAAGGAGCGCCCCATGACCGACGTCAACACCAAGCCTGCCATCACTCAGGCGATGATCGACGCCTATGACGAATACACGCATCTGACGCTCGACCGCCGGCGCTTCATGGAACAGCTGACCAGGCTTGCCGGGTCGGGCGCGGCGGCCGCCGCGATCGCGCCGCTTTTGGCGGCGAATTCGGCGCAAGCGGCAATCGTCGCCGACAACGATCCGCGCGTGAAGGCCGAGGACATCAGCTATCCCGGCGGCGGCGGCGACATGAAGGGCTATCTGGTCAGGCCGGCCGACCAGACTGGCAAGCTCGGCACCGTCATCGTGGTGCACGAGAACAGGGGTCTCAACCCGCATATCCGCGACGTGGCGCGACGCGTGGCGCTGGAAGGGTTCGTGGCACTGGCGCCGGATTTTCTGTCGCCGCTCGGCGGCACGCCTGATGATGAGGACAAGGCGCGGGACATGTTTGGCAAGCTCGATCCGGCGCAGACGGCGGCCAATGGCGTGGCAACGGTCGCTTTCCTCAAGGGCGACAAGGACGGCAATGGCAAGGTCGGTGCCGTCGGCTTCTGCTGGGGCGGCGGCACGGTCAACTCGCTGGCCGTCAACGCACCCGATCTCAGCGCCGGCGTCGCCTATTACGGCATGCAGCCGAAGGCCGCCGATGTGTCGAAGATCAAGGCGGCATTGCTGCTGCACTATGCCGGGCTGGACGAGCGCACCAATGCCGGCATCGACGCCTTCAAGAAGGAGCTCGATGCGGCGCATGTCGAATACACGGTCTTTGTCTATGAAGGCGCCAACCACGCCTTCAACAATGACACCTCGGCGGCTCGCTACGACAAGAAAGCGGCCGACCTCGCCTGGGGCCGCACGATCGCTTTCCTGAAGGAGAAGCTGGCGTAGTTGTTTCAGCGCGCCCGCTTGTGGAAGGCAACGCCGGCGACCACCAGCGCAATGCCGAGGCAATCTCTGAGGCTTGGAATCTGGCACAGCACGATAACGCCGATCAGCGTCGCTGTGACCGGCAGCAGCGACAGCATCAGTGCAAAGCTGGCCCGCGGCAAACGCGACATGGCGAGTTGGTCGCAGATGTAAGGAATGACCGACGAGCAGATGCCGACGCCGATGGCGGCGAGAAGCAGCAACGGTGAGAAAAAGGCCGGCAGCGCATCGGTGAAGCCGATCGGCAGCACGACAACAAAGGCGATCGCCATGGCCGCGCTGAGGCTGGCGATGCCGTCGCCTGCGCCTGCGCGGGCGACGCGGTGGCCGAGCACGATGTAGCAGACGAACAGCGCGCCGTTGAGGAAGGCCCAGAACAGCCCGACCGGATCGCTCGACCACTTTATGTCGATGAGCAGCAAAGTGCCGGTGACGGCAACGGCAAGGGCGGCAAGATTGCGCGGGCTCCTGAGGCCGATGAATGCAATGCCGATGGTGCCGACAAATTCGATCGCCGCCACCAGCGAGATCGGCAAGCGGTCGAGCGCCAGATAGAAAGAACAGTTCATCACCGCCAGGCAGGCACCGAAGGCCAGCAGCAGCAGCCGCGTCGGGCGATCGGCGCGGGCGAAGGTTCGCCATGGACGGGTCAACGGCGCGAAGATCAGCGCGGCCGTGGCGATGCGCAGCCATGCCATGCCAAGCACGCCGACATGCGGGAACAGCAGCACGGCGAAGGCCGGCCCGAGATAGTGGAAGACGGCGCTGACACCGAACCAGACATGCGGCGGCAGCCTTGCCTCCAGCCCGCCAAGCACATGGCCAGCAGGGGAAAGGCTTGCCTCAAGAGCTTGCGTTTGGTTGTCCATCGGATCAGTATCGCAGGCAGATTTGCTGATTTACATGGATGATGGTTGGCTCTTCTGGCTATCTTTCGCCCGGAATCAAGGGATTTTCCATGAAACGCCTTCGAACTGAAAGTGTCGACCTCGATGCGGCGGATATGAAGATCCTGCGTCTGCTGGAAAAGGACGCACGCATCAGCACGGCCGAACTTGCACGCTCGGTCGGCCTGTCGGCGCCGAGTGTCGCCGAGCGAATCAAACGGCTGCAGGAGAGCGGCGTGATCGAGGCCTATTCGGTCAGGATCAACCCTGCCGCACTTGGCCTGCCGCTGTCGGCATGGCTGCGCATCCGTCCGGTGCCGGGGCAACTGGCTGTCGTGGCCGAGATCATCCGCGAGCTGCCGGAGATCGCGCAATGCGACCGGGTGACCGGCGAGGACTGTTTCATCGCGCTCGCGCATGTCGGCTCGGTGGCCGAGCTCGAACGGGTGATCGACCGCATCATCCCCTATGCGATGACGAATACGGCCATCATCCAATCGTCACCGGTGGTGGCGCGCTCGCCGCTGGCGGCGGTGAAGCGGTCGCCTTGAAGGCAGGATTGTCGGTTCGAAGATTTTAGGCGTGGCCGCGCTTCATGCGCGCCTGTTTCAGGATGGCGCGCCAGCGGATCATGTCGAACGGGATCGGCTCGTTGTTGTTGGCGATGTGGAAGATCTCGTTGTTGACGTTCTTGAGAGAGCGCCAGAAATCATAGTCGGTGATGCGCGGATCGGCGACAAGCCTGTCCACCTCGACCTTGATGTCGGTTTTCATGCACGTCCCTCGAACCGGCTTCGCCGCGCCGCCCGTATCGCAACCCATGAGGATCGTTTTCGACCGCTCTGCTGAGTCGTTCAATGGCCCAATTGGCTTCTTCCCGTTAAAACCTCGGTAAGGTTAACGTGGGCCTCGAGTCGCTTCAAGCGGTCTTGCGACGAATCCCGATCGAACGGCCGGCGCGCTCCGGCATCGGCAATGCGGAATGGGCGGCGCGCATGGCTTCGACCTTGGACAACACATCGGCGGGGAACGGCGCCACCTTCGGCCCGGACATGTCGACATGCAGCGAAAGCGATTCGGAGGTGGCGGCGAGCCAACCGTCGACGTGGCGGATTTCCTGGTAGACACGCAGCCGCTTGTCGTCATGGTCGATCAACTGGAAGGTAACCGTGACCTTGTGCTCCAGATGCAGCTCCTGCACGTAGCAGACATGGACTTCCGCCGTGTAGATGGTGAGGCGGCGGTCCCTGGCGTAGTTCGGCCCCATGCCCATCGCCTCGAAGGCATCGTCCGAACAGCGGTCGAACAGCACGTTGTAATAAGCCATGTTGAGATGGCCGTTGTAATCGATCCAGTCCTTCTCGATGTCCATGGGTTGGGAGACGAAGGGGGCGGGGATGGACATCGAAACTTCCTTGTTCTGGTGCGGGGACAGCGGGCTGGTCTGGACAGAGCGTGGCCGGTGAGACTACGCATCCATAAATGCATAACAAGGGTGGACGCTGGTCCATTCGCGGAGGAATTCATGGCTCTGAGCGACCTCAATCCGGTCGAGCGCAACGAGGAAGGCATCGCCGCGGTGCTCGGCATCCTCAAGCAAAGGCTCGGCGAGCGCTTCCAGACCGGCCAGGCGACCCGCGAGCAGCACGCCCACACCACCACCTATATCCCGACGCAGGCGCCGGACGGAGTCGCTTTTCCGGAGACGGCGGCCGAGGTGCAGGAGATCGTGCGCGCTTGCGCCGCGCATCGGGTGCCGGTGATCGCCTTCGGCGTCGGCTCATCGCTGGAAGGCCACACCAACGCACCGGGCGGCGGCATCTCGGTCGATACGTCGGGGATGAACCGCATCCTGGCGGTCAATCCACAGGATCTCGACTGCACGGTCGAACCCGGCGTCACGCGCGAGGATCTGAACCGGCATCTGCGCGACACCGGCCTGTTCTTTCCGATCGATCCGGGCGCCAATGCCTCGCTCGGCGGCATGGCGGCGACACGGGCGTCCGGCACCAATGCGGTGCGCTACGGCACGATGCGCGAGAACGTGCTGTCGCTGACAGCCGTCATGGCCGACGGCGAGACGGTGACGACCGGCAAGCGCGCGAAAAAGAGTTCGGCCGGCTACGATTTGACACGGCTGTTGATCGGCTCGGAAGGCACGCTCGGCATCATCACCTCGCTGACGCTGAAGCTGCAAGGCATCCCGCAGGCGATCTCCGGCGGCGTCTGCCCGTTTCCGAGCGTCGAGGCGGCCTGCAACGCCGTCATCGCAACCATCCAGATGGGCATTCCGGTGGCGCGCATCGAACTGGTCAACGCGCTGCAGATGCGGGCGATGAAGATCTATTCGAAGCTCGACTATCCCGAGAGCCCGTGCCTGTTCGTCGAATTCCACGGCAGCGATGCCGGCGTTGCCGAGCAGGCAGAGACCTTCGGCATGATCGCCGAGGAGAATGGCGGCGGCCCATTCCTGTGGACCAGCGTCGCCGAGGAACGGACGAAGCTGTGGAAGGCGAGGCACGACGCGTACTGGTCGTCGCTGACGCTGCGGCCGGGCGCCAAGGGGCTGTCGACCGACGTCTGCGTGCCGATCTCGCGCTTTGCCGAATGCGTCACCGAGACCGAAGCCGATATCGCAGAAATGGGATTGATCGCGCCGATCGTCGGCCATGCCGGCGACGGCAATTTTCACGTGCTGGTGCTGATGGACGTCGACGACCCCAAGGAGATCGCGCTGTCCGAAAAGTTCGTCGCGCGGCTCAACATGCGGGCGATCGCCATGGACGGCACCTGCACCGGCGAGCACGGGATCGGCCAGGGCAAGGTTGGCTTCCTGCGCCATGAACTCGGTCATGGCGTCGACATCATGCGCACGATCAAGCAGGCGCTCGATCCGCTTGATATCATGAACCCCGGCAAGATCCTGCCGGGCGTCGGCAGATAGATGTCGGCGGCCGAGACGCTTCTGCCGATCGAGGTGCCGCAATCGTCTGCTGGCGCTCCACTGCCCCACGTCTTCGCGGATGAACGCAGACTGCTCGTTGCCTATATCGTCAACATTCCAGATCCGTCATTCGATGGCACGAATCCGCGCTCGGTTTCGCCTGTAACGGGCAACCAGTCCGTCGCGATCCTGACGGCAGACCCTTATCTGGCATTTCAATTCGGCCCGCCGAACGACGAAGCCATCAGCGGCCACCGTCTTTACGCGCTGGGCTTGCGGTCCTACGGGTCATTCGAAGTTCTCAACTCCTCGTGGATCGCTTCCCTGGAGCGGGCAAATCGAGTTCATTCGTCCCACAAACCTGAAATGTTTTCAGACTACCGGCATTTTATCCTGACGTTCCACGATTCGACGCTGGAATTCATTGCCGAGAGTTTTTCGGCCAGCCTGCATGAGGGGGCGGTCTTGAGCGTTTTGATGGAAGCCGCCGGACATCAGGCGCCCATGCGCCAGGTCAAACCGGTTCGCTTACTCGACAGGCTGCTACGGCGCAGGTGATGGTGACTGCTCCAGCGTGCCCTGAACAAGTGTCTGCAGCATGGGGCGGGTTGGTGCGAAGAACGTTGTGCCGGTGTGCGGCGTGGAGAAATCGAGCAGCCGGTCGTAGGCGCCTGGCGGGTCACCGACATACATTCGCTGCAGCATCTTCTCGATCACCCAGAGATACCTGCTATAGCCGATAAAATAGGTTCCGAACTCCTGCCGCCCCGGCTGGCCGAAGGGCATGTTGTCACGCAGGATTTCGTGTTCATTGCCATCGGCATCCTCGATGGTGGCCAGCGACTTGTGCGACTTGCGCGGCGCGTCGTCATCATCGATTTCGATGTTGTCGATCTTGGTACGGCCGATGATCTCTTCCTGAACGGGCGTTGGCGTTCGCGCCCACGCATTGAGATCGTGCAGATATTTCTGGACGACGACATAGCTGCCGCCGGCGAAATCGGCATCCTCGTCGCCGACGAGCGCCGCGGCGGGCAGATCGAGGCCGGTCGGGTTGGCCGTGCCATCGACAAAGCCGAGCAGGTCACGCGCATCGAAATAGCGAAAGCCCGACACCTCGTCGACGACAGTCACCGTGGCACCAAGACTGTCGAGCAAAATGCGCTCGAACTCGAAGCACATGTCTGGGCGCTCGGACCGGATATGGAAGAGGAGGTCGCCCGCTGTCGACGGCGCCGAATGAACCGCTCCCTTGATCGGCGCAAACGGTTTCAGTTCGAGCGGCCTTCGGTCTGGACTGAGACGATCCCAGAGATCGCGGCCGATGCCGGCGATGCAGGACAGGCGGCCGGAAAGGTCGCGAAAGCCGACAGTCTTGACGAGATCGTCCAGTCCGCCGAGCACCGAGCCGACCTTGGCGAGCGCGCTCTGCTCGCTGGCGACGGTGACAACAAGAAAGGCCGCCGACAACGACAGTGGAGCGTCGACGCTCTGTGCGTCGATCGGCACGCGGTCCCAGTTCTTGCCCGACATCCGAAAACACTCCGCTTTTCCCGGATTTGTTTCAGATCATCCGACATCGCGCAACACTGGATGAATTGCCTCTTTATCGACACGCGGATGCGGGTAGAGTGCGGCAGAATTTCAATCAACTCGTTCGGAGCTGATGCTCGCACGCCTGTTCGTAATCTTTGGTGGCCTGTTTGTGCTGGTGCTGTGTGCGGCGCTGGTGGTGCCGTATTTTGTCGACTGGACCGGCTACCGCGCCGAGTTCGAGCGCGAGTCCAGCGCCATTCTCGGCCGCAAGGTGACCGTGCAGGGCGACGCCACGGCGCGGCTGTTGCCGTTCCCCTCGGTGACCTTCTCCGATGTCGCCGTCGCCGGTGGCCCGAATGGCCAGCCGGCGATGACCGTCGAGACGTTTTCGATGGATGCCGAGCTGGCGCCCTTCCTGCGCGGCGAAGTGCTGATCTTCGACATGCGGCTGGTGCGGCCGAAGGCGACCATCGATATTGCCAACAACGGCACGGTCGACTGGGCGATGCGGCCGTCCTCGCCCTTCGACCTCAACCAGATCTCGATCGAAAAGCTGACGGTGACGGAAGGGCAGATCGAACTGCGCCATGCCGCCGGTGGGCGCAGCCATCTCATCTCCGAGATCAACTCGACCATCTCGGCCAAGTCGCTGGCAGGTCCGTGGCGCATGGACGGCACGCTGCGGCTGGACGGCCTTCGCACCACGGTCGATGCCTCCACCGGCAAGGCCGAAGGCAATGGGCAGATGCGGCTTCGGCTGAAGGCCGATCCCGACGCCTATCCGCTGGTCATCGAGACCGACGGTAATGCCGGCATCGTCAACGGTGCGGCCGTCTATTCCGGCCAGTTCAAGATTTCCGGTGCCGACAAGAACAGCGGGGCGCTGCGCGGCACCGATGGCGAGACGGTGAAGGTCAGCGCCGGCAAGCCCGATCCGGGCTTTCGGCTGAACGGCAAGTTTTCGCTCGACCACCAGAGGCTCGGCGTCGACGAGTTCCGCTTCGAGACCGGACCGCTCGACAATCCCTACACGGCCGATGGCAAGGCCTCGGTCGATCTCGGGCTGAAGCCGAGCTTCGCCATCGAGGCGAGTGGCGCACAGGTGCAGTTCGACGCGGCGGTGGGCGCCGAGGCCGCCGCCGGGGCGACACTGGACCAGCGCATCGCAGCGCTCGAGCAAGCTTTGCACGAGCTGCCGAAGCCGACCATACCCGGAACCGTCGAGGTCAAGCTCCCGGCAGTGGTCGCCGGCGACACCACGGTGCGCGACGTTCACCTTTCCGCCGAGCCGACGGATGGCGGCTGGTTGGTGAAATCGCTCGCCGCGACACTGCCCGGCCGTACCACGCTGGAAGCCAACGGCATGCTCAGCGTCGAGGATCATTTCGGCTTCACCGGCTCGCTGCTGCTGGCGGTGGCGCAACCTTCCGGCTTTGCCGCCTGGCTGTCGAAGGATGTCGACGAGGCGATCCGCCGTCTGCCCGCCGCGGGCTTCAAGGCCAAGGTCGATCTCTCGGAAAAGCGCCAGGCCTTCAGCGATCTCGAACTGATCCTGGGCAAGGCGAAGTTTTCCGGCCGCATCGATTCCAGCCAGCCCGACGACGCCAAGCCATCGGTGCTGATGCGGCTCGAAGGCGGCGATCTCGATGTAGACGGGCTGGCGGCCTTCGCCTCGATCTTCGTCAGCGACAAGGGCGCCAACCGCTTTGCCGACCGCGACCTCGATTTCCAGATCAAGGCGGGGCCTGTCAGCGCCGGCGGCCTGACCGCCGACACGGTCGACACGGCGCTCAGGCTGCGCGACGGGCTGCTTGAAATCGACCGGTTGTCGGTCGGCGGGCTTGCCGGTGCCTCGATCAGCGCCACCGGCCGGATCAAGGATTTTCCAGCGAGTCCGACGGGTAAGCTCGATGCTTCGGTGGTCGCCGTCGATCTCAAGCCGCTGATCGACGTCGCGGCCCAGCATTATCGCGACAATGCGGTGCTGAACGGGCTGGCAAGCCGCGCCGCGGCCTATCCCGAGCTGTTCCAGGATGCGCGCGTCGACCTTGTGGCAAGTGCTGCCGACAATGGCGATGGCACGACCGGGCTGGCGGTGAGCGGACAAGGCAAGGCCGGCGGCTCTGCCTTTTCGGCGTCACTGTCGGGGAAGGGGGCTGCGGACAAGCTTCTCGAAGCGCCGGTGACGCTGACCTTCAACGCCAAGAACCCCGACGCCACCGCGCTGCTGGCGCTCTACGGCCTGCCGGCGCTGCCGCTCGGAATGCTGGGCGAGGCAAGCACGGACATCCAGGCCAAGGGGACGCTTGGCGGCGGCCTGGCGACAAGTTTCAGCCTTGCCGGCGACGACTTCAAGGCCGGTTTCGAGGGGACGCTCGCCGATACGTCGCAAGGCTTCGCCGCCAAGGGCAAGCTCAGCCTCGATGCCTCCGACATCGAGCCGTGGCTGATGACGACCGGCATCGGTCTGCCCGGCATGGGCGCCGGCATGTCGGCGTCGCTTTCGGCGCAGGGCGACTATGGCAACGGCCTGCTGGTGCTGGGCGATCTCAATGGCGCCCTCAACGAGGCGGCGGTGTCGGGTGATGTCAATGTCGACGTCAAGGACGGCGTGCCGCATCTGGCCGGCGCGCTGGCGCTCGACGAACTCGACCTCGATCCGATGGCGGTGGCGCTGTTCGGCGATTCCGCGTTCCTGAGGGACAAGATTGGCGGGTGGCCGGCTGCTCCGTTCAGTCAGAAATCCAGCCTGCCGTTCACCGCCGATCTCGACCTGACGACGGCCGCACTTGCCGCCGGTCCGTTCGCCACCGCCTATGACGCCAGCTTTTCGCTGAAGCTCGACCAGGAAGGCATCCGGGTTTCGGATCTCAAGGCGAAATTCCTTAATGGTGCGCTGACGGGCCTGTTCGAACTGAAGAACAATGACGGCACCGGGCTTTTCAGCGGCCAGATGAAACTGGCCGGCGCCGATCTGGCGAGCGTGCTGCCGGATGCCGGCATCAGCGGCAATGGCGATTTCTCGACGGCACTGTCGACCAGCGGCAAATCGGTCGACGGGATGGTGGCCGCCTTGTCCGGCTCCGGCACGGCGACGCTGAAGAGCTTGCAGGTCGCCGGCGTCAATCCCGATGCGTTCAGCGCGTTCCTCGCCAAGGCGGATGCGATCGGGCGCGACATCGATGCGGCCAAGACCGCCGGCTTCGCGCCGCAGATCGCCGCCGATGGCAGTTTTGCCGCCAAGGATAGCGACATCGCCTTCACGGTTGCCGGCGGCACGCTCAGGGCACCGCCGATCAGCTTGGAGAATCCGGCGGCGACCTTGTCCGCCGACATCACGGCCGACCTCAACGCAGCCATGGTTTCCGCCAAGGGCGCGATCACCTATCGGCCCGGCGACGAGGCGCTGGTCGGCTCCGAGCCGGTCGTGAATTTCACTGCCGAGGGGCCGTTCGGCGCCGTAAAGCGGCAGTTCGACAGCGAGCCGCTGGCGCAGTTCCTGACCCAGCGCGCGCTGGAGAGGGAACAACAGCGCGTCGAGGCAATGCAGGCGGCGCTGCTCGAAAAGCAGCGGCTGCGGCGCGAGGTGCGCTACTACGCGGCGCTGCAGGATGCGCGTGACAAAGCCGCCGAGGAACTTCGCCAACGGGAGGAAGCGGCGCGGCTAAAAGCCGAGGCCGACGCCAAGGCAAAGGCCGAAGCGGATGCGCAGGCCCAGGCTGAAGCCGACGCAAAGGCGAAAGCCGATGCCGAAGCAAAAGCTCAGGCCGACGCGGACGCGAAGGCCAAGGCCGATGCCGACGCCAAAGCAAAGGCGGATGCCGACGCCAAGGCTGCGGCCGAGCAGCAGGCCGCCGACGAGGCAGCCAAGGCGCAAGCCGACGAGGCAGCCAAGGCGCAAGCCGACGAGCAGGAGCGGCAGAAGGCGGAAGAGGCGATGCGCATCGCTTCGCAGGAAAAGGCCAGGCTCGAGGCCGAACGCAAGGCCGCGCAACAGGCTCCAAAGGGTGCGCCGTTGCCGGGGGTCAACTACAATCTGCCGCCGGCCAAGCCGAAGTCCAACCCGTTCACCATCGACAATCTGTTGAAGTCGTTGCAGTAGGCAGTAGCGCAGACCCTTCCCGTCGTTCAATCCGACGGGGCAATTGTTCAAAGAGGGGACATCTCGGCGCTGTCCGCGACGTAGCGGGCGTGACGAAAATCGCGAATGGCGGCAAGCCTGCCCTCCTGCCATCCCAGCAGCACAAAGTAGGACGGCCGCGCCGTAGGGTCGCCGGGATCGCAGACGAGGACTGCCGCCCGACCTTCGACGAAACCGGGCACGAAACGCCAATCCTCGACCCGCGAATAATTGTGGAAGTAGGTGCCCACTTGCTTGCGACCATACAGCCGCGTCCTGGCCACCAGCTCCAGCCGCACTTCGTCCGCCAGCATGTCGCGCACCGCGTCGAAATCGCGGGCGTTGAAGCGATCGATGTAGGCGTCGAGGAGCAGGCGTTCGGACGCACTCAGTCTGGGGGAAGGGCGATCCTCGGGTTCATCGGCGAGCTGGCGCAGGCGGCCGCGCCCACGGTGCAGCGCCGCCTTGATGGCGGGGATGCTGGTGTCGAGCATGGCGCCGATCTCCTGCAGCGAATAGCCCAGAACGTCCATCATGATGACGCTGCTTCGTTGTGCGACGGGCAGACGCATGAAGGTATGCAGGCCGGCGGCCGCGGCCTGACGGTCGACGGTGGGGTTGTCCGGGTCGACGATCATGTCCGGATCCTCATCGGAAAAGGCCTTTTCGCGGGCTCGCCGGCGCAGAAAGTCGAGCGCCGCATTGTGGGCGATGCGGAACAGCCAACCCTGCGGATTTGCGATCGGGCCGGCGTTGGGCAGGGCTTCGAACGCCTTGGTCAGGGCTTCCTGCAGCACGTCCTCACCGTCGATGACCGAGCCCGTCATGCGGGCGCAATAGCGGTGCAGCTTCGGGCGCAGTTCGCCGAACAGGCGATCGAAGGGCTCGCGGGTGCCGCCGGGAATGGGAATGTTCATGTGCGTTCCCGTGATGTCGTCGGCTCCTACCGGTCCAACATCCGATAGCTGCCCACCAAGGTCATTTCCTCGCGTTGTGGGCGTTCGATGCAACGATCCCTGAACCCATTCTGAAAGGCCTCGAATGCCGCCAGCCCGGTGATGAGGTCCGCATGGGCATCTGTTTCCGTTTCGACCAGATGGACAAAGGTTCCGTCGCCGGCCCGCAATGTCATGTAGCGAACGCCGTCCGGAGCTTTGTCGCCCAGCTCCTGGAAAACAGCCTTGACCAGCCGCTCGTTCTCGTCGGCCCGCTCCGGCTTTATCTTGTAGCGTATCAGATGGCGTTTCATCTTGGTTGTTCCTGTGATCCTATTTCGTCTTGCAGGCGCGCTCTTGTCCGAGACGTTCCCATGAAGCCAAAGGATTCGGGGTGCCGGGAAATAATTCGGCACCGCTGAGACGCGGGAGTGTTCACTCGCGGACGAGCAGGCGTTTCAGCATGGGTTCGATGCGTGACAGCTCGTCGAGATGCGCGGCCGACAGTTCGGCCAGGCAATCGTCGGCGCGCTCGGTCAGCCGCAGCAGCACGCGGCGATGGTCATCCTTATCCTGATCCCTTGCGACCAGTCCCGCCTCGCAAAGCCGGTTGACCAGCTCGACGGCGCTGTGATGGCGGATGCGCAGGCGCTCCGCCAGATCGCCAACCGTCACCGGTGCGCCGCCCGGGAATCCCTTGATTGCCAGCAGCGCCTGGTGCTGGCGCGGGGTCAGGCCGGCGTCTTCTGCCTGGATCTGGCTGAATTCGAGGAAGCAGCGGATCAGGTAGCGAAACTCGGACAGCCGCTGGTAGTCGGCGCGGCTGATGGCAGGGCGTGGTTTCTGTGGCTGCGTCATACCGGACATTTGTTCGTTTTCGGCAAAAGCTCAAACGGATTTCGAACAAAACCGGCTTGAATATTTATATCGTGTTACGATACATATTCAGCCGACAAAGCCGGCTGGACGCTTCGACCGTGCCGCATATCCGAGATCCAACTGCCGCCAGAAAGCAAAATCAGCCATGAAGTCCCATCACTCCAATCCCGGCCATCTCAGGGATTTCACGACCGACGCCAGGGTGCTGCTCGTCGCCGCCATCGCCGTGGTGGTGGCGACGGCAGGGCTGTTTGCCGGCATCGCGCTTTTGAAATTGATCCGGCTCGCCACCAACATTGCCTATTTTGGCCAGTTCACGCTTGCAGATATGAAACTGCAGGACACGCCGCTGGGCTATGCCTCTGTCGTCGTCCCGGTGATCGGGGCGCTGCTCATCGGCCTGATGGCGCGCTTCGGCAGTGAGAAGATTCGCGGCCACGGCATTCCCGAGGCCATCGAGGCGATCCTGCTTGGGCGTTCGAGGCTCGACGCCAAGGTTGCGATACTGAAGCCGCTGTCGTCGGCAATCTCGATCGGTTCCGGCGGACCATTCGGTGCCGAAGGTCCGATCATCATGACGGGCGGCGCGATCGGCTCGCTGATCGCGCAGATGCTGCCGGTCAGCGACAATGAACGCAAGACGTTGCTGGTGGCGGGTGCGGCAGCGGGCATGACCACGGTCTTCGGAACACCGATCGCCGCCATCATGCTGGCGGTCGAATTGCTGCTTTTCGAATGGACCCCGCGCAGCTTCATTCCCGTGGCGGTCGCGGCAATCATTGCCGAGGTCGAGCGGACGGTGCTGCATATGCCCGGGCCGATCTTTCCGTTTCAGGGCGGCATGCAAGTGTCCTTTGTCGGCCTTGCCGGCTGGGTCTCGATCGGTGTTGCGGCCGGCCTGCTGTCGGGGCTGCTGACGCAGATGGTCTATGCCTGCGAGGACGGCTTCCAGAAGCTGCCCATTCACTGGATGTGGTGGCCGATGCTTGGCGGCCTGGTGGTCGGCATAGGCGGGCTGATCGAACCACGGGCGCTCGGCGTCGGCTATGACAACATCGCCGACATGCTGGATGGTCGCACATTCGCCACGGCGGCACTGACCCTGTTGGTGGTGAAGGCCATCATCTGGTCGGCTGCACTGGGTTCGGGGACGTCCGGAGGCGTGCTGGCACCGCTGCTGATCATGGGCGGCGCAATGGGAGCAGTGCTTGCCGGCGTTCTGCCTGCCGCGGATCCGGGCTTCTGGGCGCTGCTGGCGATGGCCGCCACCATGGGCGGCACGATGCGCGCGCCGCTGACCGCGACCTTCTTTGCGGTCGAGCTGACCGGCAACACACATATGCTGGTGCCACTGATCGCGGCCTGCGCGGCGGCGCACGCCGTCACTGTGCTCCTGATGAAGCGGTCGATCCTGACCGAGAAGATCGCCAGAAGGGGACACCATCTGGTTCGCGAATATCGTGTCGATCCCTTCGCCTTGACCAGGGTGCGCGAGGTGATGACCTCAAAGGTCGAGAGCGTGCCGGCGAACATGACCCTGCATGGCGCGGCGGCATTCCTGACCGCGCCTGAAACGCGGCATCCGAGTTTTCCCGTAGTCGACGAGAACGGGCATGTGCTCGGCCTCATCGACCCGCCGGCGATCCTGCGCTGGAGACGCGTCGGCAGGCACCGCACCACGACGCTTGGCGAACTGCTGGCCGGCAGCAAGGTGACGCTGGCCTATCCGGATGAATACCTGGAAGGTCTCTCCGACAAGCTTCTGATGGCCAATGTGTCCCATCTGCCCGTCGTCACCCGGGACGACTTGCAACTGGTCGGCTATGTCGGCTGGAAGGATCTGATGCGTGTGCGGTCGAGAAAACAGGCCGAGGATCGCGATCGCTCGACCTTGCTTGGCTTCGGCACCAGACGCCGGAAAAAGGCAGACGCTCTCGAGGGGCTCTAGGCGCCGCGCTTTGCCCACTCCAGGACGAAGAGCCGGAGAGCCGAGGACAGGTTGGTATCGCGCGGGCGCGTCTCGTCGACTTCGGCGACAAGAGCGGCGAGCGTCAGCTTTCTGGCCGCCGCGATCGTGACGAGATCGTCGTAGAAGGGCTTTTCCAAGGAGTAGCTGGTGCGGTGACCGCGAATGGTCACCGAGCGCTTTTCGACCGCGCTCACCGCAGAACGCTCATTTTGCTCTAAGCATCGGATTCATCCGAAAAGCGCTGTGCACTTTTCGGTCCGACGCTCTGGCTGTCTTTGTCGCCAAAGGGTTCGCGTCGGTGGCCGGCGACGAATTTGTCGCTCTTGTCGGCGGTCATGCGGTCACGTTCCTTTTCGGCCTTGGAACGGCCGTGCAGGGCCCGGTTCTGCCCGGCGACGCGCACCTTCTCGTCCCGCGCCTTCTGCTTGCGGGCCTGGCGGAGATTGACGATATCGGCCATTGCGCGAAACGTGGATTATTTCTTGCGGAAGGCGTCGAGCGAGACCACTTCGGCGCCCTTGGTGGCGGCGGCGTCGGCAGCAGCGGGCTTCTTCTCCGACTCGGCGGCGGCCTTCTTCTCGGCCTTCGGCTTTTTCTCGGAGACGACGGTCAGCGGCTCCGGCGAGGCCTGGGCGACTGGTTCCTCGGCTGCCCCGTCCGTCTTAACGTCGAATTCGAGCTCGAAATTGACCGAGGGATCATAGAAGCCGCGCACGGCCGAGAACGGAATTTCGAGTTTCTCCGGCACGTCGGAGAAGGACAGACCAACCTCGAAGCCGGTGTCGGTCACCTTCAGGTCCCAATACTGGAACTGGATGACGATGGTCATCTGCTCGGGATAGCGCTCGCGCAGCCGCGACGACACGCGCACGCCCGGCGCGCCGGTCAGGAATGTGATGAAGAAATGGTGGTTGCCGGGGAGGCCGGTGCGCGCGACTTCGGCCAGCACCTTGCGCATGACGCCGCGCAAGGCCTCCTGGGCCAGAATGTCGTAGCGGATGTGGTCGTCGGCCATGTGGCGGTCGGGTTCCGTTGAATCGTCCGCATACCTGTAATCAAGCTTGAGGGCGGCGTAAACCGCATATAGATCACCGCCGCACCGAGGCGAGCACTATTGCCAACGATTTGATCGTTCAGGCGCTGGCCAGTGCGGTTTGCTTTTCCACCGAGGCAACAGACCGCCGCTTGCCGAAGGCACGCAGGAAGGTGCGCACGCCATTTGTCGCTGATTGCAGCACTTCGTCCTCGCGCGGCGTGCCGCCGAGCATGAAGGTCGTCTGCAGTTCGGCATTGACGAGGCCGAGGAACTGGCGTGCCGCGACGTCGGGATCCTCGATCGCGAGATAACCGCCATAGGCCAGCCGTGCGAAGCGCGCGGCGATTGCCGGCAATGTCCGGCCCGGGCCCTGCTCGAGCCACTCGGCAAACAATTCGGGATAGCGCTCGCCTTCGGTCTGGATCAGCTTGCGCAGGAATTTTCCATCGCGGTTGCAGATGCAGTTCTGGTTCAGGCGCACAGCAAAGCCGATCAGATCGACTTCGAGGTCCTTGGGCTGATCGGGGAAGGTGGCAATGGTGGCGAAGATACCGGCATTGCAGCGTTCGGTCAGGTCACGAACCACGGCGATGAACAATTTCTCCTTGTCGCCATGATGGTTGTAGACGGTCTGGCGCGAGACGCCGGCCTCGGCCGCGATCAGATCGATGTTGGCGCCGGCGAAACCTTCGCGGCAAAACACGGCAGCTGCCGAGTCGACGATCGATATGCGCTTGGCCTCATGGCCGCGTGGCGGGAAAGTGTCAGGAGAAACGGGCAGCTTCATGGAAATCTATATAGAGGTGATTGACGAATTAGACAAGAGTGTCTAAATTTGTGGACATAGCTTGAAGAGATTTCGCTCCGGGAAGACGAAGAGAATTCGCTCTCGGAAGTCGGAATTTCAGGGGATGGAACGTCCTTGGGTTACCCGTCGACTGCGGCGGCAACCAGATTCGAAAGAAGCCTTGATCATGAGTCCCAAATTCCTCCGCATCGCGGTCGTGCTCGGCCTGTTGTCCGCCATCGGCCCGTTCGCCATCGACATGTATCTGCCCGCGCTGCCGTCGATCGGCGCGGATCTGCACGCTGGCACCGCTGCCGTGCAGATGAGCCTGTTGATCTTTTTCCTGTCGATGGGCTTTGGCCAGATCGTCGTCGGGCCGATCTCCGACATGGTCGGCCGCAAGCTGCCGCTCTATGGCGGTCTTGCGCTGTTCATGGTTGGCGGCATCGGTTCGGCAATGGCGCCGACCATTGAATGGCTGATCGCCTTCCGCTTCCTGCAGGGCCTTGGCGCCAGCGCCGGCATGGCGGTGCCACGCGCCATCGTGCGTGACCTGCACACCGGCACTGAAGCCGCCAAGCTGATGTCCTTGCTGATGCTGGTGTTTTCGGTGTCGCCGATCCTGGCGCCGCTGACCGGCAGCGTGATCATCGAGAGTTTCGGCTGGCGCGCCGTGTTCTGGACGGTGACCGGAGCTGCACTGCTGGCGACCATCCTTCTGGCGACCTCGCTCAAGGAGACGCGGCCGGTGGAAGAACGCGCCGGTTCCTCCTTCGGCACGGCGTTGTCCGCCTACCGCTTGCTGATGGGCGACCGCAACTTCCTCGGGCTGACGGCGATCGCCGGCTTCGGCATTGCCAGCTTCTTCGTCTACCTGTCGAGTTCGTCGTTCATCCTGATCGACCATTACCGTCTGTCGCCGTCGGTCTACAGTGTGTTCTTCTCGATCAACGCGGTAGCCTTCATCGGCATGTCGCAGCTGACGGGACTGCTGTCCGAGCGCTTCGGGCTGCGACGCGTGGTTCGTGTCGCGGTGACCGGCTATGCGACGACCATGGTGGTGCTGTTTGCGGTGATGGCGACCGGCGTCGACCGGCTCGACGTGATGGCGGCTTTGCTGTTCGTCGGCTACGGCTTCCTCGGCCTGGTCATTCCGACCACCTCGGTGCTGGCCATGGAAGAGCATGGCGAGATCGCCGGCACCGCTTCGGCGCTGATGGGTACTCTGCACTTCGGTATCGGCGCGCTCGCCATGGGCGTCGCCGGCGTGTTCTTCGACGGGACGCCGCTGCCGATGGTCGCCGGCATCACGCTTTGCGCAGTGATTTCCTTCACGCTGGCCAAGTTCACGCTCGGCCGTGCGCGCGAAGCCGTCGAGGCACCGGCGGAATAAGCAATCGAAATCAAGGAGAACACCGGGCTTGCCCGGCCTTTTTCATATTAATCCTGCCTCGGTCAGCACAAAGCGCAGCCGCGTCTCGACCGGCGCCAAGGGCAGCGGGGCCAGCTCATAGCCCAGTTCGGTGTAGGTCTTGACCAGCGCATGGTAGGTGCGCTCGGCCTCGTCGAGCGTCTGCTTTCTTTCGGCATCCTGCGTAAAGATGTCAGGCCAGGGTGGGGCTATGAAGACGCGTCTGGCATAGCGGAAGCGTTCGGCGGCATGCATGACGTGCTCGGAAACCGGCAGGTCGGTCAGGCGCAAATAACCAAGCGTGTCCGGCACGCCGCGATCGAAGAAGACCGGGCCTGTCTGCTCGCGCGCGGCCTGATAGGAGCGCATCTCCCACGACAGCATCAACTCGGCAAACAGCGCGCGATCGCGCCAGGGCAGGGCAGTCCCACCTATGGCGGACTGGTCGCGGATGATGCCGCGGCCGGCTTCGAGCGAGGTGGCAAAGCCTGACTGGCACAGGGCCTCAATCAAGGTGGTCTTGCCGGAACCCGGACCGCCGGTCAGCACGAAGAATCGATCGGAATCGTTTTGCATCTTTGTCCAGGGAGGGAGGGGTGCACGCGCGCGGGATCTTCGTGGTCTTCGCGGCCCGAAAGACGCGCAAAGGCTGGCCAGCGGGAACTGCCATTGCGCGTGACACATAGTGAAGGAGGAGAAGTGGAGGTTTCTGTTGCCAGGTACCTCCGAACCCCGCCTAGAAGTGCGAACCCCTAGGGCTTGAATTGAAGCTATCGCACCGCTTACGCGGCGAGACGTGCTTCCGCATAGTTGTCATTTGCAACTACAGGTTTAGCCCGATGACGGTGGTACCATGCCGGGCAAAAGTACGATCTTTACACCTTCGTCGATCCTATTTCGCCCCCAGCAAGAACCGCCCTGTCGTCAGCAGCGGCTTTTGGTGGAGGCGCCGGGTACCGCCCCCGGGTCCGAACGGCTTATTTCATCGCCCATTTATCGCCATAGTCGGTCAAGCCGACAAAACGAATATAGGGGGACATCGCACGAAATGAAAGGCCGCATTGGCACTTTGTCCGTCGCCAAAACCGCGTCGCCAAGGGTTGACTTGGGGGCGGTCTCAACCGAAGCTTTGCAACGGTGAGGAGTTACCGACCTAGCGCAGGGTTGCAGCAGCGCGCCACAGTCCTCATCGATCGGATCCGTGGCGCCGACGAGGGGAATTGTGATGGCCGACTATCTTGCAGACGTGAAGAAGTACGACGCCGCGGCAAGCGCCGACGTGGTCGACAAGATCGTGAAGCACCTGGGCATTGCGCTCAGGAACCGCGATTCCTCGCTGGTGTCCTGCACCGATCCGAAGGAACTCGACCGCGTCAAGGCGGGTTGGGTTTCGAAGAAGCTCGGCGTCACTGACGACAAGAAGGCCGACGCGTCGATTGAGAAGGCCTGCAAGGCGATGGCCGCCGACAACACCAAGAACCGGGTGACTTTCTATTATCTGGTTGCGAAGGATCTGGGCAAGCTCGGCTCCCTCTGAGACCTCTGATAACTCACGTCTGGCGGACGACCGGCGCGGTTTTCTGTGCTTCCGGTGCTAACGTGCTTCAAAGTACGTCCAGCTTCGGTTCTAGAAAACCACACATTCGGCTCGCCAGGGCGAATTCTGCAAAGTCTCCACTGCCAGGATGGGGAAGACTTCAGACAAGCGTGGCGACAGCCCAGACATGCGCTATGATTGGTGAAATATCGAATCGAGCCGGAACCGATGCGCCAATATCTCGACCTCTTGCAGCATGTGCTGGACAATGGTGCCGATCGCGGCGACCGCACCGGCACCGGCACACGCTCCGTGTTCGGCTATCAGATGCGCTTCGACCTGGCGCGCGGCTTCCCGGTCACCACCACAAAGAAGCTGCACCTGAAGTCGATCATCCATGAACTGCTGTGGTTCCTGGCCGGTGACACCAACATCAAGTACCTCACCGACCATGGCGTTTCGATCTGGGACGAATGGGCCGACGAGAATGGCGACCTCGGCCCGGTCTACGGCAAGCAGTGGCGCTCCTGGCCGGATGGCCATGGCGGTTCCATCGACCAGATAACGAATCTTCTGAAGGAGATACGCCGGAATCCTCAATCGCGGCGGCTGATCGTTTCAGCATGGAATCCGGCCGAAGTGGAAGCCATGGCGTTGCCGCCGTGCCACTGCCTGTTCCAGTTCTACGTTTCGGAAGGGCGGCTTTCCTGCCAGCTCTACCAGCGCTCAGCCGATATCTTCCTCGGCGTGCCGTTCAACATCGCTTCTTATGCGCTGCTGACGCTGATGGTGGCGCAAGTGACCGGGCTGAAGCCGGGCGATTTCGTCCACACGCTTGGTGATGCCCACCTCTACTCGAACCATTTCGAACAGGCACGCGAGCAGCTGCGGCGCACGCCGAGGGTGCTGCCGACGATGTGGATCAACCCCGAGGTGAAGGACCTGTTCGCCTTCCGCTTCGAGGATTTTCGGCTGGAAAACTACGTCGCTGATGCGTCGATCAAGGCGCCTATCGCCGTCTAGAGCCCGCCGATTAGCGCGCCCTTCGAAAACCAGGCACCGATCAGTCGATGCCGACCATCACGTCCGAAGCCTTGACCACGGCATAGGCCTGCTTGCCCTTTTCGAGCTTGAGGTCAGCGACCGCCTCATTGGTGATCGAGGCGGTGACGATGGCGCCTCCACCAATGTCGATCCTGACATGCGAGGTGGTGGCTCCCTTGACGATCTCGGTGATCGTTCCCTTGAGGATGTTGCGGGCACTGATCTTCATCGGAGTTCCTTTTTCAAGGTTTCTTTGCCCGTCTTACCAGAACAATCGACGTCGAACAGACGTTTTCGCGGGGCACCGGGTCTTCCCTTGTTATATTCATGCGGATATATCGGTCGACAGGCTTCGAGCCGACCGGATTTCAAACCCAGGGAGAGTTTTCCATGACGCGCAAAGGTTTCGGATTGAGAGCGATCGCCCTTGGCGGTTTGACGGCGACGCTGATGGTGGCAGTGCCGGCCGCGCATGCGCAAGACAAGGTGGTCGTGTTTGCCGCGGCCAGCCTCAAGGACGCGCTCGATGCGGTGAACAAGGCCTGCGAGGCCGATGTCGGCGAAGCCGCGACCGTCTCCTACGCCGCAAGTTCGGCACTGGCCAAGCAGATCGAAGGCGGGGCGCCGGCGGATGTCTTCATTTCTGCCGACCTCGACTGGATGAAATATCTGTCCGACAAGAAGCTGACCATGCCGGATACCGAAGTGAAGCTGCTCGGCAACGAGATCGTGCTGGTGGCGCCGAAGGACTCGACGGTTGAAACCAGGATCGAGAAAGGCTTCGACCTGGCCAAGCTGATCGGCGACGGCAAGCTGGCCATGGGTGATGTCAAGGCGGTGCCGGCCGGCAAATACGGCAAGGCGGCGCTTGAATCGCTCGGTGTCTGGTCGTCGGTCGAGGGCAAGGTGGCACAGGCCGAGAATGTGCGCGCGGCGCTGAAGCTGGTTTCGACCGGCGAAGCGGCCCTCGGCATTGTCTACGCCACCGACGCGCATGCCGAAAAGGGCGTCAAGGTGGTCGGCACCTTCCCGGAGGATTCGCATCCGCCGATCATCTACCCGGTTGCCCAGACCGCCGATTCGAAGGACAAGGATACGCCGGCTTTCCTGAAATGCCTGCAGTCGGCCAAGGCTGGCGCGCTGTTCAAGGATCAGGGTTTTACTGTCCTGACGCCGAGCAACTGAGTTCGAAAGGGCCTGATATCGCAATATGAACTGGCTGCTGGACCTCACTCCCGATGAATGGAATGCGGTCCGGCTGTCGATCAAGGTGGCGACGGTGGCGATGGTCGCCAGCCTGCCGCCCGGCATATTGATTGCACTGGTGCTTGCCCGAGGACAATTCTGGGGCAAGACGCTGCTCAACGGCCTGGTGCATCTGCCGCTGATCCTGCCGCCAGTGGTGACGGGCTATCTGTTGCTGCTCACCTTCGGCAAGCGCGGCCCGGCCGGCGCCTTCCTGGCGGAGCATTTCGGCATCGTCTTCTCGTTTCGCTGGACAGGCGCCGCATTGGCTTGCGGCATCATGGGTTTTCCCCTGATGGTGCGGGCGATCCGGCTGTCGATTGAGGCGGTCGACCGCAAGATGGAGGCGGCGGCGGGAACGCTCGGCGCCAACCCTCTGTGGGTGTTCGCCACGATCACGCTGCCGCTGATCCTGCCCGGGCTGATTGCCGGTGCGATCCTGTCCTTCGCCAAGGCGATGGGCGAGTTCGGGGCGACCATCACCTTCGTCTCCAACATCCCCAACGAGACGCAGACGCTGCCGTCGGCGATCTATACCTTCACGCAAGTGCCAGGCGGTGATGAGGGCGCGCTCCGGCTGACGCTGATCTCTATCGTCATCTCGATGGCCGCACTGGTCGCGTCGGAAGTGCTGGCGCGGCGTGTCGGCAGGCGGATGGACATCGAATGACGGTTCTCGTCGACATCAGCCATCGCCTCGGCGACTTCAGCCTCGACGTCCGCTTCGAGAGCGCCGGGCGGCTGACGGCGCTGTTCGGACCCTCGGGTTCCGGCAAGACGACGGTGATCAACATGATCGCCGGGCTGATCCGACCCGACAAAGGGCGCATCGAGGTCGATGGCCGCGTGCTGGTCGACACCAATACCGGCATATTCGTGCCGAAACACAAGCGCCGCATCGGCATGGTGTTCCAGGATGCGCGCTTGTTTCCGCATATGAGCGTGGCCGGCAATCTGCGCTATGGCCGCTGGTTCACGCCGCCAGCGCAGCGCTACGCGGATATGGATGCCGTCGTCGAACTGCTCGGCATCGGCCCGCTGCTGGACAGGCGGCCGGCAAAGCTCTCGGGCGGCGAGAAGCAGCGTGTGGCGATCGGCAGGGCGTTGCTGACCAGCCCCGGATTGCTGCTGATGGACGAACCGCTGGCCTCGCTCGACGAGGCGCGCAAGGCCGAGATCCTGCCCTATATCGAACGCCTGCGCGACGAGACGAAGACCCCGATCGTCTATGTCAGCCATTCCGTAGCAGAGGTGGCGCGGTTGGCCACCGACGTGGTGACGCTGGCGCAAGGTCATGTCATCGCCAGCGGCCCGACCGATGCGGTGATGCAGAGGCTCGACCTGCTGCCGGTGGAGGAGCGCGGCGAGGGTGGCGCCGTGCTGGACACCAGGGTGCTGCGTCATGACGAGACTTTTGGCATGACCGTGCTCGGCTCGGCCGCCGGCGAGATCCGGGTGCCGCGGCTGGTGGCGAAGACAGGCGCGCCGGTGCGCATCCGTATACGCGCCCGCGATGTGATGATCGCCACCGAAGAGCCGACCGGCCTCAGCGCACTCAACATCCTGCCGGGCACCATTACTGCGATAAGCCCCGGTGAGGGCCCCACGGTCGAGGTCGGCATCGACTGCAACGGCGTAGTCGTGCTTGCCCGCATCACCGAGCAGTCGCGGCACACGCTGAAGCTTCAACTCGGCGGCAAGATTTTCGCTGTGGTCAAGACGGTGAGCTTCGACCGGGCCAACACTGGCGCCGGCCTGCCCCTCGAAGCGCACGGATGATCATCGCTATGTTTTTTTGGAATAGCGGTATCGCTGGAGAGCTTCTAAGATGGGATCGGGCGTGACCGCGGAGGACAAAAAATGCCGTCGCTGAGCTTGCGGATAAATCTCGATCCCGACGGGCGCATCGGCCCGGGCAAGATCGAGCTGCTGGAACAGATCGCCGCCTTCGGCTCCATCTCGGCCGCCGCGCGCGGCATGGAAATGTCCTACAAGCACGCCTGGGACCTGGTCGAGGACATGAACCGGGTGTTCGGCAAACCGCTGGTCGCGGCGCAGACGGGTGGCCGCAAGGGCGGGGGTGCGCACCTGACGGCGGTGGGTCTTGCGGTGGTCAGCCGCTTCCGCGCCATCGAGCGCGCGGCGGCCGCGGCGGCTGCAACGCATATGGAGGCGTTGCAGTCTGAAATCGACGGCGGGTGAGAGAGCGGGTGCTCTATTCCTCCGGCTCGCCAGGCTTGCGCAGCATATAGGTGTCCATGATCCAGCCCTTTTGCCGGCGGGCTTCTTCGCGGACCTTTTCGATCTCCGCGCCGACATCACCGATCCGGCCGGAGAGAAGGATCTCGTCCGGCGTGCCGAGATAGGCACCCCAATGGATGACGACATCCTTGTCGGTCAGCACGTTGAAGGCGCATTTGCCGTCGAGCATGACGACGGTGCTGCCGGCATTGTCGGCCAAGCCTTCCTGGGTGAGACGGCGCCCCGTGGTGATCAGGATGGAATCGCCAATGCGGTTCAGCGCCATTTTGTGGCTGGCGGCAAGCGCCTGGACAGCGGTGATGCCGGGTATCACCTCCAGCTCGAACGCGACATTGCCTCTCAGGCGCACGCGCTCGAGGATGCGCAATGCGCTGTCGTAGAGCGAAGGATCGCCCCAGATCAGGAAGGCACCGCAGCCGTTCTGCGCAATCTCGTCGCGGATAAGGTCTTCGTAGATCGTGGCGATGGCCTCGTGCCAATCGTCCACGGTCGAGCGGTAGGAGGGCGCCGGCTCGGCACGCACCGGCACGTCGAATTCGACGCGGCGTGATTTCGGGTTGCTAACGAAGCGGTCGCAGATCTGGCGACGCAGGTCGGCAAGGTCGTTCTTTTTCTCCCCCTTGTCGGGAATGAACAGCACGTCGGCCTGGTTCAGGCCGTTTATGGCCTGAACGGTCATATGGTCGGGATTGCCGGCGCCGATGCCGATGACGAGAAGCTTGCGCATGGAGCGAACTCCTGCCCGATCGGAACCTGTTAGTCCAGACCGCTTGGTCCAGACCCCCTTTGGCGCGCCCGCGGATGCGGAAGGGCTTTGAAACGCCACGTTGAACCGGCTAGGGTCATGTGGGCATTCTGGCCGAGGGGGCTTCCATGTTGCGATATGTTCTGACTGCAGCGCTGGCCCTTTCAGCCGTGCCTGCTTTCGCCAATGATTCGGTTGCCGAGCTTGGCACTGGCGGCCTGATCCTGTCGCGCAGCGATGCCGTGTCGATGCAAAGCGAGGACCTCTTCATCTCGCCGGAAAAGGTGACGGTCGACTACGTCTTCCACAACAACACCGACAAGGATGTCGATGCGATCGTCGCCTTCCCGATGCCGGATATTTCGGGCGATCCCGAGGAGATGCCGGCGATTCCGGAAAATCAGAGCGATAATTTTCTCGGCTTCGAGGTGACGATCGACGGCATCGCGGCCAAGCCGCGGCTCGAGCAGAAGGTGTTCGCGCTCGGCATCGATATCGGTGCCGACCTGAAAGCGCAGAATGTGCCGTTCAACCCGTTTGGCGACGCGGCAAAGGCCGCATTGGCAAAGCTGCCGCAAGCGGTGGCCGACGATTGGGTCAACCGCGGCATCATCATCGACGACAGCGGCGGCTCGAAACCCAACTATGCGCCATTCTGGCAATTGCGTTCGACCTATTGGTGGCGCTCGACCTTTCCGGCTAACAAGGACGTTCATGTCTCGCACCGCTACAAGCCGAGCGTCGGCGGCACGTCTTCGGTCAGCTTTTTCTTCGACGGCCAGTTCCAGGGCCAGTACGCCACCTACAAGACCCGCTACTGCATGGACGATACTTTCGAGAACGCGGTGCGCAAGGCGGCGAAGGATGATCCCGAGGGCTATCCCAGTTACAACGAAAGCCGCATCGCCTATATCCTGACCACCGGCGGCAACTGGGCGGCGGGTACCATCGGCAAGTTCAAGCTGACGGTCGACAAGGGCAAGCCGAAAGCCCTGGTCTCGTTCTGCGGCGACAATGTCAAAAAGGTCGGGCCAACCACCTTCGAGATGACGGCGGACGATTTCTATCCCGAGCACGACATCGACATCCTGCTGCTCGATCCAACGGACAGCGATAACGGGGATGGCAACTGATGTACGTCGCAATCTATGTCGCCATCGCCGAAAACGGCGTGATCGGGCGGGACGGCGGGCTGCCGTGGCGGCTGTCCACTGATCTCAAGCGCTTCAAGGCGGACACGATGGGCAAGCCCATCATCATGGGCCGCAAGACCTATGAAGGCATCGGCCGGCCGCTGCCGGGCAGGTTGAACATCGTGGTGACCCGCGACAAGGCCTGGCGCGCCGAAGGCGTCGAGGTCGTGCATTCGCTCGAAGCCGCGATCCAGCTGGCTACGGTGCGCGGGCGCTGCATGGTCGGTGTGGACGAGGTCTGCGTCATCGGCGGCGGCGAAATCTACGCCCAGGCGCTGCCGCTCGCCGACCGGCTGCATGTCACCCATGTGCTGGAAACGGTCGATGGCGATGCGCATTTTCCGCCGATCGACGCGAATTCCTGGCGCGTTGTCAGCTCGCAGGAGGTGCCGGCCGGGGAAAAGGACAGCCACGCAACGCGCTATTCGGTTTACGAGCGACGCCGCGACGTGCATTGAAAGAACGACAAAGGGTCGCGACCGGACCAAATCGAACGAAGTCGGCAACGCATCGCGTTGAAAGCGCCTCGTGGCGTCCCTATAGAAGTATCACACTGGATTTCGCGCCGTAGCATCGGCGCTTGAGGGAATTCCAAGCGAAAGGACATTCATGCCCTGGAACGACAAAAGCGGCGGTGGCGGCGGCCCATGGGGCGGCGGCGGCAACAATCAGGGACCCTGGGGGCAGGGACCAAAGGGACCGAGCGGCCCGCAGGGCTCGCCTCCCGATCTCGAAGACATCATCCGCCGCGGCCAGGACAGGTTGCGGCGCGCCCTGCCGGGTGGCGGTGGCGCAAGCCCGGCCATTTTCGGGCTGATCGCGGCAGCACTTGTGGTGCTGTGGGCGTTCCAGGCGGTTTACACCGTGCAGCCCGACGAGGTCGCGGTTGAACTGCGCTTCGGCAAGCCGAAGGCCGAACTGTCGCAGCCCGGCCTGCATTTCCATTGGTGGCCGCTCGAAACCGTCGAAACGGCCAAGATTTCCGAACAGCTCGTCGACATTGGCGGCGGCAACACCAGCGGCAATGGCTTGATGCTTTCGGGCGACCAGAACATCGTCAACGTCCAGTTCTCGGTGGCCTATCAGGTCTCCGACCCCCGGGCCTATCTGTTCGACGTCTCAGATCCCGACGGCATGCTGCGGCAGGTTGCCGAAAGCGCGATGCGCGAAGCCGTCGGCCGCCGGCCGGCACAGGACATCTTCCGCGATGACCGCCAGGGCATCGCAGCTTCCGTGCGTGAGATCATCCAGACGACGCTGGACGGCTACAAGGCCGGCCTCAACATAAACGCCGTCTCGATCGAGGATGCAGCACCGCCACGCGAGGTGGCCGATGCGTTCGACGAGGTGCAGCGCGCCGAGCAGGACGAGGACAAGTTCGTCGAGCAGGCCAACCAGTATTCCAACCAAAAGCTCGGCCAGGCACGCGGCGAGGCCGCACAGGTTCGCGAAGACGCGGCCGCCTACAAGAACCGGGTCGTGCAGGAAGCCGAAGGCGAGGCGCAGCGCTTCATCTCGGTCTATGACGAATATGCCAAGGCGCCGGATGTGACACGCAAGCGCCTCTATCTGGAAACCATGGAGAGGGTTCTGAAGGATTCGAACAAGGTGATCGTCGAGCAGGGCAACGGGCAAGGGGTCGTCCCCTATCTGCCGCTGCCGGCATTGCAGCCGAAAGCGCCGGTACCGGCCGCGCCTGTTGGCACTACGGGAGGTAACCAGTGATGGCCAATCGTCTCCCCATCATCGCCGTCGCCGCGGCCGTCATCCTGTTCCTGCTCTATTCGTCGGTGTTCGTGGTCAATGCGCGCCAGCAGGCGCTGGTGCTCAGGTTCGGCGAGATCGTCGACGTCAAGAGCGAGCCCGGCATCTACTTCAAGGCGCCGTTCTCGTTCTTCGACGCCGATACGGTGCAGTTGATCGAGAACCGGGTGCTGCGCTTCGACCTCGACAACATCCGCGTCCAGGTGTCGGGCGGCAAGTTTTATGAGGTCGATGCCTTCATCGCCTATCGCATCTCGGATCCGCGCGTCTTCCGTGCCGCCGTGTCCGGCCAGATCGAACTGGCCGAAGCCCGGCTCAGGACGCGTCTCGACGCTGCCTTGCGCCGCGTCTACGGTCTGCGCGATTTCGAGGCCGCACTCTCCGAACAGCGTGCCGTGATGATGCGTGAAGTCCGCGATCAGCTCCGGCCCGACGCCACGTCGCTCGGCCTGCAGATCGAGGATGTCCGTATCCGCCGTACGGATCTCACGGCCGAAGTCTCACAGCAGACCTTCGACCGCATGAAGGCGGAACGCCTGGCAGAGGCTGCGCGGCTGAGGGCACGCGGCAACGAAGCGGCACAGCGCATCACGGCCCGTGCCGATCGCGAAGTGGTCGAGATCGTCGCCGAAGCGCAGAAAGAGTCGGAAATCCTGCGCGGCGAGGGCGAAGCCCAGCGCAGTGCCACCTTCGCGGAAGCCTATCAGCGCGATCCGGCCTTCTTCGATTTTTACCGGTCGATGAACGCCTATGGCACGGCGCTGGACAACACCGGCACGACGATGTTGCTGTCGCCGAACTCGGAGTTCTTCCGCTTCTTCCGCGATCCCGACGGCAAGGAGGGACCGGCGAAGCCGGTTTCGCCCGCGCCAGCCGCTCCGGCGACGGCACCCGCCGCGCCGGCGGCACAGCCCAGCACCGGCCAATAGCGGTCGGTGCGGGATTTTCTCGCCGCCATGGGCCTCGTCCTTGTGATAGAAGGTCTGGTCTATGGCGGTTTTCCCGGCCTTGCCAGGAAGCTTGCCACCGAAGTTCTGTCGTTGCCCGAGAACGCGTTGCGGATCGCAGGGCTGGCGGCAATTGCCATCGGCGTCGGCATCGTCTGGCTGGTGCGAAGCTGGTGAGGGCGGCGCGCTTCGGTTTTCGGGATGCGAGCTTCGATCCCGGGATACGAGCTTCGATCTATGGGATACGAGCTTCGATCCAAGGCATACGAACTTCGATCCAAGGGATAACGGATGATTTATCCTCTGCCGTTAGTCATAGCCGCAAACGTGCCGTATTTTTTGCCAACATGGCGCGACGCGGCGTTTTCGTCGAAGCGCTTTTCTTTTCAAGAATACCGGGAGGCTTCTCGATGACATCCAACACCCTTTTGCGCGCGGCACGGCGGACGTTCATCGCCGGCGCGGCAGCACTTCTTGTCAGCGCCGCCGCTGTCCCATCCTTCGTGACGCCGACATTTGCCGCCGACGGACCCGCTTCGGTCGCCGATCTGGCGCAAGGCCTGCTTGGCGCGGTGGTCAATATCTCGACCTCGCAGACGGTGAAGGGTACCGAAGGTCCGGGCGCGGTGCCGATGCCGCAGTTGCCGGAGGGCTCGCCCTTCCAGGATTTCTTCGACGATTTCTTCAAGAACCGTGGTGGCGACAAGGACAATGGCGGGCAGAAGGTGCAGTCGCTGGGCTCCGGCTTCGTCATCGACGCGGAGCAAGGCATCGTCGTCACCAACAACCACGTCATCGCCGACGCTGACGACATCGAGGTCAATTTCTCGGATGGCATCACGCTGAAGGCGACGCTGGTCGGCACCGACACCAAGACCGATGTCGCGGTGCTCAAGGTCGACCCGAAAGGCCACAAGCTGACGGCGGTGAAGTTCGGCGATTCCACCAAGATGCGCGTCGGTGACTGGGTCATGGCGATCGGCAATCCGTTCGGCCTCGGCGGCACGGTGACGGTCGGTATCGTCTCGGCCCGCAACCGCGACATCAATTCCGGTCCCTATGACGACTTCATTCAGACCGATGCCGCGATCAACCGCGGCAATTCCGGCGGGCCGCTGTTCAACAGCGCGGGTGAAGTCATAGGCATCAACACCGCGATCATTTCGCCGTCCGGCGGTTCGATCGGTATCGGCTTCTCCATCCCCTCGCAGCTCGCCTCCGGCGTCGTCGACCAGTTGCGCCAGTTCGGCGAGACGCGGCGCGGCTGGCTCGGCGTGCGCATCCAACCGGTGACCGACGATATCGCCGAGAGCCTCGGCATGGCGACCGCCAAGGGCGCGCTGGTTGCCGGCGTCATCAAGGGCGGCCCCGTCGACAACGGCACCATCCAGGCCGGTGACGTCATCATCAAGTTCGACGGCAAGGACATCCATGAAATGCGCGACCTGCCGCGCGTGGTCGCCGAAAGTCCGGTCGGCAAGGCCGTCGACGTGCTGATCGTGCGCAAGGGCGTCGAGCAGACCGTGAAGGTGACGCTCGGCCGGCTCGAGGATGGCGAAAAGCTCGCCAGCGGCGAGGACGGCAGCAACACCGACCAGGACAAGGGCGACAAGGCTCCTGCGGTTTCGACGGCCTCGGTGCTTGGCATGACCGTCGGCGAACTGAACGACGAGACGCGCAAGAAGTTCAGCATCGCGGCCGATGTTTCGGGTGTCGTCATCACCGACGTCACCAAGGATTCGGCCGCCGCCGAGCGCGGCATCCAACCGGGCGAGGTGATCACCGAGATTGCGCAGGAATCGGTCGCAACGCCCAAGGACGTCATGGACCGGATCGGTGCTCTGAAGGAACAGGGGCGCAAGAACGCGCTCTTGATGCTGGCGTCGAAGACCGGTGAACTGCGGTTTGTGACGATCCGGATGGACTGAAGTCCAGAACAGCTTGTAGTCCCTGAATTTGGCAAGAAGAAAGGCGGCTATCGAGCCGCCTTTTTTCTTGCCTGCCAGTCCTGGCGCGACAGTTTGTAGAGGACATGCCGCTTGAGATGGGGGTGGCTGTCCGGGACGTCGGGATGGTCGAAATCGCCGGCCGGGTCCGCGCTCATGCCGAGGCGTTTCATGACGGCGGTAGAGCGATGGTTGTCGTAGACCGCGAAAGACACGATTTCGTCCAGGCCAAGCGTTTCGAAACCGTAGGCCAGCCAGGCCTCGGCCGCCTCGGTGACGTAGCCCTTGCCCCAGAATTCCGGGGCAAGACGCCAGCCGATCTCGATCGTGCCGGCAGATAGGACGTCAATATCTTCTGTTCCGGTTATCCCGACAAAGCCGATGCACTCTCCCGTGGCCGCGATTTCGGCTGCGGCGAAGCCATAGCCGTCCTCCTCGAGCCATGCGCGGACCTCTTCCATCCTGGCATCCGCGGCGGCACGGTCGCGGCGGAACGGAAAGAACTCCATCACCTGTTCGTCGGAGTTGATCCTGTGGAACAGTTCGCGGTCGCGATCCTCCCAGTTGCGCAGGATCAGGCGCTCGGTACGCATTGGTTTCATTGCACAAACTCTTCCTGGCTGTAGCCCTGCACATAGAGCAATGCGGTCAGGTCGCCATGGTCGATGCGAACCTTTGCCTGTGCCGCCACCGTCGGCTTGGCATGGAGGGCGACACCGGTGCCGGCCAGCCGGATCATGTCGAGATCATTGGCGCCATCGCCGACCGCAATGGCGTCGGCGGGCGTCAGGCCGAGCCGCGAGGAAATCTCGAGCAGCGCATCGGCCTTGGCGGCGCGGCCGAGGATCGGCTCGCCGACCAGCCCGGTGAAGCGGCCGTCCTGTTCAAGCAGGCGATTGGCGCGGTTCTCCTGGAAGCCAAGCATGGCCGCGATGCGCGTCGTGAACACTTCGAAGCCGCCGGACACGAGTGCTGTCCAGGCGCCATTGGCGCGCATGGTCCGCACCAGCGCGCGGCCACCCGAGGCCAGCGTCAGGCGATTGGCGACGATGCGGTCGACCACCGCGGCGTCGAGGCCCTTCAGCAACGCCACCCGCTCGCGCAAGGCTGGTTCGAAAGCGATCTCGCCATTCATAGATCGCGCGGTGATGGCGGCAACCCGATCCTTGACTCCGATCTCGTCGGCCAGTTCGTCGATGCATTCCTGGTCGATCATGGTCGAATCCATGTCGGCGATGAGGATCTTCTTGCGCCTGGTTTCCGCCTGCTGGACGATCACGTCGACCGCCTCGGTGGCGAGTGCTGCGCGCAAGGCGGCACTCGTATCGGCGGCGTTGGCCTCCCGGGGCAAGGCAAGATCGCAGGCAATCCCGTCGGCAAGCCAGACAACAGCGCTTGCGCCGACCAACCGTGACGCCATATTCGCAAGCGACAGCGACAAAGCGCGGTCGGCGGGACGGGAAACAAGCGTGGCGATGAGCGGCATCGAAGATTCCGGCGGACGGGCGGGCGAGGGCCGCGTGAAGAACGCGATCCTGATAGCCGGACCGACCGCCAGCGGCAAGTCGGCGTTGGCGCTCGATCTGGCCGAGCGCAGGGGTGGCGTCATCGTCAACACCGATTCCATGCAGGGCTATTCCGTGCTCGACGTGCTGACCGCCCGGCCGGGAGCGGCCGACCTCGCCCGCGCGCCGCATTTTCTCTATGGCCATGTCCACCCGGCCACAGCCTATTCCACCGGCGCCTGGCTACGCGACGTGATGAAGCTGATCGACGACGGGACGCTCCGCGGGCGACCTGACAGCACGTTCTTCGAACGGCCTGTAATTTTTGTCGGTGGCACCGGGCTTTATTTCCGTGCGCTTGCTGAGGGTATTTCGGAAATGCCCGACATTCCGCAGCGAATCCGTGACCGCTGGCGCTATGAGTTGAAGGAGCAGGGCGCCGTCAAGCTGCACGGCCTGCTGCTGCGCGAGGATTCCGCGTCAGCCATGATGCTCAAGCCGACCGACAGCCAGCGCATCGTGCGGGCACTGGAAGTGCTCGACGCGTCGGGCCGTTCGATCCGGGACTGGCAGGCGGAGCGCGGCCAGCCGCTCGTCGACAGGCAGAGCGCGCATTTCTTCGTGATCGAGCCGGACCGGGCGGCGCTGGTCGACCGCATCGAAAAACGCTTCGACCAAATGCTGGACAAGGGGGCGCTGGACGAGGTCAGGCGGCTATCGGCGCTTGGCCTCGATCCCGACCTGCCTGCGATGAAAGCGATCGGCGTTCGCGAACTGAAGGCGGCGATGGCAGGCGAGATTGGCTTTCCCGAGGCGATCGAGCGCGCCAAGATCGCAACCAGACAATATGCCAAGCGGCAGTCGACCTGGTTCAGGCATCAATTGGGGCCGGAATGGCTCAGATTGCGCCCCGGTGATGATCTGGAAACCACGATCTGATCGCTTGTTTCCGCTGCAACCTGAAAAGTTGACTTGCAAGGAAAGGTTCGCGTTGCGGTTGTCCGGATTAACCCTCCGTAAGCCCGCCCGTGCCATAAGGTCAGTGGGCACTTTTCCAACGGGGAGCAGATGCGTTTCCACAAGGCGGAATCAGCATTTTTCGTCTTTATCTTCGTGATCCTGGCCGCCGGCCTGGTGACGCTGCATGCGTACGGGCTTCTGCAATCCTTCGCCACCGAGCTGCATACGGCTTCGGGCATGGACAAGGTCATCTATCTCAACAAGCTGCTGTTCGCGACCGGCGTGCTTTTGGCCACGGCGCTGTTCTTCGGCATCTTCTTCATCTATCCGTTGATCCGCAAACAGGCGACGGAGGAAGGCAAGCTGCGCGCCATGACGGTTTCGCTCAGCGCCCGCTCGGAGACACTCGAGCATGCGGCCCTGACCGACGGCCTGACCGGCATGCAGAACCGGCGCTATTTCGACGATGCGCTGAAGGAGTATCTCGAGGAGTTCCGGCGCATCGAAAAGCCCGTCGGGCTGATGATCCTCGATCTCGACCATTTCAAGCAGGTCAATGACACCCATGGCCATGATGTCGGCGACGAGGTGCTCAAGGCCGTCGCGAATTGCCTCAAGGACATGACACGCTATCACGACGTGGTGGCGCGATTGGGCGGCGAGGAGTTCGCCGTGGTCACGCCCAACATGGACGCCGAACTGCTGGGCAAGTTCGCCGAGCGCATCCGCAAGGCGATTGCCAACATGTCGGTGCTATCAGGCAATGTCCGCCTCAAGATCACCACCAGCGTCGGTTTGGCGGTCTGGGACCGAAAGGAAACCGCGGAGGAGTTCTATCGCCGGGCCGACCGCCAGCTCTATGAGGCGAAGAGGCAAGGCCGCAACCGCGTCTGCGCCTGAAATCCCGACGAAGAATTCATGAGGCAGGCCGCTTGACGCGGCTTTCTCGACTTCCGGTGCTTCTCGAAAGCCACGTCATTCAGCTCGGCCTGATGAATTCCCTTTCGGGATTTACCCAGCGCGCGAACGAGCAGACGCCTTGGACGCTTGACGCGGCTTCCCAATCTGTCGGCAGAAGGACGTAACGCTGCAGGTTTAGTCGTTTTGCGGGCGCAGGCCGAAGGTCGCGGGCTTGAGGCCGTAGCGCATGTCGAAATCGTCATCCGATTGCACGCGGGTGGCGGCCGGCGGCTTGCGGTAGTCGGGATCGCCGGCCTGGCGGCCGGAATCGACGACTTCGGCGAAGGCCATCGCCTGCGGTGTCGGCTTCGGCACGTTGCGCAGCCGCTCGACGATCGCCACCAGATCGATATCGTCGCCTGACTTCGATGATGCGGCCTCTTCGCGCTTGGCCGTGCCGGGGAGCAATTCCGAGGACAGTTTTTCGAACTTCAGCCGCATGGTCGTCGCCACGCCTTCGCCAAAGGCAATGGCTTCGCGCTGGCCCATGGACGACAGGAAGGCCAGCGTCGAGGCAGAGGAGTCGGCAATCGCCGAGCGGATGATCGCCTGGTCCTGCTCATTGGCAAGCCGCATGGCGAAGAAGGTCGAGCATTGCGACAGGATGGTTGGGTCGAGCTCACCCGGGCGCTGGGTGACGACGCCGAGATAGCAGCCATATTTGCGGCCTTCCTTGGCGATGCGCGACAGCGCGTGCCTGGTCGGCGCGAAGCCGAGACGCGGATCGGCCGGCATATAGCGGTGCGCTTCTTCGCACAAAAACAGAAGCTGCAGCTTGCCCTCGCTCCACAAAGCAAGGTCGAAGGCCAGGCGCGCCAGCACCGAACAGACGGAATTGACTACTTCGGACGGCATGCCGGCCATCTCGAAGCAGGTCACCGGGCGGCCATGATGCGGCACGCGGAAGAGGTTGCCGATCGTCTCGTGGATGGTGTCCTCGATCAGGCGCGAGTTGAACATGAAGCGGTAGCGCGGATCGGCAGCGGCCGATTCAACGCGCGTCTTCAGGGATTTCAGCGTCGGGCGATCGGTCTTGCTTTCGAGCATGCCCATACGCTCGTCGATCTGCTTGATAAGGTCGGCAATGCGGTAAGGCACAGGCGTATCGGCGGTCAGCGCGTCGCTGCCGCGCCTGATGTAGCTGCCCGAATTCGGATTGCGGTAAAGGTTCTTGGCTGCGGGGATGAGGTCGCGCAAGGCGTCGATCTCTTCCGGCACGGTCTCGCGGCCGCGGAATAGCACCTCGGCGAATTCCTCCAGCCTGAACATCCAGAACGGAAGGTCGAGCGTCTTGGAATCGACCCTGACGCAATATTCGGGCAGCGACGCGGCGAACTCGTTGTGCGGATCGAGGATCAGGATGCGCAGGTCGGGCCGCGCCGCGATCGACTTGCGCAGCAGCAGCGAGACGGCGGTGGATTTGCCGACGCCGGTGGTACCGACAATGGCGAAGTGACGCGCCAGCGTGTCGTCGATGGCGATGTTGGCGGCGATCGTCTCATCCTGCGAGAGTGTGCCGATGGTGATCGAATGACGCCCGGCAAGATCATAGACCGCCTGCAGGTCACGGGTGCGGATGCGATGGGCGATGGCGCCGATATGCGGATAGGTGGTGATGCCGCGATCGAAGATCGGCTTGGCGCCCGGCTCTGCTCCGTCGCGGACTTCGCCGATCAGCTCGATGCTGACCTCGATCGGGTTCTGGCCTTCATTGCTCCAGGCGCGGTCCGACTTGCCGATCCCATAGACCAGGCCGACGGTTCGCGTGGATCCGAGATTGATGGAAATCATCTTGCCGACCGTCCACAGGCCGGTCACCGCGCCGTCAACATCGTCCGCATAGGCGCTGATGGTGGCGCGCGCGCCATCGCATTGCACGACATTGCCCAGAATGCGCCTGTCGTTCTGCTCTGCGGTGCGACGCTCCTGCGATGTTGGTTCTCCAACGGAGGCTTCGCGTTCGACATACATGGACAGGCCAATCCCCATTTCCCCTGGAGCATCGATCCTACAGGAATGGGGTTAAGGCGGGGTGAGGTCGGATGGTGTAGAGACGATTAAGGTGCTCGTGAAAATTGTCGCGAGACGGCTCTTCTCCCACGCCGATATTTCGCTATACTGGACGTATGGATGATATAGCGAACGATATTTCCTCGACCATCGGCAGAAGAATCCATGCCGAGAGGATCATGCGGGACTGGTCGCTGGCCGAGCTTGCGGAGCGGTCGGCTGTGTCGAAGGCGATGCTCAGCACGATCGAACGCGGCAAGACCAGCCCGACGGCGGCGCTTCTGGTGCGCATCGCCGCGGCCTTCGGCCTGACGCTGTCGACGCTCATCGCGCGCGCCGAATTGCAAGGCGGCGGGCTGCTGCGCCAAGCCGATCAACCGGTGTGGCGCGATCCCGATACCGGCTATGTCAGGCGGCATCTGTCGCCCGCCTCGGACATGCCGCTGGAACTGATCAGGGTCCAGTTGCCGGCGGGCGCCAGGGTCAGTTTTCCCGCCGCTTCCTACGCTTTCATCAAGCAGCAGATATGGCTGATTTCGGGGCGGCTGGACTTCAGGGAGGGCGACGTGGTGCACAGGCTCGAGCCGGGCGACTGCCTGGCGCTCGGCGCACCATCGGACTGCACCTTTCACGCCCCGGAAGCGGGCGCCGACTATCTCGTCGCGCTGGTCAGGGGTTGAACTGATGGCCAGACGACCAAAGCGCTCCCACAATGGGGGGCCGCCTCTCGATGAGTACAAGGGGCCGCCATGGGGCAAGGGCGATCCCTACATCTTCCTTGCCTGGCAGGCCGCTCATGCCAAGGCGTGGGAGGCGCCAAGCCGCGAGGTCATGCTGCTGCGCATGGACAAGGCCGAAAGGCTGGGCCTGACCTATGAGGAGTATACGCTCGAGATTCTGGAGCGCGGGCGGCATCTCAGGGAAGAGGACACCGAACGCATCGGCGCCATCAAGGCGGCACGAAAGCGTCGCCGCGTGCGCCATCTGGACTGACGGCAGCGCCGTGCTATCGCAATCACAGGACATCGTGCACATGAACTCGATCGAGATCGGATCCCTGAGCCCGGCAGCTGAGACGCCGGACATGCTGGCCGAACTCCTGGTCGCAACGGTAGCGGCCGGAGGATCGGTCAGCTTCATGCATCCGCTAGCACCGGAAGCAGCCAGGGCGTTCTGGGAGAAATCGCTGGCTGCGGCGGCAAGAGGGGAAAGGGCGGTGCTTGGTGCCTGGGACGGCAAGGTTCTGATCGGCACCGTGAGCTTGCTGCTCGACTGCCCGCCCAACCAGCCGCACCGGGCCGAGATCGCCAAGCTGATGACACGCGTCGATTATCGGGGCAGGGGCGTGGGAACGCGCCTGATGCGGGCGGCCGAGAACCTCGCCGTGCAGCAGGGTCGCACGCTTCTGGTTCTGGATACCGCCACCGAAGAGGGCGCTTCCGGCCTCTACGAGAAGCTTGGTTTCACGCTGGCGGGCGAGATACCGGACTATGCCTTGAAACCGCATGGCGGGCTGACCGGCACGCTCATCTACTGGAAGCGTATCGGGTCAATCCTGTAACCAGTCACGCCGGCGCGGAACCGGAGAGACGCGACAGCAGCCACTGGCGGAAATCCTGCTCGGCGCTGGTCAGCCGCGCGGTCGAGGCCCTCGTCAGAAAATGGCCCGAACTGCTGGAAAGTTCGAAGTCGGAAAGCTTGACCAGCGTGCTGGCGTCGAGCGCCGCATCGACCAAAGGCCGTGAGCCCAGCAGCACGCCGGCGCCGGCGCTCGCCGCTTCCATCGCGGCGACGAAACTGTCGAAGCGATGCGATCGCCTGGGGTGGCCAGCCAAGCCTGAGGCGGCGAACCATTCCGCCCACATCTCGCGCGCGCCGGCGACCAGAAGCAGCGGCAGGGAGGTCCAGTCGGCGCCGCTCGCCAGGCCGGGGGCCGCCACAGGAACGAGCCGCTCGGTGGTCAGCCTGTCGGCTTCGCGGCCGGGAAAGGATCCGTTGCCGAAGCGGATGTCGAGCACCGAGCCCGGCAGGTCGTAGTCGGTTGGGCGATGGATCGTCACCAAATCGAGCTGGATGCGTGGCAGCGCCTTGGCCAGATCGGGCAGAGCCGGGACCAGCATCAGCAGAGCAAAGGAGATCGGCGCTCGAACGGTCACGGTCTGGACGGCGCGCGGCTCGAACAGTTCCGCGGTGCTGTTGCCGATGGTGGCAAAGGCCGACTGGATGTGAGGCAGGTAGGCAGCACCTTCCGGCGCCAGCGCGACACCGCGCGCCAGCCTGGAGAACAGGCGCGTCTTCAGCCGTTCCTCAAGTAACCGGATGTGCTGGCTGACGGCCGCCTGGGTCAGGCCGAGTTCAGCCGCTGCGGCGGTGAAATTCGATAGCCGCGCCGCGGCCTCGAAGCTGCGCAGCCAGTCAAGCGGCGGCAAGGGTGGGGGGATCGTTCGAGGCATCAGAAATTTATGGTCATTGGCCAAAAAATGATAATTGGAATTATGCCTTTCGAGCGGTCAACATGCAATCGACACCTGCGGATCGGACCGCAGGCGCAGCGGACAGGAACGGATATCCATGCTCACCCACGCGCTGATCGGCGACGAAGGCAGAACAATCGAACTTGGGTGGAAGGACGGGACGCGCACCCGCTTTCACGCCATGTGGCTGCGCGACAACGCGCTGGACGACAAGACGCGCAGCGCCGGCAACGGCCAGCGGCTGATCACCATCCTCGACATTCCCGTCGAGACGAAGATTGGTGCGGCGTCGATCAAGGGCGATGCCCTTGAGGTCAGCTTCGTGCCGGAAGGAAAGACGGTGAGCTTTCCCTCGATATGGCTGAGCGCCAATGCCTATGATCGCAATGCGCCGCGCCAAGCAGGATGGACAGGCGAGGACACCGTGCGATGGACAAAGGCCACGATGCAGAATTCGGTACCGCGCGCCGGGTACTCAGCAGCCAGCCGCGACCGCGCTGTGTTGCGGCAATGGCTGTCGGCGGTGAAAGCCTATGGCTTCGCAGTGATGGACGATCTGCCGGCCGAATCCGGGGCGCTCTGCAAAGTGTCCGATCTGTTCGGCTACATCAGGGAAACCAACTACGGACGCTGGTTCGAAGTGCGCGCCGAGGTCAATCCCAGCAATCTCGCCTACACCAATCTCGGCCTCCAGGCGCACACCGACAATCCGTATCGCGATCCGGTGCCGACGCTGCAGATCCTGTCCTGTATCGAAAATACGGTGGAGGGTGGCGAGTCCAGTGTCGTCGACGGGTTTGCCGTCGCGGCGGCGCTGCAGGCCGAGAACGCCGAAGGCTTCCGGCTGTTGAGCTCATGCCCGGCTCGTTTCGAATATGCCGGTTCGTCGGGCGTGCGGCTGCAGGCGAAGCGGCCGATGATCGAGCTCGGGCCCGATGGCGAGCTGATCTGCATCCGCTTCAACAACCGCTCGCTGGCGCCGACTGTCGATGTGCCGTTCGCCGACATGGAGGCGTACTACGCCGCCTATCGCCGGTTTGCCGAACTGATCGAGGATCCATCCTTCGAAGTGACCTTCAAGCTCGAAGCGGGGCAAGCGTTCATCGTCGACAACACGCGGGTCATGCATGCGCGCAAGGCGTTTTCCGGCACCGGCAAGCGCTGGCTGCAGGGCTGCTACGCCGACAAGGACGGTCTGTTGTCGACGCTCGCCGCGATCGAACACGGCTTCAAGGAGGCTGCGGAATGAGCGGCCAGGATTTGAGCGCGGACACCATCGTCGAGTTCATCGCCGACATTTTCGAGCGCCGGGGGGCGGAATCCTATCTCGGCGAACCCGTCACCATGTCGGAGCACATGCTGCAGGGCGCGTGGTTCGCGGAGCAGGACGGCGCGCCGGACGAGCTGGTGGCGGCGGCCCTGCTGCACGACATCGGCCATTACACCAGCGAGTTCGGTACCTATTCGCCCGAGGATGTCGAGGACAAGCATCATGACGAAGCCGGCGGCGAGGTGCTGGCACCGTTCTTTCCGCCTGTCATCGTCGAATGCGTCAGGCTGCATGTCTCGGCCAAGCGCTATCTCTGCGCCACCGACCCAACCTATTTCGGCAAGCTTTCGCAGGCTTCGGTGCATACGCTGTCGCTGCAAGGCGGGCCGATGAGCGCCGATGAGGTAGCCGAGTTTCGCAAGAATCCCTTCCATGAAGAAGCGGTCCGGGTCCGCATCTGGGATGAGAGCGGCAAGATTGCCAACATGAAGACGCGGACGTTTCGCGAGTATGTGCCGCTGCTGCAGCGGGTCGTTCGCGACTTTCGCGATCGCGCCTGACCGCAACTCACCGGGGACCTGACAGCCATGTGTTTCCGCTTCGACGGCGAGAGTGCGGTGGTCGCACACCGGCCGGATGACTGCCGCGAGCGCCTGCCTGCCGCCAGCGCTCGCGCCTCGTCACCGATCGCTTCCGGCGGCGAGCCCGGCCAGCTCTCCGCTTCCCGTTCGTTCGAACCCGCCGATGCCGAGCACGCTCTGTGTCTTGCTGCTACCTGGGTGTTGCGGCGCAAGGCGCTCGGCAAGATCGAACGTTTGCTGACGATTGAACTCGATCCGCAAAACCGCGCGGTGCAGGTGCGCGGCTTCGGCAACCGTCTCGACTCGTTGGAAGAGCGCAAGATCATCGAGCGTTGGGCCAAGGCGAGGGGCGTGCGGCTCATGGCCTGAGACGGAAGACCCCGCGCGGCGGAAACGCCGCGCGGGGTGCACAAGGGCCGCGGACTATGCCTTGTGATGGACCTGCTGCAGCCCATAGACCGGCGTCGGCAGGCCCGCCTGTCTGGCCTTCAGTTGCAGCGACAGGAACTGCGAATAGTGGCGCGACTGGTGCAGATTGCCGCCATGGAACCACAACGCTTCCTGCTGCGTCGGCTTCCACATGTTGCGCAATTCACCCTCCCATGGACCAGGATCCTTGGTGGTGTTCGATCCGAGGCCCCAGCATTTTCCAACCTTGTCGGCGACATCCCTGGAGATCAGGTCTGCCGCCCAGCCATTCATCGAGCCGTAGCCGGTAGCATAGACGATGACGTCGGCGGGCAGCTCGGTGCCGTCGCTGAGCAGCACCGAATGCTCCTTGATCTCGGCCACGTCGACACCGCTTTTCAGCTTGATCGAACCATCAATGATCAGGTCGGAAGCGCCGACGTCGATGTAGTAGCCCGAACCGCGCCGCAGATACTTCATGAACAGGCCGGAATCGTCATCGCCCCAGTCGAGCATGAAGCCGGCCTTCTCGAGACCCGTGTAGAATTTTGCATCGCGCTTCTTCATCTCTGCGTAAGCAGGGATCTGGAATTCGTGCAGAATCTTGTAGGGCAGGGAGGCAAAGACGAGATCGGCCTTGGCCGTGGTCATGCCGTTCTGCACCGCCTGCTCCGAATAGAGCGCGCCAAGGCCGATTTCCATCAACGTGTCGGACTTGACGATATGCGTGGTCGAGCGTTGCACCATGGTGACATCGGCGCCTGCTTCCCAAAGTGCCGCGGCTATGTCGTGGGCGGAATTGTTTGAGCCCACGACAACGGCTTTCTTGCCGGCATAGGCATCGGGACCGGGATGCTTCGAGGAGTGATGCTGATCGCCCTTGAAGTTTTCCATGCCTTTGAATTTCGGCATATTGGCCTTGCCGGATTGTCCCGTGGCCAGCACCAGTTGCTTCGGCTTCAGCGTGATGTCCTTGCCGTCGCGGTGGACGATGACGGTCCATTCCTTCGTCTTGTCGTCATAGGAAGCGCTCTTGGCCTCTGTCGAGGACCAGTAATTCAGCTCCATCACCTTGGTGTACATTTCCAGCCAGTCGCCGATCTTGTCCTTGGGCGAGAAGACCGGCCAGTTCTTCGGGAAATCGATATAGGGAAGATGGTCGTACCAGACCGGGTCGTGCAGGCAGAGCGACTTGTAGCGCTTGCGCCAGCTGTCGCCGGCCCGCTCGTTCTTCTCGATGATGATCGTGGGCACGCCGAGCTGCCGCAGCCGCGCGCCGAGCGCGATGCCGCCCTGACCGCCTCCGATGATGACCGTATAGGGTTGCGTCTTGAAACCAAGTTCGGCGGCTTCCCTCTCGCGCTCCTCCTTCCATGTCGGGCGGTTCTTGCCCGAGCCATGCTTGGCACCCATCGGCCGCGCGAAGCCCGCCGGCTCCTCGTGGCCCTTCAGCTCGGCCATGGTGGTCAGCAGCGTCCAGATCTTGCCGTCCTTCAACCTGACATGGCCGAAGCCGCGAGCCACCTCGGTCTCGAAGCTGATCCACCCGTCGATCAGCCCACCGCTCTCGGTCGCATCCTCACCCTTGGCGATGGCAAAATGGGATGGCCTGGTCTTCGACAACTGGCTTTTCAGCATGTCGCGGACCTGGTCGCGACCTTCCATGGTCTTGATGTTCCAGGTGAAGGTGACGAGGTCGCGCCAGTAGCAATCCTCCTGAAAGCAATCGACCGCTTTCTCGATGTCATGGGCGGCCAGGGCGGCGCCGAATTGGTCGAGCAGGTCGGACAGTTTCTTGTTTGGGGCCTTGTCGAGCATCAGCTTTCCTCCCGTGAAATCCAGATCGTCATTGTGGCTCCGCCCGACGCGCCGGCCGGACGATGAAGTATCGACAGAGATGACAGACTTCGTCACGCCCCACCATAGTTTCCAGTGGTTTCAATGGTTTGTCTGGAATTAAGGTCATCAGGCCGGGGCAATGCCGCGCCGGTCGCGCAAACGTGATGGTCATATGCCGCAATGCGGTCACCGCGGCTGAGGACAACCGATCGGAGAAGCCGGAAGCGAAAGCGGGCAACAGGGCGGTTCCCGGGATTTTCTGGATGCGGAACTGTGGAGCCCGTTATGCAAGCGTCTTCATTCCTCTCTATCGGCCGGCGCTCACGTGTCGCCGCAATGGCTCTGGTCATGGCCTTAAGCGCGGTCTTGACTAGCCCGCTGGTGTTGCCGGGAATCCAGTCCGCGCGTGCGGCGGAGATTTCCGTAACCATCCGCGAAAGGCTTTCAAGCTATGGCGGATGGCGCACCTCAAGCCGCTTCGGCGAGGTCTGGGTTCCGATGGTCCGTGCCGAGTGGCGGCCCTACACCGACGGCCGATGGGTCTGGACCGACGACGGCTGGTACTGGGAATCCGCCGAACCGTTCGGCGATGTCGTCTACCACTACGGTCGCTGGGCCTATGATCCCGATTTCGGCTGGGTGTGGATCGCCGGCGACCAATGGGCGCCGGCCTGGGTGGTCTGGCGCCAGGGTGGCGACGATGTCGGCTGGGCCCCGGCGCCGCCCGATGTCGACGTGGCCTTCGACGACGCATGGTGGTGTTTCGTGCCGGTGGCGGCGATCGGTGCGGTCGATCTGGTCAGAGTGGTGCGGCCTGCCACTGAGAATGTCGTGATCGTGCGCAACACGACGATCATCAACCAGACCGTCGTGGTCAACAACGCGCCACATGTGCGGCTCGGCAACCAGGTCGTCGCGATCAATGCCGGACCCAGGCTGCAACAATTCCCGAAGCCCGTCATAGCCTCGATCAAGGCGGCAAAATTGGCTCCGCCCCGCAAAGGGGTGATCGCAAGTGCGCGGCTCGATACGTCGAGAGGCGCGGAGATCAAGAAGCTGGCGGGCAATGGAGCGCCTGCCGCGACGGCCGCCAACGCGAGCGGGCCGACCGTCTCGGGTCATGGGCCGAAGACAATGACCGGCAACAAGGCGATTTCCCAGGGTGCTGCGACAGCGGGCAATCCCGCCGTCGCGACGCCGGGCGTCCGCAAGCGGATGGTCGCCAGCAATGGCTCGAAAGTCGATGTGCTCAAGGCCCATGCCAACAAGACAGCAGGCAATGGGCGGCGTGTCGTGGTGAAGTCGTCGCCCAACTCGGCTCCACTCAAGGCGGTTTCTGGCCAGCGTCTCGCACGCGGGGCGGGGCCGCAAAAGCCGCACCAGCAGGCGCTGGCAATGCGCATGTCCCAGCACCATGGTCCGGCGAAAGTGTCACCTCACCACCCGCCGGCAACGATGCAGGCCAAGAAGGCGGCGAAATGCGATCCGCGCGTTTCCCGCTGCAAGGCGCCGGGCTGACCACCACATGCGCCGGCACGCTCCGCGTGCCGGCGCGATTTTTCCCGTTGACAGGCTGCCTTTCCCGCCCTTAGTGTCCGCCACCATGAAAACGGCACTCATTCTCGTAGGAAAGCGCGTGGGCAAGGCGGTGTAACCGCCGGGCGAAAACCCCCCATGCGCACACACAGGCTCCCTCGGGGGCCTTTTTTATTGCCTGAAACACGACTAAACGACCAGCAATCGCCAGATGGCGGACAGTACGGGACCAGACCGATGAGCAACGGACAAAGTGAACGGCGCGAAATGACGGGCGCCGAAATGGTGGTGCAGGCGCTGAAGGACAATGGCGTCAAGCATGTCTTCGGCTATCCGGGCGGCGCGGTTCTCCCAATCTACGATGAGATTTTCCAGCAGGATGAGGTCGAGCACATTCTGGTGCGCCACGAGCAGGGCGCCGGCCATGCGGCGGAAGGCTATGCGCGCTCGACCGGCAAGGCCGGTGTCATGCTGGTGACCTCCGGTCCCGGCGCCACCAACGCGGTGACGCCGCTGCAGGACGCGCTGATGGATTCGATCCCGCTGGTCTGCCTGACCGGACAGGTGCCGACCTCGCTGATCGGTTCCGACGCTTTTCAGGAGTGCGACACGGTCGGCATCACGCGCCCCTGCACCAAGCACAACTGGCTGGTGAAGGACGTCAACGAGCTCGCAGCGACCATCCACGAGGCCTTTCATGTCGCCACCACGGGCCGCCCCGGTCCGGTCGTGGTCGACATTCCGAAGGACGTGCAGTTCGCCAGGGGTTTTTACGTGTCGCCGCAGATCGCGCCGCGCACCAGCTATCAGCCCAAGGTCCAGGGCGACCTGGAGAAGATCAAGGCGGCGGTCGAACTGATGGCTGGCGCCAAGAAGCCGATCATCTATTCGGGCGGTGGCGTCATCAATTCCGGCTCGGAAGCGAGCCATCTGCTGCGCGAACTGGTCGATCTCACCGGCTTCCCGATCACCTCGACGCTGATGGGGCTCGGCGCCTATCCGGCATCGGGCAAGAACTGGATGGGCATGCTGGGCATGCACGGCACCTACGAAGCCAATATGGCGATGCATGATTGCGACGTCATGATCTGCATCGGCGCCCGTTTCGACGACCGCATCACCGGGCGGCTGACCGCGTTTTCGCCGAATTCGAAGAAGATCCACATCGACATCGATCCGTCGTCGATCAACAAGAACGTTCACACCGAGGTGCCGATCATTGGCGATGTCGGCCGGGTGCTGGAGGATATGGTGCGGCTGTGGCGGGCGACCGCCAAGACCGACAAGAAGGCGCTCTATCCATGGTGGGAGCAGATCGCCAAATGGCGTGCGCGCGACTCGCTCGCCTACAAGATGAACAACGACGTGATCATGCCGCAATACGCCATCCAGCGGCTCTACGAACTGACCAAGAACATGGACACCTACATCACCACCGAGGTCGGCCAGCACCAGATGTGGGCGGCCCAGCACTATCATTTCGAAAAGCCGAACCGCTGGATGACGTCTGGCGGGCTGGGCACGATGGGCTACGGCCTGCCGGCGGCACTCGGCGTCCAGATCGCGCATCCCGACGCGCTGGTCATCGACATCGCCGGCGACGCCTCGGTGCAGATGACGATGCAGGAGATGAGCGCTGCCGTGCAGCACGACGCGCCGATCAAGATATTCATCCTCAACAACCAGTATATGGGCATGGTGCGCCAGTGGCAGCAGCTGCTGCATGGCAACCGGCTGTCGCATTCCTACACCGAGGCTATGCCGGACTTCGTCAAGCTGGCCGATGCCTATGGCGGCCACGGCATACGCTGCGAGAAGCCGCACGAGCTGGACGACGCGATCAAGGAGATGATCGCGGTCAAGAAGCCGGTGCTGTTCGATTGCCGCGTGGCGACGCTGGCAAACTGCTTCCCGATGATCCCGTCGGGCAAGGCGCATAACGAGATGCTGCTGCCCGACGAGGCGACTGACGAGGCGGTGGCGAACGCCATCGACGCCAAGGGCAGGGAACTGGTGTAGTCAGCCTAGCCAAGGCAGGGCTGTCGCAAGAAGCCGTGCGTATACAGAGAGTTAGATCAAGAGTTTGAAATCGAGATTCATGTCATGAACGCACAGCTACAACCGACCGGCTCCGCCTACTTCATCGCCAAGGAAACGGAAAAGCCCGAGAACCACACGCTTTCCGTGCTGGTCGACAACGAGCCGGGCGTGCTTGCCCGGGTCATCGGGCTGTTCTCCGGGCGCGGCTACAACATCGAGAGCCTGACCGTCTCCGAGACCGAGCACGAGAAGCATTTGTCGCGCATCACCATCGTGACGCGCGGCACGCCGCATGTGCTGGAGCAGATCAAGCATCAGCTCGAGCGTATCGTGCCGGTTCACCGCGTGGTCGACCTGACCGTGCGCTCGCATGAGTTCGGCCAGGAGCGGCCGCTGGAGCGGGAACTGGCGCTGGTCAAGGTTGCCGGCACCGGCGAGGCCCGCGTCGAGGCGCTGCGGCTGGCGGACGCTTTCCGCGCCAGCGTCATCGACGCCAACACCGAGCATTTCATCTTCGAGATCACCGGCAAGGGCACCAAGATAGACCAGTTCATCGCCATCATGAAGCCGCTCGGCCTGGTCGAAATCTGCCGCACCGGTGTGGCGGCACTGAACCGCGGCCCGCAGGGGATGTAGGGCTGCTTTAGTCGTCAGATTTTGTCGGCTGGACCTCGCCGCCTGCGCGGCCAGCGGGAGACCATGCTTGTCGCGAACAACCGGTTGTCGGTGCAGTCCCACGGCAGATGATCGCGTCTCAGCTTCCGGCGGGTTGAAGTCATGATCAAGGTGCGGCCGGCGCCGCTGGGTGGACCAACGGATCGTTGTTGCGCCAGATGCTTTGGTTATCTAAGGCAGTATTGCTGACTTTGTGGTCCCGATGTCCCTTGACGCGTTCCTTGCCCTGCTCGTCTACGCCCTCGTGACGTCGATCACGCCCGGGCCGAACAATCTCATGCTTCTGGCATCGGGGGTGAATTTCGGCATCGTCAGGACGGTCCCGCACATGCTGGGCATCAGCATTGGGTTCCTGGTGCTGCTGGTCGCGGTGGGCCTTGGCCTTGGCGCCGTGCTGACGGCGTTTCCGATGCTGCATACCGCGCTCAAGGTCGCCGGCGGCGCCTATCTGCTCTATCTCGCCTGGAAGATCGCCATGTCGCGCACCCTGACCGGCAAGGGCGAGACGAAAGCGCGGCCAATGCGCTTCATCGATGCGGCGGCGTTCCAATGGGTCAACCCCAAGGCATGGGTGATGGCGATCACCGCCATGGCCGTCTACACCAATCCGGAGCGTCCGTTCCTGTCGGTGGTGTTGATCTCGATAGCCTTCACCGTCGTCAATTTGCCGAGCGTCTCGGTGTGGGCGGGTTTCGGCACCGCGCTGCGCGGTTTTCTGTCGGACCCGGTGCGGTTGAAATGGTTCAACATCGCCATGGGCGTGCTGCTGGCGGCGACGCTTTGGCCGATGCTGCGTTAGGCCACTCGCCGTCCGGTTCGGAGTGACGGCCGTGTTGCACAGCCATTGTGCAGTGCACATTAAATCTTCGTAATGCCGTGTTTTGGCCCTTTTCCGACAAAGGCGTGTCCTATCTATTCGGCGAAACCACGGCAATGGGCCGTGATTTGCGCTTGAATATGACCATCGGACCACGGCGTGTCGGATGGAGAGGGCCTTTTGACAATGCGTGGAAAAGTCGTTCTTTCGTTGCTTGCCGTCGCCTGCCTCGGCGGGGCGGCCTGGCTCTATCTTTCGCCAGACGCGTTGGGCAAGGTTCAGCAGCTCATCAGCCAAAAGCAGGCTGCCGCGGCAGACCAACCGGCCTCGGCTTCCGACAAAAAGGGCGCCAATGCGGCGCGCTCGGCATCCATCCTCTCGGCCGTCGCTTCGACGGCAGATTTTCCGATCCGGCGCTATGCGATCGGTTTCGTCTCCTCGCCGGCCGTCGTCAGCATCAATGCGCGGGTATCCAGTCAGATCGTATCGATCGACGTCAAGGACGGGCAGATGGTGAAGACCGGCGACGTTCTGTTTTCGCTGGACGACCGCGCGTTGAAGGCGCAACTGGCCAAGGATCAGGCGACGCTGGCCAAGGACCAGGCGATGCTCGCCAGTTCGGCGGCAGATCTTGCTCGCGCCAAGGATCTTGTCGCCAAGCAGGCCGGCACGCAGCAAACCTATGACCAGGCAGTGGCCGCGCAGAAGGCCGCGGCGGCGACCGTCGATGCAGACAAGGCGACGATCGACGCAGACAATGTCCAGCTCGGCTTTGCCACGATCACGGCGCCGATTTCCGGCAGGCTGGGCGCCGTCAGCGTCGCCGTTGGTGATCTCGTCACCGTCAGCAATGGCAACAGCAGCACCGCGACGCCACTTGTCACCATCACCCAGATGGACCCGCTGCAGGTGAACTTCAATCTGCCGGAAAGCAATCTGGCGCTGTTGCACAAGGCGCTTGTCAATCCGCAGCAAGGGGCGGTCACGCTGACCAAGGACGGCGACCCGACGCCGATCGGCAAGGGTACGCTCGATTTCGTCGATTCCAGTGTCGATACCGCATCAGGCACGATCGCCACGCGGGCAAGCATTCCGAATGCCGATCTTTCGCTTTGGCCGGGCCAGTATGTGAACGTCATCCTGGACGCCGGCATCATGCCGCAGATGACCTCCGTTCCCACCGTCGCGGTCCAGCCGAGCCAGAAGGGCCCGTTCGTCTACGTGGTCAAGCCGGACAATACCGTCGAGATGCGGCCGGTGGAGGTGGCGCTGACCGAAGGTGAGAGCAGCGCCATCAGCCAAGGGCTGAAAAGCGGTGAGAAGGTCGTCACCGAAGGTCAGACGCGGCTGAAGAACGGTGCTGCCGTGCATGAGGGCAAGGCCACGGCGAGTGCTGCCGCGCCCAAGGTCGCCGAGGCGACCAACGCCGGCGAGGCGGCCCAATGATCTCCGAATTCTGCATCCGCAGGCCCGTCGCCACCCTTCTTATGTCGTTCGCCCTCGTGCTGGGCGGACTGTTCGCCTACAAGTTCCTGCCGGTGGCAGCACTGCCGAGCGCCGAATTTCCGGTGGTCAACGTGTCGGCGCAGCTCGCCGGCGCCTCGCCGGAAACGATGGCGACCTCTGTGGCGACGCCGCTGATCAAGCAGTTCGCCACCATCGCCGGCATCGATTCGATCTCGACCACCAACTCGCTCGGCCAGACCTCGATCGCCATCCAGTTCGTGCTCAACCGCGACATCGACGCCGCGGCCGCGGACGTGCAGGCCGCGATTGCGCGCACCCAGAAATCGCTGCCGCCGCAGATGACGGCGCCGCCGAGCTATCGCAAGGTCAACCCGGCCGATGCGCCGATCCTTTTGATGTCGCTGGTCAGCGACACGGTTCCGCTGACCGATCTCGACGCCTTCGCCGAGAACGTGATCTCGCCATCGCTGTCGACGATCGACGGCGTCGCGCAGGTTTCAATCTACGGCCAACAGAAATACGCCGTACGCATCCAGATCGATCCGACCGCGCTTGCCGCGCGCGGCATCTCGATCGATCAGCTGCAGACGGCAGTTGCCTCGGCCAATAGCAACACGCCGCTCGGCGTGCTCCAGAACAACAAGCAGCAGCTCACCATCACCGCCAACACGCAGCTGATGAACGCCGCCGACTTCTCCAACATCATCATCGCCACCAAAGACGGTCACCCGGTACGGCTGGGCGAGGTGACCCGCGTCGTCGATTCGGTCGAAACGACGACGACGGCGAGTTGGTATGACGGCACCCGCGCCATCATCATGGCGGTGCAGCGCCAGCCCGACGCCAACACGGTCGACGTCGTCGACAAGGTCAAGGCGATGCTACCGTCCTTCCAGGACCAGATGCCGGCGGCCGCCTCGATCAAGCTGCTCAACGACCGTTCGAGCTCGATCCGGCAGGCCGTCGACGACGTTCAATTCACACTGCTGTTGACCATCGCGCTGGTGGTCATGGTGATCTTCGTCTTCCTGCGCCGGGTGACGGCGACCATCATCCCGGCCGTGGCGGTGCCGATCTCACTGATCGCCACGCTCGGCGCGATGTTCCTGTTCGGCTTTTCCATCGACAACATCTCGCTGATGGGACTGACGCTGGCCGTCGGCCTCGTCGTCGACGATGCCATCGTCATGCTGGAAAACATCTTCCGCCATATGGAGGAGGATGGGCTGTCGGCCTTCGATGCGTCGCTCAAGGGTGCGCGCGAAATCGGCTTCACCATCATCTCGATCTCGATCTCGCTGGTGGCGGTGTTCATCCCCGTGCTTTTGATGGGCGGCGTCATCGGACGCATCTTCAACGAGTTCGCCGTCGTGGTCACGGTCGCCATCCTGGCGTCGATGTTCGTCTCGCTGACGCTGACCCCGATGCTGTGCTCGCGTTTGCTGTCGGTCACGAAGGCCGATCGCGACAAGCATGGCCCTGGCCATAAGCAGGACCTCGTCACACGCGGCTATGACCGAATCTTGAGCTTCTGCCTGCGGCATACCTTCCTGGTGTTCCTCGTGTTTGTCGGCACCGCGGCAGCGTCGGTGTGGCTGATCGAGGTCTCGCCGAAGGGTTTCTTCCCGCAGGAGGATATCGGTCAGATATCGGTGACCACCATCGCGCGCCAGGACATCTCGTTCGATGCCATGGCCAAGCTGCAAGGGCAGGTGGCCAGCGTCTTCTCGCATTCGCCCTATGTCGACCATGTGGCTTGGTCGGCGGGCAGCGGCAACAATGCGCTCAACCAGGGGCAGCTCTTCGTCCAGCTCAAGGGCAAGGACCAGCGTCCCGATATCGAGAAGGTGCTTTCGGATCTGCGCAAGCAACTGGCTGGCGTGGCGGGCATCGAGACCTACATGCAGCCGGTGCAGAACCTGAGGCTGGGTTCGCGCTCGTCGGCCAGCGCCTACCAGCTCGTGGTTCAGGGCCTCGATACCGGCCTGACCGATACATGGGCGCAAAAACTGAATGACGCGATGGCGGCAGACCATGCGACCTTCACCGACGTCACCAGTGACCTGCAGAACAACGCCCTGCAGGCATCGCTGGTCATTGATCGCGACAAGGCCGCCCAGCTCGGCATCGACACCGACACGCTGCGCTCCGCCCTCTATGGCGGGTTCGGCACCGACCAGGTTTCGACAATCTTCGGTTCGGCCGACAGCTACGAAGTCATCACCGAACTCGATCCCAAGATCGAGTGGTCGCCCGAGCGGATGCTCGCCATCCAGATGAGGACGGCGAGCGGCAGTCTGGTCCCACTTGGTGCCTTCGCCCGGGTCGATCGCACGGCAGGCGCCCTGACCGTCAACCAGCTCGGCCAGCTTCCGGCCGTGACCATCTCCTACAACCTGCCGCAGGGCGTGGCGCTGGGTGACAGCGTAACGCGCATCGACGCGCTCAAAGAGCAGATCGGCATGCCGACGGCGATCTCGACCACCTTTGCCGGCACCGCCAAGACCTTCCAGGACTCACTGGCCAACCAGGGCCTGCTGGTCGGCGGCGCGATCCTGACGATCTATATCGTGCTCGGCATTCTGTACGAGAGCTTCATCCATCCGCTCACAATCCTCACCGGCTTGCCGTCGGCTGTGCTAGGGGCGGTTGTTGCCTTGCGCTTCGCCGGGATGGACCTATCGGTGATCGCTGTGATCGGCATCCTGATGCTGATCGGCATCGTCAAGAAGAACGGCATCATGATGGTCGATGTCGCGCTCGAACTGCGACGAGAGGGCATGTCGGCCACCGAATCGATCCACAAGGCCTGCCTGATGCGTTTCAGGCCGATCATGATGACAACGCTGGCGGCGCTGATGGGCACATTCCCGATCGCGCTCGGCACCGGCGCCAGCGCCGAACTGCGCCAGCCGCTGGGCGTTGCCGTTGTCGGTGGTCTGCTGGCCTCGCAGGCGCTGACCCTGTTCGTCACGCCGGTGATCTATGTCTACATGGAGAATTTCTCGGGCTGGCTGGTCGGGCTCATGCCGAAGCGCAAGCCCGAGTTGCACGTGGTCGAAACGGTGGACCAGCCGTCGCTGTTCGACGCCAGCGACGACATGCAGGGCGAGCCGCAAAAGGCGGCCGCCGAATAGAAGTCGAGGTCGCGATAGGTCTGGCCCAAGCCGTCGTGCTTGCGGCGGCATGATCGGGAACGTATTTTGCGGTCATGTCACACGATCATGACCACGACAACGACCTCGATCCGTTTGCCGCACGTGTCCGCGCGCTGGAAACCATCCTGACGCGCAAGGGGCTGATCGATCCGGCCGCGATCGATGTCATCGTCGACACCTACGAGACCAGGATCGGCCCACGCAACGGTGCCAGGGTGGTGGCCAAGGCCTGGGCCGATCCGGCATTTGCCGACTGGCTGAAACGCGACGCGACGGCGGCGATCGAATCGCTGAGCTACACCGGCCGTCAGGGCGAGCACATGCAGGCGGTGTTCAACACCGAGGACACGCACAACCTCGTCGTCTGCACGCTGTGCTCCTGCTATCCGTGGTCGGTGCTCGGCCTGCCTCCGGTGTGGTACAAGGCGCCTCCTTATCGTTCGCGCGCGGTCATCGATCCGCGCGGTGTGCTGGAGGAGTTCGGGCTGACGCTGCCGGCGACCAAGAAAATCCGCGTCTGGGATTCGACCGCGGAACTGCGCTATCTCGTGGTGCCGATGCGGCCCGACGGCACCGAGGGCTGGAGCGAGGAGCGGCTGGCCGATCTGGTGAGCCGCGACGCGATGATCGGCACCGGACTGGCGAGGCTGCCGGCATGAACGGGCCGCAGGACCTCGGCGGGCAGATGGGGTTCGGACCGGTCGCACCCGAAAAGGACGAGCCGTATTTCCATGCCGCTTGGGAAAGGCGGGCGCTCGGTGTGACGCTGTGCGCCGGCGCCATGGGTGCCTGGAACATCGATGAAAGCCGGCATGCGCGGGAATCGCTGCATCCCGCCGACTACTATGCCTCCAGCTACTATCAGATCTGGATCAAGGCGCTGGAAGTGCTGCTCAAGCGCCACGGGTTCGTCACCGAGCGCGATCTCAAGGCAGGTACGGCAGTCGATCCGGCAGCGGCACCCAAGCGGGTGCTGAAGGCCGAAAACGTGCCTGGTGTGCTGGCCAAGGGCGGTCCTTGCGACCGGCCGATGGCGCAACCGGCTCGGTTCAAGGCCGGCGATCCCGTGCGGACCAAAAATTTCAGCCCGACCGGACACACGCGGCTGCCGCGTTATGCACGTGGCAAGCATGGAACGATCGAGGCCGTGCGCGATGGGTTCGTGTTCCCCGACAGCAACGCACATGGCCGGGGCGAGAATCCGCAATGGGTCTACACCGTTGTTTTCGACGGGGCGGAAATCTGGGGCGAGGGCGCCGACCCGACGCTGAGCGTGTCGATCGATGCCTGGGAGAGCTATCTTGAGCCGGCGTGAGGCAAACGAACTCGCCGCCGATTTGCCACCGGGCGTCGATGCGCCGGTCTTTGCCGAGCCATGGCAGGCCGAAGCGTTCGCCATGACGGTGGCGCTGCATGGCAAGGGCCTGTTTTCGTGGAGCGAATGGGCGCAGGCGCTATCGACCGAGGTGAAGAAGCCAGGTGCCGCGGCTGACGGCCACGACTATTACGAACATTGGCTGGCGGCACTCGAAGGCCTGCTTGCCTCCAAAGGTCTGGCAGCCAAGGCCGATGTCGACGCGATGGCCGAAGCCTGGGAGCGCGCAGCACATGCTACCCCGCACGGCAAGCCGATCCTTCTGGAGAACGACCCCAGCCCGACCATAGGTCGTGGCGGCCCGACCGGATAGGTTGTGGTGGCGCGGTATCTGTTCCCTTTACGTTCTTGTTCGCGCCTGATAGCCTGATGCGTCGGCGGCACTGGCGCGCCATCGACCCGTCGATGGTGGTGGCAGCTATCTTGTCTTTCCCTTGCGAATCCGGTCTCTCGCGCTGATGGAATTCTCTCCCCAACAGGACGAGGCGCTGCAAGCGGTTGCCCGCTGGCTGAAGACCGGAAAGCCGCAGCTGTTCCGGCTGTTCGGTTATGCCGGCACCGGCAAGACGACGCTGGCGCGCTATTTCGCCGAACATGTCGAGGGCCAGGTGCAGTTCGCCGCCTTCACCGGCAAGGCGGCGCAAGTGCTGCGCTCCAAGGGCGCGGTCAATGCCCGCACCATCCATTCGCTGATCTATCGACCGAAGGGCGAGGAATCGGTATCGGACGAGGTCACCGGCAAGACCTCGATGTCGCCGACCTTTTCGCTCAACCGGCAGAGCCCGATCTCGCGGGCGAAACTGGTCGTCATCGACGAATGCTCGATGGTCGACGAGCAGCTTGGCCGCGACCTGATGAGCTTCGGCACGCCGATCCTGGTGCTCGGCGACCCCGGCCAGCTGCCGCCGATCTCGGGTGGCGGCTTCTTCACCGACCACGAGCCGGATTTCCTGCTCACTGAAATCCACAGGCAGGCGCGCGACAACCCGATCCTGCGGCTGGCGCTCGATGTGCGCGAGGGCCGCGAATTCATGCGCGGCGACTACGGCACGGCGCAGGTGATCGGCAAGGAAGACGTCACCCAGGATCTGGTGCTGAAGGCCGACCAGGTGCTGGTCGGCACCAACCGCACGCGCCGGCGCTACAATCAGCGGCTGCGCGAGCTCAAAGGCTTCAATGCCGACTATCCGCAGGCCGGCGACAAGCTGGTCTGCCTGCGCAACGATCCGGCCAAGGGCCTGCTCAACGGCTCGCTGTGGAAGGTGATGACCTCGTCGCGCGAGACAGTGAAGCCCGGCATCAATTTGCTGGTTTCTCCCGAAGAAGACGATCCAGATCGCGGCGTCGCCAAGATCAAGCTGCTCAAGGCGGCCTTCGAGGATCCGGATGCCGACATCCCCTGGCAGCAGAAGAAGCGCTTCGACGATTTCGACTATGGCTACGCGCTGACCGTGCACAAGGCACAGGGCTCGCAATGGAACGAGATCGTGCTTTTCGATGAAAGCTGGGCCTTCAAGGAAACCCGCCAGCGCTGGCTCTATACTGCGATCACGCGGGCGGCCGAGCGGCTGACGATCGTCAGGTAGCAAGCACTCGCGCGGAAATGTCGTGTTTTAGCCACGACCCTGTTGCTGCCCGGTCGGCTGGACGCCGAGCCATTGCCAGGCCGCGGCTTCGTCCTCGGTCTCGAAATGCTTGAATTCGATTGACGGCGAATCGCGCAGGGCGTGTCGCGCGTCCGCGGTCCAGTCCGGCTCGCCGATTGCCGCGCAACGGCCAACATGTTCCATCGCATGGGCGGTGCCCTGCTTCAGGGTTTCTTCCGCGATATTGGCCCAGTCTACGCCATCGTGGTCGACAAGGCGCACCAGAACATCGATGCGTGGGTGAAGGGCATAGGCTGCCTCCATCAAGCCGAAAAGGTTTTCGCCATCGGCCGCCGAGATGTGCCCGACAACATCGATGGCGAGCAGGTCGTCACGGCTGGTCTCGATACGACGGATCGCCGGCACGGAATCGAGAAAATTCATGGCGCTTCCTTTCACGGACATCGTTCATCAGGCTTGGAACACTCGAAACCCCCTGTCTGTTCCCGCCAAAGGCATTATAGGTGGCGCGTCGAACGATTTCCGAGGCCGCCCTCCATGCCTGCAAAGCTCTCCGTCAACCTCAATGCCATCGCCATGCTGCGCAACCGGCGTGACCTGCCGTGGCCCAGCGTGACCGGGCTCGGCCGAATTGCACTCGCAGCCGGGGCGCATGGGCTGACGGTGCATCCGCGCCCAGACGAGCGGCACACAAGACACTCCGATCTGCCTGAGATCAGGTCGCTGATCGACGATGAGTTCCCGCACGCGGAATTCAACATCGAGGGCTATCCGACTGAGGATTTCCTTGTGCTTGTGGAAAATCATCAGCCGGAGCAAGTGACGCTGGTGCCGGACGATCCGGCGCAGGCGACATCGGACCACGGCTGGAATTTTGCCGCCGATGCCGCGTTCCTGACACCGATCGTCAAGCGTCTGAAGAAGGGGGGCTTCCGTGTGTCGCTGTTTTCCGACGCGGATTCCGTAGGCGTGACGGCGGCGCGTGACACCGGCGCCGACCGCATAGAGCTCTATACGGGTCCGTACGGCAGCTATCATTCCGATCCCGCCAGAGCGGCCAAGGAGCTGGAAAGACTGGGAAAAACCGCCGATGCCGCGCTTGCCGCCGGCCTTCAGGTCAATGCCGGGCATGATCTGGTGATCAGCAATCTGCCGGCACTGGCAAGGCGCATTCCCGCCTTGGCGGAGGTCTCGATCGGACATGGGTTGACAGCCGACGCGTTGGAGTATGGCATGGCCGGCACGGTGGGGCGATTTCTCAAGGCCTGCGGGTGGTAGCGATGGCAGCCTCGCAGGGCAAGCATGGCAGCCATCACGCGACGGCACTTGATATTGCATTGCAGCAAGCGTAGAGCACCGCGCGCTTATCGGAGTGTCGCCCATGGCCCTTGCCAATGCTGGTAGTGAGGCAGAACCCGTCGAACAATCGAGCCATTCAGAAGTCGAACAGCACAGCACCAAGGTTCTGATGCTGGGCGCGCTCGGCGTTGTCTATGGGGATATCGGCACCAGCCCGATCTACGCCTTTCGCGAGGCGCTGGTGGCGTCGTCGGGCGGAAATGTCGCCCAGCGTGGCGATATTCTCGGCGTTCTGTCGCTGATCATCTGGTCGCTGACGATCATCGTCACCATCAAATACATCATGTTCGTGCTGCGCGCCGACAACCGCGGCGAGGGCGGCGTGCTGTCGCTGATGGCTTTGGCGCGCGGCAGTTTCCCGAAGCGCTCGGCGCTGATGCTTGCCATCGGCATCGTCGGCGCCTCGCTGTTTTTCGGTGACGCTGTCATCACGCCTGCGATTTCGGTGCTGTCGGCGGTCGAGGGCATGAATGTCGTCACCCCCACCTTCCAGCCTTATGTGGTGCCGCTAACTCTGGTCATCCTCGCCATGGTGTTCGCGGTGCAGCGCTTTGGCACGGGCGGGGTGGGATTGGTGTTCGGCCCGGTGACCGCAGTATGGTTCCTGGCCATTGGCCTTTCCGGTCTCAACCACATCATCGCCGACCCGGAAATCCTGTGGGCTGTGAGCCCGCACTACATCGTCGCCTTTCTGATCAATTCGCCCGACGTCGCTTTCGTCACCATCGGCGCGATCTTCCTCGCCGTCACCGGCGCCGAAGCGCTCTATGCCGATCTCGGCCATTTCGGCCGCAAGCCGATTGTGCTCGCCTGGCTGGCGATCGTGTTTCCCTGCCTGTTGCTCAATTATGCCGGACAGGGCGCATTCGTGCTGGCGCAAAATGGCGTGGTCGGTCACCCGTTCTTTGAGATGAACGAGGGCTGGACGCTGATCCCGATGGTCGTGCTGGCAACGGCTGCGACGGTGATCGCCAGCCAGGCGGTCATCTCCGGCGCCTTTTCGCTGACCAGGCAGGCAGTGCAGCTCAACATGCTGCCGCGCCTGGAAATCCTGCACACATCGGAAAAGCAGTCCGGCCAGATCTACATGCCGCGCGTCAACCTCTTGCTGGCGTTGGTGGTGATGATGCTGGTGGTCGGCTTCGGCGAGTCCAGCAAGCTGGCGTCGGCCTATGGTATTTCGGTGACCGGCAACATGCTGGTGACGACGGTGCTGCTCTATGTCGTCATGACGCGGATCTGGAAATGGCAGCTGTGGCTGGCAGTCTCGCTGACGGCGCTGTTTGCCTTTATCGACGTCGGTTTCTTTGCCTCCAACATCGTCAAGGTGTTCGAGGGCGGCTGGGCTTCGCTGGCCGTGGCCTTCACAATCGTGCTGGCAATGTGGACCTGGGTCCGGGGCAGCCGCTATCTGTTCGACAAGACCCGCCGCAACGAGATCCCGCTCGATTTTCTCGCCGGCAACCTGTTGAAGAAGAAGCCGCAGCTGGTATCCGGCACCGCCGTGTTCCTGACCAGCGATCCCTTGAGTGCGCCGACCGCGCTGATGCACAGTCTGAAGCACTACAAGGTGCTGCACGAGCAGAACGTCATCCTTTCGGTGGTGACGGCGCCGCAGCCGGTGGTGCCCGACAGCGACCGGGTCAAGATGGAGACGGTCAACGAGCTGTTCATGCGGGTGACGCTGACCTTCGGCTATATGGAGCAGCCCAACATCCCGCGCGCGCTGGCGATCTGCCGCAAACAGGGCTGGAAGTTCGACATCATGACGACCTCGTTCTTCCTGTCGCGGCGTTCGCTCAAGGCGTCGCCCAATTCCGGCATGCCGGTGTGGCAGGATCGGTTGTTCATCGGCCTGGCGCGCACGGCGGCCGACGCGACCGAGTATTTCCAGATCCCGACCGGACGCGTGGTCGAGATCGGTACGCAGGTAGCCATTTGACGGTCTCTTGCCGATGACTGGCTGAGGAGGCGCAATGAGCGGCGAATGGGTGCTTGTTACCGGCGGCTCCGGCTTCCTCGGCGCGCATTGTATTCTCGAACTGCTGAAGGCCGGCTACCGCGTGCGCACCACCGTGCGCTCGGCCAAGCGCGAGGCCGACGTGCTCGCCATGCTCAAGGCTGGCGGCGCCGAGCCTGGCGGCACGCTCTCCTTCGCCGTGGCAGATCTCATGGCCGATGCCGGCTGGCCGGATGCGGTGGCCGGTTGCAATTATGTGCTTCATGTCGCCTCGCCATTTCCGCCCGGCGAGCCGAAACATGAAGACGACCTGATCATCCCGGCCCGCGAGGGTGCGCTACGGGTGTTGCGGGCGGCGCGGGATGCGAGCGTGAAGCGCGTCGTGCTGACCTCGTCCTTCGCGGCGATCGGCTATGGCAAGCCGCCGCCCGGCGGCCAGCCTTTCACCGAGGAGAACTGGACCGATCCGGCGGGCAAGGTCAGCGCCTATGTGAAATCGAAGACCCTGGCCGAACGTGCTGCCTGGGATTTCATTGCCGCGGAGGGTGGCAAACTGGAACTCGCCGTCGTCAATCCGGTCGGCATCTTCGGACCGGTTCTCGGGCCCGACCACTCGACTTCCACCGAATTTGTCCAGCGTATGCTGAACGGTGCCATGCCGGGGCTGCCGCGCCTGTCTTTCGGCGTTGTCGACGTGCGCGACGTGGCGGATCTGCATGTGCGTGCCATGACCAATCCTGCCGCCAGGGGCAAGCGATTCCTGGCGGTTGCCGGCGATTTCATGACCGTGCGGGAGATCGCGCAGACTTTGAAAATGCGGCTGGGCGATGCCGGGGCGCGCGTCTCGACGCGGGAGCTTCCCGATTGGCTGGTGCGGATCGTGGGCCTGTTCAACCCGGAAGCCGCACAGCTGGTGCCGGAACTGGGCAAGGTCAAGAATGCAACCAAGGCGAGGGCCGTGCGCCTGCTCGGCTGGGCACCGCGGTCGCGGGAAGATGCGCTGGTGGCCACCGGCGAAAGCCTGATCCGGCTCGGGCTGCTCAAAAAAGCGAAGTAGCAGCGCCGAAAGCCGGGAGTCCGGCTCTCGGCACCACTGACCGTCAGCCCGCCAGGGCAGCCTTGTTGGTCTCGAGGAACTGCTTGAGCGACACCGACTTGCGGCCGGAGAGTTTTTCCACGGCGTCCGTCACCATGCCAAGACCGCCGCCCCGCGTGGTGGCGTCGAAGGACACCAGAAGTTTGGCGAAGGGCTCAGGCAGGCCGGCTGCCTTCATGCCCTTGGTCAGAGCGTCGTCGGAAAGCTGCACGACCTGGATGGGCTTGCCGGTGACTTCGGTGACGAGCGCCGCGACCTCCGCGGTCGTATAGGCTTTGGGGCCGGTCAGGGTGTAGGTCGTGCTCTCGTTGGTGCCGGAGGCGAGCCCCGCGGCGATCGCCGCGGCGAGATCGTCGCGCGTACCATAGGAAATGCCGCCGTCGCCTGCCGACGTATACCATTGGCCCGATGCCAGGACTTGCGGCAACGCCATGAACAGGTTCTCGTCATACCAGTTGTTGCGGAAGATCGTATAGGGAATGCCACTCGCCTTGATCGCCTGTTCTGTGTCGTAGTGGTCGGGGGCGAAATGGACCGGTGACCCTGGTTCGGGATTGGGCATCGAGGTGTAGAGCAGGTGGACGACGCCTGCTTGCGTGGCCGCGGCGACGGCTGCGATCTGCTGCTCACGGCGCTTTCCCTGCACCTCGAGTTCGTTTGTCGAGATGATGAGCGCCCGGCCGGCGCCCGCGAAGGCCTTGGCAAGCGATGCCGGATCGTTGAAGTCGGCGGCCCTGACGACAACGCCGCGCGCCGCCAGGTCGGCAAGGTTGTCCGGCGTGCGGGTGGTGGCAATGATCTGCGCCGCTGGGACCTTGAAGGTGTCCAGCAGGTGGTTGATGACGCCGCGGCCGAGCTGGCCGGAAGCGCCGGTGACGAGAAGAGTTTTGCTCATGGTAATCCTGGCAAGGGTCAGAGGAGAGGGCATAGGTGGTCTCAAAAAGAGACCAGCACTAAAATAGGAATTGACCACTAGCCGTAAAGAAGGCAGTTTTTCGGGAGGTAGGCACAGCCAGGGAACCAGCCGTGGACAGCGCGATCGTCAATCTGAAATCCAAGCTCGAGATCTATAAATCCATGAGCAATGGCGGCAACATTGCCGATTGCCCGGTCCGCGACGTGATTCAGGGTCTCAGCGGCAAATGGAGTTCGCTGTTGATGGGAGCCCTTGCCGAGCAGCCGTACCGCTTCAGCGAGCTGCGGCGGCTGGTGCCCGACATTTCGCAGCGCATGCTGACCCAGACGCTCTACGAACTGCAGCGCGACGGCTATGTGCATCGCGAAGTGTTCCCGACCAAGCCGCCGAGCGTCGAATACAGCCTGACCGACCTCGGACGGTCGATGTTCGGCGCCTTGCACCAGCTGATCCTGTGGGCCGAGCTCAACCATGATGCGGTGCGCGACGCGCGCGCCGGTTTTGATGCCGCCCAAGGGTGAGCAGGACAAAGACCGTGGCTGCGGCTTGATTTAGTCCCCCCGCTGAAGGATTGTCCCGGCCAGTTCGGCTTTGAGGGCTTTGGCATTTCCTACGATATCGCGATTGCCGGGGCCGGCCCGGCCGGGCTGGCCATGGCGCTCTATCTCAAGCGCGCCGGGCATAGGGTCACCGTGTTCGAGCGCTTCGAGGAGCCGAAGCCGGTCGGTTCCGGGCTGATCCTGCAGCCAACCGGGCTGACTGTATTGGCTGATCTTGGTCTGCTCGACGGCATGCTGTCGCTGGGCAGCCGCATCGACCGCCTGCATGGCGCCGATGCCAGCACCGGCCGCACCGTGCTCGACGTTCGCTATGATGCCCAGCGCGGCCATCGTTTCGGGCTGGCGGTGCACCGGGCGGCCTTGTTCGGCGTGCTCTTTCGCGCTGTGCAGCGCGAGTCGATCGCCATCGAGACAGGTGTCGAGATCTCGACTCTGGAGGCCGGCGAACGGGCAACGCTGATCTGCGGCAGCGGGCGAAGGGCAGGGCCGTTCGATCTGGTCGTGGACGCCAGCGGCTCACGCTCGAAACTGCGGCAGTGCACGGGCGATGCAAGCGCGCCACGCCCGCTCACCTATGGCGCGTTCTGGGCGTCGCTGCGCTGGCGCGGCGACGGTTTCGACGAGCACGCGCTGCTGCAACGCTACGACAAGGCCAGCGTGATGATCGGCGTGCTGCCGATCGGCCGGCCGGAGCCGGGCGCTGAACAGATGGCCGCCTTCTTCTGGAGCCTGAAGCCGGCCGATGTCGAGCGCGTGCGGGCGGTGGGCCTCGATGCCTGGAAGGAGAGGGTGGTTCGGCTGTGGCCCGAATGCGAGGCATTCACCAGCCAGATCGGGGATTTCGACCAGCTCTCGCTGGCACGTTATGGCCACCACACGATGAAGCTGCCAGCCGGCCGGCGGCTGGCCATCATCGGCGACGCGGCGCATTCGACCAGCCCGCAGCTCGGGCAAGGGGCCAACATGGCGCTGCTCGATGCGGCGGCGCTCAGCCATGCGCTTGGGCGGACGCGGAGTGTCGAGGCGGCACTTGAGACCTATGCCAAGGCGCGGCGCTGGCATGTGCGGGTCTTCCAGGCGCTGTCGCTGGCATTCACACCGTTCTACCAGTCGGATTCCGTGGCGCTGCCCTTCATCCGCGACAGGCTGGTGGCGACAGTGGCAAAAATCCCGCCGGCGCCGCAGTTCCTTGCCTCGATGGTGGCCGGCACGGTGATCGATCCGTTCAGGCGGATCGGACTGACCGAAGCGCTGTGGCCGGATCGTTTCGGTGGATGAAGCTGGAAAGGTAGGATCCCTTCGCTTCCAGGAAAGCGTGCAGGCGCTGCGGGTAGTCCGGGGCGACGGCTTGGCTGATCGATGGGCGTGCATTCAGCGCCCTGCGCCAGGCGCGGACAAGCGGCTTGTCGTCAAGGATGCCGAAATCGCCGATCCGGTCGAATGTGTCCAGGTAGCGGAAGATCGGGCCGTAAACGGCATCGACAAGCGAGAAGCGTTCGCCGGTGAACCAGGGTCCGTTCCGTTCGGTGTCCGCCAGCTCCGCCTCGAGACGATCGAACATCGCCGACAGTGCGCCGGATTCGGCGAGGAAGCCGGCCTCAGTCTGGGCCGAATAGAACCGGCCGATGGCATTGAGTGTGGCCGAGCCGAACTCGATCCAGGCGCGATGCCGGGCGCGGGCATATGGGTCGATGGGGTGGAGGGGATTGGCTTGTGTCTCCTCGAGGAATTCGAGGATGACAGCGGATTCGAAGATCACCGTTTCCTCGCCGTGTCGCTGCACGCGCAGCAGCGGCACCTTGCCGAGCGGCGAGATCGCCTTGAACCAGTCCGGCTTGTCGGCGAAGTCGATGTCGACGCGCTCGAACGGCACGCCCTTTTCGGCCAGTGATATCGCGGCGCGCTGCACATAGGGGCAGAGAGGATGGCTGACGAGAATGAGCTTGTCGGTCATCTCACTCTCCCCCGACAAAGTTCAACGGGCCGTCCTCGACGCGCGTCGCAGATTTCGTGTTTCATGGGATCCGTCTTTCGAAGTTAATGCAGTTGCATCCATATAGATGCATATGCATCGATCGTCAAGCTTGATGCAACTGCATCTATTGCCTATGCTGGACCATGATTGAGAAAGCCATGCCTTCGCCCGAAGCCATCAAGGCCTGGGCCCGCCTGATGCGCGTTTCGCGCCAGCTGATCGATAGTGCCGAAGAGACGTTGAAGGCCGGTGGCCTGCCGCCTCTCGCCTGGTATGACGTGCTGCATGAACTCGCCGAGGCCGGTGAGGGCGGGCTGCGGCCGTTCCAGTTGATCGAGCGCACCCTGTTTGCGCAATACAACATCTCGCGGCTGCTGGCGCGGCTTGAGGCTGACGGGCTGGTGGAGAAGCTGCCGGTGGCCGATGACGGCCGCGGCCAGACCATCCGCATCACGGCCAGGGGCCGCGAGACGCGCCGCGACATGTGGGCTGTCTACGGACGGTCGATCACCGAACTGGTCGGCGACAAACTCTCTGCGGAGGAACTGACCATGGTGTCGGCACTGCTTGGCCGGCTGCGCCATCCGCCCATTGCGGACTGATGCCATTTGTGCCGAGAGCACGGCCTGGCAAGATCCGGCCAATGTCAGCCCAGATGGCTTCCCCAGAGAAAGGCCAGCGTCGCCAGCACGCCAAGGGCTACGCGAACGAGGTGCAGATTGCCCCATTTGACGATCAGGGACCTGGCTTGTGGATTGCCGGCGCCCGCGTCCATCGCCTCCAGCACCCTGTTGGTCGGCAACATGGCGATCAGTGTCCACGGCCAGGGCAGGATGATCAGCACCGCGCCAACCAGAAAGGCGAAACCACCAGTCTGCCACCAGGCAACGAGACCGAGAACGCAGGCGACAATGGCAATCGACGCCTGCATGGCGGCGCCGCGCTTGTAGGAAGGCTGCCATTCCTGCAGCAGCGCCTCGTCGTCGAGACCGAGCCGCGCCGGTTGCTCGGCGACACTGACGTAAACCGCGGCACCGGAGAATGCGGCGGCAACCGTCAAGGCAAGCAATCCGATCAGCATCTGTTTCCCCGCGCAAGCCGTCCCACACCGACGCCGTGCAGTAGAAATAGGGCTTGCAAGGCTCAGAACAATGCGCCATAAAAGCGGAGAACCGTAACGTACGGTACGGCTTGCCGGAATGACCGGCCGACCTTGCCTGCCGAGAGAAGAGCGTGTTGCACATCGTGCCAGAGATCGACACCAGCGAAGCGCTGACGGAGCGGCAGAAAGCCGTGCTCGACGCAGCGTTGCGGCTGCTGGTCGAGGAGGGCGATCAGCTAACCATGACCGCCGTCGCGCGCCGGGCGAGCTGTTCCAAGGAGACGCTCTACAAATGGTTCGGCGACCGCGACGGGCTGCTGACGGCAACGGTGCAGTGGCAGGCATCCAAGGTGCGGGTGGCGCAGGTCGATGGCAAGGGGCTCGATCTTGCCTCGCTGACCATAAGCCTCGAACGCTTCGCCTCGGACTGGCTGAAGGTGATTTCCAGCGACACTTCGATCGCGCTCAACCGCGTCGCGGTCGGCCATGCCGGTTCGGGCAAGGATGACCTTGGCGCCGTGGTGCTGGAGAACGGCCGCTTCGCCCTGGCCAAGCGGCTGAAGCCGGTGCTTGAGGCCGGCTTGCACGCCGGACTGCTCGATTTTTCGGACGCCGAAACGGCGTTCCGCACCTTTTTCGGGCTAGTCGCCCGCGACGTGCAGATTCGTCTGCTGCTTGGCGACCGGCTGGAATTGACTGATGCGGTGATCGGCGGCGATGCCGCGCGGGCGACGCAGCAGTTTCTCGCTCTTTTCGGAGCAACAACCGGCCGCAAGGCCTCTGATTCATAAAACGGGAAGGAAGACAAAATGCGTGTCTATTACGATCGCGATGCCGATCTCAACCTGATCAAGGGCAAGAAGGTCGCCATCATCGGCTATGGCAGCCAGGGCAGGGCGCATGCGCTCAACCTCAAGGATTCCGGCGTCAAGGACCTCGCCATCGGCCTCAAGGCCGGCTCGGCGACCGCCAAGAAGGTCGAGGCCGATGGGCTCAAGGTGATGAGCGTGGCGGACGCCGCCAAATGGGCCGACCTGATGATGATGGCGACGCCTGACGAACTGCAGGCCGACATCTACAAAAACGAGATCGCGCCGAACATCCGCGACGGTGCTGCAATCGCCTTCGCGCACGGCCTCAACGTGCATTTCGGCCTCATCGAGCCGAAGGCGTCGGTCGATGTCGTCATGATCGCGCCGAAGGGCCCCGGCCATACGGTGCGCGGCGAATACCAGAAGGGCGGCGGCGTGCCGTGCCTGGTCGCCGTCAACCAGGATGCGTCGGGCAATGCGCTCGACCTGGCGCTGTCCTACGCCTGCGGCGTCGGCGGCGGCCGTTCGGGCATCATCGAGACCAATTTCCGCGAGGAATGCGAGACCGACCTGTTCGGCGAGCAGGTCGTGCTGTGCGGCGGTCTGGTCGAACTGATCCGGGCTGGCTTCGAGACGCTGGTGGAAGCCGGTTACGCGCCTGAGATGGCCTATTTCGAGTGCCTGCACGAGGTCAAGCTGATCGTCGACCTGATCTATGAGGGCGGCATCGCCAACATGAACTACTCGATCTCGAACACCGCCGAATGGGGCGAATATGTCTCCGGCCCGCGCATCATCACCGCCGAGACCAAGGCCGAGATGAAGCGCGTTCTGAAAGACATCCAGACGGGCAAGTTCACCTCGGAGTGGATGCAGGAGTACCGCGCCGGCATGTCGCGCTTCAAGGGCATCCGCCGCAACAATGACAGCCACCAGATCGAGGAAGTCGGCGCCAAGCTGCGCGCGATGATGCCGTGGATTTCCAAGAACAAGCTGGTCGACAAGGCCAAGAACTGAACGAAAATCCACGTTCTTGCCTTTTGCGCGTCCTCGGGCTTCGCCCCGCGGGCGCGCAAAGGAATCTCCAGGAACAAGCTGGTCGACGAGGCCAAGAACTGGGGTCCGGACTCAGTCGTACTTCAATCTGGCTCACTGCGAGTTGGTGCAGTGAGCTTGTCGTGGCGATTCACCAGCACTGCTTGGGGCCGCCTCGGATAGAGACCTACGCGGGCACGAGCCCGTGGCGCAGCATGACCTCATTCGCTTTGGCCAGGTCCGGCCTGCCGGGGACATTGACCACCTCGGCAATCTCCTCGAAGTAGCGGCGCCCGATGGACCCCGGCGTCAGCACGGCCAAGGTCCGCGACACCCCGTCGTGCAGGTTCTCATGGTGGTGGACACTTCCGCGCGGAATGAAGATGGCATCGCCGGCACCGAGTTCCTGCTTTCGGCCATCAACGGTGATCGTCAAAATGCCCTCCAGCCCATACAGCGTTTCGTCCGCCTCCTGATGGTAGTGGGGCGCCGGTACGCGGGCGCGGGACGGGACAACGAATTCAAACACGGTTGCACCCTTGTCGGTGACCAGGAAGCGCAATTCCAGCTCACCGATCGTCAAGACGCTCTGAGTACCCGCTTCCATAGACATTCTCCTTGTTGTAAAGTGGTTTTACAGAATTTGTAAAAGGACTTTACAACGATGTCAACAGCCAGTCAGACGGCAGAGTTGCCGGAGCCCGACGGAGAGCTGCGCCCACCCTTCTTCGGGGCTCTCCTGCGCATCACCTGGCAGCACGTTCGCAACCAGATGCACGAGGCCATTCGTGACGCTGGCTTCACCGACTTTCAGGACGCTCACTTCGCGGTGTTCTCCTATCCCCTTCCGGATGGCGTAAGGCCGTCGGAACTGGCTCGCCAGAAACGCATGTCGAGGCAGGCGATCAACTACCTCCTCATCCAGCTCGAGGAGCTCGGCTATATCGAGCGGCGTGCTCCCGAGGGCAGCGACCGGCGCCTCATCTACGTGAGCGCGCGCGGGCGGCAGCTTGTCGAGACGATTTTCACCTGCCTGCGGCGATTGCATGCGGAATGGGCGGAGGAGATTGGTGAGGAGCGATTCAACAACTTCCTTGACGTGTTGAAGCAGCTGTCAGCGAGGGCGCAGCAGGATCACTCCAAAGATCCAGGCTAGGAGTCAGCCGAACGATCGCGGCGGCGTACTGACGACACTGTGCTCGCGGTTCCCGTGGACAAAAACGGCGCCGCGATGAGCGGCGCCGCATGGGTATTCGTTGATCAGCGCTGCTCATCAATAGGGCGAGTAGCACTGCTGACGCGGGCCGTTGTAGGGCTGGAACGTGTTGTCCCAGGCGCGATACGACCGGTACCTGTCATAGCACCACTGGACATGGGCGCTCGAAACCCGCTGCGTCCTGTAGGTGCGATAGTAGCGGCGCGGCGGCGCGTCGTAGTAATTGTAGTTGTTGTACATGCTGCCAATGCCAAGCCCAAGGCCGAGCCCCAGAAGGGCAGCCGCGCCATCATCGTAATAACGGCCGCCACGATAGTGATGGCGACCATGGCGCCAACGCCAGTTGTCTCCATCGTTCCAGTTTCCGCCGCCACCGTTCCAGTGTCCGTGGCCTCCGTTCCAGTTTCCGGACCGGCGCCATCTCCAGTTTCCGCCGTTGTTATTGCCGCCCGCCCAGCCGTCGCGGACCGCGGTCGGCGCTGCCGTGCTTGCGGGAATCGACAGGTCCGGCTGCATGATCGGGCCGGCGGTGGACGGCGCCGTGACGCCCGAGAGGATACCGAGCGCTATCAGCCCGGATTTGACCGTGGAAGAAAAGAGCGAGTTCATTGCACTCTCCAAGAGACACAGGCCCCACGCCTACTCCAGGGGCCTACTGTGGATGTTTGCATCTGAACGGCGGATGAACGGAAAGGTTCCGTCAACCATGGCGCGAGCGGCATCAGGACCCATCGGTCTCCGCTGGTGGTCCCACGACCTTGTTTTCTGCCGCGCTTGCGGGCAAAGGTCATGGCATGTCGCTGCGCCTCGCCACCTTCAATGTCGAGAACCTGATGAACAGGTTCGATTTTTCCGGCTATCGCAACCAGCTCAACGAGGATCGCACGCTGGCGCTGTTCGATATCCAGAGCGAAGCGGAATACAAGATGCTGGAGCAGGCCCGTGCCATCGCCCAGTCCGACGACACGCGCCAGCTGACGGCGCTGGCGATCGCCGCCACCCGCGCCGACATCATCTGCATGCAGGAGGTCGACAATATCGAAGCGCTGAAGGCCTTCGAATACGGCTATCTGTTCAAGATGGTGGGGCAGGGCTACCGGCAGAAATACACCACATCGGGCAATGATTCGCGCGGCATCGACGTCGCCGTGATGATGCGCAACGAAACCGCGCAGGGCCAGCCGATCGAATTCGTGCGCATGACCAGCCATGCCTACGTCACCTATGAACAGTTCGGGCTGCAGACGCCCGAACTGGCGGCGCTCGGCAACCAGGCCAATGAGCGCATCTTCCGGCGCGACTGCCTGGAAGTCGACATCACCGTGGGCGGCGTGCCGCTGACGCTTTATCTCGTGCACTTCAAGTCGATGGGCCCGCCGCGCAACGGGCTCGACGGGCGCGAAGCGACGATGCCGGTGCGCATCGCCGAGGCTCAAGCCGTGCGGCGGATCATCGAGGAGCGCTTCGGCAAGAACCACGCCGCCGACAAGCGCTGGGCGATCTGTGGTGACATGAATGATTACCGGCAGCGCGTGAAGATCGCCGGCGACGGGATCGACGGCTACCGCTTCGAAGTGGTCAACGAGAACCAGTCCTGCATCAACGTGCTGACAGAAGGCGGCTTCTGCGAAAACGTCGTCGAGCGGCGGCCGGAGATGAACCGCTGGAGTTTTTACCACACGCGTGGACCGGAAGAGCGGCATCTGTGCCAGCTCGACTACATCCTGTTGTCGAAGGGCCTCGCCGCCAGCAACGCGACGGCTGTTCCCGACATCATCCGCAACGGCCAGCCCTGGCGCACGATTTTTCCGCCCGGCCAGGAGGTCGACCGGTTTCCGCGCGCCGGCTGGGACCGGCCGAAGGCATCCGACCACTGCCCGGTGGCGATCACCCTGGACATGACCTGATACGCTATGAGTTTCGACCTGCCGCGCAATGTCATCCTGCCGGTCGATGCTATCGACGTTCGGCTCGATCCCGGTCCGCACCCCTTCGCGGTGGATAATGCGGAGGCGATCGCCGAGAACTGGCAGCGGGAGATAGCAGCCAAGCCGGCGCTGTTCGACGGCACGGTGGTGCTGCTGTCGCAACTCGCGTACCGTGACAGCCGTCTGGTCGGCCGCTGCCATGCGGTCAACTATTCCACCTTCATGCTCTGGCGTAAGCGGCGCGAGAATTCGGGCGCCGAGCATGCCTATGCCCATGCCATACTGGTGGCCGGCGACAATGCGCTGGTGGCGATCCGCATGGGTTCGCACACGGTCAATGCCGGGCGCGTCTATTTCGCTGCCGGCTCGTTCGAGCCCATTGATTTTCGCGACGGCCAGGTCGACGTCGATTTCAACATGATCCGCGAGGTGCGCGAGGAGACCGGTATAGATCTGTCGGACGCGCCACGCGGCAAGCGCTACCACGTCCTGTCGACGGCCAGTGGTACGGTGATGTTTCGGCGTTTTCACGAGACGGCGCCGGCCGACGAGATTGCCCGTCGGATCTCAGCGTTCGTTGCCACCGAGACCGACCCGGAGATCGAGGGGCCGGTCATCATCCGCCACGCCACGGACCTTCCGGACGGGCTGGCGTCGCACATGAAGCCGCTGGTCGAATGGCATTTTGCCGGGGTGCTTTAGAGCAATTCCAGGAAAAGGTTTACCGGGAAGGCGGGCAGCGCTTTCCCTGGGGAATTGCGTCAAAACAAAGAGATAGCGCGGTTCTGCGTTTCCGTGAAACGATGAACTAGCGGCGCGTCTTGTTCTGCGCCGCCTTGCGATCGTTGCTGGCGGCGACGAAGAACAAGATAAAGCCGAGACCCAGCAGGCCGCCCATCGCCATTCCCATGGTCTGGCCGACGACCGACTGGAAGTCGGCGGTGACGCGATCGGGATTGGCCATGCCGTAGCTGGCGAGATACCACCAGATGCCTGCAAGGACGGCCTCGATGATCACCATCGCCAGGATCAGTCGTGTCTTCTTGCTCATGCGTTATTCCCCCCGACCAGAGATATCTTGCCTTAGGGCCTGAGGATCGCCGAGTCGATCGAATCCGCATCGAAATGATGCCGATTTGGGTGTGAAGGCGGCCGGCAACGCAGCGCGCTCGGCCTTTTCTTGCATGCCGCCAATTCGTGTGTTAGATACTGAACCACATGGTTCAATATGCTCGAACCCGCTTGGATGCCTCGTTCGCCGCGCTCTCGGACGCCACCCGACGCGGCGTTCTGGAGCAGCTCGGACGTGCAGACGCTTCGATCACGGAGCTTGCCGAGAAGTTCCACATGACCCTTACGGGCATGAAGAAGCATGTCGGCGTCTTGGAGCAGGCGGGGCTCGTCACGACGGAGAAGGTCGGGCGCGTGCGGACCTGCAAGCTCGGCTTACGCGAACTGGAGGAAGAGGCGGCTTGGATCGAGAAGTACCGCCAGCTGTGGGACGCACGCTTCAACGAGTTGGACAAGATTGTCGAGGAACTGAAACGGAAGGAGTAAGCCGATGGACGAAAGAAGACATAGTGAGCCCACCCCCATGAACAACCGCACGACGATCGAACGGCAGTCCGAACGTGAGCTCGTCATTACGCGTACGTTCAATGGCCCGGCGCGCATCGTGTACGAGGCGTGGACCAAGCCCGAGCTGTTCATGCGGTGGTGGGCACCGAAATCGATGGGCGTTCCTCTGCTTTCCTGCGAGATGGATGTTCGTGTCGGAGGCGGGTACCGCGTTGCGTTTGGCCACGATGCCTCGAGCGCTATGGCATTCTTCGGCAAGTACATCGACGTGATACCTAACTCTCGCCTCGTCTGGACGAATGAGGAAAGTGAGGACGCCGCCGTGACCACGGTGACCTTCGAGGAAAAAGACGGCAAGACGCTGCTGGTGCTGCACGAACTCTATCCCTCGAAGGAAGCGCTCGACGAGGCCATCGCCGGGATGGAGGATGGGATGCCCGAGCAGTTCGAACAGCTGGACGAGCTTCTCGTCACCCTGGGCACGAACTTGGGAGGGTCATGAAGCCGTCGATCTCGCGGTTGGCCGCCTGAAATCTTCACGACGCGGAAGAAAACCCCCGGCGAGATCGCCGTGGGAAGCTGACCTGGGCTTACTCGTGCCGCAGCGCGTCGATCGGGTCGAGCCTGGCGCCGCGCAGCGCCGGGAAGAAGCCGAACACCATGCCGATCAGCGCCGAGAAACCGACGGCGAGCAGGATGACCGCCGGGCTTGGCGCGAACGGGATGGTCAGCGCCGCCGCGGCAAGGCCGGCCAGCGCCAGGCCAATCAGGATGCCGATGATGCCGCCAAGCAGCGACAGCACCGTCGCCTCGACCAGGAACTGGATGAGGATGTGCTTTTCATGCGCGCCGATGGCAAGCCGGATGCCGATCTCGCGCGTGCGCTCGGTGACCGAGACCAGCATGATGTTCATGATGCCGATGCCGCCGACCAGCAGGCTGACGCCTGCGACCGCGCCCAGCATGCCGGTCATGGTGGTGGTGGCGCTGGCCATGGCGTCGGCGATCTGGGTCATGTCGCGGATGGCGAAATCGCTCTCGCGGTCGGGGGTGATGCGGCGGGCATCGCGCAAGATGTCCTCGACGCGCGGCTGCAGTTCGCTGGTCGGCGTGGTGTCGTCGGCGGCGATGTAGATGTTGTCGATGTCGCGGTTGCCGGCGATGCGGCGCTGATAGGCATGCAGCGGCATCAACACGACATTGTCCTGGTCCTGGCCGAAGCCGGTATAGCCCTTGGGTTCGAGCAGGCCGATGATCTTGCAGGAGGTGCGGTTGACGCGGATGATCTCGCCCTCGGGGTCGCCGGCGCCGAAGAATTGCTGGCGCACCGTCTCACCGATCAGGCAGACGCCGGTGCCGGAGCGGGTCTCGGAATCGCTGAACGGGCGGCCGGACACCAGCTTCCAGTCGCGCGCATCGAGATAGGCGCTGTCGGTACCGGTGACCCCCGAGGTCAGGCTCTCGGTGCCGAAGATGACACGGACCTGTTTTTGCGAGGCCGGCGAAATGGCCCGCGCGCCGGTCAGGTGCGCGACCAGCGCCGCCAGGTCCTTTTCTGCGAGCGGGCGGACCACCTGGTCGAGACCGCCCGGGCCGCCGGGACCGGCCGGCCGGCCGGAACGGACGACCAGCAGGTTGCTGCCGAGCTTGGAGATGTCGGCCTTGACCTTTTCGGTGGTGCCGGAGCCGATGGTGAGCATGGCAATGACCGCGGCAACGCCGATGACGATGCCGAGCAATGTCAGGAACGAACGCAGCACGTTGCGGCGGATCGAGCGGAGCGAGAGGCGGACGGTTTCCCAGATCATGGTTAGGCCACCTCGAGATTCTTGGAATCGGAGGCGACGTGGCCGTCGAGGAAGCGAATGGTGCGCTCGGCATAGCCGGCGACGTCGACCTCATGGGTGACCATGGCGATGGTCAGGCCAAGCTCGGTGTTGAGCTGTGTCAGCAACTCCATGATCTCATGCGTGCGCGCGGTGTCGAGATTGCCCGTCGGCTCGTCGGCGACGAGCAGCGTCGGGCGGGTGACGATGGCGCGCGCGATCGCCACGCGCTGCTGCTGGCCGCCGGACAGCTCGGCCGGCGTGTGGTGCTCGCGGCCGACCAGGCCGACCTGGGACAACGCCTGCATGGCAAGGTCGCGTCGTTCGCGGGCGGCGACGCCGCGATAGATCAGCGGCAGTTCGACATTTTCCGCTGCCGTGGTGCGGGCCAAGAGATTGTAGCCCTGGAAAACGAAACCGACATAGAGGTTGCGCAGCATGGCGCGGCGGTTGCGGTCGAGCCGGCCGGCGTCGATGCCCATGAACGAATAGGTGCCGGCGGTCGGCGTGTCGAGGCAGCCGATGATGTTCATCGCCGTCGACTTGCCGGAGCCGGAAGGGCCCATGATGGCGACGAATTCGCCGCGCCGGATGGCAAGGTCGACGCCGGCCAGCGCGTGGACCCTGGCTTCGCCCTGGCCATAGCTCTTCCAGACCTTGTCGAAGGTGATGAGGTCAGCACCGGTAGCCACGGCCTCAGCTCCGCTGCTGCGACGCGGTGATGACCTCAGTGCCTTCCTTGAGGCCCGAGGTGATCTCGGTCAGCTCGCCATCGGTGGAGCCGATCCTGACATTGACCGGATGCGGCCGCCCATTCTCCAGCACATAGAGCGTGCGCGAGCCGTCGGTTGGCGCTGTCACGGCCTGGCGCTGGCGGTTGCCGCCGGGGCGACCCATGCGGCCGGTGAACAGATCGCTGAGGCTCCAGCCACGCGCTGCCTGCTGTGCCGGGCGATAACGGAAGGCGGTGGCAGGCACGGTGAGGACGTCCTTTGCCTGCCGGGTGACGACCGAAACGGTTGCGGTCATGCCGGGCCGCAGCAACAGCTCGTTGTTGTCGACCTCAAGCCGCGCATTGTAGGTGACGACGCCGTCGGTGGTGACCGAAGCATAGGAAATGTCGCGAATCGCGGCATCGAACGGCCGGTCGGGGAAGGCATCGACGGTGAAACGGGCATGCTGGCCGGTCTTGACCGCGCCGATGTCGGCCTCGTCGACCGCCGCCACCAGTTCCATGTTTCTGAGATCGGCGGCGATGATGAACAGCACCGGCGCCTGCAGCGAGGAGGCGACCGTCTGGCCGGGGTCGACCGAGCGCGTCAGCACGATGCCGTCGATCGGCGCATAGATGGTGCTGTTGGCAAGGTCGGTCTGCTGCGATTTCAGATCGGCATTGGCGATGGCGAGATTGGCCTCCGCGCTATCGAGTGCCGCCTTGGAGCGGTCGCGCGTCGCGGCTGCCGCCTCCAGCGACTGGTCGGTCGCCATGCCGCGCTTGGTCAGCGCGGCCGCGCGGACAAGCGCTTTTTCGTTCTCGGCGAGCGTTACCGTGGCGTCTTCGACATTGGCAGCCGCGCCCTTGGCGGACGCCTCGGCCCGTTCGATCTGCACCTGCAGCTTCGCGGTGTCGAGCGCTGCCAGCACGTCGCCCTTCTTGACCTGCTGGTTTTCCTCGACGGATACCGAACGGATGATGCCGGAGAGCTGGCTGGAAATGTCGACCTGCGTGAGCGGCTGCAGTGTGCCGGTCGCCGACACCTCGACGGTGAGATCGGCCTTGGCGGCCGGCACGGTGGTATAGTCAATCTTGGCGGGCGAGCCGGCGTACCACTGATAGGCGCCAAGCCCGGCGGCGAGCACGATCAATGTCAGCAGCGCATAGAGCCAGCCACGCCGGCGCGTCTTGTGCAGACCTTGCCTGTCGAGACCGAGCGCCGTCTCGATGGCGGAATCCGATTCCGTCTTTGGCAGATTGACAATCTGGTCCACGTCGGACCCCTATGATGCGCAATGTCCCTATCTGTGCACAGATCAGGCTTACTGGTTCAAATATCAAATTAAATTTCGCCCATGTTGGGATTGAGGCAGGAATGCAAACCCGGAATTACTTGCTTTACGACGTGTTCACGACCGAGCGACTGGCCGGCAACCAGCTGGCCGTGGTGTTGGATTGCAAAGGTCTGGACACGGCCGCGATGCAGGCCATCGCGCGTGAGTTCAACCTGTCGGAATCGGTCTTTGTGCTGCCGCCGGCCAATCCCAAGCACCGAAACCGCATTCGCATCTTTACGCCCGACTACGAAATGCCGTTCGCCGGCCACCCGACCGTCGGCTCGGCGATCGCGCTGGCTGAACTGGCGGGAGAGGGCGGCGCCGGCATCTTCGTGCTGGAAGAAAACATCGGTCCGGTGCGTTGCGCCGTCAGCAAGCACGATGGCAACACCTTCGCCGAGTTCGACCTGGCGAAGCTGCCGGAGCCGCTGAAGCTCGAGGCCGATCCGGAGGCGATCGGTGCGGCCCTTGGGCTGGCGCCGCATGAGATCGGCTTCGAGAATCACCGCGTCGCGTTCTGGTCGGCGGGTGTGCCCTATGTGACCATCCCGGTTGCCAATCTCGAAGCTGCGGGCCGAATCCGGTTGGACAACCAGGCTTGGTCCGAATTGGCGCCGCGCAAGAGCGAGTGGGCCTTTGCCAGCCCCTATGTCTACTGCCGCGAGACGGTGAACCACGAAAGTGCGTTCCATGTGCGCATGATCGTGCCGGGCACGCCGTCCTATGAAGACCCGGCGACCGGCTCAGCGGCGGCCGCCTTCGCCGGCGCCATCATGCATTTCGATGGCCCGACAGACGGTGTTTCGCAGCTGTGGATCGAGCAGGGGCTGGAGATGGGCCGGCCATCGCGCATCCGCCTCGAACTGACCGTGCAAGGCGGAAAACTGGCCTCGGCGCGCATCGGCGGCAACGCGGTCAAGGTGGCGGAAGGCAGACTGTTCGTCTGATCATCTGCGGCACTTCGAGCCTGTTCCATCTCGATAAAATCGGGATGGGGCTCTGTCTTTTTGTATGAGCATGATCTCTTCCGAAAACCGGATTCCACTTTTCGGGATCATGCTCCAGGCGATTTGTCGGGAAATGATTCCGGCAGGGCTGGACAGGACCGATGGTGGCGGCTATATGCCCGCCAACGCCGGTTTTTGCCGGCCGAGTGGGTGCGTAGCTCAGTTGGTAGAGCAGCTGACTCTTAATCAGCGGGTCCACAGTTCAATCCTGTGCGCACCCACCAAAATCTTCAAAGACTTGGTGGAAAGACCCTGAAAGTGGGATGTTTCGCTGCCGTTCGGTGGCGGCATTCAGTGGACGCTATTGGATAGTTGGTCGCAGATAGCTGAGGATCGCTCGCGTTATAGCGAGGACGCCGTCGACGTCTTCGAAGTTTGTCTTGCTTTTGCCAACGATCCATTCGAGTTCCGGGGCTTCCGGCAACCGAAGGGTACGATTTAGCGCCCAACCTGAGAGGAGACCAAGCCCAAAATATGTCGGCTCGTTTTCTCCATAATAAGGAAAGCGAAAATCTAACCAAATTGGCCCTCCATATCCAAGCTTGAAGGTCATTCTGATAGAAACCCTGTGGCCGAAACGATCTTCAATTACTCCATGAAAGCTGAGATCTCTGAGTGCGTAACCATGTGATGGCGTCGCCAATCCCATGGAGCTCCAGACCTTCCAAGTATGCGATTTCAATTCTTTGTAGTTCGGAAATTTGGTCTTTTCAGGCGTTAGACGGATCGGCGGATCATTGTAGCTGGTTTCTGCTCTCCACTCTTCTGCGGCGCGACGAAGATCTTCAAAAGTCCGGAGGATCGCCGGATTGATGGGATCGCCAGAGCGGACTGAGCTCCGCCACTCGGAAATCATGTCGCGCAGTTCTTCGATGGTATGGCCCGAGCGATCTGCCCAGTCCTGCGTCGCCAACATCCATGGTGAGTTGTATTTCAGTCCGGCAAAAGCTCCGATCCTGCGATCGAAATCTCTGATAATCAGCGCGAAAGTATCGCGAAGACCCTGTTTGGGATCGCCGAAAATTTGGGAGGGCTCGTTCATCGCGCGATCCGGGCGTTGCTAGCCTACTTCTCCGAAACGCCCGCCTCGGCAAAACTTGCCATGCGGGTGTGGCACTCCAGCGCGGAACGGACGATGTTGACGGCGAGGCAGGCGCCGGAACCTTCGCCAAGCCGCATGCCAAGATCGAGCAGCGGCGGCAGGCCGAGCGCTTCGAGCAAGCCACGATGGCCGGATTCGGCCGAGACATGGGCGGCGATGGTGTGGGCGAGGCCGGCCGGATGCAGCCTTGCCAGCGGTGCGGCGGCGGCGGTGCAGACGAAGCCGTCGAGCAGTACGGGTATGCCCAGATGGCGGGCGGCGAGCGTGGCGCCGAAGATGGCGGCGAGTTCGCGCCCACCGAGCGCGGCGGCAACTCCCAGCGGATCGCTAAGGGCGGCGGCGTGGCGCTTCAGGCCGGCCTCGATGGCGACCACCTTGCGCTTCAGGCCGGCGTCATCGACGCCGGTGCCCCGCCCGGTCCATTTTTCCGCACCGCCGCCGAACAGCGCTGCCGAAATGGCGGCTGCCGGCGTGGTGTTGCCGATGCCCATTTCGCCGAAACAGACCAGATCTAGGTCCTTCGTCACCGCGTCATAGCCGGCCGACACGGCAGCGAGAAACGCCTTGTCATCCATCGCCGGCCCTTGCGTGAAGTCGCCCGTGGGATGATCGAGATCGAGCGGGATGACATCGAGTTCGGCGCCGGCGATGCGGGCGAGCTGGTTGATGGCCGCGCCACCGCCGGCGAAATTCGCCACCATCTGTACCGTGACTTCCGAAGGATAGGCCGACACGCCTTGCGCGGTGACACCATGGTTGCCGGCGAAGACGAAGACCTTCACCCGATCAAGCCTTGGCATGTCTCGACCTTGCCAGCGCGCCAGCCATGCTGCGATTGTTTCCAACCGGCCGAGGCTGCCTTGCGGCTTGGTCAGCGTGTCCTGGCGGCGGGCGACCGCCTTTGCGGCGGCATCGCTGCCGGTGGGCAGGTCGACACAGGCGGCGCGCAGTTCATCTAGTGATTTGAAGGGCATGGGGGCAAAGTCTCCAAAGGGAATCAGGCCAAAGGGGAATCAGGAGAAAGCTACGGAAGCGACGAGCAGCACGGCGATTTCGCTCAGCTGCTGCAAGGCGCCGATCGTGTCGCCGGTCTGGCCATCGATCTGGTTGAGGCAAAGGGCGCGGAACGCCGCAAACAGGAGGCCAAGCAGGATGAGCGCGAAAACGGCGCCGCCGAGCCCGAGCAAGAGCAGCGCTATCGCGCCGAGCACGGCGCCGGCGATAGCCGTCTCGAACGAAACTGTGCCGGCGTCGACCGAGAGGCCGTCGGACCGGGCCGCGGGCAGCAGGTGCATGAAGGTGCCCAACACGCCGCGCGAGGCAGCGTGCGCGGCGATCAGGGCGAAGAGGGCCCGCGTGGGTTCGACGAATTCCGACAGCGCGCTCCAGCGGATCAGCAGCGACAGAGCCAGTGCCGCGGCACCGTAGGCGCCGATGCGGCTGTCGCGCATGATGTCGAGTTTGCGGCCGCGCGATTTGCCGCCGCCAAAGCCGTCGGCGACATCGGAAAGCCCGTCCTCATGCAGGCAGCCGGTCGTGAGCACGGTTGAAACAAGGGCAAGGGCTGCCGCCGGGCCCATGCCAAGGCCAAATCGTTCCGCCGTGGCAAAGACGATGGCGCCGATCAGGCCGACGACAAGACCGGCAACGGGTGCTGCCCAGATCGCTGCGGCCAGGCTGCGCCCGCGAAAATCGAAGACGGGCAGCGGCAGCCGGGTGAAGAAGACCAGGCAGAGCGCGATGTCGTCGAGGACCTGCCGGGGGGAAAGGGTCAAGTTCCGAAACTTCATGTCCTAGCCCCTCGCAATGGCGTGGAAGAAGGTGCCGCTGACATGGCCGCGCCGGTAACCCGAGGCGCCGATGGGATTGCCCTGGCCGTCGGCGAGGTCGGCCAGCGGCTCGTCATTGCCGGTCGCGATCATCTGCGCATAGTGGAATTCGTGGCCGCGGATCAGCGCGCCTTGCGCGCCCAATGGGCAATCGGCGCGCAGCCGCGCCTCGCGATAACCGAGATTCATCTTGCGTTTGGCAAAGCTGGTGGAATGGCCGAGCAGGCCGAGCATTCCGTGCGTTTCGCCCGACGCGTCCTCCAGCGCTTCGCCAAGCACCATGAAGCCACCGCACTCGCCATGGATGGGCTTCGTCGCGGCGAATCTTGCCATTCCCTCACGGAAATCTGCGGCGGCGGCAAGCCGGCCGGCGTGAAGCTCGGGATAGCCGCCGGGCAGCCAGCAGACGTCGCAGTCCTCGTCGGGTGCTTCGTCGGCGAGCGGCGAGAACGGGACGATCTCGGCGCCGGCCTTGCGCCAATAGGCCGCCACATGCGGATAGAGGAAGGTGAAAGCGGCATCTTCAGCCAGTGCAATGCGCTGGCCAGGTGGCGATAGCGCTTCGTCAAAGCCGCCGGGCGCCGGGGTGAGGGGGGTCGCCAAGGCCATGATGGCATCGAGATCGAGTGACTTTTCGGCCATGTCGGCCATCCGGTCGAGATGCGCCATCAGGTCGTCATATTCGCCGGCCTGGACGAGGCCGAGATGGCGCTCGGGTAGGTTCAGCGTCGGATCGCGCAGGATGGCGCCGACAACGGGCAGGCCGATCGCCTCGATGGCGTCGCCGGAGAGACGGCGGTGGCGCTCGCTGCCCAGCCGGTTGAGCACGACGCCGGCCATGCGCACATCCGGATCGTAGGTGGCAAACCCTTTGGCGACAGCGGCCGCCGTGGTCGACTGGCCGGAAACGTCAAGCACCAGCAGCACCGGCAAGCCGTAGAGGCGGGCGAGATCGGCCGCGGAGCCGGTGCGGCCGGGGGCCGCGGGAATACCGTCGAACAGCCCCATGGCGCTTTCGAGGATGACGAAATCGGTATCGTCGGCCGCTTGTCTGGCGAGCGCATTGAGCAGCGATGGTGGCATGGCCCAACTGTCGAGGTTGACGCCGGACAGGCCGGTGGCTGCGGTGTGGAAGCCGGGATCGATATAGTCGGGGCCGGATTTGGCGCCGCGCACTTTCAAGCCCCGCCGGGTGAGCGCTCGCAGGATACCGATGGTGACGCTGGTCTTGCCCGAGCCTGAGCGCGGCGCGCCGATGATGATCGCGCGGGCGCTCACAGTGCACCCGCCAGTGCCGCGCGCATGGCGACGATGCCGCCGACGACGATCAGCGCCGGCGCGGTCAGCCCGGCGGCGACCGCTTCCTCGGCAATGGTGGCGAGCGTGGCAACGACGATCTGCTCCTGCGGTGTCGTCGCGGCGACGATCACGGCCGCTGGTGTCGACGGCGCCAGGCCGCCGTCGAGCAGCGCGGCGGCGATGAGGGGCAAATTGGCCATGCCCATATAGACCACGACAGGCTGGCCGGTGCGCGCGATTGCTGCCCAGTCGATGTCGTCATCGGTGCCGGCGGCATGGCCGGTCGCCAGGATCACAGCCTTGTTGATGCCGCGCATGGTGGCCGGGATGCCGGTGGCTGCCAGCGCACTGAGCCCCGACGTCAGGCCGGGCAGGACGCGGAACGGGATGTTTTCCCGCGCCAGCGCCAAAGCTTCTTCGCCGCCACGGCCAAAGATATAGGGATCACCGCCCTTCAGCCTGACGACGCGGCGGCCTGCGCGCGCCAGTCGAACCAGCAGCGCGGTGATGTCGTCCTGCTTCATCGACGGTTTTCCGCCGCGCTTGCCGGCAAAGAACAGTTCGGCGCTTGCGGCGACGGCGACGACATCGGGGGAGACCAGCGCGTCGTAGACAACGGCATCCGCCTGGGCCAAAGCCGCCAGCACTTCCAGCGTCAGGCACCCAGGGTCGCCGGGGCCGGCGCCGGCCAGCCAGACGTGGCCCGGTGCAAGTGGGCGCGGCTTGAAGTTGAGCCGCGCAAGAGCTTGTTCGAGCGTGGCGTTCTCGCCCTTGTTCCTGGTGCTGCCGCTCACAATCCGTCCCGTCCGCGAAAACGCCGCTGGTAGTGGGCGTCGTACAATGAACTCTCGCCAAAATCTTCCGCCGCCAACGAACGGCCGACGAAGATGATCGCCGTGCGCTCCATCGGATCGGCCGCGAGCAACATTTCGATCGTTTCCAGCGTGCCGGTCAGCACGCGCTCGTCCGGCCATGAGGCGCGGAAGACGATCGCCACCGGGCAATCCCCGCCATAATGCGGCGTCAGCTCGGCAACGACGCGATCGATGGCGTGGATGGCAAGGTGAATGGCAAGCGTGGCGCCGGTGCGGCCGAAACCAGCCAGCGTTTCACCGGGCGGCATCTTGGACGCACGGCCGGAGACGCGGGTCAGCACCAGGCTTTGCGCGACTTCGGGAATGGTCAGCTCGCGGCGAAGTGCTGCGGCAGCCGCGGCGAAGGAGGGAACGCCCGGTGTCAGCGTGTAGGGAATGCCGTGCTTTTCCAGCCGCCGGATCTGTTCCGCAACGGCGCTCCATACCGACAGGTCGCCGGAATGCAGCCTGGCGACATCATGGCCGGCTTTGTGGGCATCGAGATATGCGGCCTCGATCTCGTCGAGCGACATCGGTGCAGTGTCGATCAGTTTTGTCCCCGGCGCGCAGTGCTGCAGCAATTCGGGCGCGACGATCGAACCGGCATGCAGGCAGACCGGGCAGCTTGCCAGTAGCCTGGCGCCACGCAGCGTGATGAGATCGGCGGCACCAGGACCTGCGCCGATGAAATGCACGGTCATGGCGCATCTCCGCTGATGGCGATGGCGCAGGTGACCGGGCCGAGTACCGTACGGGGGCCAAGCAGCCTGGCGCCCTTGCCGGCAACGGCAACGGCGGATGCTTCGGACACCGAAGGCGTGCCGGCCAGATCCTGCGAACGGCTGGAGAGGCTGATCGTGGCTGATGAGGCGGCCTCGACAGCTGCCGCATCGGCGACGATGACCGGAAGATTGAGCTGATGTCCGGCGGCGAAGATGGCCCTTTCGTCCCGCTTCAAGGGGGCGGTGGCCAACGCTGAAAGCGCCGTCATGGCCAGCCCATGCGTCTCCAGGGCGGTTTCTATCGCCGCGAGCACGTCTTCAACGCTCACGCCCTTTCGGCTGCCAATGCCCGCGACCATCATGGCTTCACCCAGCTCCATTGGGTGACCGGCATGGCCGGCCGCCAGGCCTGCATCGAGCCGACCGGCGATGCGCGGGATATGTTTATGCGGGTCAGGTCGCCGCCAAGCGAGATATGGCGGGCAAGAAGCAGGCCTTCCATCTCCAGCGTCACCGCATTGGCCACAAGACGACCGCCGGGGCGCAGGGCCTTGATGGCAGCGTTCAGCACGCCGGCATCGCTGCCGCCACCGCCGATGAAGATCGCATCCGGCGTGTCCAGCCCGGCAAGCGCCTTGGGCGCGCTGCCTTCCACCACGACAAGGCCGGGAACACCGCAGGCAGCGGCGTTGCGGCCAATGCGGGCGGCGCGGATCGGGTTGGTCTCGATGGCGATGGCACGCAGCGAGGAATGGGCGCGCATCCATTCGATGCTGACGGAGCCGGAGCCCGCGCCGATGTCCCACAGCAATTCGCCGCGCCTGGGCGCCAGCGCTGACAGGGTGATGGCGCGAATCTCGCGCTTGGTGATCTGGCCGTCATGGTCGAACAGATGATCGGCAAGCCCAACGGTGAGCGGCAGGACGCGCGCATCCGCACCGGGTTCAACTTCGATCGCCAGCACGTTGAGCGGATTGATGTTTTCGAGGCCGAAGGCATCGGCGCAGGCCGAGCGCAAAGTCTCCTTCGGCCCGCCCAAAGCTTCCAGAACCGTCAGCCGTGAGGCGCCGAAGTCGAGTTCGACGAGCAGGCGCGCGATTGCAGCGGGTGCCTCCGCGTCGGATGTCAGCGCCAGGATGCGTGCGTTCGGCTGCAGCAGCGGCCGGATCAGATCGAGCGGCCGGCCATGCAGTGACACGGTCTCGATATCCTGCAAAGCCCAGCCAAGGCGAGCGGCCGCCAGTGAAACGGCCGACGGTGCGGGAATGACATGCATCTCCGGCGCCTTCACCTTGCGGGCGAGGGTGGCGCCGACCCCGTGGAAGAACGGATCGCCGGAGGCGAGCACGCAGACGTTTCTACCGGCAAGTGCCAGCACATCGGTCATCTCGGCATCGAAGGGAACTGGCCAGGGACGTGGTTCACCCTTGGCGAAGGAGGCGACAAGCGCCAGATGCCGCTTGCCGCCGAATATGACTTCCGCCCTAGCGATCAGTCGCTTGGCCTCGTCGCCGAGACCCGCTAAACCGTCCTCGCCGATGCCGACGATGGAGAGCCATCTTGCGTTGAGCTTGGCGCCGCGCGGACCCTCAGCAGGCATGATGACCCACCGCATTCTGATCCTCGGCGGAACCACGCAAGCCCGGCAGCTGGCCGGAAAACTGGCGGCGCACGCTTCGGTCACGCTGTCGCTGGCCGGCCGTACCGAAAGCCCGGCTGCGCAAGGGGTGCCTGTGCGAACCGGAGGGTTTGGCGGCGCCGATGGACTGGCTGCCTATCTCCGGGAGACACGCATCGACCTTCTGATCGACGCCACGCATCCCTATGCTGCGCGGATCTCGGCCAATGCAGCGCAAGGCGCGCGCCTGGCCGGCGTGCCGATCATCGCCTTGCGACGCCCCGGCTGGGAGCCTGTCGAAGGCGACCGCTGGACGCAGGTCGATACGGTCGGCGACGCCGTGCACGCGCTCGGTCCCGCGCCGCGGCGCGTTTTCCTGGCGCTCGGCCGGCAAGAGATCGCCGCCTTCGAGGCGGCGCCCCAGCATCATTATCTCATTCGCAGCGTCGATCGGGTTGAGCCCAGACTGATGGTCCCGGATGCGAGCTATCTGCTGGCAAGGGGGCCATTCCCCGAGGCGGAAGAACGCGCGCTGCTCGAAAAGCATCGCATCGAAATCGTCGTGTCCAAGAACAGCGGCGGCGAGGCAACCTATGGCAAGATCGCGGCGGCACGGGCGCTTGGCATCGAGGTGGTCATGGTCCGCAGGCCCGCGCTGCCGGACGTCCCTTCGGCTGAAACCGTCGAAGCGCTGGCCGCCATTGTCAACCAATTTGGGGTCGATCATTTTCTCTGACCCGTGGACGAACGCGGTGTGTAGACCAGCGACTGCTTTTCGCCGCGCTTGATGATCCTGGTTTCCGGCGAGCCGATGATGATGCAGGTCGCCATGTCGGCCTTTTGCGCGTCGACATCGGCCAGCAGGAAGACTTCGATGCGCTCGTCCGGACGGCCGGCGGCGCGGCCGAAAATCACCGGCGTGGTGCCCGGCAGGATCGCGGTCAGGCATTCGAAAGCGCGGCCAAGCTGCCAGGGGCGCGCCTTGCTGATCGGATTGTAGAGCGCGATGACGAAGCCGGCACCGGCCGCCGCCAGCAGGCGCAACTCGATCAGTTCCCAAGGCTTCAGATTGTCGGACAGCGAGATGGCGCAGAAATCATGGCCGAGCGGCGCGCCGATGCGGGCTGCAACCGCGAGCATGGCGGTGATGCCGGGCACGACCGCGACATCGACCGCACGCCATTCAGCCGGGCCGGCCTCGATCGCCTCGCAGACGGCAGCCGCCATGGCGAAGACGCCGGGATCGCCACCCGAAACGACGGCCACGTCATGGCCTTCGGCGGCTTTGGTCAGGGCGTCCGTGGAGCGGGCGAGCTCCTCGCGGTTGTCGGAAGCAACGCGGGTCTGGTCCGGGCGCAACTCCAGCCGGTCGAGATAGGGCTTATAGCCGTAGAAAAACGCGGCCTGCGCCACGGCGCGGCTCGCCTCAGGCGTCACCTGATCGGCATTGCCGGGTCCGAGCCCGATGACGGTGAGGCGGCCGCTCATGCCTGTGCTCCCGAAACGCCGGGCCGGGCGGACCAGCCGGCGACCAGCACGATGGCGAAGTAGGGAGCCTTGTCGTCCTGTTTGTCAGCAAGCTTCATCGAGACGCTGCCGGCCATGGTGCCACGCTCAACATAGACGGCGCGCGCAAGCTTGCCGGTCGCCTCCAGCGCCCGCCTGATCTTGGGCAGGTTGCGGCCGACCTTCATGATGACGGCGGCGTCGGTATCCGCCAGCCGTCGGGTGAGCTCGAACTCGCTCATCGTGCCCGGCAACACCGTCAGCACATCGTCGCCCTGGACGATCGGCAGGCCAGTCGCCGACCAGCAGCCGGACATGGCGGTGACGCCGGGAATGACCTCGGTGGGGAAACGATGGGCGAGGCGCACATGCAGGTGCATGTAGGAGCCGTAGAACAGCGGGTCGCCCTCGGACAGCACGGCGACCATTTTGCCGGCCTGAAGATGCTCGGCGACTTTCTCGGCGGACTCCTCGTAAAAGCCGGTGATCTGCGACCGGTAGTCGTCGTGATCCTTGTCGATTTCCGTGGTGACGGGGTAGAGCAGCGGCAATTCCGTCATTCCCGGGCGGAACTGCGCTTCGACGATGGCGCGTGCATTGCTGTTGTTGCCGCGCTTGGCGAAATACGCCACGACATCGGCTTCAGCCAGGACGCGTGCAGCCTTCAGCGTCAACAGTTCGGGGTCGCCGGGACCGGTGCCGACGCCAACCAGACGACCTTTGGCCAGCGCGTTCACAGGCCCGGCCTCGCCAGGGCATTGAGTGCCGCGGCAGTCATGGCGCTGCCGCCAAGCCGGCCGCGCACGATGGCATAGGGCACGCCATAGGAATTCTCGGCCAGCGCATCCTTGGATTCTGCCGCACCGACGAAGCCAACCGGCATGCCGATGATGGCTGCCGGCTTAGGCCCGCCGTCACGCAGCTTTTCCAGCAAATAGAAGAGCGCGGTCGGCGCATTGCCGATGGCGACCACCGAACCGGCCAGGCGGTCGCCCCACAGGTCGATTGCGGCCGCCGAGCGGGTGTTGCCGATGTCCTTGGCGATGTCGTGTGTGCGCGGATCGCGAAGCGTGCAGATCACCTCATTGCTGGCCGGCAATCTGGCGCGGGTGACGCCATGCGAGACCATTTCCGCGTCGCAGAAGATCGGCGCACCCGCCGAAAGTGCGGTGCGCGCGGCGGCAACGAAATCCGTCGAGAAAACAAAATGGCTGGCAGCTTCGACCTGGCCGCAGGCATGGATCATGCGGATGGCGACATCGGCCTCGGCTTCGGAGAAGCGCGTGAGATCCGCCTCGGCGCGAATGATGGCGAAGGAGCGTTCGTAGATCGCCGTGCCGTCGTGGATGTAGTCGTAGGCGGCCATGCTCATTCCTGTCGGTAAGCTTCGGCGATGCCGGCCGCGCCAAGCCTTGTCAGGCAAGCTGCGGCGGTTTCGCCGGGAAGTCGTGCGCTGCGGATCACTGCCGCGACGCGGCTGATGCCGCGCGCGGCGTCATAGCCCGGCCTGTAGCCGGCAGGAAGGCCCTTTGCCGTCGCGTTCACGACAAGTCCGGCTCCGTTTTCGCCGCCGACCAGGGTAAGCGCTGCTTTGCCCGGATGGGCACAGCCTTTGGCGCAGCCGGAAACGTGCAGCGTGAAGTCGAGGATGTCGGCATTTTCAGCGGCAATCGTCTCGGCAATGTCGCGCGTGGCGATCCGGCCGGAAGCGCAAGCCGGCGTGCCGGGGCAAGCTGCGATACGCGTGCGAGGATCGGCTGGATCGGTGACGAAGCCAAGGGTGGCTGCGGCGTCTTGAAGGGGCCGGTTGGCGGTCGCCGGCTGGCCGAGGAAAAGCAAGGCACGGCCCGGCGTGAGGCGGATTTCGGTTGTGCCGAGGGCGAGGGCGCTCTGGGCGAGGCCGATGATCTTGTCCGCAGGCATGCTGCCATAGGGCAGGCCGATGCCGACGGCGATGGCGTCGCGGGTCAAAGGGAAAAGACCGATGGGTCGGCGATCCTTCGCGCCCCGCTCTGTCCCTCCGGCAACGACAGAGGGGGGCGCGAAGGAATGCCAACCGGCGAGAGATGTCAGCTGCCTCTCCGACAAATCCCTTGCATGAGCGTCACGGCCTTTTTCGGCAACCATCCTGAGCACGGCAACAGCAACATCGCGCGCCGCATCGTCGTCCGCCGTGGCGAGTGGCCTTGCATTCTGCCCATCACCCGCGACGGACACGCGCCACCGATTTCCCGTATCGGTGCGCGTTGCAACAAGCCGCACATCGGCCGTCACCGAATCCAGTCCAAGTTGTCCACCGCCGTCGACAATGACCGAAACCTTCGGCCCCAGCCGTTGCGTCAGTCCAGTCTCTTCAACCGCTGCCCTGATCCGCTCGGCCAGCGGCCGGGGATCGGCAATCTCTTGCGGATCGATGCCGGCCAGCGGTCCGGTCTCGACCGGCACGCCGGTGCGCACGGCGATGCCCAGCGCATCAACCTCCGTCGCCAGAAGAGCCGCGCTTTCGGGCGTCAGGCCGCGTATCTGCAAACTGCCGCGCGCTGTGACTTCCATGATGCCATTGCCGTACCGCAAGGCGGATTCGGCGAGTGCGATCAAAAGTTTCGGCGACAATCCTCCAGCCACCGGGTTGAGCCGCACCAGCAGGCCGTCTCCGGTCTGCATGGGGGCTGCCAGAGCGGGGCAGGCACCGCGACGCGAGAAGGCGTTCATGCCGCAACCCCAAGCGCTTCTGCCTCGGCAATCAGTGCGGCGAGATCGTCGTCGATTGAATTGCGCAGGGGATGCCAGAGCCCACGCAGGCGCGCCGACAGGAAGCGCTCGGCAATGACTTTGGCGGCGGCAGGGTTCTCGCGCAAGATGAAGGCGCGCACCAGGGGATCGCCGAGATAGGCATCATGTACCGCCTCGATCAGCGTGCCCGATATGGCGTGGGTGGTCTCGGCGAAGCCGACCAGCCGGTCGACCGTTTCGGCGAATTCGGAGGCGCCACGCGGGCCGTGGCGCATCTGGCCTGATATGAAGCGGGCATTGACGGCGCGGGCACGCACGACGCGGGCTACCGCCTCACCGATCGAACGCGGCTTTGGTTTCTGCGGATCTGTGGTGTCGAGCACGATGACATCGGCGTTCCGACCGAGCGCCGCAAGCGCGGCTGAAAAGCCGCCGATGAAGGCGACGTCGGCGGACCCTTCGAGAATGTCGCGGCCGGGGTCGTCACCGGTGTGGACGAGAAGATCGGCTTCGGCGATGCGGCCCTCGAAGGCGCCGGGCGCGGAGACACCTTCGCCCTCGACGCCGCCATAGGCATGCGAGGTGGCGTCGAGATAGGCGCGGCCGATCTCCTCGCGCGCCGCCCAATCACCGCTCGACAGCAAATCTTCAACGCCGGCGCCGTAGGTGCCGGGAGAGGTGCCGAAGATGCGTGGGCTGATCTTGCCATCCGCGCGGCTCCGAGCTGCGAGCGGGTTTTCCGAATCCTCCTCGTCGCGGGTGGCAACCGCGTTGGCGGCGGCATCGATCAGTGCGATCTGGGTCGGGAACATGTCGCGGAACAGGCCCGATATGCGCCAGGTAACATCGACGCGTGGCCGTCCGAGCGCGGCAGGCGGCATCACTTCTATGCCGGTGATGCGGCCGGTCGAGGTATCCCATTGCGGCCGGCAGCCCATCAGCGCCAGGCCCTGCGCGATTTCTTCGCCGCCGGTGCGCAGCGAAGCCGACCCCCAGAGATCGATAACCAGCGAACGCGGCCAGTCGCCATGCGACTGCATGTAGCCGCGCACGACTTCTTCCGCTGCAGCCCTGCCGAGATCATAGGCCGTCGGCGTCGGCATGGTGCGCGGATCCGACGTGAACAGGTTGCGGCCGGTGGGCAGAACATCGGAACGGCCACGTGCCGGCGCGCCGGCCGGGCCGGCCTTGACGTGACGGCCATCCAGTACCGCGAGCAGAGCCGTCTTCTCTGCGTCCGCGCTTTGACGGCGCATGGCGTCAGGCTCGTCCACGGGCGCGCGGCCATAGATGTGCAGCCCGTCCTTGATGGCGAAATCCTTGAGGTCGCAGAGCCAGGCGTCGATGCGGCGCAGCGCTTCGTCGGGCGCGTCGGTCCTGGCGACGCCGGCTTCAGAGGCGAGGCCGGTTTTCTGCGCGGTGTCGACGATCAGCTTGGCCAGACGATCGCGGCGGCGGTGGTCGAGCCCGTCGGCCTGGGCGTATTCGTCGACCAGCCGCTCGAGCCTGTGCTGGTCCTCGTCCAGACCGGCGCCGGCCAATGGCGGCGGCAAATGGCCAAGAGTCACGGCGGCGATGCGCCGTTTGGCTTGTGCCGCCTCGCCGGGATTAGAGACGATGAAGGGATAGATGACGGGCAGGGGACCGGTGACGATCTCGGGAAAGCAGTTTTCCGAGAGCGCAACCGTCTTGCCGGGCAGCCATTCCAGCGTGCCATGGGCGCCGACATGGATGAGAGCGTGGACGCCGAGTGACTTGCGCACCCACAGGCCGAAGGCGATCAGGGCATGGCGCGGCGGTAGTGTCGGGTCGTGATAGTCGGCGCGACGGTCCGCCGAGCGGCCGCGATCGGGGGCGAGCGCCACGGTGACGTTGCCGAAGGTGGCGGCGCGGAAGGGGAATTTTGCGGAGCTGGGTGCCTCGCGCAATCCGGTTTCGTCTTCCGCCTTCCCCCAAGCCGCTTCTACCGCAGCCATTGCAGCCCTTGGCAGTTCGGTCGAAAAGGAGAGATAGTCGCCAAGCTTCAGCACGTGGTTTGAACTTTCCAGCAAATCCAGCAGCTCACGAGGCGTTTGCGGAATCCCGTCAACCGCATACCCCTGTTCCTTGAGGTCGTGCAGCATGGCCAGCACGCTGGACGGCACGTCGAGGCCGACGGCATAGCCTGTGCGGCCGGGCGCACTGGGATAATCCGGGATCAGGATCGCCAGCTTGCGCTCGGCGCGGGGCGTTTCCTGCAGCTTGATGAAGGTCGCGACGCGGTCCGCGACTTGCGCGACGCGGTCGGGCTCCGGCCGGTTGGCGAAGGCGCGGTGACCAAGTGCGGGATCGACCTCGGTCTCGCCCTTGAAGGAAATCGCGCCGGCCAGGATGCGGCCGTCGAGCTCCGGCAGCACGACATGCATGGCGAGGTCGGCGGGCGCCAGCCCGCGCTGGTTGTTTTCCCAGATATCGTGGCGGGTGGTGGCGACGATGACCTGGAAGACAGGCACGCCGGCGCGGTCGAACAGGGTCTCAACACCGGGTTCGGCGCCGGACGCGAAGGCGGTCGCGGTGATGATGGCGGCAGGTTTGAGCGTGGTCAGTGCGGTTTCCACGAACGTCAGGGATGCCGGGTCCTTGAGGCTGGAGACGAAGATGGGGACCGGGTTGATGCCGCGCTGCCTGAGCGCTTCAAAAAGGGCGTCGATGGGCGCGACATCGGCGGCGAGCAGCATCGAGCGGTAGAACAGGATGGGGGTGACGGGGGCGTAGACGTGGGAAGGATCGCTACCGTTCCTGGACATCCGGACGACATCCAGGTCATCAACGACACCGCGCCCCGGCTCATAAAATCCCGCCTTCGGTACAGCCACCGGTGCTGTGACGGTGCTCTTGGCGCCAGCCAACCGCGCCAGCTTCTGCACCAGTGCGCTCATATTGGCCGGGCCGCCCTCGCGGAAATAGTCGAGCAGGCCGTCCAATTCCTCACGCGACAGCGTCGAGGCTTCGATCAGGCGCAGATCCTCGTCGCGGCATTCGCCGGGCAGCAGCGCCAGTTTTATGCCGCGTGCGCGGGCGGTCGAGGCAAGCTGGTCGCAGCCGTAGCGCCACCAGTCGTAGCCGCCGAGGATGCGCACGAGGATGATTTTGGCGTGGCGGGCGACGCTGTCGATCCAGAGATCGACGGACATGGGATGGCGCAGGTCGCGCAAGGCAGCCAGCCGCATCGAGGGCAAGCGGTCGGCATCGGTCTTCCATGCTGCCGCCAGCCCGGCGAGATCGCTGTCGGTGAAGGACAGGGCCACGATATCCGCCGGCGTCTGCCGCAGATCGACCGGCTCGGCGAGGTCGTCGAGCGAGGCGGAGGTCGTGGTGAGGATGTGCATCGCGGTCCGTGGTGTGCGTCAGCCGGCGAGTATACGCTCGATCGCCGGGCGGTTCAGCCCCTTCAGGCCGATGACGACGAGGCGCGAGCGGCGGTCGTCCTGCGCCGTCCAGGCGCGGTCGTAGTAATGATTGACGCGCGGTCCGACAGCCTGCAGCAAGAGCCGCATCGGCTTGCCGCCGACCTCGACAAAGCCTTTCACGCGCAGCACGTTTTCTTCCTCGGCGGCGGTAGCGACGCGTTTTGCCAGCTCATCTGGGTTGGCGATCGAGGCTATGTCGACAATAAAACTGTCGAAGTCGTCATGCTCGTGGTCGAGCTCGTCGTCGTGATGGGTCTTACGGTTTTCGATGTCATCCTCGACGGCAAGGCCAAGGCCGAGCAACACCGACGGATCGACCTTGCCCTGCGACGTCGGCACGATCTTCACGGCGCGAGCGATGTGCTCGTTGATGATGGCGTTGGCGCGGGCCGAGCCGGCGGCATCCATCAGGTCGCTCTTCGACAGGATGATCAGGTCGGCACAAGCGATCTGATCCTCGAACACTTCCTCGACCGGATCGTCGTGATCGAGTGTCGTGTCCTGCGCGCGCTGCGCCTGAAGTGCGTCCATGTCGTTGGCGACACGGCCTTCGGCCAGCGCCGGTCCATCGACGACGGCGATGACGCCATCGACCGTCACGCGGCTCTTCACCGTCGGCCACTGGAAAGCCTGGACCAGCGGTTTGGGCAGAGCGAGGCCGGAGGTCTCGATCAGGATGTGGTCGACCTTCGGCGTCAGCGACAGGATCTGGTCGAGCGCCGGCACGAAATCGTCGGCAACGGTGCAGCAGATGCAGCCATTGGCCAGTTCGACGATGTTTTCCTCGGGGCATGTGTCGATGCCGCAGCCCTTCAGGATCTCGCCGTCGATGCCGATGTCGCCGAACTCATTGACGATGATGGCGATCCGCTTGCCGCCGGCGTTTTCCAGGAGATGGCGGATCAGCGTCGTCTTGCCGGCGCCGAGGAAGCCGGTGACGACGGTGCAGGGAACGCGGGAGACGGAAGCGGTCATGATCAGTCCTTCAACAGGTCGAGGGGAGGGATGCGGGCGACGAGGCCACGCTTCAGGCTATCGGGGCGGCCACGCCAGGGAATGAGGCCGTCGGTCGAGGTGGCGAAGAGTTTTGCGCCAGAGACGAGGTCGGCGCCGCTGGTCGCGGTCAGGTCGCCGAAGACATAGCTCCAGCAGCCATCGCGCAGGATGGCGGCACTAAGGCGGCGCTTGCAATTGCCGAGACATTCGACTGTTCGGATGCGGATGTTTTCGTCCGATGCGGCGCGGCGCGTGTCCTCAGCCAGCAGTTCGCCGGCGCGGGGGTGGGCGTCGGAGCCGGTCTCGTCACGGCAGGAGGCGCAGACGATGACGGTGACGCCGGTCAAGGCATCATCGTTGCCGGACAAAATATCCGCTGTCTCAGCCGAAAAACTGCTGTCGCGTTCCAAATCAGGCTCCTTGCCCGGAAAACCCGCCAGGCGATCGGATACTTTGTGTCCTAGACGGCAGGTCTCCTGGCTCGCGGGTCATCGCCTTGGGTGCCGCCTTCCCGGGGTTATCCCAGTGGTTTTCGGCCCAGGCTCTTCGCTTACAGTTGCGGGGACAGCCGCGGATTTGAGATTTTTCATCCCGCACCGCATTCCCTCTTGGCTCCTCCCTTTGAAGAGAGGAGACCGTCTGGACCGGATTTAGGCTTGTGTATGCAGGCGTGTCAACGCGGGAGGGCGAGATCGCCAACCGCTGTGCTCAGAGCCGCAGGATTTTCTTACCCAGCTGCGCCCAACGGCTCAGCGTAACCGGTCTGTCTTCCGGTAACGCAAGGATGACCTGGCGCAGTGCCTGGTATCCATCGCCGTGGTGCCAATCCTGAGCAACGAGAAGCTCCTGGCCTTCCAGCCATGTTTCATTGTCCAGGAGAACTTCCTTGCCCATAAGTTCTCCGCCGTAGCTCGCCACGAAAATCCGGACGAAATGACTGCCGGGAGGAACACTAGCCGTGAACAGTTTTTCCAGCTGGGCATAGAATGCCGGATATGTCCGGTTAAGCGTACATTCCACCGCAGCCTGGTTGATGACAGGTCCGCCGTACACCTTCCAACTGGCATCATTGCGCTGCCAGAACTCGATTTCGGCTTGCATGTTCTCGCAAACATGGCCCGCAAGGCCCTCGATCAGAACGTGAAATACACCGATCAGGAACTTTCCGAACGCCTGGCCTATCGCTTGTTGTCGTGTGTCGCCCATTCCAACGAATGATTCGATGACTTGCTGAGTGTCCAGCAACGGCGAGAAGACGTAGATTTCGAGGACAAGCCTGTGAGACGTGTCTCCTTGCTCCCTGTCGAAAATCTCGGCCTCAAAGCGCAGGTCCTCCAGTTCAAGCCTGACATCGTGCTGCCCGCGGATGGCGCTGATACCATGCGCAATCAACGCTTCGTGAATCAGGTCGAGAACCTCTTGCGATGCCATTGCCAAACCTCGACCGACAAATCTACTCAAACGTCTGCGGCCGACGGCTGATGTCAAGAGCGCCCTTTGTTGTTGACTGATTCAGCAGCGCCAGGCCCAAATCGCCGGCCGGCGTCACTTCGATGCGCTCCAGGCCGAGCCACCCCTGCATCTGCTTCAGTTCCTCGAAGAGCTCGGCGGCGGTTTCTGGCGGCGCGCCGGGTTCGGCATAGGCGGCATGGACGCGCAGGACACTGGCGGGACGGTCGGCCTTGAGATCGACGCGCGCCACGATGCGGTCGCCGAGCAGGAACGGCAGCACGTAATAGCCGTATTGTCGCTTTTCGGCGGGGGTGTAGATCTCGATGCGGTAGCGGAAATTGAACAGGTTTTCGGTGCGCGTCCGCTCGAAGACGACCGGGTCGAAGGGCGCCAGCAAGGCACGAGCCTCGATCCGGCGTGGCAAACGGGCGTCCTTATGGAGGTAAGCCGGCTTGTCCCAACCTTCGACGCGCATGGGCAAAAGTTCGCCGGTCTCGACCAGTTCCTCGAGGCGGCCCTTCATATCGGCTGGAGAAAGGCGGAAATAGTCCCGCAGATCGCCTGATGTCGCGATGCCATGGGCGCGGGCTGAGATGCGCAGCAATTCACGATGCGCATCTTCTGGGGCAGGTGTGGGCAGAGCCAGAATCGCCTGCGGCAGCACGCGCTCCGGCAGATCGTAAAACCGTTCGAAACCGCGGCGGTGCGCGGTGGTGATGCGGCCGGCCCAGAACAGCCATTCGAAGGCATGCTTGGCATGGCTCCAGCCCCACCAGCCGCCCGAGCCTTTCTGGCCTTCCAGCGCCGAGGCGGCGATCGGACCCTGGTCGACGACGTGGCGATAGATCTCTTCGACATAGGCGGCGTGTTCACGGCCCCACTTGGCCAGCCCGCCATACATCTCGTCGCCGCGCTCGGCCCGCTGCATGCGCCAGCGCATCAGCGGGTATGTCTCGACCGGGAGATAAGAGGCTTCGTGGGCCCAGTATTCGAACACCGTGCGCTTGCGCGTCACGGCGGCGTTGTCGAGCAAAGCGAGCGGGTAGGGGCCGAGGCGCGAATAGAGCGGCATATAGTGAGCCCGCACCACGGCGCTGACGGAATCGATCTGCAAGAGGCCGGTGCGGGCGAGCACGCGGGCGAAGTGACGGCGGTCAGGCGTGCCGGTGGGGCGGGTGTCATTGAACCCCTGAGCCGCTAGCGCGATGCGGCGAGCCATGGCGAGCGAGATTTTTTCCTTCATGGGAGACGGGACTCTGATGATTTTCGAGCAAAAGGAGCCAGTGATTCCGCGTCATGCTAGCAGGGTTTTGGCGGGATCCATGTCAGGAGAGAAAAGTGGAGTAAAAAGTGAAGGAAATCAAACAGGAGCGGAACGGACCAGTTTCTCCCGATGTGCCGTCCAGCACCGTCTTTTGAACAAGGTTTGACTTGCTTCGCCGAAAGCGCTGCGCTAACCCTCGCCGCGTTGCAGCATAGGCACTTAAAACGGTTCAGCGGTTAAACTGTCACGCTTCCGCATTAGGGTTCGTTGCTGTAATCAGAGTGGATTGGCCGCCAACGGAAAGCTGCTGCATGACCGCACTTTTGAGTTCGTATCTGCCCATCGTCCTGTTCATCGGCGTGGCGCTGGTCGTCGGCCTGGCGTTGCTTGTGGCGCCGTTCCTGGTGGCCTACCGCAACCCCGACCCGGAAAAGCTTTCCGCCTACGAGTGCGGTTTCAACTCGTTCGACGACGCCCGCATGAAGTTCGACATCCGTTTCTACCTGGTGTCGATCCTGTTCATCATCTTCGATCTGGAAGTGGCCTTCCTGTTTCCGTGGGCTGTATCGTTCTCGAAGATCGGCATGCTCGGCTTCTGGTCGATGATGGTCTTCTTGGCGGTGCTGACCATCGGCTTTGCCTATGAATGGAAAAAAGGAGCGCTGGAATGGGATTGAACGACAGTTCCGGAACGCTCGTCGCGCCGAAGCCCAAGGGCCTGATCGATCCCAACACCGGCAGGCCGGTCGGGGCGGATGATCCTTTCTTCCTCGAGATCAACAACGAACTGGCGGACAAGGGCTTTCTCGTCACCTCGACGGAAGCGCTGATCACCTGGGCGCGCAGCGGTTCGTTGATGTTCATGACGTTCGGTCTCGCCTGCTGCGCGGTCGAGATGATCCACACCTCGATGCCGCGCTACGACTCGGAGCGGTTCGGTGTTGCGCCGCGCGCGTCTCCGCGCCAGTCCGACATCATGATCGTCGCCGGCACGCTGACCAACAAGATGGCGCCTGCGCTGCGCAAGGTCTACGACCAGATGCCGGAGCCGCGCTACGTCATCTCGATGGGCTCCTGCGCCAATGGCGGCGGCTACTACCACTATTCCTATTCGGTGGTGCGCGGCTGCGACCGCGTCGTGCCGGTCGACATCTATGTGCCCGGCTGTCCGCCGAGCGCCGAAGCGCTGCTTTACGGCATTCTTCTCCTACAGAAGAAGATCCGCCGCACCGGCACGATCGAGCGGTAATCACTATGGATGAAGCCAAGATTATCTACGGCAACCCTGAGCCTTGGCTGGGTTTGACGTTCAAGGCGTTAGAGCAGCGATTTGAGGAAACCGACTCTGGTTCGAGGTTTTATTCTTCCACGCTTTCAGCAGACTCAAAATTTGGCAATGCCGGTGTCGGTATCGACATCATGTTGAATGATTGGGAGGCCGAGCCGACGAGCGATCCACAAATAGTCTTTTATCATGGCGACGTGAGGCTGCGTTCGCTTGGAGATCGAACCAAGAACCTGATTTCTGAAATGTCGGCCAGGTTTTGCTCTGCGTCGTCAGGCCGGGGGGCAGTCACCGAAAAGTTGTTCGTCGAGTGCGTTGCCCTAAATGGTGACCCCGCAAATCTGCAAACCCGGCAGTTTGTCGGAAAGTTGTTTTTTGACGAACCGGGTGGTGACGATGAATGTCAAATTTTTTTGACCATTGACGCGGTTAAAGAGAGCGGTTGGTTTGGTGAAAAAGACGTGGAAGACTCGCGCAAGGTCCTAGGCTGGTTGGCGAGATTGTCATGACCGCATCCCTGAGCGAACTGTCGACCTATCTCGGCGAGAAGCTGAACGGCCGCGTGAATGACTCGGCGATCGCCTATGGCGAACTCACCGTCCATGTCGAGCCGCGCGATCTGGTCGAAGTGATGACCTTCCTGCGCGACGATGCGCGCTGCCAGTTCATCTCGATCATCGACGTCTGCGGTGCCGACTATCCGTCGCGGGCCAAGCGCTTCGACGTCGTCTATCACCTGTTGTCGCCGAAACAGAACGTGCGCATCCGCGTCAAGGTGCAGGCCGACGAAGAGACGATGGTGCCGTCGATCACCGGCGTCTATCCCGGTGCCGACTGGTTCGAGCGCGAGACCTATGATCTCTATGGCGTGCTGTTCTCCGGCCACCCGGATCTGCGCCGCCTGTTGACCGATTACGGTTTCGAAGGCCATCCGCTGCGCAAGGATTTCCCGCTGACCGGCTTCGTCGAGGTGCGCTACGACGACGAGGCCAAGCGTGTCATCTACGAGCCGGTCGAGCTCAAGCAGGAATTCCGCAATTTCGATTTTCTCTCGCCATGGGAAGGGACGGATTACGTCCTGCCGGGCGATGAAAAAGCCAAGACGAATTGAGGCGCCAGAATGGCTGAGACCTCCGTCCGCAATTTCAACATCAACTTTGGGCCTCAACACCCTGCAGCGCATGGTGTTTTGAGGTTGGTTCTCGAACTCGACGGCGAGGTTGTCGATCGCGTCGATCCGCATATCGGCCTGCTGCACCGCGGCACGGAAAAGCTGATCGAGGCCAAGACCTACCTGCAAGCCATCCCTTATCTCGACCGGCTCGATTATTGCGCGCCGATGAACCAGGAGCATGCCTTCGCACTGGCCGCCGAGCGCCTGCTCGGCATCGATGTGCCGAAGCGTGGCCAGCTGATCCGCGTGCTCTACTGCGAGATCGGGCGCATCATGTCGCACATCCTCAATGTGACGACGCAGGCGATGGATGTCGGCGCGCTGACGCCGCCGCTGTGGGGCTTCGTCGAGCGCGAAAAGCTCATGGTGTTCTATGAGCGCGCTTCCGGCTCGCGCATGCACGCGGCCTATTTCCGCCCTGGCGGCGTGCATCAGGATCTGCCGCAGAAGCTGGTCGAGGATATCGGCAAGTGGATCGATCCGTTCCTGAAGTCGATCGACGACCTCGATCAGTTGCTCACCGGCAATCGCATCTTCAAGCAGCGCAATGTCGACATCGGCACGGTCTCGCTGGCCGATGCCTGGGCCTGGGGCTTTTCGGGCGTGATGGTACGCGGCTCGGGCGCGCCCTGGGACCTGCGCAAGTCACAGCCCTATGAATGCTATTCGGAAATGGATTTCGACATTCCGATCGGCAAGAACGGCGACTGTTTCGATCGCTATCTGGTGCGCATGGAAGAAATGCGCCAGTCGGCGAAGATCATGCGCCAGTGCGTCGACCTTTTGCTCGGCAAGGAGAGCGCCGGCCCGGTGTCAAACCTCGACGGCAAGGTGGTGCCGCCGAAGCGTCAGGCAATGAAGCGCTCGATGGAAGCGCTGATCCATCACTTCAAGCTCTACACCGAGGGCTACCGTGTGCCGGCCGGCGAAGTCTATGCGGCGGTCGAAGCGCCGAAGGGCGAGTTCGGCGTCTATCTCGTCTCCGACGGCTCCAACAAACCCTACCGCTGCAAGCTGCGCGCGCCCGGTTTCGCGCATCTGCAGGCCATGGATTTCCTCTGCCGCGGCCACATGCTGGCCGACGTCACCGCCGTTCTCGGCTCCCTCGACATCGTGTTTGGTGAGGTCGATCGCTAAATGTCAGTTCGCCGTCTCGCAGAAGCCAGCGTCCAGCCAGCATCCTTCGCCTTCAACAGGGCGAACGCGGCCGCGGCGAAGCAATGGATCAAGAAATACCCCAAGGGCCGTGAACAGTCGGCGATCATTCCCTTGCTGATGATAGCTCAGGAGCAGGAGGGCTGGGTCACCAAGGCGGCGATCGAGACGATTTCCGACATGCTCGGCATGCCCCGTATCCGCGGGCTCGAGGTCGCCACCTTCTACACGCAATACCAGCTGAGCCCGGTCGGTACCCGCGCCCACATCCAGGTCTGCGGCACCACGCCCTGCATGCTGCGCGGCTCGGAAGCGCTGATGGATGTATGCCGCTCGAAGATCCATCACGACCAGTTCCACACCAATGCCAAGGGTACCTTGTCGTGGGAGGAGGTCGAATGCCTCGGCGCCTGCGTCAACGCGCCGATGGTGATGATCTTCAAGGACACGTTCGAGGATTTGACGCCGGAGCGGCTTGGCGAAATCATCGACCTCTTTGAGGCCGGCAAGGGCGCCTCGGTGACACCCGGGCCACAGGATGGCCGCACGGGGTCGGAGCCGATCACCGGGCTGACGACGCTAACCAGTGAAAAGGCCATTCTCAAGAGCACGCGCGACAAGGAAGCCAGGGCGGCGACCAAGGCCGCCCAGAATGCGGCGCCGGCTGCTGCGGCAGCCGCAACCGCGCCAGTCGCTCCGGCGACGCAGGCACCGGCCGCCCCTGTCGCGCCGTCCAATGCCGGCAAGCCGAAGACCGATGCGCCGGAAACCAGCCCGGCGTTGAAGACGCCTTCGGCCACCAAGGTCGCGCCGGCGGCGGAAAAGGCGGCGAGCGTCTCGGCGCCGTTGCATTCCGCGGCCAACGCCAACACAGCAGCACCGGAAGTCGAAAAAGTTTCCAAGCAGCGCAATGGTCCGAAGGCCAAGGCAGAGCCGGCAGCCGCCTTCAAGGCGCCGGAAGTCAAGGCGCCAGCCGCGAAGGCTGCCAAGCCGGACAAACCGTCGCTCGAGGACAAGAACCGTCCGGCCGGCATCGACAGGCCGGCGCTGGTCGACGACCTCAAGCTGATCTCCGGCGTTGGCCCCAAGATCGAGGGCGTCCTGCATTCGCTGGGCATCTTCACCTTTGCGCAGGTTGCGTCCTGGAAGAAGGCTGAGCGCGATTGGGTGGACGGTTATCTCGCTTTCCACGGCCGCATCGATCGCGACGACTGGGTCAAGCAGGCCAAGGCGCTCGCCAAGGGTGGCGTCGCCGAATACATCCGCGTCTTCGGCAAGAAGCCGGTCTGAGGGACGAAAAATGCTTCAGGACAAAGACCGCATCTTCAACAACATCTACGGCCTCTTCGACAAGTCGCTGGCCGGCGCGATGGCGCGTGGTGCCTGGGACAACACGCCCGGCATCATCGCCAAGGGACGCGAGTGGATCGTCAACGAAATGAAGGCCTCGGGCCTGCGCGGCCGCGGTGGCGCCGGCTTCCCGACGGGCCTGAAATGGTCGTTCATGCCCAAGCAGAGCGACGGACGTCCGAGCTATCTCGTCGTCAATGCCGACGAATCCGAACCTGGCACCTGCAAGGATCGCGACATCCTGCGTAATGACCCGCACACGCTGGTCGAGGGCTCACTGCTCGCCGGCTTCGCCATGGGTGCGGTTGCCGCCTACATCTACGTTCGCGGCGAGTTCATCCGCGAACGCGAGGCGCTGCAGCGCGCCATCGACGAGGCCTACGAAGCCAAGCTGATCGGCAAGAACAACACGTCCGGTTATGACTTCGACATCTACATGCACCACGGCGCCGGCGCCTATATCTGCGGCGAGGAGACGGCGCTGCTCGAAAGCCTCGAGGGCAAGAAGGGCCAGCCGCGGCTGAAGCCGCCATTCCCCGCCAATGTCGGCCTCTATGGCTGCCCGACCACGGTCAACAATGTCGAATCGATCGCCGTCGCGCCGACCATCCTGCGCCGCGGCGCCGCCTGGTTCTCGTCCTTCGGCCGGCCCAACAATGTCGGCACCAAGCTGTTTTGCATATCCGGCCACGTCAACAACCCGTGCACGGTCGAAGAGGCGATGTCGATCCCGTTCCGCGAGCTGATCGAGACGCATTGCGGCGGCATTCGCGGCGGCTGGGACAATCTCTTGGCGGTCATTCCGGGAGGCGCTTCGGTGCCACTGGTGCCGGCCGAACAGATCATCGACACGCCGATGGATTTCGACGCGTTGCGCGACCTCAAATCCGGTCTCGGCACGGCGGCTGTCATCGTCATGGACAAGTCGACCGACGTCGTGAAGGCGATCGCCCGGCTTTCCTACTTCTACAAGCACGAGAGCTGCGGCCAGTGCACGCCGTGCCGCGAAGGCACCGGCTGGATGTGGCGGGTGATGGAGCGGCTGGTGCGCGGCGAAGCGCAGAAGCGCGAGATCGACATGCTGCTCGACGTCACCAAGCAGGTCGAGGGCCACACGATCTGCGCATTGGGCGACGCGGCGGCATGGCCGATCCAGGGCCTGATGCGGCATTTCCGCGGCGAGGTGGAACGGCGCATCGACGAGTTTTCGCGCAATGCGCACCGGGCCGAGCCGGTGATGGTGGCGGCGGAATAGAGACTTTGTGACTGCGGGCGAAGCCCGAAGCGAAATACGGGCAAGTGCCCGATTTGAGACAACCGGGGCGGGGCGAACGAACAAACGACCAGGAGATATCTATGGCGCCGTATTCGACACCCTACTCATTGATGCCCAATTTGGACCAGCTCGAGAAGATGAACCAGGACCTGACCAGGATGATGCCGAAGGAGATGGCGAGTGCCGTCAACCTTCTCGCGCACCCCGTGGCCGGTGCGGCAGCGATGTCGGCGCTTGGCATCGGGCTCGTCAACCACGCCTTCGGCGTCTGGCTGGGCGCGCTTTCGGGGGCTACCGAGGCCTCGCAACGGCTGCTGCAGCCGATCGTCGATGATTTCGAGGCGCGCAGCGAGCGCTTTTCGGAAACGGAAAAGAACGCTTCCAAAGCCCGCGCGGCGACCAAGACCCTGATCGCCGAAGCGCAATCCTTCGCGCAGGATGTGACCGACATGGCTGCCAGGGAAGCCGCCGACACCGTGCCGGTGGTCGATGCGGGCCCGATAGCGGGCGCGGCTCCGGCCATGGTGATGCCGGAGGATTTCAGGCAGCCAAAGGCCATGGACAAGCCCGCGAATCCTTCCGACCTCAAGGCGATATCGGGCGTCGGCCCGAAGCTGGAGAGGGTTCTCAATGGCCTGGGCATCTGGACATATGCCCAGATCGCGGCATGGACGCCGGAAGAGGTTGCCTGGGTCGAAGACTATTTGTCGCTCACCGGCCGCATCGGCCGTGACGATTGGACTGCCCAGGCTGCGGCACTCGCCGTCGGGAAATGAATGAAATGCCGGCTGCGGTTTCGACCGCGCCCGGGACAAGAGATTGCGGGAAATCCGCAGGGGTTTGAGGCGAATGGCAAAGCTCAAGGTCGACGGGAAAGAGATCACTGTACCCGACCACTACACGCTGCTGCAGGCGGCGGAAGACGCTGGCGCGGAAGTGCCGCGCTTCTGCTTCCACGAGCGGCTGTCGATCGCCGGCAACTGCCGCATGTGCCTGATCGAGGTGAAGGGCGGACCGCCCAAGCCGCAGGCCTCCTGCGCCATGGGCGTGCGTGACCTGCGTCCCGGCCCGAACGGCGAGCCGCCGGAAATCTTCACCAACACGCCGATGGTCAAGAAAGCCCGCGAGGGCGTGATGGAATTCCTGCTGATCAACCATCCACTGGATTGCCCGATCTGCGACCAGGGCGGCGAATGCGACCTGCAGGACCAGGCGATGGCCTTCGGCGTCGATTCCTCGCGCTATCACGAGAACAAGCGCGCGGTCGAAGACAAGTATATCGGACCGCTGGTCAAGACAGTGATGAACCGCTGCATTCATTGCACGCGGTGCGTCCGCTTCACCACGGAAGTCGCCGGCATTTCCGAGCTTGGCCTGATCGGGCGTGGCGAAGACGCCGAGATCACCACCTATCTCGAACAGGCGATGACCTCGGAGCTGCAGGGCAATGTCATCGACCTTTGCCCGGTCGGCGCGTTGACCTCCAAGCCGTTCGCCTTCCAGGCGAGGCCGTGGGAGCTGACCAAGACCGAATCCATCGACGTTATGGACGCCGTGGGCTCGGCGATCCGCGTCGATAGCCGCGGCCGCGAAGTGATGCGCATCCTGCCGCGCGTCAACGAGCAGGTGAACGAGGAGTGGATCTCCGACAAGACCCGCTTCATCTGGGACGGCCTGCGCACGCAGCGCCTCGACCGCCCCTATGTGCGCAAGGACGGCAAGCTGGTTCCCGCGAGCTGGGCCGAGGCTTTTGCCGCGATCAAGGACGCTGTGTCGAAGGCGGCACCCGAGAAGATCGGCGCCATTTCAGGCGATCTCGCCGCGGTCGAGGAAATCTACGCGCTGAAGCTGTTGATGGCTTCGCTCGGCTCGAAGAACACCGACTGCCGTCAGGACGGTGCCGCACTCGATCCGGCGCTCGGCCGGGCGGGCTATATCTTCAATCCGACCATCGAGGGCATCGAGCAGGCCGACGCGGTGCTGATCATCGGCGCCAACCCGCGCTATGAAGCCTCGGTGCTCAACGCCCGCATCCGCAAGCGCTGGCGGATCGGCAATCTGCCGGTTGGCGTCATCGGCGATGTCGGCGACACGCGCTACGACTATGAACAGCTGGGCGTCGGACCGGACTCGCTGAAGGATCTGGCCGACGGCAACGGCAAGTTCTTCCAGACGCTGAAAAAGGCGACGCATCCACTGATCATTGTCGGCCAAGGCGCACTGGCGCGCGCCGATGGCGCGGCCGTGCTCGGCCAGGCAGCAAAGCTCGCCGCCGCCGTCAATGCCGCTAGGGCGGACTGGAACGGCTTTGCCGTGCTGCACAATGCGGCCGGCCGCGTCGGCGGCCTCGATCTCGGTTTCGTGCCGGGCGAGGGCGGCAAGAACGTCGCCGGCATGCTGGGCGAGATGGAGCTGCTGTTCCTGCTCGGCGCCGACGAGATCGACATGGGCAAGACCGGCGGCGCATTCGTCGTCTATATCGGCACGCATGGCGATCACGGCGCGCATCGCGCCAACGTCATCCTGCCGGCGGCAGCCTACACCGAAAAATCGGCCACTTATGTCAACACGGAAGGGCGCGTGCAGCAGACCAATCGCGCCGGCTTCGCGCCCGGCGATGCGCGCGAAGACTGGGCGATCCTGCGGGCGCTGTCGGATGTGCTGGGCAAGAAGCTGCCGTTCGATTCGCTGCCGCAGCTGCGTGCGAAGCTCTATGGCGAATACCCGCATCTGGCCCGCATCGATCAGGTCGCGGCCGGCAATGCCGAAGACATCGCCAAGGTGGCGAAGCTCGGCGGGCGGCTGAACAAGGGCACCTTCACCTCGCCGGTCAAGGATTTCTACCTGACCAACCCGATCGCGCGGGCATCGGCCGTGATGGCGGAATGCTCGGCGCTGGCCAAGAGCGGCTTCAAGCAGGCGGCGGAATAAGCATGGACACTTTCTTCTCCTTCTACGTGCTGCCGGCGCTGCTGATCCTTCTCAAGTCGGTCGTGCTGATCGTCGTGCTTTTGATCTTCGTCGCCTACATCCTCTACGCCGACCGCAAGATCTGGGCGGCGGTTCAGCTGCGCCGCGGTCCGAACGTCGTCGGCCCCTGGGGCACGCTGCAGGCCTTCGCCGATCTGTTGAAGTTCGTCTTCAAGGAACCGGTGATCCCGTCAGGCGCCAACAAGGGCGTGTTCCTTTTGGCGCCGCTGGTCTCGGCTGTGCTGGCGATCTCGGCCTGGGCGGTCATTCCGGTCAACCAGGGCTGGGCGATCGCCAACGTCAATGTCGGCATCCTCTATGTCTTCGCCATCTCCTCGCTCGAGGTCTACGGCGTGATCATGGGCGGCTGGGCGTCCAACTCGAAATATCCGTTCCTCGGCGCGCTGCGCTCGGCCGCGCAGATGGTGTCCTACGAAGTCTCGATCGGCTTCGTCATCGTCACCGTGCTTTTGTGCGCCGGTTCGCTCAACCTGTCCGACATCGTCTTGTCGCAGCAGGATGGGCTGGGTACGAAGCTCGGCCTGCCCAATACCTTCCTCGACTGGCACTGGCTGTCGCTGTTCCCGATGTTCGTCATCTTCTTCATCTCGGCGCTGGCCGAGACCAACCGCCCGCCCTTCGACCTGGTGGAAGCCGAATCGGAACTGGTCGCCGGTCACATGGTCGAATATTCATCGACGCCGTTCCTGCTGTTCTTCCTCGGTGAATATGTCGCCATCGTGCTGATGTGCGCGCTGGCCACCATCCTGTTCCTCGGCGGCTGGCTGCCGCCCTTCGACTTTGCGCCGTTCACCTGGGTGCCTGGCGTTATCTGGTTCGTGCTGAAAGTCTGCTTCGTGTTCTTCGGCATCTCCATGGTGAAGGCCTTCGTGCCGCGCTACCGCTACGACCAGCTGATGCGGCTCGGCTGGAAGGTGTTCCTTCCGATCTCGCTGTTCATGGTGGTCGCCACCGCCGCCTTCCTCAAGATCACGGGGTTTGCGTGATGTCCGTTTTGTCCCAAGCCGCAAAATCGCTGCTGCTGCAGGATTTCGTCAGCGCCTTCTTCCTGTCGATGCGCCAGTTCTTCGCGCCGAAGGAAACGATCAACTATCCGCACGAGAAGGGTCCGACCAGCCCGCGCTTCCGTGGCGAGCATGCGCTGCGCCGCTATCCCAATGGCGAGGAACGCTGCATCGCCTGCAAGCTGTGCGAGGCGATCTGCCCGGCGCAGGCCATCACCATCGAGGCCGGCCCGCGCCGCAATGACGGCACCCGCCGTACGGTGCGTTACGACATCGACATGGTGAAGTGCATCTATTGCGGCTTCTGCCAGGAAGCCTGCCCGGTCGACGCTATCGTCGAGGGGCCGAATTTCGAGTTCGCGACTGAGACGCGTGAGGAACTCTACTATGACAAGGACAAGCTCTTGGCGAATGGCGACCGATGGGAGCGCGAACTGGCGCGCAACATCTCGCTGGACTCACCGTACCGCTGATATTTGACGCATGGACGGGGCGAGGGGCCTCGTCTAAGGACAACGCGGCTTGGGAACCGGAGGCGGTACCAAGTCACAGAAGCGGACATGGCGAGAGCCGGTCCGGACAGGAACCCGGGGGAACCCCATGCTGAGTGGACTAGAGGCGGCCTTTTTCTACCTCTTCGCCTTTGTCGCGGTGGCGTCGGCGTTCATGGTCATTTCGTCGCGCAACCCCGTGCATTCGGTGCTGTTCCTGATCCTGACCTTCTTCAACGCCGCTGGCCTGTTCATGCTGACGGGCGCCGAGTTCCTGGCGATGATCCTGCTCGTCGTCTATGTCGGCGCGGTCATGGTGCTGTTCCTGTTCGTCGTCATGATGCTCGACGTCGACTTCGCCGAGATGAAGGAAGGCGCGCTGCAATATGCACCGATCGGCGCGCTGGTCGGGCTGATCCTGGCGGCTGAGCTGATCGTCGTGCTCGGTGGCTATACATTCGCGCCGCAGTTGGCCTCGACGGTGTCGAAACCGATCCCGGATCTCGCCACGCGGACCAACACGGCCGCACTCGGCGACATCCTCTACACCGACTACCTCTACTACTTCCAGATTTCGGGCCTCGTGCTGCTGGTCGCCATGATCGGCGCGATCGTGCTGACGCTGCGCCACAAGGAGGGGGTGAAGCGGCAGTCGATATCAGCCCAGGTCGGCCGCACCGCGGCGACCGGCATGGAAATCCGCAAGGTGAAGTCGGGCGAAGGAGTCTGAGATGGTCGTCGGCATCGCACATTATCTGACCGTATCGGCGATCCTGTTCACGCTGGGCGTGTTCGGCATCTTTTTGAACCGCAAGAACGTCATCGTCATCCTGATGTCGGTCGAACTCATCCTGCTTGCGGTCAACATCAATTTCGTCGCTTTCTCCGCCGCACTCGGCGACCTCGTCGGCCAGGTGTTCGCGCTGTTCGTGCTGACGGTCGCGGCGGCCGAGGCTGCCATCGGACTTGCCATTCTCGTCGTCTTCTTCCGCAACCGCGGCTCGATCGCGGTCGAAGACGTGAACATGATGAAGGGTTGACGGAACCACCATGTATCAGGCCATCGTCTTCCTTCCCCTGCTCGGCTTCCTGATCGTCGGCCTGTTCGGCACGTCGCTTGGCGCCAAGGCATCCGAATACATCACCTCAGGTTTCCTGGTGATCGCCGCGGTGCTGTCGTGGGTCGCCTTCTTCACCGTCGGCTTCGGCCATGGCGAGGTGTTCACCGTGCCGGTGCTGCGCTGGATCCAGTCGGGTGGATTGGAGGCGCCCTGGGCGCTGCGCATCGACACGCTGACGGTGGTGATGCTGGTGGTGGTCAACACGGTGTCGGCGCTGGTCCACGTCTATTCGATCGGCTACATGCACCACGATCCGAACCGGCCGCGCTTCTTCGCCTATCTCTCGCTGTTCACCTTCGCCATGCTGATGCTGGTGACGGCCGACAATCTGGTGCAGATGTTCTTCGGCTGGGAAGGGGTGGGCCTCGCCTCCTACCTGCTGATCGGATTCTGGTACAAGAAGCCGTCGGCCAACGCCGCCGCCATCAAGGCCTTCGTCGTCAACCGCGTCGGCGATTTCGGCTTCGCGCTCGGCATTTTCGGCGTCTTCGTGCTGTTCGGCTCCGTCAATCTCGGCACCATCTTCGCCAATGCGGCGACTTTCATTCCGGCTGAAGGCGCGCCGCAAGGTGCTGCCGTGCTGACCTTCCTCGGTTATGCACTGGACAAGCAGTCGGCCATGACGATCGTCTGCCTGCTCCTGTTCATGGGCGCCATGGGTAAGTCGGCGCAGGTGCCGCTGCACACCTGGCTGCCAGACGCCATGGAAGGCCCGACGCCGGTCTCGGCACTGATCCATGCCGCCACCATGGTGACCGCCGGCGTGTTCATGCTGGCGCGGCTGTCGCCGCTGTTCGAACTGTCGCATTCGGCGCTGACGGTCGTCACCTTCATCGGCGCCTTCACCGCCTTCTTCGCCGCGACCGTCGGTCTCGTCCAGAACGACATCAAGCGCGTCATCGCCTATTCGACCTGTTCGCAGCTCGGCTACATGTTCGTCGCGCTCGGCGTCGGCGCCTACGGTGCCGCGATCTTCCACCTGTTCACGCATGCTTTCTTCAAGGCGCTGCTGTTCCTCGGCTCGGGCTCGGTCATTCATGCCGTCTCCGACGAGCAGGACATGCGCAAGATGGGCGGCCTGAGGTCGCTGATCCCGTCCACCTACTGGATGATGGTGATCGGCACGCTGGCGCTGACCGGCGTCGGCATCCCGGTGACGGTCATCGGCACCGCCGGTTTCTTCTCCAAGGATGCCATCATCGAGAGCGCCTTTGCCAGCCACAATTCAGTCGCCGGCCTCGCCTTCGTGCTCCTGGTCATCGCCGCCTGTTTCACCTCCTTCTATTCCTGGCGGCTGATCTTCATGACCTTTCACGGCAAGCCACGGGCGAGCCATGAGGTGATGCACCACGTCCATGAATCGCCGCCAGTGATGCTGGTGCCGCTGTTCGTCCTGGCCGCCGGCGCGCTGTTTGCCGGCATCATCTTCCACGGCGCCTTCATCGGCGAGGGCTATGCCGAATTCTGGAAGGCGTCGCTGTTCACGCTACCGGACAACCACATCCTGCACGAGATCCACGAACTGCCGCTGTGGGTCGAGCTGTCGCCCTTCATCGCCATGCTGATCGGCTTCGCGCTGGCCTGGAAGTTCTACATCCGCTCGCCGGACATGCCGGTCAATCTGGCCGCCCATCATCGCGGGCTGTACGCCTTCCTGCTCAATAAGTGGTACTTCGACGAGCTTTACGACTTCCTGTTCGTGCGGCCCGCCAAGCGCCTCGGCCATTTCCTGTGGAAGACCGGCGACGGCACCATCATCGATGGCCTCGGCCCGGACGGTGTCTCGGCGCGAGTCGTCGATGTCACCAACCGCGTCGTCAAGCTGCAGACCGGCTACCTCTACCATTATGCCTTCGCCATGCTGATTGGCGTTGCCGCACTCGTCACCTGGATGATGCTCTGATGACCGCCTGGCCAATTCTCTCGCTGGTCACCTTCCTGCCACTGGTTGGTGTGCTGCTCATCCTGTTCATCAACGATGACAGTGAAAACGCGCGCCGAAACATCCGCGCCATCGCGCTGTTGACGACGACGTTCACGTTCATCATCTCGCTGTTCATCTGGACCGGCTTCGACAACTCGCAAGCCGGTTTCCAGTTTGTCGAGAAGGTTGCCTGGCTCGACTCCGGCATCTCCTACCATATGGGTGTCGACGGCATCTCGATGCTGTTCGTCATCCTGACGACCTTCCTGATGCCGCTTTGCATCCTGGCGTCGTGGGAAGCGATCGAGAAGCGCGTCAAGGCCTACATGATCGCCTTCCTGCTGCTCGAGACGCTGATGATCGGCGTGTTCTGCGCGCTGGATATCGTGCTGTTCTACGTCTTCTTCGAGGCTGGTCTGATCCCGATGTTCATCATCATCGGCGTCTGGGGCGGCAAGCGGCGCGTCTACGCCTCGTTCAAGTTCTTCCTCTATACGCTGGCCGGCTCGGTGCTGATGCTGCTCGCCATCATGGCGATGTTCTATCAGTCCGGCACGACAGACATTCCGACGCTTCTGACGCACAATTTCCCGGCCAACATGCAGACCTGGCTATGGCTCGCCTTCTTCGCCTCCTTCGCGGTGAAGATGCCGATGTGGCCGGTGCACACCTGGCTGCCCGACGCGCACGTCGAAGCGCCGACGGCAGGCTCGGTGATCCTGGCCGCAATCCTGCTTAAGATGGGTGGGTACGGCTTCCTGCGCTTCTCGCTGCCGATGTTCCCGCTGGCGTCGGAAATGTTCGCGCCGCTGGTGTTCACACTGTCGGTCGTCGCGATCATCTACACCTCGCTGGTGGCGCTGATGCAGGAGGACATGAAGAAGCTGATCGCCTATTCGTCGGTCGCCCATATGGGCTTCGTCACCATGGGCATCTTCGCCATGAACCAAGAAGGCGTGCAGGGCGCCATCTTCCAGATGCTCAGCCACGGCCTCGTATCCGGCGCGCTGTTCCTGTGTGTCGGCGTCATCTATGATCGCATGCACACGCGTGAGATCGCCGCCTATGGCGGCCTGGTCAACAACATGCCGAAATACGCCACGGTGTTCCTGATCTTCACCATGGCCAATGTCGGCCTGCCCGGCACCAGCGGTTTCGTCGGCGAGTTCCTGACCATGCTTGGCGTGTTCCGCGTCAACACCTGGGTGGCGTTCTTCGCTGCCACCGGCGTCATCCTGTCGGCGGCCTACGCGCTCTGGCTCTATCGTCGGGTGATCTTCGGCGCGCTGACCAAGGACAGCCTGAAGGGCCTGCTGGATCTGTCGCCGCGTGAGAAGGTGATCATCTACCCGCTGGTCGTGCTGGTCATCTTCTTCGGCGTCTATCCCGCGCCCGTCTTCGACGCGACGGCCGAATCGGTCAAGTCGCTCGTCACCAATGTCACTGCATCCATCGGCGCCGCGCAAACCGCGGCGGCGAACTGACCAGGGGTTTTGCGAACCATGACGCCGGACCTTCTCTCCAGCCTGTCGCTTTCGACGCCAGAGCTGATCCTTGCCATCGGTGCCCTGGCGCTGCTGATGGTTGGCGCCTATTCGCGTGCCAACACCGCCAACACCGTAACCGGCCTTGCCGTTGCCGTGCTGGTGATTGCTGGCGCCTGGCTGATCTTCCATACCGGACAGGGCAGCGCCTATGGCAACGCCTTCATCCAGGACTCCTTCGCCCGCTTCATGAAGGTGTTGGCGCTGACCGGCTCGGCGGTGACGCTGGTGATGTCGATGCGATTTGCCAAGGCGGAGCATTTCGACAAGTTCGAATATCCGGTGCTGGTGCTGCTCAGCACGCTCGGCATGATGCTGATGATCTCGGCCAACAGCATGATCGGGCTCTATCTCGGCCTTGAACTGCAATCCCTGGCGATCTATGTGCTGTGCGCGATCAACCGCGACAATCTGCGTTCGACCGAAGCCGGCCTCAAATATTTCGTCCTCGGCGCGCTGTCGTCGGGCATGCTGCTCTATGGCATCAGTCTGGTCTACGGTTACACCGGCAACACCGGCTTCCAGGAGATCGCTTCGGCGCTGGGCAGCGGCGAGCGCCAGCTCGGCCTGGTTTTCGGCCTCGTCTTCGTGCTGGCCGGCCTTGCCTTCAAGATCTCGGCGGTGCCGTTCCATATGTGGACGCCCGACGTCTACGAGGGCGCGCCGACGCCGGTGACGGCCTTCCTGGCGGCTGCACCCAAGATGGCGGCGATGGCGCTGATGGTGCGTGTCACCATGGGCGCGTTCAAGCCGATCGCCTCCGACTGGCAGCAGATCATCGTCTTCATCTCGATCGCCTCGATGGCGCTCGGCGCCTTCGCGGCGATCGGCCAGACCAACATCAAGCGACTGATGGCCTATTCGTCGATCGGCCACATGGGCTATGCGCTGGTCGGCCTTGCCGCCAACAGTCAGGCGGGCGTGCGTGGCGTTGCCATCTACATGCTGATCTATCTGGTGATGACGCTCGGCACCTTCGCCTTCATCCTCGCCATGCGGCGCAAGGAAGGCAATGTCGAACAGATCAGCGATCTGGCCGGCCTGTCGTCGACCAACCCGATCATGGCAACGATCCTGACCATCCTGATGTTCTCGCTGGCCGGCATTCCGCCGCTCGCCGGCTTCTGGGGGAAATGGTATGTCTTCCTCGCCGCCATCAACGCCAACCTCTACGCGCTGGCGATCATCGGCGTTCTGGCCTCGGTGGTGGGCGCCTATTACTATCTGCGCATCATCAAGATCATGTGGTTCGACGAGCCGGTCGGCGGCTTCGTGCCGATGGCGACGGAACTGCGCCTCGTGCTCGGCGTCAGTGGCGCCTTCGTGCTGTTCTATGTGCTGATCGGCGGGCCGATCGGCACCTATGCCGAAGCCGCCGCCAAGACATTCTTCTAGACGGCATGGCATTTCGGCTGGCTCCAACCTCGGCGTCGGAAGGGTTCCGGCTCGAGGCGCATGACAGCGTCGGTTCCACCAATGCGCTGGCGCTGGACCATGCCCGGGCAGGCGACCCGGGCAGACTGTGGGTCGTCTCCAAGAAGCAGGAAAGCGGGCGCGGACGGCGCGGTCGCGTCTGGGCGACGCCCGAGGGCAATCTGGCGGCGACACTGCTTGTCATGACCACTGCCGAGCTTCGCCTTGCCGCAACGCTTGGCTTCGTCGCCGGGCTGGCGCTAGCCGATGCACTCGACGCCGTGGTGCCGAAGGGTCGAATCGCCATCGGCCTCGATGGCGCAAGCGCCGGAAAAAGCCGTTTCGAACTGAAATGGCCGAACGACGTGCTTGCCTCCGACGCCAAGCTGGCCGGCATCCTGCTGGAATCGGCGATCCTGGACGGCGGCCGCTTCGCGGTGGCTGTCGGCATTGGCGTCAATGTTGTGGCTTATCCCGAGGATTTGCCTTATCCGGCAACATCATTGCGCGCACTGGGCGCGACATGCGATGCGGAAACGCTGTTTCTGGCGCTGTCGGATGCCTGGAGCGAGAATGCCCGGTTGTGGGACGAAGGGCGCGGACTTGCCGCCGTCAGGCGACGCTGGCTGGCACGCGCAGCGGGACTTGGCGGCGAGGTTGCTGTCAGAATTGACGGTAATGTGGTGCGTGGGGTGTTTGAAACCATTGACGAGGACTGCCGTTTTGTGATTCGCGACGATGAAGGTTCGGTTTTGACGATTGCCGCCGGCGACGTGCATTTTGGCGCAGTCGCGTCGGCCAGGGTCTAAGGGGCTTGGCCTGAGGGCCAGGAAGGGAAAAATCATGGCGAAAGCGGAAAACGCCGAACTCGTGTTCGTGCCGCTCGGCGGCGTTGGCGAGATCGGCATGAACTTCGCCCTCTACGGCTACGGCCCGCCCAGCGCGCGAGAGTGGATCGTCATCGATGTCGGCGTGACCTTCCCAGATGCCAGTCTGCCCGGGGTCGACCTGGTGTTGCCCGACACGCGCTTCATCGAGGAGAACCTCGCCAATCTGCGCGGCATCATCATCACGCATGCGCATGAAGACCATTACGGTGCGCTGCTCGACACCTGGCCGAAGCTGAAGGCGCCGGTGTGGATGACGCCGTTCAGCGCCGGTCTGCTGGAGGCCAAGCGGCAGGGCGAGCAGGGCGCGCCGAAGATACCGCTGACGATTTACCGGGCGGGCGAGAAATTCACCGTCGGTCCGTTCGAGATCGAGGCTATCCCGGTCGCACACTCGATCCCCGAGCCGATGTCGCTGGCGATCACCTCGCCAGCCGGCACCGTCATCCATACCGGTGACTGGAAGATCGATCCGGAACCGACGATCGGCCCGAAAACCGACGAGCCGCGTTTCCGCGCCTATGGCGACAAGGGCGTCTTGGCGCTGATCTGCGATTCGACCAATGCGCTGCGGGAAGGGGAGTCGCCCTCGGAAGTCGCCGTCGGCGAAGGACTGAAGGGCGTCATCCAGGCTGCCAAGGGCCGCGTCGCCGTCACCACTTTCTCCTCCAATGTCGGCCGCATCGTTTCCATTGCCAAGGCGGCGCGCGATGCAGGCCGCCAGTGCCTGGTGCTTGGCCGCTCGCTGAAGCGGGTCATCGATGTCGCCGATGAACTCGGCTACATGGACGGGCTGCCGGAGTTCATCGCCGAGGAGGATTTTGGCTTCATCCCGCGCGAAAACCTCGTCATCATCTGTACCGGCAGCCAGGGCGAGCCTTTGGCAGCCCTTGCCAAGCTGTCGCGCGAAGAGATGAAGTCGGTGTCGCTGACGGCCGGCGACACGGTGGTGTTTTCCTCGCGCACGATTCCCGGCAATGAGAAGGCGATCCTCGAGATCAAGAACCGCCTGATCGACCTCGGCATCAAGATCATCGAGGATGGCGATGCGCTGGTGCATGTCTCCGGCCACCCACGGCGCAGCGAATTGCGCAAGATGTACGAATGGGTGCGGCCGCAGATCGGCGTTCCCGTGCATGGCGAGGCAGCGCATCTGGTGGCGCAGGGGTCGCTGATGTCGACCTCCGGCATCGGCCAGGTGGCGCAGGTGCGCGACGGCGATATGCTGAGGCTTGCGCCCGGTCCTGCCACCATAATCGACCAGGTACCGTTCGGCCGCATCTACAAGGACGGCAACCTGATCGGGACCGATCAGGCGATGGGCATTCGCGACCGGCGCAAACTGTCCTTTGCCGGCCATGTCGCGGTCAATGTCGTGCTCGACGACAAATATGAGCTAGCCGGGGATCCCGATCTGGTCGCCATCGGCGTCGCCGAAGCCGATGCCGGCGGTGAGACGCTTGAGGATCTGATGATCGATGCGGCGGTCGGCGCGGTGGATTCGATCCCCCGTCAGCGCCGAAAGGATCTCGACCTGGTGCAAGAGGCGGTACGGCGCGCCGTGCGCGGCGCCGCCAACGAAGCCTGGGGCAAGAAACCGCTGGTAACTGTGTTCGTCACGCGGTGAGGGTGGCAGCCGTTCCCTAGACGTTCAACTGGTAGCTGACGGGAAGCCAGCGAACAGAACCGTCCACCGATTCGATGTAGCCCAGACCCGGAAATGGCATGTGATGGCCGGCGACCAGCAGACGTCGCTCTACGGCCATCTTGAGCAGTCGCTTGCGGGTTTCGACGGCTTGGTCCTTGTCGTCATCCAGATCAGCACGCCACTCCGGACGTTGGACGGACACGACATAATGCAGGAAGGCGTCCGACCAGATGAGCAATTGCTGGCCGTCGCTTTCGACGAGAAACGCCAGGAGGCCGGGGGAATGACCGGCCGCGTCGATGGCGGTAATCCCTGGCCCAACCTCATCTCCGGGCGCTATGAATGTCACCTGGTCTGTAAGGCTGCTGCAGATTCGTCTGAATAGATCACGGTTGGCCAACCTGGCCTCGCGCACTGCATTTCCCCCGGTCCAGAAGCTAAATTCCGCCGCGCCGAATACATAGCGTGCCCGCCGAAAAACGGGTTCGCCATTCTTCACGAGCCCTCCGATGTGATCCGGGTGCCCGTGGGTGATAATCACCACATCAATGTCACCCGGTCCGAGCCCAAGGTCCTGCAGGCATTCCAGGAGTGAACTGTCCGCGTCTCCGCATCCGGTGTCGAACAGGATCTTTTCGGAACCGGTGTCGATCAGCGTTGGGATGAAGCAGTGTTCGTAGCGATCCCGGTCGATGAAGTTCGAGACGGCGAGTTCATGCACTGCGGTTGGCGACTGTCCAGGTGCCAGGGCCGACGCAAGGTTGTCGCGAACATCGACGGCATCGAGCAAAGCGGCAACTTTGAAGGAGCCAAGGCTGAATGTGAAAACGCGTGGGCGAGCAGGGTGGGTGTCGAACATTGCCGTTTGTACTTCGCAGTTGTCGATCGGAATAGCCTGGGTCGTGATTTTGAAATCCCTCTGCTCGTTCGAGGGAGTTCGAAGACTGCTCATCAAAGTGCGACAGTGCGCGCCTCGTGAAAGGCTGTTGATATCAGTCGATTTGACGTATGACGCCAGCCATTGGACCCGGGAGGGAAAGCTCGGATATGCTCGGACGCCTGAACCATGTCGCGCTTGCGGTGCCGGACCTGAGTGCTGCCGTTGCCGCTTATGGCAACACGCTCGGTGCCGAAGTGACGGAGCCGCAGGCACTGCCGGAGCACGGCGTCACCGTGGTGTTCGTCAATGTCGGCAACACCAAGATCGAACTTCTGGAGCCGTTGGGCGAGGGCTCGCCGATCGCCGCCTTCCTGGAGAAGAACCCTTCCGGCGGCATGCACCACCTTTGCTATGAGGTCGACGACATCCTGGCCGCGCGCGATCGGCTCAAGGCTGCCGGCGCGCGGGTGCTGGGAGACGGCAACCCGAGGCTAGGCGCGCATGGCAAGCCGGTGCTGTTCCTGCATCCGAAGGATTTCTTCGGTACGCTGATCGAACTGGAGCAATCATGAGCTGGGTTTCGTTCACCGCACTATTCTTCGCCACCTGGTGGATCGTGCTGTTCGTCGTGCTGCCGTTCAGCGTCAGGACACAGGACGACGATCACAATGTCACGCTGGGCACGGTTCCAAGTGCGCCGCGCGGGCCGCATATGCTGCGCGCCGTCCTGCGCACCACCGTCGCCACGGCGGTTCTCATGGGCATTTTCTATGGCCTGACGAAAGGCTTGGGATATAGCCTCGACGAGGTCCCGCACATCATTCCGGAATTCAGCCAGACCCCAACGAAATAGACCGTTTTCAGGCCTGCGCTTCAGCGCATTCGAGTCGACACGATATCGCCTGAGGCCGTGGCGATTCTGGTCTTGCGCCGGCTGACGCAAGGTCAAGTGGTTTGTCAGTTTTTGGTGCTAACCAGATGTTTGCACAAAAAAAATGCAAGGCACAAGGCCTTGCAATTTAAACGCGTCCGATCTGTTTCCGGTTTCCGGCGGCAGCGAGTAACCGCGCCTAGATCGCATCCTCCCAAGACTTTGACCGCGTAGGAGAGCAGATTTTTCTCTACCCTCTCGGTTATCGGGGCACACTAGCCTAAGGCGAATGAAAATGTCACGAAGAATTTTGCCTCGAAACAGGCATTCTCGTGCTGCACTGCACAATAGTGTGGCAGGCTTTGCTTGGGAAACGACCAGTAAGACGCCGCGGCACTGCGGCGCCTTGGAGCGCCGCGCGTCCGCGGGACGCACAATGGGGCTCCAACAGTTTCGCCCCCATGCATCGTGCCTTTCCAAAACCCGGTTTCCGATTTTCGGGCCGATGCGTCCGGGTTTCCATTCCGCCATGAAATGGCTATGAAGCCGGGGCAAGCAGCCTGTGTCGCGCCGATTCCCGCGCGGCCATCCTCACTCACGGACCAGTCCATGCGTTTGTCGCGCTATTTCCTGCCTATCCTCAAAGAAAACCCGCGCGAGGCCGAAATCGTCTCGCACCGGCTGATGCTGCGCGCCGGCATGATCCGCCAGCAGGGGCAGGGCAGTTTTTCGTGGCTGCCACTCGGCAAGCGGGTGCTGGACAAGGTTTGCCGCATCATCCGCGAGGAGCAGAATCGCGCCGGTGCGCTGGAAATCCTGATGCCGACCATCCAGTCGGCGGATCTGTGGCGCGAAAGCGGCCGCTATGACGATTACGGCAAGGAGATGCTGCGCATCAAGGACCGGCAGGACCGCGACATGCTCTATGGTCCGACCAACGAGGAAGTCGTCACCGAGATCGTCCGCGCCTATGTGAAGTCCTACAAGGATCTGCCGCTCAATCTCTACCACATCCAGTGGAAGTTCCGCGACGAAGTGCGGCCGCGTTTCGGCGTCATGCGTTCGCGCGAATTCCTGATGAAGGACGCCTATTCCTTCGACCTCGACTTCGAGGGTGCAAAGGCGGCCTACAACAGGATGTTCGTGTCCTACCTCCGGACCTTCACCCGCATGGGTCTGCAAGCGATTCCGATGCGGGCCGACACCGGACCGATCGGCGGCGATCTCAGCCATGAATTCATCATCCTTGCCGATACCGGCGAGAGCCAGGTCTACTGCCATCGCGACTATCTTTCGCTCGATGTGCCCGGCGAGAAGACCGACTTCGCCAACGACGCCGAGATCGGCGACATCGTCAAGACATGGACGACGCCTTACGCCGCCACCGACGAGATGCATGACGAAGCGGCGTGGGAGAAGATCGGCGACACCGACAAGGTTTCGGCGCGCGGCATCGAGGTCGGCCACATCTTCCATTTCGGCGACAAATACTCCAAGCCGATGGGCGCCAAGGTGACCGGGCCTGACGGCAAGGATCATTTCGTCTCCGGCGGCTCCTACGGCATCGGCCCGTCGCGCCTGGTCGCGGCGATCATCGAGGCCAGCCATGACGACAACGGTATCATCTGGCCGGAAGCGGTGGCGCCGTTCGACATCGGACTGATCAACATGAAGGCGGGCGACGCCGAGTGCGACCGCGTCTGCGACGAGTTGCATGCCGCATTCGTCGCCGCCGGCAAGGATGTGCTTTACGACGACACCGACCAGCGGCCGGGTGGCAAGTTCGCCACCGCCGATCTGATTGGCCTGCCTTGGCAGGTCATCGTCGGGCCGCGCGGCGTGGCTAGCGGCGAAATCGAGATCAAGAATCGCAAGACCGGCGAGCGCGAGACGCTGCCGATCGCCGCTGCGAAAAAACGCTTCGGTGTCGCCGCATGAGCGACGTGGCGGCGGCAAGAACGGTGGGCGCCGGACCCTTTTCCATCTTCGAGCGCATGGTTGCCTGGCGCTACCTGCGCTCGCGGCGCAAGGAGACGGTGATCTCGGTGATCGCTTCGATCTCCTTCCTCGGCATCATGCTGGGGGTCGCCACGCTGATCGTGGTGATGGCAGTGATGAACGGCTTCCGGGCGGAGCTGTTGACGCGCATTCTCGGCGTCAACGGCCATCTGATCGTGCAGCCGCTCGATTCGCCGCTTGAGGACTATGCGCAGGTCGCCGGCCGAATCAACGGCGTGCCCGGCGTCAAATACGCCATCCCGCTGATCGACGGCCAGGTGCTGGCGCAGGGCAATGTCGGCGGCGGAACCGGCGCGCTGGTGCGCGGCATCCGCGGCGAGGATCTCGGCAAGATCGCCATCGTCTCCAGCAACGTCAAGCAGGGCTCGCTCGCCGATTTCGACACTGGCGAGGGCGTCGCCATCGGCAAGCGCATGGCCGAGAACCTCGGCCTGGCGCTCGGCGATACCATCACCTTGATTTCGCCCGACGGCGATGTGACGCCGCTCGGTACGACGCCGCGCATGAAGGGCTACAAGATCGCAGCGATCTTCGAGGTCGGCATGTCGGAATATGACAGTTCCATCGTCTACATGCCGTTTTCGGAGGCGCAGCTCTATTTCAACATGGACGGCCGGGCGCAGACGATCGAGATCTATGTCGACAATCCCGACGACGTCGACGCGCTGAAGCCGAAGGTGGAGGATGCCGCGCAGCGGCCGATCGACCTCGTCGACTGGCGCCAGCGCAACGAGACCTTCTTTTCCGCCCTGCAGGTCGAGCGCAACGTCATGTTCATGATCCTGACGCTGATCGTGCTGGTGGCGGCGCTGAACATCATTTCGGGCCTGATCATGCTGGTGAAGGACAAGGGGCATGACATCGCCATCCTGCGCACCATGGGGGCGTCGCGTGGCGCCATCCTGCGCATCTTCCTGATGACGGGGGCGGCGATCGGCGTGACCGGCACGATCGCCGGCGTGCTGCTCGGCGTGTTGATCTGCACCAACATCGAATCCATCCGCCAGTTCTTTTCCTGGATGACCGGCAAGGTTCTGTTCAACCCGGAGCTCTATTTCCTCAGCCAGCTGCCGGCGAAGATGGATCCGCGCGAGACGACCTATGTCATCCTGATGGCGCTCGGGTTGTCCTTCCTGGCAACGGTGTTTCCGGCGTGGCGAGCCGCCCGGCTCGATCCCGTCGAAGCCTTGAGGTATGAATGATGGCCGAGGCCATTATCGAGCTGAAGAGCGTCGAGCGGCACTACGTCCAGGGGCCGCGCAAGCTCACCATTCTCAACGGCGCCGATTTCTCGCTGAAGCGCGGCGAGATGGTGGCGCTGGTGGCGCCGTCAGGCACCGGCAAGTCGACGCTGCTGCACACTGCCGGCCTGCTGGAACGTCCCGACGCCGGCGACGTCATCCTGGCCGGCCGTGCCTGCGGGCGGCTCTCCGATGACGAGCGCACGGCGATCCGCCGCAACGATGTCGGCTTCGTCTATCAGTTCCATCACCTGCTGCCGGAATTCTCGGCGCTGGAAAACATCATGATGCCGCAGCTGATCAAGGGGCTGAGCCGCAAGGAGGCGTCCGAGCGCGCCGCACAGCTGCTCGACTACATGCAGATCGGCAAGCGCGCGTCGCACCGTCCGTCCGAGCTTTCCGGCGGCGAGCAGCAGCGAGTCGCCATTGCCCGTGCGGTTGCCAATGCGCCGTTGGTGCTGCTGGCCGACGAGCCGACCGGCAATCTCGACCCGGTCACCGCCTCCTATGTGTTCGAGGCACTGGCGGCGCTGGTCAAGCAATCGGGCCTCGCGGCGCTGATCGCCACCCACAATCACGAACTGGCATCGCGCATGGACCGGCGCGTCACACTGGCCGATGGCAAAGTGGTGCCGCTCGGCTCGGGCTGACCTCAACCTGGACAGGACCTGGCGGGCTCGCGGACAGCCCGCCTTCAGAGCGTGATTCCATTCGGTTGGCCCATCGCACGCTCCTCAACCTTTTCTTAACCCTGCCGATCTGATCGCCCGGAAATTCGGGATACAGCCGGATTCCGATCGTTGACATTCGAACAAAATTAGAACAAATTGCGAACATATCAACAACAGGAGAGAGTTATGACCGATCTGGTTCAGGATGTCATCTCGCTGGTTTGCATGAGCACTTTTCTCATTTCCATGGCGATCTGGATCGGAGCCATGTGAATTGGCGTTGAGGACGTGGCGCGAACGCAAGCGTCCCTCGGGCGCGCCACTCCTCACCTTAACCCTCTCCCCGTGAGGAACGGGGAGAGGGGGCTTCGACCTTGGCGCCATGCCTCCATTGCGGCGCTGATGCGGATGGCTCGCAATCGGGAAGCGGTTCCGCCGTTAAGCCTTTCTTGCCGCCGCGACGTTAGGGTGTGCCTTCCAGGACAGGGAGCAGCGTCGCGTGTCGCCCATCGTCACGGTCATCCTCGTGGCCAGCAATCTCGGACTGATCTTTCTCTTGATGACCGTGCCGCTTGGTTTGCGCACGATCAGGCTCAGCCGCGTGGTAGCGATGGACCGGCAGCGCCTCTGGCAGGCGCTGTGGCCGCTCGGCAGTGACGCCGGCTGGTCCGGTGAGATTCTTTCGGCAGAGGCGCTGGACGCGGAGGGCATGGCCCGCATCATGCTGTCCTGGGAAGGACGCGACGGCAAGCCGATCGAGCGCAAGTCGCAGTTTGATGACGTTGTCGAGGGCAACCGGTTCTCGATGCGGGTTATCGAAGATACCGCGCTCGACACCTCGTTCTGGAAGGATTTCCGCGAGACCACCGAGCTCGTTTCCGAAGGCAGCGGCACGCGGGTCACGCTTGGCCAGACCGATCGCTATCGCGGCTTAGCCTTCCTGGTGTTTCGCTATTTCGCCATGCGCCGTGAACTCTCCAAGCTGCAGCGCTGGGCAAGGACCGGGCAGTATCGCAAGGGCGGCTGGTTCGAGCATCCGCTCAGCCAGGTCGGCTTCGCCGCGCTGTCGGCATTGATCCTGTGGCCGTTCTTCGGTCTTCATCTCGGCGGGCTTGCGCTGGCCGCGATCCTGACATCGGTGGTGGCCCTGCACGAGCTCGGACACATGGCGGCGTTTCGCCTGATGGGTCACAGCAAGGCGCGGATGATCTTCATCCCGCTGCTCGGCGGCATCGCCATTGGCGGGCGGCCATATGACAGCCGTTTCGAAGTGGCCTTCGTGGCGTTGATGGGCGCCGGCTTCTCTGCCTTCATGGTGCCGGTTGTCATCGCCGCCAGCACCTTTGCCGGGGCGGAGGGACATCGGCTTGCGGCGACGCTGCTGGCGGCGCTGGCGGGCTTTGCTGCCCTGTTCAACATCGCCAATCTGGTGCCGGTCTGGAAGTTCGATGGCGGCCAGGTGCTGCGCCAGATCTGCCCGGGGCCGATCGTGCTGGCGGTGGCCTCGTTCTCTCTGCTTTCGGCCTTCCTTGCGCTTGGCCGGCAGGCCGGCTTTTCCCCCGGCTTTCTGCTCGCGGCGGGCGCGGTCTTTTCAATCCTCAGCCTGCTGACGATGAGCAGCGGGGTCAAGCCGCGGCACGAACTGAAGCCAATCCGCACCGTCGACCGTCTCGTCATCGCCGGCGCGCTGCTGGCGGTGTTCGCCATCCATGGCTATGGCGTCTTGTGGGCGTCTGCGCAGCTTATTTGAGCTTGTCCGGATCAGAAAGCTTCAACCGGCTTTGCGGGCGGCCTCGACAGGCAAAGCCGTGGCAGGACCGAACACGTCCTCGAAGGCGGATTTCAGGGCCAGGTCGAGGTCTGCCATCGTAATGGGAAGGCCGAGATCGACGAGGCTGGTGACGCCGTGGTCTTGCACGCCGCACGGCACGATGCCCCCGAAATGGTCGAGATCCGGTTCGACATTGATGGCGATGCCGTGAAAGCTCACCCAGCGCCGCAGGCGGATACCTATTGCGGCGATCTTGTCTTCGGCCGGTGAGCCATCCGGCAGGGAAGGGCGATCCGGCCGCACCACCCATACGCCGACCCGGTCCTCGCGGCGCTCGCCCTGCACGTTGAAGGCGGCGAGCGTGCCGATGATCCATTGTTCGAGCGCGGCGACAAAGGCGCGGACATCCTCGCGCCGCCGCTTCAGGTCGAGCATCACATAGGCGACCCGCTGACCCGGCCCATGATAGGTGTATTCGCCGCCGCGTCCTGCCGAAAACACCGGGAAGCGGTTGGCGTCGATCAGGTCCTCGCTGCGGGCGCTGGTGCCGGCCGTGTAGAGCGGCGGATGTTCGACCAGCCAGACCATCTCGCCGGCGGCGCCGCTTCGGATCGCCTCGGCCCGCGTTTCCATGAAGGCCAGCGCATCGGGATAGGCGGTGAGGCCGGGCTCGATGCGCCATTCGACCGGTGCTGAACCGGGGAGCGGCAGGAACGACGTGGCAATCTGGCTGCGTTCTGGCATGGCTTTTCGTTTTTTCGTTTATGCATGTCGTGATCCCAAAACCGCCTTGCACTTTCGGGCGACATGCATTTGCCTTCCATATGGCGATATCAGGCCGAAACGTCCAGTTCCGGCCCAGCATTCCAATCCTGTGGAGCGTTGTGCCAATCGGTGGAGATTATTGCGTTCCGCGCACTTGTTTCGCCGGAAACGATTTGCTACACGCCGCGAGCCGGTCGGTTCCGGCTCCTACCACGTGCGGTCGTGGCGGAATTGGTAGACGCGCAGCGTTGAGGTCGCTGTGGGGCAACCCGTGGAAGTTCGAGTCTTCTCGACCGCACCAAAATTTCCTTGACAGATTGCTTCTGGCGAGCCGGGTCGGCAAGCGACGGCACGTCGCGGTCACAAGGCTTCCCGAGGATCGAAACGGCAGCGGCGGCGCGTCATTCAGACCCGCCGCCGCTTCGTTTTTCAGTTGCCCCGGAAAGCCGGCGTGATCGTGGCAATCAGGCGGCCTCTTCATCCGGGCCAGAATATCGGCCACGACTTCCCCGAAGGAGGATGGCGTCGGTACGATGACATCTTTCAGGATTTCGACCTTTTCCTGCGCCGACTCGTAGGTCGCTCGGCAAAAGCCGGACCTATCCCGTCCAGCCAAGGCCGGCCGAGATGCAATTGATCGACACAAGCAGAGCGTCGGTCGCCCGCTTTTGATCCGCCGTGCCGGTATTTGCCCGAACTTCACGCAGCAGATCGACCTGCAGTCGGTGAATGTCATCCATCTGTCGCCGCAGACTGTCGAAACGCCGCTTGAACATCGGAAAGCGCGCGGAAAGATCGCCTCCCGTGAGGTCACCAATCAGGCGTCGCGTCAACTCGTATTCGGCGGCGATGCGGGCGTAGATTCGTCGGGCCGCGTCGCCGTCGGACACCAGGCGGGCGTAGAGCCCCGCGATCTCCATGTCGGACTGGTAAAGCGTCTTCTCGGCCTCGTCGACGATCAAGCGGAAGAAGCGCGAGTGCTCGAACATGCGAGCCAGAAGTTCGCGCCCGGCCTCGCCGCGCACAGCGACGAAAGAGCTAAGCGCGCTGCCGATGCCATACCAGCCGGTCAACAGATGACGGTTCTGGCTCCAGGCGAACACCCATGGAATGGCGCGCAGGTCAGCAATGCCGCTGGCGCCGAAACGACGCTCCGGCCGTGAGCCCATTTTCAGGAGCGCCAGCTCCGCGACCGGGCTTGCCTGGTTGAAATAATCGAGGAAACCGGGCTCGGCCATCAATCTGGCGTAGGAAGCCTGCGACATGCCAGCCAGCGCTTCCAGCGCTTCGTCGAACTCCGGCGTTTCCTTCGGCTCGACATCGCCGGGCGATCCGACACCGTGGGCCAGCACGCCAGCGGCGAGAACCTCGAGTTGGTTGAGGCCGGTGCCGCGATTGGCGAATTTCGACGATACGACCTCGCCCTGCTCCGTCACCCGCATGGTTCCGGTGACAGTGCCTTCCGGTTGTGCGGCGATCGCCCGGCCGGTCGGCGCGCCGCCACGGCTGACGGAGCCGCCGCGACCGTGAAAGAAACTGATCCTGACGTTGTTCTTGCGCCCGACCGCAGCGAGGCGCTTTTGCGCTTTTGCCAGTTCCCAATTGGAAGCCAGGAAACCTCCGTCCTTGTTGGAATCTGAATAGCCAAGCATGATTTCCTGGCGCGCGCCGAAGTCCCGCACCGTCCGCCTCACCAGTGAAACGCCGAGCAATCCATTGAGGATGCCCGGTGCGGCCTGTAGATCGGTGATGGTCTCGAACAACGGCACGATCCGCAGCCTGATTGTGCCGCCGCCAGCGGGCGCGGTTGAAAGTCCGCAATATTGCGCCAGCAGATAGACCGCGAGCAGATCGTCGGCCGAGCGGGTCATGCTGAGAACGAAAGAGCCGACTGCGTCAGCATCCGAGCTGGAGATGTGATCGCGGATAACGGAGAATGTCGAAAGCAGTTCACCTGCTTCAGGCGAGAGCCGGCCTGCGTCGATCTCCAGCCGCTCGCCCTGGCTGATGGCTGTGCGAATGCGCGCCGACCATTGCGGCGTGCCGGCTGCGACCGGATCGGCGGGATTTGCCAGCGCAAACAGCTCGGCCAGCACCCGGTTGACGACCGTGGAGTTCTGCCGGATGTCGAGCGAGACCGTACGGAAACCGAAGCTTCCGACTTGCCAAAGCAGAGGCTGGATGAAACGCCTGGCTACCGCGCGCCCTCCGATCGCTTCGAGAACGGAAGATAGCCCATTCAGATCAGCACGAAACGCCTCTGCCGAGAGATATGCCGCCGGACCGCCGTCTCGCGTGGCCTCCAGCCGGGCAAACAAAGCCGAAGCGAACTGGCGAAGCGGTTCGTCGGGATTGCGGGCGGCGATCACGTGCGCCAGTCCGGTTTTTTCAAGGGCCGTTTGCAGCACTGGCTTGAAGCTGGCCGGCAGGTCGATGACGTTGGAGCTGGCGCTGAGCACCGTCACCAGCCGCTGCACCTGCGTCAGATACCAGCCTATGGCGGTGTTGCGGTATTCGGCCATGGCATGGGCGGTGACTGCGGCAGTCACATTTGGATTGCCATCGCGGTCGCCGCCGATCCACGAGGCATAGCGCATGAATGAGGGAATTCTGATCGGCTCTCCCGGATAGTGACGCTCGAAGGCGTCCTGAAGCTTGCCATAGAGTTGCGGCGTTGCCTCGAAGATGACTTCGCGAAAGAAATGCAGGCCCCAGGCGATTTCGCCCTCGACCGTCGGCCGCTCCAGCCGCAGCTCGCCCGTCATCCACAGAAGCTCGATCTCGCTTTCCAGATCGGTGACCAACAGGGAGCGTTCGCGCGGCGCCCAGCGCGGCTGGTCGAGCTCGGTCAGCTTGCGATAGATGCGGCGGTGGATCTCCAGCACCGTGACGCGTTTGGCCTCCGTCGGGTGCGCGGTCATGGTCGGGCCGACGCAAAGCTCATCGAGCGTCGCCTGGACTTCCGGCGCCGAGTGGCCGTTCGCCGCCATCTGCGCGATCACGCTGGCGAAGGACCCGGGCACTTCGTCGACACCCGCGCCTTGTTCGAGTTCGCGGCGTGCCCGCATGGCAAGCAGCTCGTCTGCTATCGTCAGCAACTGGAACCATACGCCGCTCGCCTGAAGCGCCGGGATGCGCTGCTCCGCGGCGAGGGAGACGAGCGACCTGCGTCCGGCCAGAACGGCGGCGATCTCGGGCTCACGCGCGCTTGCGACCTGAAGCAGCAAGCGCAACAAAAGGCTGCGCTCGTCCTCACGAAAGTTGATGCGTCTGCTCTGTTCCAAACCCGTTTCCTGCTTCGTCGCGCCGATGCCGCTGTAACCGCCCTCTGAATCGAGGGCGGCGCCTGCTGTCAGGCGACCCGGTCGGGCACCGGGCGACCCTCGAAGAAGGCGGTCAGGTTCTCCACCACCTTCATGCCCATTGCCACCCGCGTTTCCTCGGTCGCACTCCCGAGATGGGGCAACAGCACTACGTTCTCCAACTGCTTCAGCGTCTCCGGAACGGTCGGCTCGTCGGCAAAGACGTCGAGACCCGCCCCAGCGATCTCGCGCCTTTCCAGTGCACCGATCAGGGCATCCTGGTCGACGACGTCGCCGCGCGCCGTGTTGATCAGGAACGCGTCGCTTTTCATCGACCGCAAGCTTCGAGCATTGATGAGATGGCGGTTTTCCGCGCCGCCCGGACAGTGCAGCGACACGAAATCGGATGCTGCGAGCACATCTTCCAAAGTTGGCATCTGGACCGCGCCCATGGCGCGCGTCTCGTCGTCATCGACCGGGGACCGATTGAAGAACACGATCTTCATCCCGAAGCCGAAATGCGCGCGCCTGGCTGTCGCCTTGCCGATGCGCCCCATTCCGACAATACCCAAGGTTTTGCCCGACACCTTCGCGCCGGCCATATGGGTTGGCGACCAGCCCCGCCACTCTCCGGCCCGCACCTGCCGCTCGCCCTCACCAGTCCGACGCGCGACAGCCAACAGCAAGCTGAGGGCGAGGTCGGCGGTGCAATCGGTCAGCACGCCCGGGGTGTTGGTCACCACGATGCGGGCGGCGTTCTTAGGAAACACCGCAACAGGTACGCGGTCGCTGACCGTTGCCAGGATCGCGTCAAAATGCGCGAATGCCGATGTCATTGCGGCAGGGCTCAGCGGCGTATCGCTGGCGTTGAGCGTCGTGTCGAAGCGCTCGGCGAGGATCGCTTCAACGGGGGCCGGCCATCTCCGGGTGACAATCAAACGCGGTTTCATCGAATTTCCTGCCGATCGATGGGCCGCGATGCATCCGCCAACCCGAAACAGACTGCACATTTTGCGCTATGCGCCCTTCGCCCGGTCGGCCATCACGCCGCCTTCTTCATCCCGGCCAAAGTATCGGCCACGACCTCACCGAAGGACGATGGCGTCGGCACGATGACGACGCCGGCCTCTTTCAGGATTTCGACCTTTTCCTGCGCCGACTCGCCGAAGGCCGAGATGATGGCGCCGGCATGGCCCATGCGCCGGCCCTTCGGCGCGGAAAGCCCGGCGATGTAGGCGATCAGCGGCTTGCGCATGTTGTCGCGTGCCCAGATCGCGGCTTCCGCCTCCTGCGGTCCGCCGATCTCGCCGATCATGACCACGGCATCGGTTTCGTCGTCCTGTTCGAACAGCTTCAGCATGTCCTTGAAGGACGAGCCGTTGATCGGATCGCCGCCGATGCCGACGCTGGTGGAGACACCGATGCCAAGCGCCTTCATCTGCGAGGCGGCCTCATAGCCGAGCGTGCCCGAGCGGCCGACGATGCCGACGCGGCCGGGGAGATAAATGCTGCCCGGCATGATGCCCATCAGTGCCTGTCCGGGCGTGATCACGCCGGCGCAGTTCGGCCCGATCAGCCGCATGCGGTCCTCGAAACGGTAGCGAAGCATGTAGCGCTTCACCTGCATCATATCCTGCGAGGGGATGCCGTCGGTGATGCAGACGCAAAGCTTTATGCCGGCATCGGCGGCTTCCATGATCGAGTCGGCGGCGAAAGGCGGCGGCACGAAGACGATGCTGGCTTCAGCGCGGGTTTCGCGAACGGCGCCCTTGACGGTGTTGAAGACCGGCAGGCCGAGATGCTTCTGGCCGCCCTTGCCGGGCGTCACGCCGCCGACGAGCTTGGTGCCGTAGCGCTTCATGTCTTCGGCATGGAAGCTGCCGATCTTGCCGGTGAAGCCCTGGACGATGACCCGCGTGCCGCGGTTGAGCAGGATTGCCATATTTTTCAGCTCCCTCAGCTTGCTTTTTTGAGCGTTGCCGAACGCCAGGCGGCGACGGCTTTTTCGGCGGCTTCCGCCAGCGTTTCAGCGACGATCACCGCCTCGCCGGAATCGGCCAGGATGCGGCGCCCTTCCTCGACCTTGGTGCCGGCAAGCCGCACCACCAGGGGAACGTTGACCCCGACTTCGCGGATCGCCTTGACGACGCCCTCGGCGACCCAGTCGCAACGGTTGATGCCGGCAAAGATATTGACCAGGATGGTCTCGACATTCTTGTCGCCGAGCACGGCGCGGAACGATTTCGCGACCCGCTCGGGCGAGGCGCCGCCGCCAATGTCGAGGAAGTTGGCCGGCTCGCCGCCGGCGATCTTGATCATGTCCATCGTCGCCATGGCGAGGCCGGCGCCGTTGATGATGCAGCCGATGTTGCCGTCGAGGCCGACATAGGAGAGGCCGCGGTCGCTGGCGAAGGTTTCGCGCGGGTCTTCCTGGCTCTTGTCGCGCAGTTCGGAGATTTCCGGCCGCCGGAACAAAGCGTTCTCGTCGAACGACATCTTGGCGTCGAGCGCGACGAGGTTGCCGTCGCGGGTCACCACCAGAGGATTGATCTCCAGCATCGACGCGTCGTAGTCGCGGAACACCTGGTAGCAACTGAAGATGGTTTCGGTTGCCTTGCCGATCAGGTTCTGATCCAGGCCGAGCCCGAAGGCGATTTCCCGCGCCTGGAAGCGCTGCATGCCGACTCCCGGATCGACCGTGGTCCGGATGATGGAATCCGGCGCCCGCTCGACGATGTCCTCGATCTCCATGCCGCCGGCGGCCGACGCCACGATCATGACGCGCTCCTCTTTGCGGTCGAGAACGAAGCCGACATAGAGCTCCTGCGCGATGTCGACGGCCTCCTCGAGATAGAGCCGCGATATCAGCTTGCCGCGCGGGCCGGTCTGCTGGGTCACCAGCTTGCGGCCGAGCATTGCTTCGGCCGCATTGGAAATCTCCTCGTCATTGGCGCAGAGCTTGATGCCGCCGGCCTTGCCGCGGGCACCGGAATGAACCTGCGCCTTGAGCACCCACTGGCCGCCGCCGATCTCACGCGCCCGATAGGTTGCCTGCTCGGGGCTGTAGGCGAGGCCGCCGCGCGGAACATGAATCCCGTGGCGGGCAAGCAGTTCCTTGGCCTGGTATTCGTGAATGTCCATCTCGTCCTCCCAAAAACCTTCAGTGCGCGGCGGCGTGCGGCTGTTCTTGACTATCAAATTGGCCGGCGCGTTCGATGGCTTCGTTGACCACCAGCACATTGCGCGCCATGCGTTCCGACGCCGCGTCGATCATTTTGCCGTCGAGCGCCGCGGCGCCCTTTCCGAGCGCCTCCGCTTCCTTGAGCACTTCCAGGATGCGCCTGGCGCGGACGACTTCCTTTTCCGGCGGCGAGAACACGCTGTTGGCTAGCGCGATCTGCGAGGGGTGGATCGCCCATTTGCCTTCGATGCCAAGTGCCGCCGCGCGCCTTGCCGCCGCCGTGTAGCCCTCAGGGTCCGAGAAATCGCCGAACGGCCCGTCGATGGCGCGCAGGCCGTAGGCCCTGCAGGCAACCGTCATCCGCGACAGGGCGAAATGCCACTGGTCGCCTGGGTAGTCGGGATTGAGGCCGCCGATGTTGACGGTGCGCGCCTTGTTGCTGGCAGCATAGTCGGCGACACCGAAATGCATCGCTTCCAGGCGGCCGGGCGTAGCGGCGATCGCCTCGACATTGGCCATGCCGAGCGCCGTCTCGATGAGGGCTTCGAGGCCGACGCGGGTCTTGTAGCCCTTGGCCATCTCGATCTGGTTGATCATGGCCTCGACCATATAGAGGTCGGCCGGAACGCCGACTTTCGGCACCAGGATGGTGTCCAGCCGGTCGCCGGCCTGTTCCATCACGTCAACCACGTCGCGGTACATGTAGTGCGTGTCGAGGCCGTTGATGCGCACCGAAACGGTCTTGCCCTTGGCGCGCCAGTCGATGTCGTTGAGCGCCTGGATGATGTTCTTGCGGGCGCGTTCCTTGTCCGGCGGCGCCACCGCGTCCTCGATGTCGAGGAAGACGAAGTCGGCGGCGCTGTTCGCCGCCTTATCGATCATCTCGGGACTGGAGCCGGGAACCGCGAGTTCGCTTCGCTGCAGCCGGAGTTTTTTCAAATGGTTGATCGTGTGGCTCATGATCGCGTTCTCCTCACGCCGCCTCGGCGACAGGTACCCCAGCCGAGGCACGGAAGTGCTGGATGGCGGCGCCGACGCCCGAGCCCGGCGCCAGCCGGACGCCGCAATCGAGCAGCGCCATTTCCGCCGCCGACAGCGAGGCGAGCACCATCACCTCGTTCAGCCAGCCGAGATGGCCGATGCGGAAGACCTTGCCGAACACCTTGTTGAGACCACCTCCGAGCGAGGTCCGGTACGTCTGGTAGGCGCGCTTGACGACGTCGGCGCTGTCGATGCCTTCCGGCACCAGAATGGCGCTGACGGTGTCGGAGTGCCATTTCGGCGCCTTCGCGCAGAGCTTCAGGCCCCAGGCGTCGACCGCCTTGCGCACCCCTTCCGCGAGGCGATGGTGGCGGACGAAGATGTTGTCGAGCCCTTCCTCGGCGATCAGATCGAGCGAGGCGCGCAGGCCGCGCAGCAGTTGCGTCGCAGGCGTATAGGGGAAATAACCGGCGTCGTTGGCGCGGATCATGTCCTCGAACGAGAAGAAGCAGCGCCGGTGGGTCGCTACCCTGGAAGCGACGAGCGCCTTCTTGCTGACCGAGAGGAAGCCGAGGCCGGCCGGCAGCATGAAGCCTTTTTGCGAGCCGCTGACGGCGCAGTCGACACCCCATTCCTCCTGACGGAAGTCGATCGAGCCAATCGACGACACGCCGTCGACAAAGAGAAGGGCAGGATGGTTCGCCGCGTCGAGTATGGCGCGGCAGCCGGCGACATCGCTGGTGACGCCGGTCGCGGTCTCGTTCTGTGTGCAGAAGACTGCCTTGATGCTGTGTGCCTTGTCCGCCTTCAGTCTTTCCGCGTAGAGGTCGAGCGGCACGCCGGTTCCCCACTCGCAGTCGATCACGTCGACCTCGAAGCCGAGGCGCTCGGCCATGTCGACCCACAGATGCGAGAACTGTCCGAAGCGCGACATCAGCACGCGATCACCAGGGCTGAGCACGTTGGTCATCGCCGCCTCCCAGGCGCCGGTCCCCGACGACGGGTAGATGAAGACGCGGCCGGTCTCGTTCTTGAAGACTTTCTTGATGTCCTCGAACAGCGGCAGCGTGAAATCGGGGAACGATGCGGCGCGCATATCCTCCATCGGGAGGTTCATCGCTTGCCGGACCTGCTCCGGAATGTTGGTGGGTCCTGGAATAAAAAGGTGGGTGAACCCAGCCATGCGCGAAACTCCTCCGAAGTTAGAGATTTGTGGAGGGAGTGTCGTCTCGACGGCGAGGTGCAACAACACCTTGGTGGGTAAGTTCTCGCCGCGCGCGGGTGGGACGAGCCTACCCACCAGGCCTACCCGGTCGACCTACCCGATAGGCAGCCTGGGACTGCGACGCTTTTCGCTCGAATAGAGCGCGACGGCCATCGCCCGGTTGCGGACGTCAAGCTTGTCGTAGAGATTCTTGAGGTGGTATTTCACCGTATTCTCGGAAATTCCGGTGCGCGTCGCGATCTGAAGGTTGGTCCAGCCGTCGGAAAGCACCGCCAGCAGTTCGCGCTCGCGAACCGTGAGCTGCGCCAAGGGCGTGTCGTTGACCTTGTTGATGTCGATATAGGGGATGCAGATGCGACCGTGCGCGACCGCCAGGATCGTCTCGAAGATGATATGCGGGTCGTCGAACTGGAAGCAGTAGCCTTGAGCACCAAGCCGCACGCACTGCTTCAAGATGCCGATGTCGTGGTCATTGGAGAACACCGTAATGCGCATATCGAGCTTGCGGCTCTGGACCTCGGCCAGAACATCCGCGCCGTCCATGTCGGCGAGCCTCCAGCCGATGACCGCGACATCGAACTTGGTCTTTACCGCCAGATCCAGGAGTTGCTTGCCGCTCTGCACGGCGCTCAGCAATTCGAAGCGTCCGTCGCATTCCAGCATTTCGCGCAGCGCCGATATGACAAGCGGATTGCGCTCGGCGACAACGACGCGAACGCGTTGCTGTCCTGATGTGGCCTCTTTTGTTGTCGCCGACCTTGCGCTCAAGGGCTTCCGTTCTGGACCGGTTGCGGACATGGGCGGATCCGGCTGATATCCGGACCCTGTGCCATGACAATCGCCGCAACCGGACAAGGGTGCTCTTTCCCCAGCGACATGCGCTGTCGCGCCACCTGAACCGATATCCCGTTGGTTTTGACAGGGCAGGCATTGTCAGACTGGGCATGGCAATGCCGTCTTTCCCGTGAAGAAAGCCAGGTAGGAGCGCGCGCATTTCATTTGATATTCCGTGCGTTAGAGCGGCAAATTGCCAAATCGATTCATGCTGCCGCGCTATCTCTGGAATGAGCGTCGGATTTTCCCAAAAACCGGTTTCCACTTTTGGGGCCGATGCTCTAGACCTGAGACGCACCTTTTCCGGGATTGCGATGGCGGGAGGCGCCGGTGGAAGGCCAGGACGAACGGACGACCGGCGCCAGGGCCGCTGACGACGCCCACGCCGACATCTATGGCGAGGACGGCGCCGTCCTTTCGTCCTTCCTTGCCCAGATCGGTGCTGCGATCGCCGACCGCGACACGCTCACGCTCAAGCATGAAGTCGACCACCTGCACCAGTCGGAGCTCGGCGACCTGCTCGAGGCGCTGCACCCCGAACAGCGCCGCGTGCTGGTTGAGTTGTTGGGCGCCGACTTCGACTTTTCTTCGCTGACCGAGGTCGACGAGGCGATCCGTATGGAGATCGTCGACAATCTGCCCAATGCGCAGATCGCCCAGGCGGTGCAGGAACTCGATTCCGACGACGCGGTCTACATTCTCGAAGACCTTGAAAAGGAAGACCAGGACGAGATCCTGTCGCAGCTGCCGTTCACCGAACGGATCAGGCTGCGCCGCTCGCTCGACTATCCGGAAGAGACGGCCGGGCGGCGCATGCAGACCGAGTTCGTCGCGGTGCCGCCGTTCTGGACGATCGGCCAGACCATCGACTACATGCGCGAGGACAAGAACCTGCCTGAGCGCTTCAGTCAGATCTTCGTCATCGATCCGACCTTCAAGCTGCTCGGCGCCATCGACCTCGACCAGATCCTGCGCACCAGGCGCGCGGTCAAGGTCGGGGAGGTCATGCATGAGACGCGACACGCCATTCCCGCCACCATGGACCAGGAAGAGGCGGCGCGGGAATTCGAGCAGTACGACCTTTTGTCGGCCGCCGTCGTCGACGAGAACGAGCGGCTGGTCGGCGTGCTGACCATCGATGATGTCGTCGACGTTATCCAACAGGAGGCCGAAGAAGATCTGATGCGCATGGGCGGTGTCGGCGACGAAGAGCTGTCCGACAGTGTCTTTTCCACCTCGCGCTCGCGCGTTCCCTGGCTGTTGATCAATCTGCTGACCGCATTCCTGGCGGCGTCGGTGATCAGCCTGTTCGACCGCACGATCGAGCATATCGTGGCGCTCGCGGTGCTGATGCCGATCGTGGCCGGCATGGGCGGCAATGCCGGCTCACAGACGATGACTGTCACCGTGCGGGCGCTGGCGACCAAGGATATCGACATCTACAATGCCGGCCGCATCATTCGCCGCGAGATGGGCGTGGGCTTCATCAACGGCATCGTCTTTGCCATCCTGATCGGCATCGTCGCTGCGATCTGGTTCCACGACAACAATCTGGGCGGCATCATCGCGGCGGCGATGATCATCAACATGTTCGCGGCCGCCTTGGCCGGTATCCTGATCCCGCTGCTCCTCGACCGTTTCAAGATCGATCCGGCGGTCGCTTCGGCGGTCTTCGTCACCACGGTCACCGATGTCGTCGGCTTCTTTGCCTTTCTCGGCATTGCCACTTGGTGGTTCGGGGTGCCGTGAAAGGCGCCCTCGATTGACTTTTACGTAAATGCCGTGCGAGGCTTGCGCGGGGCGCCGTGTTGATTCCGGCATGGGTTTGGTTCGGGACAGAAGGCGACGCCGCATGGCAATCGCCCGGGGTTCCGGCGAGTGGGAGTGACAATGCGGGAATATTATTCGATCACCGAGCTGACCCGCGAATTCGATGTGTCGACGCGGACGCTGCGCTTCTATGAGGACGAGGGATTGGTGCAGCCGGTGCGGCGCGGCCGCACGCGGCTGTTTCGCCCGTCCGACCGTCACCTCATTCGCCAGATCATGCGGGGAAAAAGGCTCGGCTTCTCGATCAACGAGATCCGCGAAATCATCCAGATGTACAAGGAGCCGCCCGGCGAGGTCGGTCAACTCAAGCTGATGATCAAGCGCATCGAGGAAAAGCGCGAGGATCTCAGGCAGAAGCGCCGCGACCTCGAAGAGACGCTGGCCGAACTCGACCAGGCTGAGGAATCCTGTGTCGAGCGGTTGGTCGAGCTCGGCGTCAATACGTAACGCATGCTTAAATCCAGCGCCGCACTCTTTTGGCGTAGTCCCTGTATTTCTTGCCGAATTTCGCTGCCAGCACCTTTTCCTCGCCCTCGATGGCGACCTTTTGCGTGGCATAAGCCGCGATGAATGCCAGCGGCAGGAACCATGCGATCCCGGAGACAAAGGCGACGCCGATCAACAGCAGCGTGTTGGCCAGATACATCGGATTGCGAGTGATGCCGAAAGGACCTGTGGTGACCAGATGATCGGGCACCGCGTTGGGGTTAAGTGTTGTCTTGGCCCGGATCATGGTGCGGATGGCGGTGAACCAGAGTGCCGCGACGCCGAACAGGGCCACCCAGCCGGCGGCGAACAGGATATCGCCTAAGAGGTCACCGATCCAGGGCAAGGGATAAAGCAGGCCGAGTGCGATACTGATGGCGATGGCGGCGATGTAGATTAGCGGCGGCCACGGTATGAGCCCTGCCTTCGGCTGGTTCTCGGTCATTTGACCCCTTCCTCCGTCATCTTGTCGTCGGTCTTGGCGGTGCACATGCCGGCGAGATCGGATATATGCGCCTTCCATTCGGCAGTCTGGTCGTTGTTGTAGAGCCGATCAAGTGAGGCTTCACCCTCGAGCGTATCGAGCATGCAGACACAGTAGCTCGAACAGAATTCGGTGTCGCGCGACTGCTCGCAAGACAACTGGCACGTCTTCAGGAAGTTCACCTGCGGGGTTTCGACCTTGGCCGGCATCACTTGTGCGAACAGCCACACACAGCCGATCAGCAGTGGCTGATGGATCAGGTAGAAGGCCAGGCTGTGGCGGCCGATGAAGACCAGCGGGTTGGCCCAGCGACCGGGTGCCAATTCGGCAAGCCGGGCAAGCAGGCCCGAAGCGGCGGCGAGTTTCGTCACCGCGATGCCTGCAAGTACGGCGCCGAACCACGGAAACAGCGGCACATAATCGTTGGATCGCGGATTGATCGCCGAGAGGCCGATCCACCACAGCCAGGGATGGTCGAAGGCCTCGAAGCGCAGATAGACGGGCGCGGCGATGACCAGCGCTGCCACAAGCAACGTCAGCAGCGCCGGTGGCCGCAGGAACAGCAGGCCGAGCAAGCTGGCCACTGCGATCTCGTGCAATATGCCGAAGAAAATGAAACCGTCCGGGGTGGCGATGCGTGTGGCGACCGAAATCGCGATCGCCGCTCCAGCGACCATGGCGAAACGCTTCCAGAAGCCGTTCCAGCGGATTTTTCGGCCATGGGCGAGGTACAGGCTGACGCCGACCAGGAACAGGAAGGTCGATGCGATGCAACGCGCGTAGATCTTCCACCAGCCGAAGGCGGTGAGGCCGGGATCGGTGTAGCCGAAGAATTCCAGATCCCAGGTGAAATGGTAGCTCGCCATGGCGATGAGCGCGATGCCGCGCACGATGTCGATGGCGACGATGCGCTTCGGTCGATCCTGAACGGGTGCGGTCGGTGTGTGGATGCTCATGGTCTCGTATTCTGATTCAGCCCCGCACGACGACTATCACGGTTGCCCGGGACAAAAGAAGGCCGGACGCTTCGGCAGATGCTGGATCAGGCGCCGCTTTAGGCCAGTGCCGGAAAGCCTTTGGCCGACTTCGCTTTTTGCCGGATAGGCGTCGGTTTCCTCTTATTGGCGCCGGGATCACCACGGCAGATTTGGCCCGGTGATTCTGCTTTGGGGAAGCAATGTCCACCCATGTGCGCCATCCGATCTGGCTACCGGCCCTCAAGGCCGCGGATGCGCGCACCTTCGCGTCGCTCTATGCGGTTGAATCCTTCGCCCGGGCCACGGTGTCGAGCGTCATCCCGATCCAGGCCTACGAGATCCTCCACAACGAGCAGATCGTCTCGATCCTCTACACCATCGTGGCGATGCTCGGCCTGTCGGTGACGCTGTTCATGCCGATGCTGATCCGCCGCTTTGCCCGGCGCTGGGTCTACACGGCAGGCGCCTGCCTGCTGGCCATCGGCTCGCTGTTCTTCGTCACCCACACGCTTGCCGGGCAACTGGCCGGCATGCTGTGCCGGGTGATGGGCGCCAGCGCGCTGTCGATCACGCTTAACCTCTACATCATGGACCACATCCGCAAGACCGACTTCATGCAGGCCGAATCGCTGCGCATGGCGTGGTCGATGTTCGCCTGGACCGGCGGACCGACGCTCGGCATCTTCCTCTACACGCGCTTCGGCATCTATGCCGCGCATGGCGCGGTGGCGGTGTTCGCGATGGCCTTGCTGGTGCTGTTCTGGACCTACCGGCTGGGCGACAACCCGTCGATCCGCCCGGGCAAGTCGCGGCCGGCCAATCCGCTCGCCAATATCGGTCGCTTTGTCGCCCAGCCCAGGTTGCGGCTGGCCTGGCTGATTGCCTTCGGTCGCTCCTGTTTCTGGACGACGTTCTTCGTCTACGGGCCGCTGTTCATGGTCATCACCGGCGAGGGCAAGTTGGCCGGCGGCCTTTTGGTTTCGGCCGGCAATGCGCTGCTGTTCATGGCCATCTTCTGGGGCAAGGCGGGAAAGCGCTTTGGTGGCCGGCGGACCATGACATTTGCCTATTTCGCCATGTCGGCCATGCTGCTGGCGGCGGGTGCGGTCGGCGAAACCGTGCCGCTGCTCACCGGTGCCTTCCTGCTCTGCGGCGCTTTCTTCAGCATTGCGCTCGACGCTCTGGGCTCGACCGCGTTCATGCGCTCGGTGCGATCTTATGAAAGGTCGCAGATGGCGGCGGTCTACCGCACCTATCTCGACTTTTCCGAACTGACGCCGCCGCTGGTCTATTCGGTCGTGCTGGCGTTCTTCGGGCTGGGCTCGGTGTTCGTCATGCTCGGCCTGCTGGCGGCGATCTGCGGCTTCGTGACCTGGCGGTATCTGCCGAAATCGCTGTGATCTTCAAGGCTTGGAGGGCACGGCTGCGTGCCGCTCGCGGACCCAGTTGTGGAAGCGGTGCAGATCATATTCCTCGGGCATCAGCACACCGGCTTCGTGGCGCGTCGAGCGCAGGCCTTTCTGGTTGACCTCGCAGATCGCCGCATCCTCCTCCAGCACCTGTTTGCCGAAGGCGACGATGTTGTCGATATCGGCTGCATCAAGTGCTTCGGGCACAAACAGCCATTCGGCGACAAGCTCGGTCTGCTCGGGGCCGAGCGGCACCAGCCGTACGGTCCTGACATAGTCGACATGCCCTACGACGAACATCGACGGCAGGTTGGTGGCGTAGGTCTGGCCGGCGGCGCGCTCGGCAGGTGTCAGGCCGGCAAAGACCGGCCCGTGCGCCTGGCCGTCGCGCGACCAGGTCTCGGCGCCGGCGCGCAGGCCGCCGGAAAACTCCGGTGCGTCATTATCGGCGTGGCGAGCCCAATCGGGATCGTCGTGCCGGTCCATCAGGCCGCGGCCATAGATCGGCACCAGCCGCGACAGATCCTTGTGGACGCCCGGACAATGCAGGCACTCGTTGAAGTTTTCCCAAAAGATCTTCCAGTTGCAGTTCATCACCTTGCGCAACGCATGGCCGGTCACCAGCGTTTCCAGCGGCCAGTTGGCGAGACCGCCGGACGCCGGATCGAAGGAGGATTCCGCCGAGCCGGCGGCGTCTTCGGAGAGATTGACGAAGACAAAACCGCGCCACACCGAGAGTGCCACGCGATAAAGCGGGTGATCGGCCTTGTCGAAACCGTCCGGCAGCGATTTCGACGGAACGCGCACGAGATCGCCGCGCAGCGAATAGGACCAGGCGTGATAGGGGCAGGTGATCAGCCGCGCCTTCAGCCGGCCTTCGCTCTCCTGGCAAAGCTGCGAACCGCGATGGCGGCAAGTGTTGTGGAAGGCGCGCAGTTCGCCGGTCTCGTCACGCAGCACGACGATTTCCTGCGTGCCGACGCGAAAGGTGCGGAAGCAAAGCGGCTGCGCAAGGTCTGCCTCGCGGCAGACGAGCAGCCAGCTTCTGTACCAAATGGCGTCGAGGTCGCGCTGATAGGCATCGATGTCCCAATAGGCGGAGGACGGCAGCGTCGGTTCGGCCCGCGTCAAGCCGTTGTAGGGATCGCGGTCGCTGGCAATGGGCTGCATGGCTGGCTTCCTCTAGAGTTGCTAGCCGACACCCGGCCACGGGAATTGTCAATTGTTGGGCCCGTGCCCGATTTGTGCACTTTCGGCGACAATGCATTCTTGCATCATGCATGTCGTGATCCCAAAACCGCTCCGCACTTTCGGCGACATGCATTGTCGGAATTTGGTTTGCCGGTCGCGGCGATTTTCCCTATAGTCGCGCTGTCGTCGGTTCCGTTTGGAGCCAAGAGGGAATGCGGTGCGGGCGAATGTCTTGCCCAACGCCGTGGCTGCCCCCGCAACTGTGTGCGGTAGTCCTCTCCATATGCCACTGAAGGTTTTCTTCGGGAAGGTGGGGAAGGGCGCTGATCCGCGAGCCAGGAGACCTGCCGGCGACAGGAAACTGACTTCTATGCCCTCGGGTGGAGGGCGAAAGGACAAGACATGACTACCGCTTCCGTCTCCCTCGGCGCCTCCGTCTCCTCGCAGTCGCGCTTCATGCAGCTTGCGCTCGTGGCGCTGCTTGGCATCTTCGTTGTCGGTTTTGTCGGCTTCTCGCATATCGATGCGGTCCACAATGCGGCTCACGACTATCGCCATTCGATGGCGTTTCCCTGCCACTGACGAGGATTTGACATCATGAACCTGTTTCGCAACGTCGTGTTCATCGCGGCGATCGCAGGGCTCGTGGCTGGCGTCGTTCTCGCCTGCATGCAGGCCTTTGCCACCGTGCCGCTGATCCTCAAGGCGGAAGTCTACGAGCAGGCCGGCGGCGGCCATCACCATGACCATGCCGCTCCGGCCGCAACGGATACCAATGCCATGAGCACAGCCGCCCCGGCGGGGAACGCCATGAGCTCTGCCGCCCCGGCGCCGGCGGAAGCAGTCGCTCCGGCAGCGGAAGACGAAGGCTGGGCACCGGCCGACGGTTTCGAGCGTTTCGCCTTCAGCGTGGTTGCCAATATCGTCACTGGCCTCGGTTTCGCACTGATCCTGGTCGCGGTTTCCGAATTCGCCGGCGGCATCGGCAACTGGCGCCAGGGGGTGTTCTGGGGCCTGGCCGGCTTTGCCGTGTTCACGCTGGCGCCCGGCCTCGGCCTGCCGCCGGAATTGCCGGCGATGCCGGCTGCCGATCTCACGCAGCGCCAGATCTGGTGGTGGGCAACCGTGGCGGCGACCGCGGCGGGTATCGGCCTGATCGCGTTCCGCAAGTCGCTGCCGCTTGTGATCCTGGCCGTGTTGCTGATCATTGCGCCGCATATTGTCGGCGCACCGCAGCCCGACAGTTTCGAGACCCCGATCCCGGAGGGTCTGCATCATCAGTTTGTGGTGGCGGTGACGGTGACCAATCTGGTGTTCTGGCTGGTTCTCGGCGCGGTCGTCGGCGTGGTGCGCGGCCGCTTCACCGGTACCGCGACCAGCCTGCGCGACAGCTTTGCCTGATCGCAGCAAGCTGACCTTCATCATCGGTGGTGCGCGCTCCGGCAAGAGCGCGCATGCCGAAACCCTGGCGACGACCTTGCCGCCGCCGTGGGCCTATATCGCCACGGCGCAAGCCTATGATGACGAGATGCGTGAGCGCATCGCGTTGCACCGCTCGCGGCGCGGTGAAGGGTGGACGACCATCGACGCACCGCTCGATCTCGCAGGCGCGCTTGAGGCCCTGCCGGACAATCAGCCGGTGCTTGTCGACTGCCTGACACTGTGGCTGACCAATCATATGCTGGCCGAACACGACCTCGATCTGGAATACCGTCGGCTGGCTGAAGTGCTGTCGCGGCCGCGCGGGTCCTGGTTCGTGGTATCCAATGAAGTCGGCCAAGGCATCGTGCCGGACAACGCACTGGCGCGCCGCTTTCGCGATGCCGCCGGCCGGCTCAACCAGCAGGTGGCCGCTGTCGCCGATACGGTGCTGCTGATGGTGGCGGGGCTGCCACTCAAGGTGAAATGAGATGACCGATACCGACGACAAGCCCATCGAAGACCGGGACGAGGAACGCCACCGCGCCAAGATGGCCAAGCGCAAGGCGGTGCAGGACGCCGAGGTGGCGAGCAAGACGGTCGAGAAGGGGCTGCTGATCGTCAACACCGGGCCGGGCAAGGGCAAGACCACCGCCGCCTTCGGCCTGGCGCTGCGGATGCTCGGCTACGGCAAGCGTGTCGGCGTCGTCCAGTTCATCAAGGGCAAGTGGCACACCGGCGAGAAAGATGCCTTCGCCGCCTTTGGCGACCGCGTCGTCTGGCACGCGATGGGCGAGGGGTTCACCTGGGAGACACAGGATCTGAAGCGCGACATTGCCGCGGCCGAAGCCGCATGGGCCAAAGTGCTCGAGCTGATGGCCGATCGGTCGATCAGCCTGCTGGTGCTCGACGAACTGAACATCGCGCTGCGCTACGATTATCTCGAACTCGACAAAGTGGTTGCCGCGCTGAAAGCACGACGGGAGGGCCTGCATATCGTGGTCACCGGCCGCAACGCCAAACCGGCATTGGTTGAGGCGGCCGATCTTGTCACCGAAATGGGCGTGACCAAGCACCATTTTTCCGCGGGCGTGAAAGCGCAGCAGGGGATCGAGTTCTGAACGGCGCCTCGATGCGTCACACCACAATGACGACGACCGAGACCAAACCGAACAGCGCGATCAGCAGATAGTCGGCGACGCGGTAGAGTTTCAGCGCCTGCCTTATGTCGATGCTGTCGGCTTCGCGCCGGCCGCCTTCGCCCATGAAGACGTCGTCGACCAGCACGCCGCCGTAGCTGCGTGGTCCGGCGAGCGCCAGGCCGAGCGCGCCGGCCATCGCCGCTTCCGGCCAGCCGGCATTGGGCGAGCGGTGTTTTGTCGCGTCGCGCCACACCGCGTGCCAGGCATTTTTCGCATCTGCGCCTTTGACCAGGAATGCAGCCAGCACGATCAGCAGCGCCGTCAGCCGCGATGCCGGCAGGTTGATCCAATCGTCGAAGCGCGCCGCCGCCCAGCCGAAGGCCTCGTGGCGCGGGGTGCGGTGGCCGATCATCGAATCGGCGGTGTTGGCGGCCTTGTAAGCGGCGCCGCCGGCAAGTCCGCCGACGCCGGTCCAGAAGGTGGGGGCAACGATGCCGTCAGAAAAATTTTCGGCCAGGCTCTCGATCGCCGCGCGGCAGACACCGGCCGTGTCCAGCGTTTCCGGATCGCGGCCGACGATTCGCGAGACGGCAACACGGCCCAGAGCGAGGCCACCGGTGTCGAGTGAGTCCGCCACAGCCTCGACATGCTCGTAAAGGCTCTTCTGCGACAGAAGCGATGTCGCCAAGAGAGCGGCAATGATCAATCCCATGGGAATGAACCAGAGCAGGACCTGCACGCCGAGCCCGATCGCCGCCGGCACCAGCACGATGACCAGCAGCGCCTGAGCACCGCGCTTGCGACGCAGTGCGTCGGGATCAGTGGCGCGGTTGAGCCTGCGTTCGAGAAAGGATATCAGCCTGCCGAACCACGTCACCGGATGGCCGATGGCGCGAAACAGCCAGTCCGGATAGCCCAGGACGAATTCGACGGCCAATGACAGGAAAGCGATCAGGACTGACATGAAGCTTCTTGATGGGGCGGCGGTGGACCATGGTGGAAGTCTAGGTCGGGCGAGGGTGCTTTTCCCCAACGCACCTCAGCCTTTCGTCGACCTCTCGACCGGTATCAATCCGCACTCCTACCCGCTTTTCGACCTGCCCGCCACCATCCTGTCGCGGTTGCCGGAAGCCGGGCGCGCCCGCGAGCTGGTCGAGGTCGCGGCGCGCGCCTATGGCGCGCCTTCGCCAGCCAATGTGGCGGCGGCACCCGGCACGCAGATCCTGTTGCCGCGCGTCGCATCGCTGATCGCGCCTGGCAAGGCGCTGGTGCTGGGGCCGACCTACGCCGAACATGCGCGGGCAGCGGCGATCGCGCGACATGAGGTGGCGGAGGTCGGCGATTTCGAGGTGTTGGCAAAAGCCGACCTTGCCATCGTCGTCAATCCGAACAATCCGGATGGGCGCATCATCGAGCGCGACCGGCTGCTGGCGCTGGCTGCAGGGATGCGCGCCAAGGGCGGGCTGCTGGTAGTCGACGAGGCGTTCATGGACGTCGGCCCACGCCAACACAGCCTCGCCGGCGATGTCGGCCAGGGCGGCATCGTGGTGCTGCGGTCGTTCGGCAAGTTCTTTGGCCTGGCCGGGCTGCGGCTCGGTTTTGTGCTTTCCGATGCAGCGACGGTCGACCGGGTGGACACGCAATTCGGACCATGGGCCGTCGCTGGCCCGGCGCTGGAGTACGGCATCCGCGCGCTTGCCGATATCGGCTGGCAGGACGCGATGCGGGCATCCCTTGCGGATGCATCGGCGCGGCTCGATGGGCTGTTCGGCCGCTTCGGCGCTCCTGTCGCGGGCGGCACCACATTGTTCCGTTACCTTCGCATGCCCGATGCCGCCGATCTGTTTTCCGCGCTTGGCGAGCGCGGCATCCTGCTTCGCCATTTCACCGACCGCCCGGGTGTCCTGCGGGCCGGCCTGCCGGGGAGTCGGGAGGAATGGCAGCGGCTCGAATCCGCTCTTGCCGAATGGGCGTCGCGGCGCGAGGATCAATCGAAGGGTTCTAAACAATGATCCATGTCTGCTCGCTGGCAAAGGTCGAGGAAACGGTTGCGAGGACCGGCGCCGACCGCATGCTGTCGCTGCTCGCCGCCGGCACGGAGGTGGTCCGCCCGGCTTCGATCGCCCCGGAAAACCATCTGCATCTGGTCATGCACGACATCGCGGTGGCGCAGGACGGGATGACCATGCCGGGCGAGGAGCATGTCCGCAGCCTGCTCGATTTCGCGCGCCGGTGGGACCGGGCAAAGCCGATGGTCGTGCATTGCTATGCCGGCATCAGCCGCTCGACCGCTTCGGCCTATATCATCGTCGCCGCACTGGCGCCGAAACGCGACGAAGCCGAACTGGCGCGGACGCTGCGGGCGCTGTCGCCATCAGCGACACCCAATCCTCGACTCATTGCGGTGGCCGATGTGTTGCTCGACCGCAACGGCCGCATGATCGAGGCGATCGAGGGGATCGGGCGCGGCGCCGACGCTTTCGAGGGAACACCTTTTGCACTGACGATCGACAATTAAAACCAGCTACTTCAGCCAGTCGGCGAGCTTCGCCTTGCGCACATCGCGCAGCAGCTCGATGAAACCGTCGGCCTGATGTTCGGCGGTCAGCCGGCCTTTCTCGGCCGTCGCGATGCTGGCGCCGCCGACCACGCCATTCGGATTGAGGTCGCTGGCAATCCAGGCAAAGGCATGGGTGCCGGTGTGGCGCAGCAGCGAAAATTCCTTTTCGGCCTTCGCGACATTGGAAACGAAAGTGTCGGCCTTGCCCATATCGACCAGATCCGGCCGGAAATGCAGCATCAGCGACGTCTCGACATCGCCGCCATGGATGCCGTGGCGGTCCTCAAGTTCGGTGTACATGCCGGCCGGGCGGCCGAAGCGCTGCCAGCTGGTCTTCACTGCCAGCATGTTTTCGCGCACGCGCAGTTCGCGCGTGACGATGCCCATGATCTCTTCGTTACCGCCATGCGAATTGACGACGACCAGCTTGCGCACGCCGGCGCGCGCGATCGACAGGCCAAGTTCGGTCCAGGCCTCGACCAGCGTCGTTGCCGGCAGGGTGAGGGTGCCCGGTGCGTGAAGATGTTCGTTCGATTTGCCTACCGCCTGCACCGGCAGGATGCGGATGTCGAGATCGTCGGGCAGGCGGGCAATCACCGTGTCGAGCATGCCGTTCATGATCGAGGTGTCGGTCGAAACCGGCAGATGCGGGCCATGCTGCTCGATCGCCGCCAGCGGCAGCACGGCGACCGTCGCCTCCGGATCGATCGAGGCGTATTCGGTTGTGCGGTAGTCGCCCCACCACACGCGCTTCTTCGCAACAGTCATGTCATGCCTCTTCGATGATTAGGCCAGACCTAGCGCGGCAAGGGCGGCCTGTCGATCACCCAGCCGCGATGGCCTCGACCTCGACCTTGAATTCGGGCCGCGCGAAACCGGAGACGATCATCAGTGTCGAGGCCGGCGCCGGGCTGGAAAACAGCCGGTCGCGGACATCCATATACGGCCGCAGGTGCGCGCGGTCGGTGACATAGGTGTTGATGCGGACGATGTCCTGCAGACCGAGCCCGGCCTCGCCGAGTACCGCGGCGATGTTGCGGAAGCAAAGCTCGGCCTGCGCGCCGGCGTCTTCCGGTATCTGGTCGTCCGCCGTGATGGCGACCTGGCCCGAGCACAGTACCAGCCGCTTGCCGGCTGGCACCTCGACACCATGGCTGTAGCGGGCAAAGGGTGGCTTGATCGACTTGGGGGTGAGGAACTTGAACATGGCAATCTCCGGTTTGCAGGTAGCCTAGGACCGGATGCACTGTCCCTTCAAGATGGCGGTGCATGTCGCCGGGGCGATTGTGGACAGGCGTTCAAAAAATAGGCACGATGCCTCCGGTGCAGCACGACCCGTCCGGCTTTCGCAGATGGCTGTGGTGCAAGCGGGCGGCCCCGGTGCAAGGCGCCGGTGGCATGTGTCTTGCTTCTTGAATCTTTGGTGTCGAGCCTGGCGCGTGGCGCGCCGGAGCAAACAAAAGGTGGTGTCGATGTACGGAAAACAGAAGATCTCGGTGGCGGTGCTAGCCCTGCTGGCGGCCAGCACGCTGGGCGCCGCGGCGAATGAAAAAGTCACCTTCGGCACCAACTGGTTGGCCGAGCCGGAACATGGCGGATATTATCAGGCAGTGGCTGACGGCACCTACGCCGCCTGCGGCCTCGACGTCACCATCATGCAGGGCGGTCCGCAGGTCAGCGGCCGGCCGATGCTGCTGGCCGGCAAGATCGATTTCTACATGGGCGGCAATCTGCTGTCGGCTTTCGACGCCGTCCAGCAAGGCATTCCGATGCGCGTGGTGGCGGCGGATTTCCAGAAGGACCCGCAGGTCATGATGTCCCACCCCGGCGAGGGGCTCGACAAATGGGAAGATCTGAAGAACGCCGACCAGTACATATTGGGCGACGAGGGTGTGCAGACCTTCTTCCAGTGGATGGTCATCGAACTCGGCTTCGACGCCGCCAAACGCGCGCCCTACACCTACAACACCGCTCCCTTCCTCGCCAACAAGAAGTCGATCCAGCAGGGCTATGTCACGTCAGAACCGTTCGCGGTCAAGAAGGAAGGCGGCTTCGTACCGAACCAGTTCCTGCTTGCCGACTATGGCTGGGACACCTACTCGACGACGATCGAGGTGATGCAGGACACGATCGACAAGAAGCCGGAGGTAGTCCAGTGCTTCGTCGATGGCTCGGCCAAGGGCTGGTACAAATATCTGTACGGCGACAACAAGGCTGCCAACGACATGATCAAGAAAGACAATCCCGACATGAGCGACGAGCAGATCGCGTTCTCGATCGAGCAGATGAAGAAGTTCGGCCTTGCCGATTCAGGCGACACGGAGAAGCTCGGCATCGGCGCCATGACCGACGCGCGCATTCAGAGTTTTTACGATAAAATGGTCAAAGCCAAGGTCACGCCAGCCGGTATCGACATCAAGAAGGCCTACACTCTGACCTTCGTCAACAAGGGCGTCGGGCTCGACCTGAAGAAATAGTCCGGTTCCGGCATGATGCAGGAGAATGTGGCGCAAGCGCCGGCGAGCGCGTCGGATGTCGCTCCGACATTGCTGGCGCTGCGTGGCGTTGGCAAGGTCTTTTCCAACGGCGTGACAGCGCTCAGCGATGTCGATCTGACGATCCGGGAAGGCGATTTCCTCAGCCTGCTCGGACCGTCAGGTTGCGGCAAGTCGACGGCGCTGCGGCTGATCGCCGGCCTGTCGACGCCGACCTCCGGCGTGCTCGACTGGCGCGGTGGCGGCTCGCTTGACCGCTCGAACATCGGCTTCGTGTTCCAGGAGCCGACACTGCTGCCCTGGGCCAGCGTCTTCGACAATGTCTGGCTGCCGCTCAGGCTGAAAGGGGTTTCCCGTGCCAAGGCGGCACCGGCGGTGACGGAAATGCTGGCGCGGGTTCACCTGACCGGCTTCGAAGACGCGGTGCCGCGCGAACTGTCGGGCGGCATGAAGATGCGTGTCTCGATCGCGCGCGCGATGGTGACCAAGCCGCGCGTGCTGTTGATGGACGAACCGTTCGCCGCGCTCGACGAGATCACCCGCTTCAAGCTCAACAATGACCTTCTGGAGCTGTGGCAGGACGAGCGCTTCACCGTCGTCTTCGTCACCCACAGCGTCTTCGAAAGCGTGTTTCTCTCCAACCGCGTCGTCGTCATGGCGGCGCGGCCGGGCAGGGTGTTCGACGAACTCGCGATCGAGGCGGCCTATCCGCGCGACGAGGCGTTTCGCACCTCGCCCGACTACGCGGCACTTTGCCGGCAAGCTTCCGATGTGCTGGTCAAGGCCATCAATTCAACGGCGGGCGTGCATCATGACGGCCATTGACGAGGGCGTCCTCAAACTCGACCCCGAGGAAGCGCGCCGCGTGCGCCAGGAGCGGCTCGAGCGGGTCGGCCGCTGGGTGTTGCCACTGGCGATCATGATCCTGGCGATCTGGCTGTGGGATCGCATCTGCGTGTGGAACGAAATCCCGCAATACATCCTGCCGCGCCCCGGCGTCGTGCTGTTCACACTCTACAACGATGCCGGCCTGCTGTTCTCCTCGCTGCTGGTGACCTTGCGCATCACCTTCCTCAGCCTGCTTCTCGCTGTTGTCGGCGGGGTCGGGTTGGCGGTGCTGTTCGCGCAATCGAAATGGGTCGAGATGTCGTTCTTCCCGTTCGCCATCGTGCTGCAGGTGACGCCGATCGTGGCGATCTTTCCGCTGATCAACATCTATGTCGACAACCAGACGACCAAGCTTCTGCTGTGTGCCTGGATCGTCGCCTTCTTTCCGATCCTGTCCAACACCACGCTCGGCCTCAACTCCGTCGACCGCAATCTGCGCGATATGTTCAAGCTCAACGGCGCGACGCGCTGGCAACAGTTGCGGTATCTGCGACTACCGGCGGCAATGCCGTATTTCCTCGGCGGGTTGAAGATCGCCGGCGGCCTGTCACTGATCGGCGCCGTGGTGGCCGAGTTCGTCGCCGGCACGACCGGCCAGTCGTCTGGGCTTGCCTCGCGCATCATCGAGGCCGGCTACCGGCTCAATGCGCCGCGACTGTTCGCGGCGCTGTTCCTGATCTCGCTCACCGGCATCCTGATCTTCCTTGTGCTGTCGCTGATTTCGCATCTCATTCTAAGGCGCTGGCACGAAAGCGCGCTGAAGCAGGAGCGCTAGTTTCTTGGTACCGAACACAGGTTCATACCGCCTCACCAACGCCCGACTGCACGCGTCCCTGACGCTCGGCCTTGTCGCAACCGTCGACAGCGATGGCTTTGCGCTTGCCGACATCGCCGTCGCTGACGGAAAAATCGCAGGCATTGCCGCACATGGCCGTACAGCAGTCGCGGTGAACGCAGTCGACCTCGGCGGACGTATCATCCTGCCGTGTTTCGTCGACTGCCACACTCACATCGACAAGGGTCATATCTGGCCGCGAAAACCCAATCCCGACGGCACCTTCATGGGAGCGCTAAATGCCACCGGTGCCGACCGCGCCGCCCGCTGGAGCGCCGAGGACGTGGCGCGGCGCATGGATTTCTCGCTGCGCTCGGCCTACGCGCATGGCACCAGGGCGCTGCGAACCCATCTCGACAGCGTCGCGCCGCAGGAGGAAATCTCCTGGCCCGTGTTCGAGACGATGCGTGAGACATGGCGCGGCCGGATCGAATTGCAGGGCGCATGCCTGATCGGCATCGAGGGCGTGCGCGACAGGAAATGGTTCGACAGGCTGGCAAAAAGGGTTGCCGCGGCCAAGGGTGTGCTTGGTGTCGTCACCTATATGGTGCCGGATCTGGAAGAGCTGCTCGACCACGTCTTCGGGCAGGCGATCAAGCATGGCATCGATCTCGATTTCCATGCCGACGAGACGGATGACATCGCCGCGATCTCGCTGAAGAAGATCGCCGAGGCGGCACTCTGGAACAGTTTCGAGGGCAACATCCTCGTCGGCCATTGCTGTTCCCTGGCGCGCCAGCCGGACCTCGAGGTGCTCGACACGTTGGACAAGGTGGCGAAGGCCGGGCTCGCAATCGTGTCGCTGCCGATGTGCAACCTCTATCTGCAGGATCGGCGGGCTGACCACACCACGCCGCGCTGGCGCGGCGTGACGCTGCTGCACGAAATGAAGGCCAGGGGCATTCCGGTGGCGGTTGCTTCCGACAACACGCGTGATCCTTTCTATGCCTATGGCGATCTCGACATGCTGGAGGTCTACCGCATGGCGACGCGCATCCTGCATTTCGATCATCCTGTCGCCGATTGGCCGCAAGCGGTCACCGCGACACCGGCCAAGGTGATGCGGCTCGACGGTTTCGGCACGCTTGCTGCTGGCGGCGATGCCGACTTCATCGTGTTCAAGGGCCGGAACTGGACGGAATTGCTGTCGCGGCCCGAATCGGATCGCATCGTCGTGCGCGCCGGGCGCGCGATCGACCGGCAGCTGCCCGACTATGCCGAACTCGACGGACTGATGGTGGAATGATGGACGTTTCGGCACTCAAACGCGATCTCGATGGGCTGAAGCTCGACGACAATCCAGCCATCGTCCAGCAGAAGAGCCGCGACTTCTATTGGTACAGCCCGGTGCTGAAGCAGCAGCTCGATCATGTCACCGGCGACCTGATCGTCACGCCGAAGAACGAGGCCGAACTGATCCGCGTGCTTGCCGCCTGTCACCGACATGGCGTGCCGGTGACGCCGCGTGGCAGTGGCACCGGCAATTACGGCCAGGCGATGCCGCTTTCGGGCGGCGTAGTGCTCAACCTTGCCGAGATGAACGAGATCAAGTCGATCGCGCCGGGTCGTGTGGTGACCGGCCCGGGCGCAGTTCTGGCCGACATCGACAAGGCAACGCGGGCGCATTCGGGACAGGAACTCCGGTTGTCGCCGTCGACCTACAACACCGCCTCGATCGGTGGCTTCATCGCCGGGGGTTCGGGCGGCGTCGGCTCGATCAATTTCGGCGGCCTGCGCGATTTCGGCAATGTCCTGCGGCTGCGCGTGGTGACCATGGAGGCCGAGCCGAAAGCGCTCGAACTCACCGGCGAGGATCTCCACAAGGTAACCCACGCCTATGGCACCAACGGCATCATCACTGAAGTCGAGATGCCGCTGACCGCAGCTTACGACTGGGTCGATGTCATCGTCGGCTTCGACGTCTTCATGGACGCGGCCCGCTATGGCAATGCGCTGGCTTGCCAGGACGGCATCCTTACCAAACTGATCACGCCGATCGTGGCTCCCGTGCCGCAGCTCTATTTCAAGCGGCACCAGAAGTTCCTAAGCGATGGGCTAAGCATCTGTGTCGTCATGGTGGCGCAGCATGGGCTAGACGCCTTCCTTGCGTTCACCCGCCGTGCCGGTGGCGAGGTGATCTTCAATGCCGCCACAGCAAGGCCGGAGGATAAGAAGGGCCTGCCGCCGGCCTATGAGCTGGCCTGGAACCACACCACGCTCAGGGCGCTGCGCGTCGACCCCTCGATCACCTATCTGCAATCGCTCTATCCCTTTCCCAATCAGCTGGCGCTGGTCGAGAAGATGGATGCGATGTTCCCCGGCGAGGTGTTCTCGCATCTCGAATTCGTTCGGCTGGACGGCAACATCACCTGCTTCGGCCTGCCGCTGGTCAAGTTCACCACCGAAGCGCGGCTCGACGAAATCGTGCGCCTGCATGAGGAAAATGGCTGCCCGATCTTCAACCCGCACCGCTACACTCTGGAAGAGGGCGGCATGAAGCAGACCGACGCGGTGCAGCTTGCCTTCAAGCGCGAGACCGATCCGCAAGGCCTGCTAAACCCCGGCAAGATGATCGCTTGGGAAAACCCGGATTACGACTACCGTTCGGGCCGGACCTTCCTGTTCAAGGGGCTGCAAAAGGCAGGCTGATGAACATCCTCGTTCTCCATGCTCATCCGGTCGAGGCCAGCTTCAACGCCGGCCTGCACCGGATGATCGTCGAGCGGCTGACGGCAGCGGGCCATACGGTCGATGATTGCGATCTCTACGCCGAGGATTTCGATCCGCGGCTGACGCGCCAGGAACGGCTGGACTATCACAATCAGCGCGGCCCCGCCGACACGGTGGCGCCTTATGTCGAGCGCCTGCTGCGGGCCGATGCGCTGGTGCTTTCCTATCCTGTCTGGAACTACGGCTTTCCGGCGATCCTGAAGGGCTTCTTCGATCGCGTCTTCCTACCTGGCGTGTCGTTCAAGCTGGTCAATGGCAAGGTGCAGCCATCGCTGCACAACATAGTCAAGGTCGCGGCGGTCACCACCTATGGCGGCAGCCGGTTCCGCGCCATGCTGATGGGCGACCCGCCACGCAAGCTGATCAAGCGCATGCTGCGCGCCACGGTAAAGCCGGGCGCGCCGGTGAGCTATCTCGCGCACTATGCGATGAACCTGTCGACCATCGAGACGCGCAAGGCGTTCATGGTCAAGGTCGCGGCCAGCATGGACGCCTTCTGATGCGCGCGCTGGTGGTCTACTGCCATCCGGTGCCGGAGAGTTTTTGCGCTTCGATCCGCGACACTGCCGTGGAAGTGCTGAAGGCGAGGGGCTGGGAGGTGCGGCTGCTCGATCTCTATGCCGAGAAATTCGATCCGGTGATGGGCTGCGACGAGCGGCGTTCCTACAATGACCAGGCGCCGCAGGATCCGGCGCTGAAGCCGCATTTCGAGCTGCTCAACTGGGCCGAAGCGATCCTGTTCGTCTATCCGACCTGGTGGTACGGGCTGCCGGCGATGCTGAAAGGCTGGCTCGACCGGGTGTGGGCGACAGACGTCGCCTTCAGGCTGCCGGCGGGCAAGGGGCGGATCAAGTCGCTGATGACGCATGTGACCAAGGTCGGTGTCATCACCACCTGCGGCGCGCCGACCTGGTGGAGTGTCGTCGTCGGCCAGCCCGGACGCAAGACCCTGCTGCGCGGCATGCGGGCGCTGTGCGCGACGCGCTGCCGGACCTTCTTTCTCGCGCACTATCTGATGGATGCCTCGACGCCGCGGACGCGGGCCGCGTTTCTGGCGAAAGTGCGGGCGAAGCTGGAGCGGTTTTGACGGATTAGCGTCCTTCTCCCCGTTTCATGGGGAGAAGGGTAAGGCGCTACATCTTCACACGCTCCGACTTCGGATCATACATCGGCTTCAGCGACGCTTCCGCGGCAAAACGTTCGCCGGCGATCTCGATCTCGTAGGATGAGGCCAGCACATCCGCTTCGCTTTCGCCCTGGCACGGTACGTAGCCCAGCCCGACGGCGGCGCCGAGATGATGGCCGTAATTGCCGGAGGTGATCGGGCCGACGATCTTGCCGTCGCGCAGGATCGCTTCGTTGTGGAACAGCAGCGGTTGCGAGTCCTTCAGCCGGAACTGGACCAGCCGGCGCTTCAATCCGGTCTCCTTCTTGCGCAGGATCGCATCGCGACCGATGAAATCGCCCTTGGCCGTCTTCACGGCAAAGCCAAGGCCTGCTTCCAGCACATTGTCCTCATCGGTGATGTCGTGGCCGAAATGCCGGAAGGCTTTTTCGATGCGGCAGGAATCCAGCGTGTGCAGGCCGCAGAGCTTCAAGCCGACATCCGCGCCAGCCTCGTCGATCGCCTCGAAGACATGGGCTGCCTGGTCGGTCGAGACATAGAGCTCCCAGCCGAGTTCGCCGACATAGGTGACGCGGTGGGCGCGGGCCAGGCCCATACCGATTTCGATCTCCTGGAAAGTCCCGAACGGGTTGGCTTCGTTGGAGAAATCGTTCGGGCTGACCTTCTGGATCAGCTTTCGCGAGTCCGGTCCCATCAGGCAGAGCACGGCTTCGGCCGCAGTCACGTCAGTGATGACCACGAAATCGTCTACTAGATGCTTGCGCAGCCAGGCGAGGTCGCGCTGCAAAGTCGCGCCAGGGACGACGAGGAAAAACGCCGTCTCGGAGAGCCGCGACACGGTGAGGTCGCTCTCGATGCCGCCGCGCTGGTTGAGCATTTGGGTGTAGACGATCTTGCCCGGTGCCACATCCATGTCGTTGGCGCAGAGTTTCTGCAGAAAGGCACAGGCGTCGCGGCCCTCGACGCGGATCTTGCCGAACGAGGTCATGTCGAACAGGCCGACCTTGTTCCTGACCGCCAGATGTTCCTCGCGCTGGTTGTCGAACCAGTTCTGGCGCTTCCATGAATAGCGGTATTCGCGCTCCTGTCCCTCACGCGCGAACCAGTTGGCGCGCTCCCAGCCGGCGACTTCGCCGAACACGGCGCCGCGTGCCTTGAGATGTTCATGCAGCGGCGAGCGGCGCACATTGCGCGACGTTGCCATCTGCCGGTAGGGGAAATGATCGGCGTAGAGCAAGCCGAGCGTTTCGGAGACGCGCTCCTTGAGATAGCGGCGGTTCTTCTGGAACGGCTGGGCGCGGCGGATGTCGACTTCCCACAGGTCGAACGGCGCTTCGCCATCGTTGATCCACTGTGCCAGCGCCATGCCGGCGCCGCCGGACGAGACAATGCCGATCGAATTGTAGCCTGTCGCCATCCAGTAGCCGGACAGCTCCGGCGCTTCACCGAGATAGTAGCGGTCGTCGGGCGTAAAACTCTCGGGGCCGTTGAAGAAGGTGTGGATGCCGGCGGTCGCCAGCATCGGCATGCGGTTGACGCCCATTTCGAGGATCGGCTCGAAATGCTCCATGTCCTCGGGCAACTGGTCGAAGCAGAAATCCTCGCGAATGCCGTCCATGCCCCAGGGTTTGGCCACCGGCTCGAAGGCGCCGAGCATCATCTTGCCGGCGTCTTCCTTGTAGTAGGCGCATTCGTCGGGAACGCGCAGCACCGGCAGGCGGGTAAGGCCGGGGATAGGCTCGGTGACGAGATAGAAATGCTCGCAGGCGTGCAGCGGGATGGTAACGCCGTTCTGGGCGCCGAGTTCACGTGCCCACATGCCGGCGCAGTTGACGACGATGTCGGCCTCAATGGTGCCTTGCTCCTGGCCTTGCGCCCACGACACGCCGGTGACGCGACCGGCCTTGGCATGGACCTTGGTGACCTTCACATTCTCGACGATGGTGGCACCGCGCTGACGCGCGCCCTTGGCCAGAGCCATGGCGATGTTGGCGGGATCGCACTGGCCGTCGAGCGGCAGGTGCACGGCGCCGACGACGTCGGAGATATTGAGATGCGGGTACATCTCCTTGACTTCCTTGGGTGAAATCTCGCGGACATCGACATCGAAGGCGCGGGCAAGCGACGCCTGCCGGTAGATCTCGTGCTTGCGCTCCTCGGTCAGCGCCACGGTGATCGAGCCAACCTGGCGCATGCCGGTGCCGACCTCGGTCTCGGCTTCCAGTTTGACGTAGAGGTCGGCGGAGTATTTCGCCAGCCGCGTCATGTTCTGTGAACCGCGCAACTGGCCGATCAGGCCGGCGGCATGCCAGGTCGTACCCGACGTCAGCTGCTTGCGTTCCAGCAGCACGATGTCGGTCCAGCCGAGCTTGGCCAGATGGTAAGCAACCGAACAGCCGGAGACGCCCCCGCCAATGATGACGGCTCTTGCCTTGGTGGGGATGGCCTTGGCGGTCATGCGGCCTCGCGGCGATAGCTGGAAGCAAAACGGCGCAGCCGAAGCGCTGCTTCTTGCAGCACGGGCTCCGGCTGGCAGAGGCTGATGCGAATGTGACCGGCGGCGGCCTCGCCGAAGCTGGAGCCGGGCATCACGCCAACCCTTTCCTTGTCGAGCAAGGCCCACGCGAATTTCTCGTCGTCGGGTTCGACCGCTGATATGTCGAGCATGACGTACATACCGCCCTCGGAACCGCGCACGGTCACATCGTTCATGCCACGCACGGCGTCGAGCAGGACGGTGCGGCGCGCGGCGTAGCGCTCGGCGATCTCCTTGACGCCATAACGGTTCTCGAGCGCCTCGGCGCAGGCAATCGAGATGAAGGCCGGCAAGCCATAGGTCGTCACCAGATTGAGATTGATCAGCAGCGAGATCATCTCGCTGGGGCCTGTCAGCCAACCCATGCGCCAGCCGGTCATGCCGTGGCTCTTCGACATGGAATTGATGACCAGTGTGCGCTCGGCCATGCCGGGCAGCGAGCGCGGCGAGACGTGCTCGCCGCCGCCCAGTGTCCAGTAGACCTCGTCCGACAGCAGCCAGAGGCCATGTTCCCTGCAGACCTCAGCCAGTTGCTCCAGCCGCTCGCGCGAATAGACCGCACCGGTCGGGTTGTTCGGTGTGTTGATCAGAATGGCGCGCGTGTTCGGTCGAAGTGCCGCGCGGATCATGTCAGCGTGCGGCTGGAAGCCATCCTCGGCCGGCGTCTCGACCACGGTGAAACTGGCACCGGCGGCGCTGAACGTGTTGGGATAGGTGGCGTAGTATGGCGCCACCACGATGGCATGGTCGCCCTGGTCGAGCACAGCTTGCACGGCCGCGTAGAGTGCGGCCTGGCCGCCCGGCGTGGCGATGACCTGATCCGGCGTGGTCTCAATGCCGGTGCAGGCGCTCGAGGCTGCCGCCATTGCCTTGCGCAGGCGCGGCAGGCCGGGAAGCGGGGTGTAGTGGTGGTTGCTGCCGCGAACCGCTGCCACGCAGGCTTCGATCGTTTCCGAAGGCGTATCGAAATCATGGTCGCCGACCGACAGCATGATGATGTCTTCGCCAGCCGCCTTGCGGGCCCAGGCGGCCGAATGGACTTCCCAGCCGTCCTTGCCCGAAGGCACGATGCCGGAAATGCGCGACGATGGTCTAGGCATGTATACCTCCAGAAATTTCATAGCCGGCGTGTCCGAGCCGGTCGCGCAACGCGGCGATGTGCGGCGGTCCGACTTCGCAGCAGCCGCCGACGATGTCCGCGCCGCCCTCGACCCAGCCAATCGCTTGGTCGGCATAGGCGTCTGGACCGAGGTCGTGGCGAGCATGCAGCACATCGACGGTGCCGCCGTGCTTGAGCGCTTCGGTGGAGGTGAAGCCATTGGCATAGGCGCCGACCGGGCCGCCGAGTTCGATCAGTTCAGGCAAAGCCGCGGCGATCGCTTCCGGCCGGCAGCAGTTGAGCAGTCGCGCGGCGACTGTCAGGCCGTCGAGCGCGCTTGCCGCGGCGGCTATTGTCTCGCCACTGCGCAGGCGTGGCTTGCCGTGATCGGCCAGTGTCCACGATACCCATATGGGTTTGCCGCTTTCCGATGCCGCTGTGACCGCCGCGCGCGCTTCCTCGGCCGACGCCATGGTCTCGCACAGGAACAGGTCGACGCCATCAGCCTGCTCGGCAACGATGCGGCGATAGATGTCGAGCGTATCCTGATATGAAATGGTCAGCGCGGGCGCGTAGCTGCCGAAAAGCGGTGACAGGCAGCCGGCGATCGCTGCATCGCCGGCCTGGTCGCGGGCCTGCTTGGCCAATTCGATGCCGCGCTTCTGCAAAGGCTTGAAGAGGTCTTCCGCGCCCTCTCGCGCCAGGCGTTCGGGGGTCGCCGAATAGGTGTTGATGGTGATGACGCGGGCGCCGGCACGGATGAATTCCGCGTGCAGGTCGCGCACCAGATCCGGCTCGTCGATCAGCACCCTGGCCGACCATAGCGGCGTCGGCTCGGATTTGCTGCGGCGGACCAGTTCCTGACCCATGCCGCCATCCGTCAGGATGATTTTCTTCATGCGCGCAACCTCTCGTTCTTCGGATCCCACAAAGGCTCGTCCTTCTGCACAACCGCCTGAAAACGGTCACCGAAGATTTCGACCTCGATCGTCGTGCCCGGTTCCGCCAGATCGGCGCGCAGCATGCCGAGCGCGATCGATTTGTCGATGCGATGACCCCAGCCGCCTGATGTGGTCTCGCCGACGATCTTGCCGTCGTGCCAGAGTGTGGAAACAGAAGGGGCGTCGCAGCCACCGGGGTTCTCGACGACCAGAGTGACGAAGCGCTTCTTCACGCCCTGCTGCTTCTCCTTCAGCAGGGCCGCTTTGCCGCGGAAGTCGGGCTTGTCCCATTTGACGAAGCGCTCCAGTCCGCCCTGGAGGATCGAATAGTCGGTCGACAGGTCGCCTTTCCAGGTGCGGTAGCCTTTTTCGAGCCTGAGCGAATCCAGCGCATACATGCCGAATGGCTTAAGACCATGCTGCTGTCCTGCCGCGCAGATGGCGTCAAAGATGGCGGCGGTGTCGTCGACCCGGGTGTGGATTTCCCAGCCGAGCTCGCCGGCGAAGGAAACGCGAATAAGCTTCGCCCATCGGCCGGCGATCTTGGTCTCCTGATGCGTCAGCCATGGCAGAGTGAGGTCGGCGTCACAGACATCGGCGAGGATTTTTCGCGAGTTGGGGCCGGCCAGGATCTGGGTGGAGAATTCCTCGGTCCGATCGATCAGCTTGAACGGTGCGTCCTTGGGCATGCGCGACTTCAGCCACTCGAAATCATGCCATTGCGCAACCGCCGCGGTGATCAGCGTCATCAGATTCTCGTCGTGACGCACGACAGACATTTCGGTGACGATGCGGCCCTTGTCGTCGGCGAAATAGACGAGGCCGATGCGGCCGGGCTTCGGCACCAGTCCGGTGACCTGCAGGCTCAGCCATTCGGCGGCGCCCGGACCTTCAAGGTTGAAGCGCGAGAAGCCCGGCAGGTCGAGGATGCCGGCCGCGTCGCGGACGGCCAGACATTCCTCGTGGACGCGATGATGCCACGGTCCCTCGCGACGGAAGGTCAGGGTCGCTTCCTCGGAGATGTCGTCGCCGTCTTTCGCGTACCAGGTGGCGCGCTCCCAGCCATTGTAGGCATCGAAACGGGCCCCAAACGCCTTGATGCGATCATGGATCGGCGACAGCTTGCGGTCGCGGCCTTCCGGCCAGGCATGGCGCGGGAACTGGATGGCGTATTCGTTGCCGTAGATCTCCATGCCCTTGGCGACGCAGTAGTCCGGCGCCGCGGCGAAGGAGGTGAAGCGGCGCGGATCGCACGACCACATGTCCCATTCGGTCTGGCCCCGCGTCACCCATTCAGCCAGCACCTTGCCGGCGCCACCGCCCTGGGCGATGCCGAAGGTGAAGACGCAAGCCTCGAAAGCGTTGGGAACGCCAGGCATCGGGCCGATCAGCGGATTGCCGTCCGGCGTGTAGGGGATCGGCCCGTTGATGACCTTGGACAGGCCGGCCGTGCCCAGTATCGGCACGCGGGCGACGGCATCGGCCAGATAATGTTCCAGCCGGTCGAGATCGTCGGGGAACAACTGGAAGGAAAAGTCCTCCGGCATCGGGTCGTTGTGGGTCGCCCAGTGCGCGCGGCAATTGCGCTCATAGGGGCCAAGATTCATGCCGTTCTTTTCCTGGCGCAGATAGTAGGAGGTGTCGACGTCGCGCAGCAGCGGCAGTTTTTTGCCCTGTTCCTTTGACCATGCCGCCAGCTCGGGGATTTCCTCGAACAAGATGTACTGATGGCTCATCACCATCATCGGCACCTCGCGGCCGAACATCTTGCCGACTTCGGCGGCGCGGTAGCCGGCGGCATTGACGACGATCTCGCAGCGGATTTCGCCTTGCGCAGTCTCGACCACCCACTCGTCGTTCTCGCGGCGCACGCCGGTGACCGGGCAGAAGCGGATGATCCTGGCGCCCATGTCGCGCGCGCCCTTGGCCAGCGCCTGGGTGAGCTGCGCCGGATCGATATCGCCGTCGCTCGGGTCGTAGAGCGCGCCCTTCAACTCATGCGTCTCGATGAAGGGGTAGCGGCGCTTGATCTCGTCGACGCCGATCACGTCGATGTCCATACCCTGATAGCGGCCCATGCCCTTGGCACGCTGGAACTCCTGCATGCGCTCGTTCGTATGGGCAAGCCGCAGCGAACCGGTGACGTGGTAGTTCATGGGATAGTCGACCGCTTCGGCCAGCCCGCGGTAAAGCTCGGTCGAATAGCGCTGCATGTTCATCAGCGACCAGGACGAAGAGAAGGTCGGCACATTGCCGGCGGCATGCCAGGTCGAGCCGGAGGTCAACTCGTTCTTTTCCAAAAGCACGCAGTCGGTCCAGCCCGCCTTGGCCAGATGATAGAGCGAGGACGTGCCGACGGCACCACCTCCGATGATCACCACGCGTGCCGTGCTCGGCAAACCGGCCATGTTCTTCTCCCCAACAAACCTAAGGCGCGTTGCGCTCGTTATCCCACCGCACACTTTTGGGCGACATGCATTCAATAGACCGGTGGCGAAACCACCCAGATGACAACCGCCGGCTCGGTACCCGGATTGCGCCAGCGGTAGGGCCTGCCTTCGAAGCGAAAGGAGTCGCCTTCGCCAAGCCGGTGCCAGACGCCTGATATCTCGATGTCGAACAGTCCGGATGCGACGTATCCGGCCTCCTCGGTTGGCCGGCGCGCCTCGGTTTTCAGTTCCGCGCCCGGCGCGAAGACCGAACGCACCATCTCGAAGCTACCGCCGAGATCGGGCGACAGAAGCTCCTCCACCAGGCCGGATTCGCTTGTGCCAAGCGTACGGCGCCTGCCGGCGCGCACAACCACGCCGCGCTCGCTTTCGACTGGCACATCATGGCTGAAGAACAGGCTGATCGGCACGCCGAACAGTTCGGCGAAAGCTCTGAGGTCGCTGAGCGATGGTGTCGAGAGGCCACGTTCGACCTGGCTGACCCAGCCGACCGAACGGCCAAGTTTCAGGGCGATTTCCGCGAGCGTCAGCCCACGCGTCTTGCGCAACGCCCTGATATCGCTGGCCAGCACACGTTCGTCAGGTCCCTGCCATGTTCTTGCGGTAGGTGAAGGCAAAACGGCCACTTCATGAAAAGTTCCAGTCAAATTTCATGAGAAAACAAGCTCGTGAAAAAATCAAGCAGATTTTCACCAATGCTCAAGATTCGCTTGCGCGATTTTGGCGGTTCATGCAAAGGCTCGGCCGCGAGCGGCGAGTGGGGACGTCCGATCGAGACAAAGGGTAAGGCACGGCCCATGCTGGAGAACAAGGCTCGAATCGTGGATGACGCCGAGATCGTCGACGAGGCGATTCTGTCGCGTCGCTCGGTGCGCGCATTCCTGCCCGACATGGTCGATGACGACACCATCCGCGCCATTCTGGCGGTTGCGGCGCGCGCTCCGTCCGGGACAAACATGCAGCCATGGAAGGTCTACGTCACCAAGGGCGAGACCAAGCAGCAGATCACCGATGCCATTCTCAACTCCGGCATCCGCGCCGAAAAGGCCGACTGGGACGAGTACCGCTACTATCCGACCCAGTTCTTCGAACCCTATCTGACCCGCCGCCGCGCCAACGGCTTCGGCCTCTATGGCGCGCTCGGCATCGGCCGCCGGGAGGTCGACAAGATGCGCGCCCAGCACGACCGCAACTTCGTCTTCTTCGACGCGCCGGTCGGCATGATCTTCACCATCGACCGCCGGCTCAACCAGGGCTCATGGATCGACTACGGCATGTTCCTGCAGAACATCATGGTCGCGGCGCGGGGCAGGGGCCTGCACACCTGCCCGCAGGCGGCGTTCGCGCCCTATCACCGGCAGATCAGGCCGGTGCTCAACATTCCAGACGAGGAAATCGTCGTCTGCGGCATGGCGCTCGGCCTTGAGGACATTTCCAAGCCCGAAAATGCCTTCCGCACCGACCGCGTACCGCTGGAAGACTGGGTGACGTTCAGCGAGTGAAGCGGCCCGCTGGCGGCTGGCCGTCACCTGTGCATGTCGTTATCCCAAACCGCTGCTCACTTTTGGGCGACATGCACTATTCGGTATTCACCTGCATGCCGTGGCCGCTGACATGGGCGCCGTCCTGCGGCGTCAGCTTGAGATAGGCGAGCAGGGCGCAGAGCGTGATGACGCCCTCGATGACGAACAGGATCCGGAAATCGTCGGCGACGGCCGGGCCGCCCCCGGCCAGACACGACAGTGCTGCAGCGGCGAGGCCGACGCTGATCGCCACCGCCAGCTGCCACAGGATGTAATAGAGCGCGCTGAAGCGGGCGAGCTGCTCTGGTGCGATGTCGGAATAGGCGAGGTTGCCGGTCGACGCCCATTGCGCCGAGCGGAAGATGCCGAAGATGAAGATGTAGGCAAGCACGATCCAGACCGGCGTGGTCGCCTGCATCAAGGCGAAGCCGGCGACCATGGCGGCGACGATCGGCGTGTTGTAGACCAGCACGCGGCGGAAGCCGAACCGGTTGAGGACGCGCGGCATGAAGAACCGCATCGCGACCGAGCCGACCGCGGCAACGAAGGTCAGCGATCCCGCCTGCACCGCGCTCATGCCGAAGCCGAGCTGGAACATCAACGGCAGCAGGAAGACGACCGAGCTGAGGCCGATCGTGTCCAGCCCGCCGCCGGTCAGGAACGAGATGCGGAAGGTGCGGATGCGCAAGAGCTTGAGATCGAGCAGCGGATTGCGCACGCGCAGGCAGTAAAATGAGGCGACGGTCAGGATGACTAGCGCCAGCGCCAGTTCACCGGCGATGACGCCGCCGGCCGCGTCCTTGGCGGCCAGCGAATCCATGCCGAAGACCAGCAGGACCATGCCGCTGCCGACCAGCAGAAAGCCTGGAAAATCGAACGGCGTGCGCACCGGCTTGGTGACTGTCGGAAACAGCGAGGCGGCGAGAAAGGCCGCCGCCAGCGCGAACGGCACGTTGATAAAGAAGATCCAGCGCCAGGAAATGTAGGTGGTCAGCGCGCCGCCGACGAGCGGGCCGACCAGCGGCCCGGACTGGCCGGCAAGCGAGATATACATGTTGATCTTCAGCGTGCGGCTGCGCGGAAAGGTCTGCAGGATGACGACCTGGCCGAGCGTGCCCATCAGCGCGCCGCCGAACCCTTGCAGCGCGCGTGCGCCGACCAGCATCCAGATGTTGTCGGACAGCCCGCACAGCGCCGATGCGGTGGCGAACACCAGCAAGGCAAAGCAATAGACATTGCGCAGGCCGAAGCGGTCGGCGGCCCAGCCGCCAAGCGGCATCGAGATGATCAGGCTGGCGACATAGACGGTGATCAGGAGGCCGAGCTGGCTGGGCGGGCGGGCGAGGCTTTCGCCGATACCGGGCAGGGCCGTCACCACGACATTCTGGTCGAGGCTGGTCATGAAGACACCGCAGGCGACCGTCAGCGGCAGCAAGAGCATGGCTCTGGCCGACACATCGGCGCGATCGGTGGCGCCGGCGGATATTTCTGCGGTCATGGGGATGTTCGAACCAAACGAATGTGCCGAGTCTGAGACGGGGTTTTCATACCCCTTGGGCCGGTCTGGCGGCCACGTTTCCCATCATGGCCGCCTGCGGCGCGATTCTCTAGCGGCAGAACCGGCTGGCCTTGATGCCAGCAGCAACGGTGCGGCCATCCGGCCGCGCCGCCTACTGCACCTCGTAGCCGACTTCTTCGCTGGCATGGCAGAGCGCCTTCCAGAACGAGCGCGCGAATGAGCGAAAGACATAGAGGTCGAACTGATCGGCGCCGGTGCGCTGAATCTGGGCGAAGACATCGTGATGGGCGGTCGAGCGGCCGGCACCGACCGGAAAGGCCGGCAGCGCGAAGTCGATGGCGAAGAATTTCGCCAGCACCCATTCGGCCTTCGGTCCGGCGATGCGAATGGCGGTGCGGCCATGCGACAGGTCGGTCACTGTGCCGATGGCAGGCGTCACCACCTTGGCAAAGGCCGCGGCCAGACCTTCGGCCTCGTCGGCGACGGTGAATCTTCCCGGCGCGAAGCCGAACACCGACTTCACGCCGTCGCTCAGGCCGCCGCCGGCGCCATCGGGCAATGCAAGACCGGTAACGGTGCGGATGGCAGCGATCAGCTTCTTCTCTTCGCCCGGCCAGGCGGCGAGCTGCACGATCGAGTCGGGCCGCGTCTCGGTCAGGATGATCTCGACGCCATGCTCGAAATTGCCGTGCGAACCGATGTGAAACTCCGGCTCAAGTGGCGATTGGGGCTCAACCATGCATGCGGCTCCCGTCCGGATCGAAGAAGTGATTGGAGACGATCTCGACCGGTCCGAACCGGTTGCGCAAGGGATCGGAGACATGGGCGCGTGTGCCGCGCCGCGCCTTGCCGTCCTTGACCAGCGCCAGCGCGATATGCTTGCCGAGTGCCGGCGAATAGCAGCAGGCGGTGATGTGGCCGATCGAGCCGTGCGGATCGGCCTCGTCCAGCTGCTCGACGATGTGCGCACCACCATTGAGCGGCCGGTTGTCGAGCGCGATCAGGCCGACCAGTTCCAGACGGTCAGACGCGATCAGGCCCTCGCGGTCCATCATCGCCGAACCGATGAACGGCTTCTTCTTCGACAGCATCCAGTCGAGATGCAGATCGCGCGCCGTGGTGCGGCCGTCGATCTCGGCGCCGGTGACATGGCCTTTTTCGATGCGCATCGTGCCCAGCGCCTCGAGCCCGTAGGTGACCATCCCGAACGGCTTGCCGGCCTCGATCAACGTTTCCCAGACATGGGTGCCATAGCCGGCACCGGAATAGACCTCGAAGGCCATTTCGCCGGAGAAGGACAGCCGGCAGATCATCACCGGCACGCCCGATATCTCGCCGCGCACGATGCCCATGAAGGGCAGTGAGGCATTGTCGACCGATGTGCCGGTGACACAAGAGGCGAGGATCTGCCTGGCCTTGGGTCCGCCGATCGCGGCGCCCGCCCATTCGTCGGTCACCGAGGTGACGTGCACTTTCAACTCCGGCCAGATCACGTCGAGGAAATATTCCAGATGCTGCATGACCTTGCCGGCGTTAGCTGTGGTGGTGGTCATCAGGAAATCTTGCTCGCCAAGTCGCCAGGTGGTGCCGTCGTCGAAGGCGAGGCCGTCCTCGCGCAGCATCAGCCCGTAGCGAGCCTTGCCGACGGCCAGCGTCGAAAACATGTTGGTGTAGACGCGGTCGAGGAATGCGGCGGCGTCGGGCCCCTGCACGGCAATCTTGCCCAGTGTCGAGACATCGACGATGCCGGCGCTTTCGCGCGTCGCCTTGGCTTCGCGCACATAGGCCTGCTCGACCGTCTCTCCAGCGTGGCCGTAGATCATCGGCCGGTACCAGAGGCCGGCGGAATACATCGTCGCGCCATTGGCGAGATGCCAGTCATGCATCGGCGTCAACCGCTCGGGTTTCAGATCGCCGAAGCGCTCGGCCGCCAGCGAGCCGATCGACACCGGTGCAAAGGGCGGGCGGAAGCGCGTCGTACCGACCTCGGGGATCGGCTTGCCCAGTGCTTCGGCCATGATCGCAAGGCCGGGGACGTTTGAGCTTTTGCCCTGGTCGGTCGCCATGCCAAGCGTGGTGTAGCGCTTCAGGTGCTCGACCGAGACGAAACCTTCGCGATGCGCCAGCCGCACATCCTCCGCAGTCACGTCGTGTTGGAAATCGACAAAGCTCTTGCCCTTCGCCCTGATCTCGAACACAGGCGCCGGATCGGGATCGCCGGGTGCGGCTTCGACGGTGGGCAACGCCGCCGGCGTGCTCGTTCCACCGGCCGCGGCAAGGCCGGCGGCGCGGCCTTCGGCGATGGCCTCGGCGGTGGAAAAACTGCCGGTGAAGGCGCCGGCGCCAATCCACTGCTGCTGCGTCGGCTTGGGTGGCAGGAACGCTTGCCGCGCGGCATTCCATTCCGCTTTGGCGCCGGCCTGGCTGGCCAGATGGATGGTCGGCGACCAGCCACCCGACATCAGCAGGCAATCGGCATGGATGCTGCGGGCGTCGCCGGCGAGCATGCCATTGGTCATGTCGAAGCGCTGCAGCTTGAGGCCGGACAGTGCCTTGCCGCCCTCGGTGGCGACGACGGCATGGCCGGCAAAGGTCTCGGCCTCGGCCTCGGCGGCCAGCTTGCGCATCTCGGCCGAAAGCTCTGGCCGAACGTCGGCAATGGCGACGACCGCGGCACCCGCCTTCTTCAACGCAACGGCCGCCCGATAGGCACTGTCATTGTTGGTGAACAGCGCGATCCGTTCGCCCGCCAGCACGCCGAACTCGTTGGCGTAGCGCTCGGCGGCATGCGCCAGCATCACCCCCGGCCTGTCATTGCCCGGGAACACCAGCGGCCGTTCGAAGGCGCCGGTGGCCAGCACCACGGACCGGGCGCGGATCGCCCAGTAGCGATGACGCGGCTCACCCTTGCCGGGCCGTTCCTTGTGGTCGCTGACCCGCTCCAACGCCGCAAGCGTGTTGTTGTCGTAATAGCCCCAGACCGTGGTGCGCGGCAAAAGCCGGACATTGTCACGGCCTTCGAGATGGGCGACGGTGCGGCGGGCCCAGTCGGCGGCCGGCGCGCCATCGATGGTTTCGTCAGACCAGTTGGCCGAGCCGCCGAAGCGCGGTTCGAGATCGGCCAGCATGACGCGGGCGCCCTGATCGGCGGCGGCCTTGGCGGCCATCAGGCCGGCCGGGCCGGAGCCGACCACCAGCACGTCGCAAAAGGCGTTCATGCGTTCGTAGCGGGCAGGATCCTTCGCCGATCCGGCGCTGCCGAGCCCGGCGGCGCGGCGGATGAAGTGCTCGCAGAACATCCAGAAGCGCGTCCCTTTGAGCGGACCGACCACCGGTCCCATGAAGGTCTTGTAGTAGAAGCCGGCCGACAGGATCTTGCCGCCAAGCTGGTTGACGGCATTGATGTCCCAGGCAAGCGAAGGAAAGCGGTTCTGGCTGATGGCGACCAGCCCGTCATGGATCTCGACCATGGTCGCCGGAATGTTGGGCTCGCGAACCTCGCCCTTCAGCACCGTGACCAAGGCGTTGGGCTCTTCGACACCTGCTGTCAGCAGGCCGCGCGGGCGGTGGTATTTGAACGAGCGCCCGTAGAGGGTGACGCCCTTGGCAAGCAGCGCCGACGCCAGCGTGTCGCCGGCATGGCCGGTGTAGGCCGCACCGTCGAAGGTGAAGCGGATGGTTTTCAGCCGATCGATGCGGCCGCCGGTGTCGGTGCGGCGCGGGCTCATGACTTGTCCTCCGCCTTGCGGCGCGCGGTAGAGGTATGAGCGCCGCGCATAAAGGCGACGCTCAAAATCTCATGCGTCAGCGTGTTGCGCACGACCCTCAGATGCGCGCGGCAACCACCGGAATGCTGCCAGATTTCGTTGTGGTCGCCGGCCGGGTTGAGCCGCTCGTAGACATAGGCGTTCCACGCTTCGAAATTCTGCGAGGCGGGGTCGGGACGCTCGCGGTTGCCGTCACCTTGATAGGTGAACTCGATGACGTCGCGCGGGCCGCAATAGGGGCAAGTGATCAGCATCGAATTGTATCTTCTTGTTTGACCATGATCTTGTCGGAAAACCGGTTTCCACTTTTCCAGATCATGGTCTAGTGAAGCCGCGGGTTGGCACCCTGGCCCTTGTCGTCGATCACCAGGCCGCGGTGGAATCGGTCGAGCGTGAAGGGGGCGTTGAGGTCGTGCGGCTGATCCTTGGCGATTGTCCAGGCAAAGCACCAGCCGGAAGCCGGCGTTGCTTTGAAGCCGCCATAGCACCAGCCGCAGTTGAGATACATGCCGGGCAGGGGACCGGCAGTGATGATCGGCGAGCCGTCCATCGACATGTCGCAGACACCGCCCCAGGAGCGCAGCATGCGCACGCGGGCAAGGCCGGGAAACAGCGCCAGCATCTCGCTCATCACCTCGTCGACGATGGGCAGGTTGCCGCGTTGGGCGTAGCTGTTGTAGCCGTCGATATCGCCGCCATAGATGAGGCCGCCCTTGTCCGACTGCGACATGTAGAAATGCCCCATGCCGAAGGTCACGACGGTGTCGATGAAGGGTTTTAGCGATTCGGTGACGAAGGCCTGCAGCACATGGCTCTCGATCGGCATCGTCTCGACGCCGGCCAGCTGCATGACACGCCCGGTGCTGCCGGCGACCGCGACGGCCACTTTCTTGGCGCGGATGTCTCCGCGCGAGGTCGTGACGCCAGTGACGCGGTCGCCATCGCGCAGGAAGCCGGTGACCTCGCAATTCTCGATGATGTCGACGCCGCACCGGTCGGCGCCGCGCGCATAACCCCAGGCCACCGCATCGTGGCGGGCGGTGCCGGCGCGCCGCTGCATCAGGCCGCCGACCACCGGGAAGCGTGCGCTGTCGGAGATATCGAGCGCCGGGATCAGGCGTTTGATCTGCGCTGGCGTCATCAATTCAGCATCGACGCCGAGATGGCGCATGGCGTTGCCGCGCCGTGCATAATCGTCGAACTGAGCCGGCGTGTGCGCCAGGTTCAGGCAGCCGCGCTGGGAAAACATCACATTGTAATTGAGTTCGTGCGACAGGTTCTCCCACATCTTCATCGAATGCTCGTAGAAGCGGGTGTTGGCGGGCAGCAGATAGTTCGAGCGTACGGCCGTCGTGTTGCGGCCGACATTGCCGGACCCAAGCCAACCCCTTTCCAGCACCGCGACATTGGTGATGCCATGTTCCTTGGCGAGATAGTATGCCGTTGCCAGCCCGTGGCCACCGCCGCCGATGATGATGACATCATAGGACGCCTTCGGATCCGGCTTGCGCCAGGCCGGCTTCCAGTCCTTGTTTCCCTTGAGCGCATTCGCGAGCAGCGAAAAGGCCGAGTACTCTGCCATCAGTGTCATCCGGTTCGGGCGATGCGGCAGACTATAGAGCAGGCCGCATCCGCAAAGCCAATATTGCGCCATTGCCTTTCGACTGGCCGACGCCTCGGTTATTGATCGGATGGGATCAGCGATCGGATGAGGCCGGCGATCGGACGCGATGGCTTGCCCCATGATATGGCCGTCTTTATCAAGGACAGGCTTTCAAATTGCCTTTGCCGCCCATGAGTCGCCAACAAATCATGCTTTTTCGATTGCTTCGCCTCATTTTGATCCTCGCGCTTGTTGTCTCGGCGCCGCCTTCGTTTGACGCGATGGCGCAAGCGCTCGGTCAGGGCGCTGCCGGATTGATCACCGATCAGCAGAAAGTCATCCAGGGCCTGACGGCCAAGACCGACGATCTCGAGAAGAAGATCCAGCAGGACGGTGAGGACGATGCCTCACTCGTTGATATCCGTCTCCAACTGGAGGACATGTCGCGGGCGGCACTCACCAGTGCGCTGGCGTTTCGTTCGCGCCTTACCGACATCAACAATCGGATCGAGACGCTAGGCCCGCCGCCAGCGGCGGGGCAGCCGCAGGAGCCCGACATTGTGACCGGCGAACGCCAGGCGCTGGCGTCGGAAAAGGCCGAGATCAACGCAGTCGTCGCCAGCGCGCAGAACCTGTCAATCCGCATCAGCGGGCTGATCGACAAGATCGGTAACATGCGCAGCGCGCTGTTCCGCAACCTTTTGACCAAGCGCTACGTGCTGTCCGATGCCCTGAGCCCGGAGGTCTTCTCGGACGCCAGGGACGAATACGCCAACCTGTACAAGGCAGTGGCGTCCTGGCTGAGCTTTGCCTTCAAGTTCAAATTCAAGGCCATCCTGGCAGCGACCTTCGTGGCGCTCGGCTTGGCGCTGGTGCTGCTGGTTGGTGGCAGGCGCCTGTTCGGGCGGGTGTTCGAAGCCGATCCGACGGTCGAGGAACCATCCTATCTCAGCCGCCTGTCGGTGGCGTTCTGGTCGACCTTGCTGCCGTCACTGGCGGTCAGCGTATTCCTGGCCTCCACGGTGTTCTTATTCAACTATTACAATGTGTTGCGTGGCGACATTGGGGTCTTCCTGAACGCGCTGGCGGCTGTCATCGCTGTGGTGTTCGGCGTCAACCGGCTGACCAATGCGGCGCTCGAGCCGCGGCTGCCGAACTGGCGGCTCATTCCCGTCGAAACCGGCCCGGCGCGCTGGCTGGTGCGGCTGACGACCGCCATGGCAGTGGTCATCGGCGTCAACTATTTCCTGTCCATCGTCAACGACAAGATGGGTTCGCCGCTGTCGCTGACCATTGCCCGGAGCTTCGGCGCCACGATCATCTTTGGCGTGATCCTGATCCTGATGGCGATGCTGCGGCCGTTCAGGGCGCGTGATGGAAGCTGGCGTCCGTGGCCGGCATGGCTACGCTACATGGCGCTCGCGCTCGGTCTGTTCACCATCGCGGCGGCCTTGCTCGGCTATATTGGCCTTGCCATCTTTGTCTCGGTGCAAGTGTTGGTCACCGGCACCATCCTCATCACTTCCTATATCGGCTTCCTGTCGGCGCGGGCGATCGGCGAGGAGGGCGCTTTCGCCGACACGTCCGTTGGGCGCTGGCTGTCGACCAATTCGAGCTACGATGACGCCGCCCTCGATCAACTCGGCCTCGCGGTCAGCGTCGCCATCAACTTGATGATCGTGCTGGTCTTCCTGCCGCTGATCCTGTTGATGTGGGGTTTCCAGCCCGGCGACATCGAGGCGTGGGCCTACCGGCTGGCAACCGGGATCACCGTCGGTTCGGTGACGATTTCGGTCACCGGCATCCTCTCCGGCATCGTCGTCTTCATCATCGGCTATTTCCTGACGCGCTGGTTCCAGGGCTGGCTCGACGGCTCGGTGATGGCGCGCGGCAAGGTCGATACCGGAGTGCGCAATTCGATCCGGCTGGCCGTCGGCTATGCCGGTGTTGCGCTGGCGGCACTGGTCGGCATATCGGCTGCAGGCATCGACCTGTCCAGTCTTGCGCTGGTCGCCGGCGCGCTTTCCCTCGGTATCGGCTTTGGCCTGCAGAATGTGGTGTCCAATTTCGTCTCCGGCCTGATCCTTTTGGCCGAGCGGCCATTCAAGGTCGGTGACTGGATCGTCGCCGGCGATGTCAGCGGCACCGTCAAGAAGATCAGCGTGCGCGCCACCGAGATCGAGACCTTCCAGCGGCAGTCGGTGATCCTGCCCAATTCGAACCTGATCAACAACGCCGTCGGCAACTGGACGCATCGCAACAAGCTTGGCCGGGTCGACATCAAGGTCGGCGTCGCCTACGGCAGCGACGTCAAACAGGTTCACGCCATCCTGCTGGACATCGCACGCAGCCACCCCATGGTGCTGAAGAACCCGGAACCTTTCGTGCTGTTTTCCAATTTCGGCGCGGCAGCACTGGAATTCGAGATCCGTGTGTTCCTGGCCGATGTGATGAACGGCAATATCGCGCAGAACGACATCCGCTTTGCCGTGCTCGAGAAATTCAACGGCGAGCATATCGAGATTCCCTCGACGCCACGCGCTGTCGTCGAGGTCCGCAAGCCAGAGGCCTGGCCGACCGACGACGACAAGATCGAGGCCGATTTTGCCGAGCAGGAGCAGGCAAAGGTAGAGGCCGCGGCCGAGGCGAAGCGACTCGCCAAATCGGGACGCAAGGTGCGCAAGCCAGATCCCGACTAGGTTGTCCTGACAGTCAGCAGCGCCCGCTCGCAGCCCTCCAAAGCCAATTGCGGCATGAATGCGGCATTCAGTTGCGGTTCAGCTTCCATCTCATATAAGCTCCCATGCAAAGGCGAGAATGCCTTGCGAAATGCAACAGAGGCGGTGGGAACACCGATATTGCAACATGTGGAAGTCTCTCGTCGCTGCCGTCGCTCTGGCCGCCGCCATCGGCTCGACGCATGCCGCCAGCGCGGTCAACAAGGACGCCGAGACCCGCACGCTGATCGTGACCGAGGGCGGCAGCAAATCTGACCTTGCGCTGGCCGCTGGCGAAACCGTTGAATTCTGCCCGAACGGCTGCTTCGTCACCTTGCCCAATGGCGACCTCGAAGCCCTCACCGGCTCGGAAACCGTCGAGATCTCTGGCGGTGTCGCCCGCATCAAGTAATTCCAACGGCATGACAGGAAAAGGCCGGGTATTTGCCCGGCCTTTTATTGTTTCCGGTCATTGCTGCTTAACGATGACAGGGGAAATACCGTGGCAAGAACCGGCCCGCGCCGGGTGTTTTAACGTTCGCTATGCCGTTGCCGGCTATACCAGCTTCAAGACGCCGAAACGCGGCGCGCAACGAGATTCCGGTTTTCCGGATCACACGCTGGCAGGGCACGACGGACATGGATGCGCGGTCGGACAGGAACGCAATACCGCTTGCGGTCGATCTAGACGGCACGCTGCTCGCGACCGACCTGTTGTGGGAAGGGCTGTTCATCCTTCTCAAGAAGAACCCGCTCTATATCTTCCTCATACCTTTCTGGGCCGCCGGCGGGCCGGCCCGGTTGAAGCAGGCGATTTCCCAACGCATTGACATCGATCCGGCCTCGCTGCCCTATCGCGAGGCGCTGCTTTGCCGCCTTCGGACCGAGCACGCCGAGGGCCGCAAGATCGTGCTGGCGACCGGCACGCCGCGCAAGTTCGCCGACGCCATCGCTGCCCACCTCGGCATTTTCGACCAGGTGCTGGCCACCGACGGACCCGATAATCTCACCTCCGGCAAGAAGCGCGCGTCACTGATCGCGGCCTATGGCGATGGCGGCTTCGACTATGCCGGCAACAGTCGCCACGACCTCCCGGTCTTCGACGCGGCGCGCACCGCAATCGTCGTGGCACCCGACCGTCATGCCGCGCGCTGGCAGGCAGCACATGGCGCCGAAGCGATGCCAGTGCCGAAGCCGACATTGCGGACCATCGTCAAGATGCTGCGTGTCCATCAGTGGCTGAAGAACTCGCTGATCGCCGTACCGATGGTGCTCTCGCATGAATACTTCAACACCAACATGATCTGGGAATGCCTGCTGGCGTTCGTCTCGTTCAGCGCGGTGGCGTCGGCCATCTACATCGTCAACGATTTCTTCGACCTCGCGCTCGACCGCAAGCACGCCACCAAGCGCAACAGGCCGTTCGCCAGCGGTGCGCTGTCGATCCCGTTCGGGCTTGGCGCAATCGCGGTGCTGCTGGCGATCGGCATCGGCACCGGCACCCTGATATCGCTCGAATTCCTGGCGGTGCTCGGCGGCTATATGGTCGTCACGACGGCCTATTCGCTCTCGTTCAAGCGCATGCTCCTGGTCGACGTGCTGACGCTTGCCGGCCTCTACACGATCCGCGTCCTGGCGGGTGCGGCCGCGACCGGCGTCGACGTCTCGTTCTGGCTGCTCGCTTTCTCGATCTTCTTCTTCCTGTCGCTGGCACTGGTGAAGCGCTTCGTCGAACTGCGCACCACCGCCATCCCGCCCGGTGAGCGCATTGCTGGCCGTGGCTATCGCACCGAAGACCAGGAGATCGTCGCCCAGGCCGGCATGGCCTCGGCCTTCTCCTCGGCGCTGGTGCTGGCGCTCTACATGGACAGTGTCGCGGTGCGTGAGCTCTATCCGCATCCATGGCTGATCTGGCCGCTGGCGCCGATCGTGCTCTATCTCACCATGCGCGTCTGGATCCTGGCGCGCCGCGACGAGATGCATGACGACCCGGTGGTCTTCATCATCCGCGACTGGCGCAGCCAGATCGTGGTGCTGATCGGCGCGGTGATGCTGGTCCTCGGGGGCTGGTAGGCGTGGTTGCCGGACACTTCCCAAGCTTTGGCCTTGCCACGCCGCCGGCGCCCCGCGCGATCGGTGCCCACGATGGCATTGCGCTGTTAAAGGGCGGTCAGGCGAAACCGGCGTCGCTGCTTGCCTATGGCAACGGCCGCTCCTACGGCGATTCCTGCCAGAACGAGGCCGGCTCGATCGTCGATATGCGGCCGCTGAAACGGATCCACGCCTTCAATGCCCAGACAGGCCTGCTCGAAGCTGATGCCGGTGTGCTGTTGTCCGACATCATCGCATACGCTGCTCCTTACGGCTTTTTCCCGGCGGTTGTTCCGGGCACCCAATTCGTCACGCTCGGCGGTGCCATAGCCAATGACGTGCATGGCAAGAATCATCATCGGCGCGGCACGTTCGGCTGCCATGTCGAGACCTTGACGCTGCTCAGGTCCGACGGAAGGACCCGTCGCTGTTCGGCGACCGACAATGCCCGGCTGTTTCGAGCGACGATCGGTGGCATGGGGCTGACTGGCCTCATCCTGTCAGCCTCGATCCGGTTGATGCGGGTGCCTTCGCTCGACATCGTCGAGACGGCGACGCCGTTTCGCGATCTCGGCGAATTTTTCGGGCTAGCGGAGGCGGCGGACCAGGCCAATGAATACGCGGTCGCCTGGATCGACCAGCTCGCCGGCGGCCGCAACAGCGGCCGTGGCCTGCTGTTCACCGGCAATCATGCCGAGCACGGCTCGCACGCCGCCTCGCGCGCCGGCGGCAATCTCTCGGTGCCGGTCCAGCCGCCGTTCAATGTCCTCAACCGGCCGTTCCTGACCGCCTTCAATGCTGCCTACCGGTGGAAGAAGGGAAGGTCTGCGACGCCGCGCCAGGTCGGCTACCAGGGTTTTTTCTTTCCGCTCGACGGTGTGCGCGACTGGAACCGGCTTTACGGACCGAAAGGGCTTTTCCAGCACCAGAGCGTGGTGCCGGAAGAGACGGCGAGCGAGGCGGTGCCGGCGCTGCTGGCGGCTGCAAGGCGGGCTGGGCAGGGGTCGTTCCTCACGGTGCTGAAGCGGTTTGGCTCTATCCGCTCGCCGGCACTGCTGTCGTTCCCGCGCCAGGGCTACACGCTGACCCTGGATTTCCCCAACAGAGGGGCGGCGACGCTGGCGCTGCTGCGGGAGCTCGATCGCATCACGATCGAGGCCGGCGGCGCCGTCAATCCCTACAAGGACGCCCGCATGGGTGCCGGCATCTTCGCCTCGTCTTTTCCCGAATGGCCACGGCTGGAGGGGCTCCGCGATCCCGCCTTCATGTCGAGTTTCTGGGCACGGACGGCAAAGAACCTCGACATGCGGCGCGGTGACGTCGAGGCTGCGGAATAGATAAAATTTGAAATAAGCTTGGTTAGCGCATCGCTAACTCTACAGTCCATTGAAAACATTCTTGTGGCTTCACGAAATGTTTGCGGGTTTGTAATAGGAAGCATGAAGGGGTGGTTGGGAACACATGAAATACATCGTCTTCATTCTCTTTACGGTCATGACCAATGCCGCTGCGCAGCTGATGCTGAAGCAAGGCATGATGTCGCTTGGGCCGATCTCGTTCGAGGGCGTCAATCCCCTGGTCAAGCTGTTGCAGATCGTCTTCAGCCCGTGGGTCTTCCTCGGCCTGTGCACCTTCGTCATCTCGATGGCCTCGCACCTTTACGTGCTCTCCAAGGTCGAGCTTTCCTTCGCCTATCCGTTCCTCAGCCTCGCTTATGTCGCTGTCGCCATCTTCGCCTATTTCGTCTTCCGCGAGGATCTCAATGGCTGGCGCATAGCCGGCATCGCCTGCATCTGCGTCGGCACGGTGCTCATTGCTCAGAGTGGGCGCGGGCATGAGGCGGAAACGGCTTCTCTTTCGTCCCACAAGATTCACAGCGAGACTATTCGATGAGACATGTGATTTTCGGCGGCGACGGTTTCGTCGGCCGCCACCTTGCCCCGAAACTTCTGGCCGATGGTGAAGAGGTTGTCGTCGCCGACATCGCCAGGAGCGACCTACCGCATTACCGCAGCGTCCGCTTCATTAAGTGCGACGTCACCGACCTGGCCTCGGTCGCCGCGGTTGGGCTGAAGGCCGACGACATGGTCTACAACCTGTCGGCCAAGATGCTGTCGCCGATCCAGGTGCGCGCCAAGCGGCACGATTTCTTCTTTCCGGTCAATTTCCATGGCACCGAGCACATCATGCAGGCCATGGACAAGGCCGGCGCGCCCAAGCTCGTCCACTACACGACCGACATGATCTATGGCCACACGGTGACCCAGCCGATGACCGAGGAGCATCCGGTGGCGCCGCTTGGCGAATATGGCTGGTCGAAGCAGAAGACAGAGGAACTGGCGGCCGAATGGCGCAAGCGCGGCATGTCGATCTCGCTGTTTCGCCCGCGCCTGATCATCGGCCCCGGCCGGCTCGGCATTCTCGAAAAGCTGTTCAAGCTGATCGACTGGAATTTTCCGGTGCCGATGATCGGCTCGGGCAAAAATCCCTATCAGTTCATCTCGGTGTTCGACTGCGCCGAGGCCGCGCGTTCCGCCTGGAAGGCCGGGGTGCCGAACGAGGCCTATAACCTCGGCTCGCTCAACCCGCCGCCGGTGAAGAAGCTGCTCGGCGACCTGATCAGGCATGCCGGTTCGAAATCGATGCTGATCCCGACCCCCGGTTGGGCGGTGAAGCGCACGCTCGATCTGCTTGACCTCTTGAACATGCCGATCATGGATCCTGAGCAGTATCTGATCGCCGACGAGGAATGCGTGCTCGACGTCTCCAAGGCCGAGCGCCAGCTCGGCTGGGTGCCGCAGTACCGCGACGAGGACATGCTGATCGCCGCCTACAGCGAGTACCGCGGCAAAAGGGCCGGTCACGCCGTCGCCAGCAAACAAGTGCCCGCCGAATAGCGGGTTCGCAAAACAGCTTTCGTTGCGCACGATCACGGTCATGCGCGCAGACAGGAGATTGAAATGACCGTCATGGCCAAGCCCGAACAGACGAGCGCGCGCACCATGGTCAGCGCGCCGGCGCTGTCGCCAGTCACCATCGCCAAGCCCAACCTGATCAGCGTCGAGCAGGCCAAGGCGATGGACGTCGCTGAGATGACCGACCTGTTCAAGGCGCATCTCAATCCCGGCCAGCTGCATTTCATGAAGCTGCTCGGCTTCCACAAGATCAAGATAGAGCGCGCTGAGGGCATGTTCTATATCGACCAGAACGGCCGCAAGATCCTCGATTTCTTCGGCGGTTTTGGTTCGCTGGCGTTCGGCCACAACCATCCGCGCATCCTGGAAGCGCGGAAAAAATTCCAGGAAGAGAAGCGCCAGGAAATCGCCATTGCCTTCATGTCGCAGTATGCGGCGGCGCTGGCGCACAACATCGCCAAATGCTCGCCAGGCGATCTCGACATGGTGTTCCTCGGCTCGTCCGGCTCGGAAGCGATGGAAGCAGCGGTCAAGCTCGCCGAGCGCGCCGCCGGCCCGAAGCGGCCGAAAATCGTCTATGCCGAGAATTCGTTCCACGGCAAGACCAAGGGCGTGCTGGGCATCACCGACGGCCAACTCTACCGCGCCGACTTCAAGATGGCGCAGAATACGGTCCGCATTCCGTTTGCCGACATCGAAGCGGTCGAACGCCTGTTCCGCTCCGACCCGGAGGTCGGCGGCATCGTGCTCGAAACCATCCAGGGCGGCGGCGGCATCATCCAGGCGCCGGCCGAATACTGGCAGAAACTGCGCGCGCTGTGCGACCAGTATGGCGTGCTGTGGGTCGCCGACGAAGTGCAGTGCGGCTATGGCCGTTCGGGCCGCTTCTATGCCTTCGAGCACTACGGCGTCATTCCGGACGTGACGGCGCTGGCCAAGTCGCTCGGCGCCGGCAAGGCGGCGGTCGGCGCGATGATCGCGCGGCGCGAGGTTTACATGAAGGCCTATGGCACGCCGAAGACGGCGATGATCCACGCGATGGCGACCTTCGGCGGCATGGGCGAGGCCTGCGTCACCTCGATCGAGGGGCTCAACGTGCTCTATGACGAGGGGCTGATCGACAACGCCGCCGCTACCGGCGATTACCTGCTGCAGCGGCTGCAGGCGCTCAAGGACAAATACCCTAAGATCATCAAGGATGTACGCGGCAAGGGGTTCATGGTCGGGCTGGAGTTCCACGACTTCTCGCAGACCTTGCCGATGGTGCTGCGGCCGATCGTCAGCGTACTCGACGACAAGCTGAAGGGGTCGCTGTCGGGCTTCGTCGGGGCGTTGCTGTTGCGCGACTACGACGTGCTCGTGGCCTTCACCGAATACAACCGCAACGTCATCCGGCTCGAGCCGCCGCTGATCTGCCAGCGTGAGCATGTCGACCGCTTCGTCGATGCCTTCGACAGCCTGCTGTCGCGCGGCATCGTGGCGATCGTCAAGGATTTCGTCAAAAGCCAAGTCCGTTAAAGCGTAGCTCGCCGAGCAAGATGATGCTGACCAAGTCTCCTGTAGCGAAAAACCCACTCGACCGGCTCACCGAGGCCGGACTGGCGTGGGGCGAGGGGACCTATGCACGGCTGGCAGCACCCATCGGCGCGGCGGCCTTTGCGCTCTATATCCTGCTGACGGCGTTCACGGCATGGGTTATGCCGGACGCCAACTGGGATATGCTGCCCTACCTCGCCATCGCCGAGGAAGGCACCTATCCCGATGCGCAGGCGCTGCATGACTATGCCTACAACACCGTCAAGGCCGGCGTGTCGGCGGGCGACTACAAGACGCTGACCGATGATGGCGGCGGCTTCCGCAGCCATATGACGGAGAATGCCGCCGACTTTCATTCGCTGCTCGGCATGTACCGCATCAAGTTTCTCTATGCCGAGATCCTGTCGACGATGAGTTCGGTGATGTCGCCGGTCGAGGCGATGCGGTTGGTGTCGGTGTTCTCCGTGCTGCTGTTCGGCGCGATCACGCTGCTCTGGCTGCGCTCGGCGCGGGCACTGGCGTTGGCGCCTATCGTCGGCGCGGTGCTGATCATGGCCGACTTCGGCGACGCGGCGCGCGCCTCGACGCCTGACCTGTTGTGTTCGGCGCTGTTCCTCGGCGGCCTCTACGCCTATGTCCGCGGCCGCGAGGCGGCAACGGCAATCCTGCTCTTCCTTGCCTTCATGGCGCGGCCGGACAACATTGTTTTCCTTGCGATTTTCGCCGTGCTTCTGGTCACTCTCCGGCAGAAGGCGTGGGGCGCGCTGGCCGGCTTTGCCGCGTCCTTCGTCGCCTATTTCGCCATTTCCCACTGGGCCCATCATCCCGGCTGGTGGCCGCATCTGTGGTTCTCCAGCATCGAGCAGCACTACAATATGGATGGGTTCGAGCCGGCCTTCTCGGTCACCGCCTATCTCAGGGCGTTTGCCACATCACTGCTGCGCGCTGTCAGCTTGAACAGCTGGGTCGGCGTGTCGGTGCTGGCACTGGCCGGCTGGTATGCGGCCGGCCGCGCCGGCTTCCGTCTCGATCGCCGCGCCGGCATATTGTTTGCGGCGCTGGTTCTCGGCGTGCTGGCGAAATTCGTCGTCTTCCCGATCCACGACACCCGCATCTACTTCCCCAATCTGATCCCGCCTTTCCTGTTGCTGGCGACGCCGCTGACGGCGCTGTGGGCGACAGTGGTTCGTGGCCAGCATCGCGCCCTGCACGTCATTTCCGGAGACAAGTCATGAGTTCCGTATCCAACCTGGCGCGCATTGCCCTTTCGCTCGGTCTTCCCTGTGGGCTTCTCGATCGCGGGCCGTCGCTGCGCGGCACGAAATTCCTGGCCAAGGTGGCGCTGAAGGCGCGCTTTGGCGGATCGAGACGACCGTTCCAGATGGTCAATGTCGGCGCCTGCGACGGCGCGCTGTTCGACGACGTCACGCCGTGGCTGCACCGCATAGCTGGCGCACGCGCCATGCTGGTCGAGCCGATCCCGTACAATCAGCAGCGGCTGCGCGCCAACTATCCCGACACGAGCCGGTTCGTCATCGAGCCGGTGGCGGTGACGAAGAGCAAGGGCACGATCACCGTCCACACCTTCGATGCCGCCGCACTTGAGGCAGGCACATTGCCCATCGAGTTCATCGGCTGCTCGTCGGTGACCGACACCAATCTGATGTCGGGCAGGAATGCCTGGGGCGAAGCCGACGCCAATTTCAACAAGTTCGCGCCGCATCTCAGAGACATCGAGGTGCCGTCGGAGACCTTGCAGACGCTGCTCGACCGCAACGGCATCAGCCATATCGACGCCTTCCTCGTCGATTGCGAGGGTGCCGACTGGATCGTGTTCGAACAACTCGACCTCGAACGTTATCGCCCAGGCATGATCAAGGTCGAGGTCGGCGCTCTGCCGGCGGCCGAGATCGGCCAGGTCGTGGTCAAGCTGAAGACATCAGGCTACCAGGTCGGCTTCCAGGCCGAGGACATCTGGGCCTTCGCCTGAGCGGATCTGTCGAGCGAAAAGAGAACCGGCCAAGGCGCCCGATGTGAACCATTCGGCCGTCTGGTCGCTCGGCTTTTTGCCGATGTCGCAAACAGGCTTCATCTGGCCCGCCGCTCCGCCCTATAGTCCGCCCGCTTTATCACTTTGGAGTCGCGGGCAATGGCAGAGTTTCCGAAAAAGGCGAAGGTCGTCATCGTCGGCCTGGGCGGTATTGTCGGCGCATCGATCGCCCATCATCTGATCGAGCGCGGCTGGGACGATATTGTCGGCATCGACAAGTCCGGCATCCCGACCGACATCGGCTCGACGGCGCACGCCTCCGACTTCTGCTACACCACCAGCCACGATTTCCTGTCGTGCTGGACGACGCTCTACTCCATCGATTTCTACGAGAAGATGGGCCATTACGCGCGCATCGGTGGCCTCGAAGTGGCTCGCGTCGGAGACGACAGCCGCATGGAAGAGATCAAGCGCAAGATCGCCTCGGCCAAGGCTTTTGGCACGCGCGCCCGGCTGATCGAGCCCACCGAGATCAAGGAAAAATTTCCGCTGATCGAAGAAGGGATGGTGCAGGGCGGTCTGTGGGATCCCGATGCCGGCCTCGTCATACCGCGCTCACAGACCGTCGCCGGCAAGCTGGTCGACCAGGCGGAAGCCTCCGGCAAGCTCAAGTCCTTCGCCAACACACCGGCCAGGTCGCTCGTCGTCAAAGACGGCCGCATCACCGGCGTAGTGACAGACCGCGGCACCATCGAGGCCGACTATGTCGTGGTCTGCGCCGGCATTTGGGGCCGGCTGATCGCGGAGATGGTCGGCGAAGACCTGCCGGTCATGCCGATCGACCATCCGCTCACCTTCTTCGGCCCGTACAACGAGTTCGCCGGCACCGGCAAGGAGATCGGCTGGCCGCTGCTGCGCGACCAGGGCAATTCGGCCTATATGCGCGACACCGGCGATCCCAAGACCGCCGAAGGCGGGCAGATCGAATGGGGCTACTACGAAGAGACCAATCCGCGCCTTTGCCATCCGCGTGACCTCTTGGAGAAAGACCAGGCCCGGCTTTCGCCTTCGCAGCGTGATCTCGACATGGAGCAGATCCTGGGGCCGCTCGAACGCGCCATGGAGCTGACGCCGATCCTGGGCGAGCTTGGCTACAACGAGAGCCATTCCTTCAACGGTCTTCTGCAGGTGACAGCGGATGGCGGCCCGTCGATGGGCGAAAGCCAGAAGGTGAGGGGCCTGTGGTACGCCGTCGCCATCTGGGTCAAGGACGGGCCCGGCATGGGCAAGCTGATCGCCGACTGGATGACGGACGGCCGCACCGCGATCGACCATCACGCCATCGACTATGCGCGCTTCTATCCGCACCAGACGAAGGAGCAGTTCATCTGGGATCGCTGCACCGAGACGGCGATGAAGGTCTACAATCCGGCGGTGCATCCACGCGAACCCTTCTCCAAGGGCCGCAACATCCGGCGCTCGCCGTTCTGGGAGCGCGAGAAGGAACTCGGCGGCTATTTCATGGAACTGGGCGGCTGGGAGCGCGCCCATGGCTATGCCGCCAACGAGCATCTCTTGGAGAAGTATGGCAACCGCGTGCCGGTGCGTGAGAATGAGTGGGACAACCGCCATTTCTGGCGCGTCTCCAATGCCGAACACCTCGCCATGAGCGAGGATTGCGGCATCGTCAACCTGTCGCACTTCGCCATGTATGACATCGAAGGTCCCGACCATGTCGCGCTGCTGGAATGGCTGTGCGCGGCCAAGATCGGCGGCGACAACAACATCGGCAAGGGCATCTACACCCACTTCCTCGACGAGGAAGGCATGGTGCGCGCCGACTTTACCGTCATCCGCATGGCCGACCGCTGTCGTTTGATCGACGGGGCGGATGCCGGCCCGCGCGACTTCCAGTACTTGCGCCGCACGGCGCAGGATAAAGGTTTCGATGTCACCATCACCGATGTGACCGAGAAATTCGTTACCATCGGCATTTGGGGTCCGAACGCGCGGGCGACCTTGCAGAAGGTGGTCGAGACTCCGGACGGGCTCTCGATTGAAAACTTCCCGTTCGCGGCGATCAAGCCGGTCCGGATCGGCGGCAAGGACGTCACGGCTTTCCGCATCTCCTATGTCGGCGAGCAGGGTTGGGAACTGCATATGCGCTACGAGGACGGCCTAGCCGTCTGGGATGCCTTGCGCTCGACCGGCGTGATGCCCTTTGGCGTCGAGACCTATGCCAACACGCGCCGCATGGAAAAGAGCCTGCGCCTGCAGAATGCCGACCTTCTGACCGAGTACAATCTGCTCGAAGCCGATCTCGCCCGCCCGAAGGTCAAGGAGAACGACTTTTGCGGCAAGGCGAAGCACGCGGAATACCGCGCCCGCGAGCACCAGCCGGCCATGCTGTGCACGCTGGTGATGACCGAAAATGTCGATGCGAAAGGCGTTGCCCGCTATCCCGTCGGGACGATGCCGGTGATGGACCCGAAGACGGGCGAAACGCTGGTCGACGAACTCGGCCGCCGGTCGTTCACCACCTCGATGGCCTATGGCCCGACCATCGGCAAGAACATCGGTCTTGCCTATCTGCCGTGGGCGTACGCCCAGGAAGGCCGCAAGCTCTCCATCGAGTATTTCGGTGAAACCTATCCGGTCGAAGTGGCCGCGGTCGGCTACAAGCCGCTCTACGACCCGGAAAACCTCAAGCCGCGCAGTTGAGTGCTCGCGGGGCGCGAAACAGCGTCATGCAAAGCCCGGCTCATGGCCGGGCTTTTCTCTTTTTAAACTGGCGATTCTCGCTTACCCTTGCGGCATGTCTGCTTTTTCCTGTGCAAGACATTTCCTCTCGGGCGGCGCAGCGCTGGCGCTGTTCTGGCTGACGCCGGTGTGTCTCGCCGACGAACCGGTCGATGTCGAGCTGGTGCTGGCCGTCGATGTTTCGCTGTCGATGTCGCCGGATGAACTCGAAATCCAGCGTCACGGCTACGCGGCGGCGCTGATGCACGACAACGTGTTGCAGGCCATTGCCGATGGCGCCCACGGCAAGATCGCCGTCACCTATGTCGAATGGGCCGGCACCACCTGGCAGCGCGTGATCGTGCCGTGGACGGTGATCGCCAGCCGCGCTGATGCGGAGCGGGTGGTCGTGCAATTGTCCGCCCAGCCGCCCGGCAGCGCGCGGCGCACCTCGATCTCCGGCGCGCTGGAGTTCGGCTACGATCTTTTCGCCGAAAGCGGCTACCAGGGGACGAAGCGGGTCATCGACATTTCGGGCGACGGCCCCAACAACCAGGGCGCGCCGGTCAATCTCACCCGCGACGAGCTGATCAAGCAAGGCATCGTCATCAACGGACTGCCGCTGATGACCCGAGGCGGCTTTTCCGGCGCCTACGACGTCAACAATCTCGATCGCTACTACAGCGACTGCGTCATCGGCGGTCCGGGTGCCTTCATGATCCCGGTCAACGACTGGACGCAATTTCCCGAGGCCATCCGCCGCAAGCTGGTGCTGGAGCTTGCCGGTCCAGCCTCGCCGCAATGGGCGGCGGAAGAAGCCGCGCATCCGCCGGTGGTATTGGCGCAGGACAAGCCCGCCAGCGACTGCCTGGTCGGAGAGAAATTGTGGCGCAACCGCAGCTGGATGTTCGACAGCCGCTAGGCTTGCCTCTCCGGCCGAAGCAATGGCAAACTTGCGAGGCCGCGCGATCCCGCGGCGGGGGCGCCGCGGTTAGAACCGAGGAAACACCAGATGAAACGTCTTGCCATACTGACTGCCGTCGCGTCCGTGCTTTGTGCCGATGGCGCCAGTGCCCAATACGACGATGAGCCCGCATGCATCATGTTCGAGCACGCAAATTTTCGCGGGCGGTCTATCGGCATGGGGGCTGAGGATTCCGTGAACTTTCGCGGCGGTCAGTTCTGGAACGACCGCGTGTCGTCGGTGATCGTTCGCCGTGGCTGCACGCTCGTTGCCTATGAGGATTCTCGGATGGAGGGCCGTTCGATCGAGATCAGGCGCAGGATCCGCGATTTCGGTGGCAGCGAGTGGAACGACCGCATCTCGTCGGCGGAGTGTTATTGCAACGACTATTAAGCGATGGCGGAGTTCCGGCGGCCAGTGCCGTTTCGCCGGCCGGCCGCCGATCCAGTTGCCTGTCGCCGCTCACCATCCTGTTCAAATCTATCGCATCAGGCGGCCAGCAGCTGCTTGCGGTCGACGCGTTCCTGCTGCGGCGAGCGGGCGTAGAGCTCGCGGTAGCATTTGGAGAAATGCGAGGCCGAGACGAAACCGCAGGCGACAGCCACCTCGACCACCGGCATCGACGACTGGATCAGCAGATGCCGGGCGCGGTCGAGCCGGATTTCCAGATAGTAGCGGGCAGGGGAGCGTCCCATCTCGGTGCGGAACAGCCGCTCGATCTGGCGGCGCGACAGGTCGACATGGTCGGCGATCTCGATCAGCGACAGCGGCTCGGACAGGTTTGCCTCCATCAGCTCGATGATGGTCAGCACTTTCGAGTTCTGGACGCCGAGGCGGGCGCGCAGCGGCAGGCGCTGGCGGTCGGTCGGGCTGCGCACGCGGTCGGTCAGCACCTGCTCGCAAACGCGGTTGACGAGGTTCTCGTCGAAATCGTCGCCGATCAGCTTCAGCATCATGTCGAGTGCGGCGGTGCCGCCGGCGCAGGTGTAGATGTTCTGGTCGATTTCGAACAGGTCGGCAAAGACATTGGCCTTCGGATACGCCTCGGAAAAGCCCGGCAGATTTTCCCAGTGGATGGCGCAGCGCTTGTTGGACAGCAGGCCGGCGGCGGCAAGGATATGCGCGCCGGTGCACAGGCCGCCGACGGCGACGCCGCGATTGTACTCCTCGCGCAGCCAGGCGAAGGCCGACTTGTTCTGATAGCGCTCGACATTGATGCCGCTGCAGACGATGGCCATGTTCGGCCGGTCAGGGCCTGCCATCTTCTTGCGCTCTTCCTCCAGCGAGGTGTTGACCGCGCATTCGACCCCGTTCGAGGCGCGCACCGGCTTGCCGTCGATGCTGGCGAGACGCCAGCGATAGGCCTCATAGCCCAGCATGCGGTTGGCCGAGCGCAGCGGGTCGAGCGCGGTCGCAAAAGCGATCATGGTGAAATCGGGGACAAGGAAGAATACAAACGATCGCTTGATCGGATGCTTGACGGCGTTCAAGGGAACCTCACACAGCCATGGCGCGAACAGGATGTCGCGAATAGCATAGCGACATCAGGAAAAACTATTCTTGTCAATCGGCTACGCTGCCAGGACGAGATTAAATTTGCGACATGGGTCGCAAATGGGCAATCGGCATGCAGCGAGAGCTGAAAGCAGCCCCCCAACTGTTCAAACGACAGGCAAATTGCGCTCTTGCGGCGGAACAAAAACGCCGCCTTGGCCGGAGCCAGGCGGCGTTACAGTTCTAAAGCAGCGGCAGGGAAGCGCTGCCTGCAAAAAATTTCAGGCGACGAAGCCGAGGCGCGCCGCAGCCATCGCGCCGGTCTGGCCGGGCATGGTGTTGGCGAGGCGCTGACGCTCGAGAGCGGTGGTCAGGTTCATTTCGCGGCGGGCGAAGAGGCGGGCAAAAAGCTTCATGATCATCTCCATTCGGTTGCTCAGACGGGTCGCCTTCGCTTGATGGAGTGGGGCAGCTCGTTTGCTGACGCTGATATAGGCTTGTGCTGCGTAAAACTAAATCGCAAATGCGAAGCGCTTGATATGAAATGCGACACCGATTGCGACAAATTTGGGCAAGATGCCCGAAATTTACGATTATTTACAAGGCACTAATCGGGAAGATGGGTCGCTATGCGGCTTGCTCATATGCGTCATGCGCTGGCGGCATGGCTTCAAAACTCATTTGAATACAAATAAAACAGAGAAGGCCTGCCGGGCGGGCTGCGCGGCAGGCCTTCAGCACTTGGTACACACGATCTACTTTGCTCCAGCCCAGGATCCGACGCCATTGCGAAGACCGGTCTTGGTGTCGGCGGCTTCAGGCCAGCCGATATCCTTCTGCAATTCGATCGGCAGGGAGTGGATGGCACGTTCGGTCTGGTAGCGGGCGCGGGCGGCGCTGAATTCGGTCGCGATCCGACCGATGGACGACAGGATAGACATTTCTTTCTCCTTGGTGGCGGGCCGGAACAGTCCGACCCTGGATGTGAGGCGTTGAACGCGATGTGTTTCAACCCCATTTCATGTCGATTGCAGGTTTGTCTCGTGGCCGTTTCGGGGCCACTTCCAATGCGTCCTGCCTCGATGGTGTTGACTATCCTCCCAATCTGATGTTCAATCAAACGAAATGGAATGATGCTTTGTATCAGAAAAATTGAAGGTCGATTCCCATGAACGCCCCGCTCAATCATCCACTGCCACTGCTCGATCTCGACGTTTTGCGCACTTTCGTGGCGATTGCCGAGACCGGCAGCTTCACCACTGCCGCCAATGCCGTGTTCCGCACGCCGTCGGCCGTCTCCATGCAAATCAAGAAGCTGGAGGATATTCTTGGCCGCTCGGTGTTCGCGCGCGACGCCCGCTCGGTGTCGCTGACCACGGATGGCGAAATGCTGCTCGGCTATGCCCGCAGGCTGCTGTCGATCAACCGCGAGGTGGTGTCGAAGTTCATCATTCCCGAGATTGTTGGCGTTGTCCGGCTCGGCTCGCCGGATGACTATGGCGAGCGCGTGCTGCCGCATGTGCTGAAGCGTTTCGCGCAATCGCATCCGTCGATCGCCGTCGATGTCACCATCGACCAGAGCAGCAATTTGCGCCGGCGCATGGACGACCGGGCGCTCGACATCACGCTCTTGACCAATTCCTACAAGACCAGCGCGTTGGGCGCCGAGGTGCTGCTCACCGAGCCGATCGTCTGGGCCGGCGCCAAGGGCGGCTGCGCGCATCTGCGCGAACCCTTGCCGGTATCGCTTTGGGAAGAGGGCTGCGCCTGGCGGGCGGGCGCACTTGATGCGCTTGGCCGCGAGGGCCGCAACTACCGCATCGCCTATATGAGCGCCCACACAGCCGGACAGCGCGCTGCGATCATGTCCGATCTCGCCGTGGCGCCGCTGCCGAAGTCATTCCTCGGCAACGACATGGTCGAACTCTGCCCGAAGGACGGCATGCCCGACATCGGCACCTACAATCTGGCAATGGTGGTGGCGCCGGACGCCAGCGCGCCGGTCAAGGCCGTCGCCGACCATATCCGCGCCACCTTCGAAGTGTTCCGGGAAACCGGCAAGTTCTGATCGGTTTGACGCAATTCCGGACGGAAAACCGTTTCACATTTTCCTGGAATAGCTTCAGCGTCGGACCGAGAGCAGAAAGCGCTACTCCGCCGCCTCGGCGGAGGGCACTTCGAACCTTGTGTCTTGCCTGATCGGCGAGCGGCTCTCGCTCAGAAACGCGACGATGTGCTGGCGGGCGCGGCGCGATTCCGGCATGTCGATCAATGGCCAGACGTGGAACATGCCTTCCTCATAGACGACATCGACTTCGACGCCGGCGGCACGCGCCTTTTCGGCGAAGATCAGATTGTCGGGACTGAGCAGGTCGTGCGAGCCGGTCAACAGCAGCGTTTTCGGCAATACCGACAGATCGCCATAGAGCGGGCTGATGTGCCAGTCGTTGCGGTCGATGCCGGCACTGTACATCCGGATCGCCTCCAGGCCGCCGGGAATGCCGAGCCACGGATCATTGCGTTCGGCCTCGAACAGCTTCGGGTTGGAAAGCGACATGTCGAGGCCGGGTGAAATCAGCACATGGCGTGACGGCAGGGGCACGGCCTCTTCCGCGGCCATCATGGTCAGCACCACGGCCATGTTGCCACCGGCGGAATCGCCCATGAAGACGATATCCTCAGCCTCCGTCTCGTCGAGCATCTGGCGGTAGACGTCGCCAACCATGCCGAACATGGCGTGGAAATCGTGTTCGGGAGCGATGGGATAGATCGGCACGGTGATGCCGTAACCCAGCCGGTCGGCCATGTCGGCGATCAGGTGCCAATGATAGGGCGTGATTTCAAAGACATAGGCGCCGCCGTGCAGATAAAGAATCCGCTTCTGCTCGCCGGCCCTGGGGGCAATTTCATAGACAGGGAAGCCATCAACCGCATGCACCTCGATGTCGAGACGCTGACGAAGCGAGGCGGGCGGCTGGTGGTTCTCGGTCTTGCGCGCGGCAGCGATCCAGCGCTGCAGGTTTTCCGGGCTGGCAAACGCCTTTTTGCGGCTGTGCCGGAGCACGAACGATACAAAGTGGCTTTTGAAACTTGGCATGCGGGTACACGAACTTCGGCTGCAGCCGACTAAGAGAATTCCCCCTGACTTGCGAAGATCGTGCCGTGGCCGAAAATGTCAAGTTTTACGCTATGTCTACACGGTGGTGTGATCCGCGACGCGTTGGTCAGCGACGCGGCAGAAGCGGCGCGCAGCCGGTGGTTGCCAGGCGCCGGGGCCGCATGAGGGCTCCGACGCCTGACGAGCACCTTGCATCTGTCGGCGAATGTCATCAGCGCGCCGTACCCAGAAGCAGCGAGATGAGCGCCGCCTGCGGGTCGTTCGGCGGCGATGCCGGCCAACCGATGTCCTTCTGGACATGCGCCGGCAGGTTGTTCATGGCCCGGATCGACTTCTTCCTGTCGTGGGCAATCTTGATGGCCACACCATAGCGGCCGAGGCTTTCGAACATCGACATTTTGGTTTCCTCCGGAAGGTCATCGCGGCAGGAAGACATTTCCGGCCGGCCCTTCGATGGGGCTTAAATGCGCCGCGCATGTTTCCAGCGGATTTCACGAAAACAACGCTTCGGTTTCCGGATCAGGCAGATCCGGAAACATTTGCATACAAATGAGTTTGGAGGGCTGCGGCTGGGTGCGACCGCTTATTCCCGGCCGCGCCGGGCGGCGTGGCCTTCGCGCGAACGCCGGCGCGGGGCGGCGTCGCCGGCGACGCCATCCTCGCTGACCGTCTTGCGCGGCGGCAGTTTCACGGCAGCCGACAGTTTCGGGAAGGGATCGACCTTGTTGGGCAACGCCATGGCGTAGACGAAATGCTCCTGGAATTTCGGTTCCAGTGCGGTCTCGATCTTCTCGATCTTGCTGACCGTGTCCTCGATCTCGCGACGGTAGCCGCGATTGAGCAGCGCCATGCGGGCACCGGCGCCGGCGGCGTTGCCGACGGCCGAAACCTTGTCGAGATCGCAATCCGGGATCAGGCCCAGCACCATGGCGTATTTCGGATCGATGAAGGAGCCGAAGGCGCCGGCGAAATGGATGCGGTCGACATGCTCGGTGTTCTGCTTTTCCATCAGCAGCTTGGTGCCGGCATAAAGTGCTGCCTTGGCAAGCTGGATGGCGCGCACGTCGGTCTGGGTGATGGTGATCTTCGGTTCGCCTTCCTTCAGCACATAGGAGAAGGTGCGGCCATTGGCGGTGACACGCGGCGAGCGCGCGGCAAGCCCGCCGTCGATGACGCCGTCTTCCGAGATGATGCCGGCGAGATACATCTCGGCCACCACCTCGATGATGCCGGAGCCGCAGATGCCGGTGACGCCGGTCGCTTGCACGCTGTCGAGGAAGCCCGGCTCGTCTGACCACAGTTCCGAGCCGATGACACGGTATTTCGGCTCCAGCGTGTCCGGGTCGATGCGTACGCGCTCGATGGCACCGGGGGCGGCGCGCTGGCCGCCGGAGATTTCTGCACCTTCGAAGGCCGGTCCGGTGGGTGAGGAGGCCGCGACGACGCGCGCCCGGTTGCCAAGCACGATCTCGGCATTGGTGCCGACATCGACGATCAGCATCATCTCGTCCTGGCGGTGCGGACCTTCCGACAGCGTCACCGCCGCCGCATCGGCGCCGACATGGCCGGCGATGCAAGGCAGCATGTAGAGCCTGGCGCCCTGGTTGAGTTTCAGGCCGATATCGGAGGCCTTGATGTGCACCGCGCCCGAAACGGCCAGCGCGAAGGGCGCGCCGCCGAGCTCGGTCGGGTCGATGCCGAGGAACAGATGGTGCATGATCGGATTGCCGACGAAAACGGAATCCAGGATGTCGTTGCGCTGGACATTGCCTTCGGCGCAGACCTTGTCGACAAGACCGGAGATCGCTTCGCGCACGGCGACCGTCATGCCTTCGCGGCCATCCGGGTTCATCATTACGTATGAGACGCGGCTCATCAGATCCTCGCCAAAACGGATCTGCGGGTTCGAGGTGCCGGACGAGGCGGCAACGCGGCCCGACAGCAGCGACACCAGATGCATGGCGATTGTGGTCGACCCGATATCGCAGGCGAGGCCATAGGCCTCGTTTTTGAGGCCGGGCCACAGTGCCACGACGCGCGCTGTCTCGGTGTCGGCATCCTTGTAGATGGCGGCGGTCGCGGTCCAGTTGCCCTTGCGCAAGATGCCTTGCACCTGCGGCAGCAGATAAAAATCGAAATCGAGGCTTTTCAGACCCCAGTCATGCATCAGCGCGATCTTCAGGCGATCGAGATCGCCGAGCGGCTTGTGCATGTCGGGCTCTTCGATCTCGACATAGCACATGCGGATTGCCGCATCGCGGGCGATCACCCTGGTGTCGGCATCCTTGCGGATGGTCTGCGCGTTGATGACCGTGTCCTGCGGCACGTCGATGACGAGGTCGCCGAGGATCTGCGCCGAGCAGGAGAGGCGGCGCCGTTCGGGCAGGCCGCGGACGCGCTCATAGCGCTCTTCCTTGGCGCCCTTGGGCGTGATGTGGTCGTTGGAGGAGACGATCTTGTGCTTGGCGAAATTGCCTTCCTGCACTTCGATCTGGCAGCGCCCGCATGTGGCGCGTCCGCCGCAGACGCTTTCGACATAGACGCCGAGCTGGCGCGCGGCATCCAGAACCGGCGTGCCGACCGGAAACCGCCCGCGCTTGCCGGACGGCATGAACAGCACGAGCGGATCGGTGATGTTGGCAGGTGAATTCACGATTGCGCGCTTATCCCCGACCCATCCGGGCTTCACGGCCGCCACGGCGGCGACCACCATTGCCGGCGCCTTCGCCCGGCGCGTTGACCTGCGTCGGGGCGGCTACCGCCTGGCCGCCCTCGGCCGGCTTGTAGTCCTTGTAGGTGCGGATCCAGTTGGTGCAGTTCTCGTCGGTGCCGTTCAGCACATTGGCGCCACGCACGGCTTCCATTTCCTGCGGCCGCACCGGGTTCATGATTGCGCTCGTCATGCCGGCGCCGATCACCATCGGGATGAAGGCAGCGTTGATGCCATGGCGATGCGGCAGGCCGAACGAGATGTTGGACAGGCCGCAGGTGGTGTTGACCTTGAGTTCCTCGCGCAGACGGCGCAGCAGCGCGAACACCTGGCGGCCGGCATCGCCCAGCGCGCCGATCGGCATGACCAGCGGGTCGACGACAACGTCATGCGCCGGAATGCCGAAATCGGCGCAGCGCTGCACGATCTTCTTGGCGACGGCAAAGCGTACGTCCGGGTCCATCGAAATGCCGGTTTCGTCGTTGGAGATGGCGACGACGGGCACGTGGTATTTCTTGACCAGCGGCAGGATGGCTTCGAGCTTTTCTTCCTCACCGGTGACGGAGTTGACCAGCGGGCGACCCTTGGCGACCTTCAGGGCGGCCTCGATCGCGGCGGTGACCGAGGAGTCGATCGAGAGCGGAAGGTCAACCAGGCCCTGGACGATCTCCAACGTCTGCACCAGCAGGCCGGGTTCGGTCTCGTTCGGGTTGACCGAGGTGACGCCGGCATTGACGTCGAGCATGGTGGCGCCACAGGCTGCCTGCTCGAGCGCGTCCCTGATCACGGTCTCGAAATTGCCCGCGATCATCTCGGCGGCCAGCTTCTTGCGACCAGTCGGATTGATGCGTTCGCCAATCACGCAGAACGGCTGGTCGAAGCCAATGATGATTTCTCGTGTCGCCGAGGCGACGATGGTCCGGGTCATGAATTCTCTCCGCCGTGATATAAAGATTTCTTTATATCGTTGTCTTGTTTCGTTCAAGCGAATGGGTGGTCGCCCGCACCGTCAGTGCGCGGTCTTCACCATGTCCACCTGCGTTTCGGTAATGTCGTCGTGCAGTATGTGCTCGAGCCGGTCGGCGACCATCTGGTCATCGCGGCGGATCTCGCGTTTCCATGGCTGGCGGCCCTTCAGAACGCCTGATTCATCGACGATCTCGGCGACATATTCCTCCTGGCGATAGGCCATCACGTGGACGCCTGAAACACCGGAAATTTCCTTCACCTCGTTGATGATGTCGATGCAGAGCTGTTTGCCTTCCTTCTTCTGGTCCTGCGCGCCTTCCAGCCGCTTGATGACCGAATCGGGGATGTGAATGCCGGGCACGTTGGAGCGAATCCATTTGGCTGTCTTGGCCGAGGCCAGCGGTCCGACGCCGACCAGGATGAAGCACTGTTCGGTGTAGCCGAGATCGCGCACCTTCTGCATGTAGGTGCGGAACATCGGCACGTCGAAGCAATACTGACTCTGCACGAATTGCGCGCCGGCGGCGATCTTCTTGCCCAGCCGATGCGGGCGGAAGTCGATCGGCGGTGCGAACGGGTTGATCGCAGCGCCGAGGAAAAGCTGCGGCGGCGTGGTCAGCTTGCGGCCGGACAGAAACTTGCCGTTGTCGCGCATGATGCGACAGGTTTCCAGGAGCGACATGCAGTCGAGGTCGAACACGGGCTTGGCGCCGGGCTGGTCGCCGGCCTGCACCCCGTCGCCGGTCAGGCACAGCATGTTGGCGACACCCATTGCCGCACCGCCCAGCACGTCGCCCTGGATGGCGATGCGGTTCTTGTCGCGGCAGGCGATCTGCATGATCGGCGCATAGCCCATTCGGGTCAAAAGTGCGCAGATGCCAACCGACGACATGTGGCAGTTGGCGCCCGACGCATCGACTGCGTTGATGGCATCGACCCAGCCGTCGAAGATCTTCGCCCGGTTGTAGACGTCCTCGGGATCAGCGCTGTCGGGCGGATTGAGCTCCGTCGTCACTGCGAATTCACCGCGCCGCAGGACGCGCTCCAGCCGGCCGCGCGAGGTGTGGCCGGGCAGGGGGTCGAGCGGCAGATCGATGCCGGCCGGGTTCTCGTCGAGCTGCCGTCCGATCATGCCGATGTCCCGGTGTTTGCCGCCCCATTCTTGGCGGCTGCGGCTGCTTCGCGCGCGGCGGCCGCCTGCGCGGTTACCCGCAGCCAGGCCGAGGTTTCGCGCAACGACTGATCGACCGGCTTCTGCACGGTCAGGATCCTGTCGCTGTGGACCATGTTCTGTGAGCCTTCCCAGGCCTTGACCCAGACGCAGGGCATGTCAGGCTCGACCTCGCAATTGCCGTTGGCGCGTACGCCGCCGCAGGGGCCGTTGCGCAATTGCTTGGGGCAGTTCATCGGGCACGACATGCCAGTCGAGGACAATATGCATTGGCCGCACATGCGGCAGTCGAACATGAAGCCCTTGACGCGCTTCTCGACAAATTTGATCGGCCCTTCGACACGACCGTAGCCGATGCCCTTCCACAAGGGGTGGAGCAGCAGGAACATGTCGGCGAATCTGGCGTAGAACCATTCGAGCAGGCGCGAGTGCCTGATCGACCACAGCCTGACCGCGAAGGAACGCTGCACGCGCCGCTGCGGCGACACGTCGGCCGGCTTGTAGTCGGATTTCGGCGCTGCCTTCTTGACCAGAGTGGCCTGGGTAACCGCCGGGTTGCTTTCAGACATTTTCTTTGCCGCCCGCCTTGACCAGAGCGACCAGCCGCTCACGGTCGTACTTCGTGTCCATGTCCTGGAAAGCCTTTTCGACCTCGGCTTCGAGGTCGTCGCCGACCGGAACAGGATCGGCCTTGCGCCATTCGGCCAGATAGTCGTCGGTACCGCCGGCGCCGGTACGCATGGCGCACATGTCGATCGCCTCGGTGAAGCGCAGCGGCAGTTCGCGCTTGGCGTTCTGCCGGCCCTTCTTGACGATGACCTGGGCAGGGATGTCGCGCCAGTAGACGACGATCAGATCGGCCATGAATTCTCACTCCTCGATGCACGAGCATTGCCGGAAGCGCAGTTGGGCCGCTTGTTATGGGACGACGCGCGCGCATTCAAAAGCGACGCATTTGGATGTCGTAAAATGAAAGGTGCGTTTATTCGTTCGCGGCGTGTGCCGGCGGCAGGTTCGACGCATCGGAAAAGCCAGCGCTTTGCGTGCGATTGCGGAACTGGGATGCGCTACCAGATGCCGGTTCTGAGGCCTGTCCAGAGGTAGAACCAGATCGTCGGGTGATACCATTGTTGCGACGGCAGGCCGGGGTCGATGGTGGCGAGTTTTCCGGCCAACACGTCGCTGACCGCCTCGACACAGATGTCACGCGACAATGCTGCCTGGCGTAGTGCGTAGCTTGAAATGCTGTCGCCGCGTTCGGGCTTGCCGCGCGCCTGCCTGAGCGCCCCCCCGGTGTCGACACCGGCATCGACCAGCAGCACGGTGGTGCCGAAGTTTTCGGCATCACCGGTCGCCAGCGCCCAGTAGCCGCCGTTCATGCCGCGGTATCTGGGCGTGATGCCGGCATGGTAGTTGATGACCGGGCAAGCGATTTTCGACAGCGTCTCCCGCGTCAGCATGCGGCAACCGGCGAGAAACACAACGCCTGGCTGGATCCGTGCGATGGCGTCCAGGCATTCCGGCGCATTGGCGGAGGGAACGTGGGTGATCGACTGTCCTGGCTTCGGTTCCGTCTCCAGCTCCTGCTCGGCGATCATTTGCGCCGCATGGCCGGCAAAGAAGCGCTTTCCCAGACGCGTCAGCACCATTGTGCCCAACTGACCGATGGCCGATGCCCAGCCCAGCCGGCGGGCGCGCCTGAGCAGCAATTGCTTCTTGGATTCAGGAGCTTCGAGGATAACGCTGACAGGACCCAGCCGGTCGATGATGGCGTTGATGACCGCCCAGATGTGTGGGCCGCCTTCGGTTACGACGACGATGTTCGACTTGAGGGGTTCCATGGTTCGCGACGCGCCGTTGGACAAGATGCGGCCGGTATCGGCCCTGGCTTGCGGGATGCTAGGGCGTGCGGGTTAATCCTTGGTGATTGCGGTTTCCGGATCAGCGCTTGAATTCGAGGATGTCGAGCTTCGATTCGTAATAGGGCGCCGGAAATTCGATGCGCCATTCGCTGGCGCTGTTGCGGAAGGCGTAGCCGACCTGGTCGGTTTGCGGACCACTTCCATAGGGCTTTGCCGGGTCGCTGTTGACATAGGCCGAGCCGAGATAGATCGCGCGCTTTTCGGCATCGTCGAAGAAGCGGCCCTTGGTGCGCTGCGAGCCGCTGATCTTTTCCAGGCGCCAGCCGGAACCGTCGTCGGTCACCTTGCACTTGAACCAGCCATAGATGACGAGCGGCAAGGGTCCGCCGGCCTTGATGGTGCGGCACTGCCAGTTGCCGGTCAAATCCTTGTCGGAGAAGGCCACCAGCGGTTTTGCCAGCAAGGCATCGAGCTGTTTGACCTCGGCAGGGTCTCCGGCTTTCGCCTCGGCCAGCGCCGTCTTGCGTGTCTCGCCATATTTGTCGAGCCGTGTCTTGTCGGCTGGGGTGATGAGTTTTTGCACCTCGCCATCGGCAAGCGCGGGGAGGGTGCAGCAGAGCAGACCGATAGCGGCGAGCAGTGGACGAAGGGTCATGGGAGGCCTCCTGTTGATGTCTGGGGCGGCGCCGCTGCCATCTGGAGCATAACTTATCGGGTCGCTGGCGCCTGTCATCCGTGCTTAACAGCGTCACGCTCAAAAATCATGGTGTGACGAATGCGAATCTTGCTCACGGGGTCGTCGGGTTGGCTGGGCAGTGCGCTGGCGCCGCGCCTGCGGGCGCTTGGTCACGATGTCACCGGCCTCGATCCGGTTCCATCAGCGGAGACTCAGATTGTCGGCTCGATCGCCGATCGCGACCTTGTCCTGCGCACGGTCGGCGACAACCGGATCGAATCCATCATCCACAGCGGCGCGCTGCACAAACCCAATATCGAGAACCGCGCCAACAGCGATTTCGTCGCCACCAACGTGCAAGGAACGCTCAACCTGCTCGATGCGGCGGTGGCGTCCGGCGTCGACCGCTTCATCTTCACGTCGACGACCTCGCTGATGATTTCGCAGGCTGTACGCGATGGGTTCAAAGGTGGCGCGCGCAAGGCCGCCTGGCTGACGGAGGCGATGTCGCCCGAGCCACGCAACATCTACGGGGTCACCAAGCTTTCGGCTGAACATCTCTGCCGCCTCTATCATATCCAGCAGGGGCTGCCGGTGGTGGTGCTGCGCACGGCCCGCTTCTTTCCCGAAGCCGACGACATGGCGCATGCGATCGAACAGTCGGATGCCAACACGAAGGCCAATGAACTGCTGTTTCGCCGGTTGACCGTCGAGGACGCGGCCGATGCCCACGTCCATGCCCTGGAAAAGGCGCCGCAGCTCGGGTTCGACATTTTCATCGTCTGCGCGCCGACGCCGTTCCGGCCCGATGATTGCGCGGCATTGATCGCCGACGCTCGGTCGGTGGTCGCGCGCTACTTTCCGGAATTCCCGGCGCTCTATGCGCGAAACGGCTGGACGATGTTTTCCTCCATCGACCGCGTCTATGACGCGTCGCGGGCGAGGGAAAGGCTGGGTTTCGTCTGCAAGACCAGCTTTGCCGATGTGCTTGCGGAGCTGCGGACGGAAGCGGGGGCTGCCTAGCCAGCGATGGCCGCGGCGCTCGCCATTCCCGCCGTCAGGTCGCCGTAGCCCGTCGCGCGGCGTTCGTAGGCCAGACCGAGCATTTTGGCAGCCTTTTCGGCGACCTTGTCGAGTTCCGGATCGTCGGTCTGGGCGAGGTAGATCAGCTTCTCGTAATTGCCGAAATAGTCCTTGATCAGCTCCGGGTGCTTGTCGAGGCCAAGCGGCTTCATGAAGAAGGCGTCGAACTGACGGCACAGGAAGTCGGTCATATAGAAGGACATCATGTCGTCGTCGGCGATTTTCGCATAGGCTTCCATGCCTTGATAGAAGGCAAAGCAATGCGGGCCGGCCATGCGCTCGACGCCGTGCTTCTCGCAGATACGGTCGAGCAGGCCGCCGGTGCCGCAATCGGCATAGCCGACGAAGATGTGTTGGTAGCCCTCCGCTTTGGCTTTTTCGATGGCCTTGTCCATGGCCGGCGCGATGCGGTCCGGATAGAAATGGAATTCCGCCGGCAGGCAGGTCAATTCCAGGTGATTGAGTCCGAGCTGTTCCTTGACGGCCAACACCTCGCGCGCAATCATTCCGCAGGCGATGACGAGCAGCGTGTCCGCTTGGTCTGGTGTCTTCTTTTGAGTCTTGGCCATGGAACCAGCTGAGCCGGCTTTCGTTGCTGTGGGGTGAATCTATCGAGAGAGGGATAAACCGTCCATGAAAACATCCACATATGCAGTCATTGCGCTGCTCACCAGTGCGCTGCTGGTTTCGGCATGTGCAAACACGATCCGTGGCGTCGGCAAGGATGCCGCAAACACGGTCAACGCCACACAGAACGCCGGCAAGAGAGTTGCCACCGCCGCGAACTAGCCTCGCGCTAGCTTGCTCTGCCCAAGTGAAACGGCCGCCATGATTGGGCGGCCTTTTCCTTTCTCAGGCCGAAGCGCGGACGTTGTGCTTGCGCTTCATGAAGTCCTTGGCGGTCTCGACCGCCACCGCCGCGTCGCGGCAGTAGGCATCGGCGCCGACGGCCTTGCCGAATTCCTCGTTCAGCGGCGCACCGCCGACCAGCACGACATAGTCGTCGCGGATGCCCTTTTCCTTCATCGTGTCGATGACGACCTTCATATAGGGCATGGTCGTGGTCAGCAGCGCCGACATGCCGATGATGTCGGGCTGATGCTGCTCGATCGCATCGAGA
>NZ_JBFUDB010000007.1:0-467916 GCF_056404935.1 Mesorhizobium sp. P2_A8
AGCAGGATGTGCTCACGGAGCAGGATGTGCTCACGGGTCTGCGGCATCGGGCCGTCGGCAGCCGACACAACCAGGATCGCGCCGTCCATCTGCGCGGCACCGGTGATCATGTTCTTCACATAGTCGGCGTGGCCGGGGCAGTCGACGTGAGCGTAGTGGCGGTTGGCCGTCTCGTATTCGACATGCGCCGTCGAGATCGTGATGCCGCGCGCCTTCTCTTCAGGTGCCGCGTCGATCTGGTCATAGCGCTTGTATTCGCCAAAATACTTCGTGATCGCTGCCGTCAGCGACGTCTTGCCATGGTCAACGTGACCAATCGTGCCGATGTTCACATGAGGCTTGTTACGCTCGAATTTACCTTTTGCCATGTGATGTCTCCAATCCTGCTCGCCCGTGCGGGCCTTGAATTAAGTTAATGCTGCAACCCGTTCGAGTTACGCGTATTTCTTCTGTACTTCCTGGGCGACCGCAGTCGGCACAGGCTCATAGTGATCGAACTGCATCGTGTAGGCCGCGCGGCCCTGGCTCATCGAGCGCAGGTTGTCGACGTACTTGAACATATTGGCGAGCGGCACCATCGCGTTGATAACCACGGCCACGCCACGTGCTTCCTGGCCCTGGATCTGGCCGCGACGGCCGTTCAGATCGCCGATGACGCTGCCGACGTAGTCTTCCGGCGTCACCACTTCGACCTTCATGATCGGCTCGAGCAGCTGCACGCCAAGCTTGGGTGCGGCTTCACGGAAGCAGGCGCGGCCAGCGATTTCGAAGGCCAGAACGCTGGAGTCCACGTCGTGGTAAGCGCCGTCGATCAGCGTCGCCTTGACGCCGATCATCGGGAAGCCCGCGAACGGACCCGAGGTCATGACGCTGTTGATGCCCTTTTCGACACCGGGGATGTATTCCTTCGGAACGGCACCGCCGACGATCTTGGTTTCGAACTCGAATTCGCTGCTGTCCGGATTCGGCTCGAAGACGATCTTGACGCGGGCGAACTGACCGGTACCGCCGGTCTGCTTCTTGTGGGTGTAGTCCTGCTCGTGCCTACGGGTGATCGTCTCGCGATAGGCCACCTGCGGTGCGCCAACATTGGCCTCGACCTTGAACTCGCGACGCATGCGGTCGACGATGATGTCGAGGTGAAGTTCGCCCATGCCGGAAATGATGGTCTGGCCGCTTTCCTCGTCGGTCTTGACGCGGAAGGAGGGATCCTCGGCGGCCAGGCGGTGAAGGGCGAGACCCATCTTTTCCTGGTCGTTCTTGGTCTTCGGCTCGATCGCGATCTGGATGACCGGATCCGGAAATTCCATGCGCTCGAGGATGACCGGATGCAGCGGATCGCTGAGCGTGTCGCCGGTGGTCGTGTCCTTGAGACCAGCCAGAGCGACGATGTCGCCGGCAAAAGCCTCTTCGACGTCGGCGCGCGAGTTGGCATGCATCTGCAGCATGCGACCGATGCGCTCTTTCTTGCCCTTCACGGTGTTGTCGACCGAGATGCCCTTGGTGAGCTTGCCCGAGTAGATGCGGGCAAAGGTGAGCGAACCGACGAACGGGTCGTTCATGATCTTGAAGGCGAGCATCGACAGCGGCTCGTTGTCGTCGGCGTGACGCTCGATCTCGGCGTCGGTCTTGGCATCGACGCCCTTGATGGCCGGAACATCGGCCGGCGACGGCAGATATTCGACGACGGCGTCGAGCAGCGGCTGCACGCCCTTGTTCTTGAAGGCCGAGCCGCAGAACATCGGGTAGAACTTCACCGCGATGGTGCCCTTGCGGATCAGCGCGCGGATCTCGTCATTCGACGGCATCTTGCCTTCGAGGTAATTCTCGAGTGCCGTCTCGTCCATTTCGACGGCGGCTTCGATCATCTTCTCGCGGTATTCCTCGGCACGGGCCTGGAGGTCGGCCGGGATTTCGACGACGTCCCAGGCAGCGCCCAGCGTCTCGTCGCGCCAGACCAGCGCGTTCATCTCGACGAGGTCGACAACGCCCTTGAACTCGGTCTCGGCGCCGATCGGCAGCTGCATGACGACGGCATGCGCACCGAGGCGCGAACCGATCATCTCGACCGAGCGGTAGAAGTCGGCGCCGATCTTGTCCATCTTGTTGCAGAAGATCATGCGCGGAACGCGGTACTTGTCCGCCTGGCGCCAGACGGTTTCCGTCTGCGGCTCGACACCGGCATTGGCATCGAGCAGCGCAATGGCGCCGTCGAGCACGCGCAGCGAACGCTCGACTTCGATGGTGAAGTCGACGTGTCCGGGGGTGTCGATGATGTTGAAGCGGTACATCTTGCCGCTACGACCCTTCCAGAAGGTCGTGGTCGCGGCGGACGTGATGGTGATGCCGCGCTCCTGCTCCTGCTCCATCCAATCCATGGTGGCAGCGCCGTCGTGGACTTCGCCGATCTTGTGCGACTTGCCCGTGTAATAGAGGACGCGCTCGGTGGTCGTCGTCTTGCCGGCGTCAATATGCGCCATGATACCGAAATTGCGGTAGTCTTCGATTTTGTATTCGCGGGCCATCGTAGCTGCCTCTCAGTCTCGTTCGCGCTTTACCAGCGGTAGTGCGCGAAAGCGCGGTTGGCTTCAGCCATCTTGTGGGTATCTTCACGCTTCTTGACGGCGGTGCCGCGGTTGTTGGCCGCGTCCATCAGCTCGCCGGAAAGGCGGTCGACCATGGTCGTCTCGTTGCGGTTGCGGGCCGCGGCGATCAGCCAGCGAATGGCCAGCGCCTGGCGGCGCTCGGGACGCACGTCGACGGGAACCTGATAGGTGGCGCCGCCGACACGACGCGAACGCACTTCCACATGCGGCGCGACATTGTCGAGCGCCTGATGGAAGACGGTGACCGGTTCCTGCTTGGTCTTCGACTGAACCTGGTCGAGCGCGCCATAGACGATGGTCTCGGCAACCGACTTCTTGCCGTCATACATGACGGCGTTCATGAACTTGGTGACGATCAGATCGCCGAACTTCGGGTCCGGATTGATCTCACGCTTTTCTGCACTGTGACGACGCGACATTTTTTCTCTGCCTCAATTATGCGTGGTGGCCTTGATCCCAGATGCTTGCCCGGGATGACCTTCGCTACGCTTCGGTCACTTCGGACGCTTGGCGCCGTACTTCGAACGGCGCTGCTTGCGGTTCTTCACACCCTGCGTATCGAGCACGCCGCGGATGATGTGGTAGCGGACGCCCGGAAGATCCTTGACGCGGCCGCCGCGGATCATGACCACGGAGTGTTCCTGAAGGTTGTGACCTTCGCCGGGGATGTACCCGATCACTTCAAAACCATTGGTCAGGCGGATCTTGGCCACCTTGCGCAGCGCCGAGTTCGGCTTCTTCGGCGTCGTTGTATAGACGCGCGTGCAGACGCCCCGCTTCTGCGGGTTCTGCTGCATGGCCGGGACCTTGTTGCGCTTCACCGGCGCAATGCGCGGCTTGCGGATCAGCTGGTTGACGGTAGGCATTAAACCCTCTTGTCTCTCAATTCCGTGTCTCGCCCGGTCAGGGCCGCTCAAAGCGTCATTTCCATACGCAAATTCGGGCCATAAACCGCGCCTCGCGGTCTTGCCCGAACAAATGGCAGAGGAAGCGGAAGCCGCTTCGTGCACGCCGGAAATGTCTTTTCGCTCGTAAAACGAACCCTGTTTGAGGCAAACTCCAAAGCGTGTCGCTTCGGAAGGGAGAGCCTCACATCGGTTCTGACTGGGCGGCTTCTACTCGTAAGCCCGCGAACCGTCAACCCCGGAGCGCCAAATATTGCATTGAAGCCGGGGCTTGGCAGCCATGCGAAAACCGCATGTAATTTTCTTTCGCCATTTTGCAAGCCCGAGGAAGAAAGTGACCGGCTTTTGGCTGTTGCACGGCAAGGCTTCATGCGAAAAAGGGGGCATGAACAGTACAAATCCCCTCGCCCGGAGGAATCGGCCCGTGAACGACAATGAGGAGCGCCCGGTCACCATCATCACCGGCCGGGTGTGGAAGAAAAAGGGCGGCAAGCCCGAAGGCGTGCATGTGATGCTGGTCGCCCCCGACGACGATTCGGCGGTGCGCCGGGCGCTCGAATCGCTCGCGGCGGAAGGTTACGCGGAGGCTGAGCTCGACCAGATCGGCGACATGGACGGCGTGCCGGACGAAGAGCCGCATCTTTCCGCCTTCCAAGGCGCGCTCGAAGGCGAAGTGTCGATCGTTACGTTCGACGTGCCGATCTGAAACCAGGATGCCGATGATGGCCGGACCAAAAGCGGTTGGACCTGCGTCCCGGACCTGGGCCGACCGCGCAGTCGCGGCAATCGAGGCCGACCAGCGCCGCTCGGCCGACACGCATCTGTGGAAACTTGATCTGCCGGCACTGGCCGGCATCGACTTCTATCTCAAGGATGAGTCCACCCATCCGACCGGCAGCCTCAAGCACCGGCTGGCGCGCTCGCTGTTTCTTTATGCGCTGTGCAATGGCCTGATCCGCGAAGGCGCACCGGTGATCGAAGCATCGTCGGGTTCGACCGCGGTGTCGGAAGCATACTTTGCCCGCATGATCGGCGTGCCGTTCTATGCGGTGATGCCGCGCTCGACGTCGCGCGAAAAGATCGCGGCCATCGAGCACTATGGCGGCAACTGTCACTTCATCGACGACGGCAGGCGCATCTATGCCGAGTCGGCCGAACTCACCGAGCGGCTTGGCGGCCATTTTATGGATCAGTTCACCCATGCCGAGCGCGCCACCGACTGGCGCGGCAACAACAACATCGCCGAATCGATTTTCGGGCAGATGCGCGAGGAGCGACATCCGATCCCGGCCTGGATCGTGATGAGCGCCGGCACCGGCGGCACCACCGCCACGATCGGCCGTTTCCTGCGCTACAAGCAGCATGCCACGCGGCTGTCGGTTGCCGATGTCGAGCGCTCCGCCTTCTTCGACGGCTATGCCACGCACGATCGAAATTGCCGCTGCGAACAGCCGTCGCGGATCGAGGGCATCGGCCGGCCGCGCATGGAGCCGTCCTTCGTGCCGGGCGTCATCGATCACATGCTGCGCGTGCCGGACGCGGTCTCGCTGGCGGCAATGCGGGTGTTGTCGCGCCGGCTCGGCCGCCGTGTCGGCGGTTCGACCGGCACCAATTTCATCGCCATGTGCTTTCAGGCCGCGCGCCTGATCGAGGACGGCAAGGCCGGTTCACTGGTGACGCTGATCTGCGATTCCGGCGACCGTTATGCCAACACCTATTATTCCGACAAATGGCTGGCCGCGAACAGCCTCGACCCCTCGCCTTTCGAGCCGGCCATCGAGGCCTTTCTGGCGGGCAAAGAACTGACGCTACAGTTCGAGGAAAGCTGGGGCTGACTTTTCGGCTTCGGCTTGCCGGTTTCGGCTTGCCGGGGCAAATGTTCTGCCAGAGCGGTTCACCGTTTCAAGGAAACGCCGAACCGCTCTATCTCTCTGTTTTATCGCAATTCCCCAAGGGAAAGCGCTTCGCGCTTTTCCCGAGAAAACCGCTTCACACTTTTCCTGGAATTGCTCTAAGAAACCACCACCATCATCCAACAGACGGAGCGGCCGTGTCCCAGCCCATCAAGATTGGCATCGTCGGTGTCGGCAAGATCGTCCGCGATCAGCACCTGCCGGCCCTGGCGAAAGACCAGGACTATCGCCTCATCGCGGCCGCCAGCCGGCATGGCAAGGTGGAAAACATCCCGAATTTTCCTGATATCGAAGCCATGCTCGGCGCGGTGCCTGAGCTCGAGGCCGTCTCGCTCTGCATGCCGCCGCAGTTTCGTTACGACGCGGCGCGCACAGCGCTGGAAGCGCAAAAGCACGTCTTCCTAGAGAAGCCGCCCGGCGCCACGGTCAGCGAGGTCGAGAATCTGAAAGCATTGGCCGTGAAGAACGGCGTCTCGCTGTTTGCCAGCTGGCATTCGCGCTATGCGCCGGCGGTAGAGGCCGCGCGTGCCTTCCTGAGTTCTGCCAAGATCAAGTCCGCCGCCATCAACTGGAAGGAGGACGTGCGCCGCTGGCACCCGAACCAGGAGTGGATCTGGGCGCCTGGCGGCTTCGGCGTCTTCGATCCCGGCATCAATGCGCTGTCGATCGCGACCCACATCCTGCCGGCGATGTTCATCACCTCGGCCGTGCTGGATTTTCCAGAGAACCGTGCCGCCCCGGTCGCGGCACACGTCACCTTCCGGACCTCGAACGGGTTGCCGGTGACGATGGATCTCGATTGGCTCCAGACCGGCCCACAAAGCTGGGACATTGTCGCCGACACCGACAAGGGCGCGATGGTGCTTTCAGGCGGCGGCTCGAAGCTGGCCATCGACGGCCGCGTCGTCCATGACGAACCGGAGGCGGAATACCCGATGCTCTACAAGCGCTTTGCAGAGATTGTCCGGGCCGGCACCTCCGATGTCGATCTGGCACCGCTGCAGCATGTTGCCGACGCCTTCATGCTGGGCAAGCGCAATGTGGTCGAGGCGTTTTTCGACTGAGCACCGTCAATCCACGATAGCAATCGCAAACCCGTCATAGCCCTTAGCGCCGACGGTCTGGATGGCGGTGCCGTCCAGCCGTTTGTTGCCGCCGATGAAGGAGAACGCCGCGCGTGCGCCTTCGACGTTGGCGTCATGGCCATCCTCATCGAGCACCGCGCCGTCACGGACGACGTTGTCGCAGACGATGACCGTTCCCGGCCTCGACAGCCGCATGGCAAAGGACAGGTAGTTCGGGTTGTTCGGCTTGTCGGCGTCGATGAAGATGAGATCGAACGGACCGGCGTTCTCGGCGCTCAGCGCGGCAAGCGATTGAAGCGCCGGCCCGACCCGCAAGTGGACCCGTTCCGACACCCCTGCCCGCTCAAAATTCGAGCGCGCGACCCTGGCGTGGTGCGAATCGAGTTCCAGCGTCACGATCATGCCATCGGCAGCCAGTGCGCGCGCCATCCAGATCGTCGAATAGCCGCCCAGCGTGCCGATCTCGAGGATCCTCTTCGCGCCCCTGAATGCGCGCCAGCAGCGAAAGCAGCTTGCCTTGCGCCGGCGATACGTCGATCGCCGGCAGGCCCTGGTCGTGGTTGGCTGCCAGAACGGCATCGAGCGCCGGATCCGCTTCGAACAGGGCGTCGACGATGTAGTCGTCGACAGAAGCCCAGGTCTTTCTGCTCATCGCTTCCTCCTCCGATCCAATTCGAAGCACAAAAGTCTCGCACAAACAAAAAAGCCGCCGGGTTGCCCCGACGGCCTTGTTGCCTGAGATTCCTGGAGCGGCTCACTGAGCCGCTCCATGTTTTGTTTGGCGCAATTCCTGGAATTGGCCCGGCCGCGCTTACTGCGCAGCGGTTGTCATATCGGCCAGCATCGGCTCGGCGACTTCCACACCGGAGGCCTTGCGGCGCTCGTCGATGATCAGTTCGTCGCGCGAGGTGGCGATGCGCCGGATCTGGCTCATCGTGCCGCCGGTGCCGGCCGGGATAAGCCGGCCGACGATGACGTTTTCCTTCAGCCCCTGCAGCATGTCGGTCTTGCCGGCAACCGCGGCTTCCGTCAGCACCCTGGTCGTCTCCTGGAAGGAGGCGGCCGAGATGAAGGACGGCGTCTGCAGCGATGCCTTGGTGATGCCCAAAAGCACCGGCTGGCCTTCGGCCGGCTTCTTGCCGTCCTCGATCAGACGCTCGTTGACCTCTTCCAGCTCGATCACGTCGACGTGGTCGCCCGGAATGTAGGTCGAGTCGCCCTGCGTGGTGATCTCGACCTTCTGCAGCATCTGGCGAACGATCACCTCGATGTGCTTGTCGTTGATCGACACGCCCTGCAGACGGTAGACTTCCTGGATCTCGTTGACGAGGTAGGAAGCAAGTGCCTCCACGCCCTTGATCGCCAGGATGTCGTGCGGCGCCGGATTGCCGTCGAGGATGTAGTCGCCCTTCTCGATGACGTCGCCGTCCTGGAGATGGAACGGCTTGCCCTTCGGGATCAGGTATTCGACCGGCTCAAGCGTCGAGTCATGCGGCTCGATGATGATGCGACGCTTGTTCTTGTAGTCGCGGCCGAAGCGGATCGTGCCGTCGATCTCGGCGATGATGGCGTGATCCTTCGGACGGCGTGCCTCGAACAGTTCGGCAACACGCGGCAGACCGCCGGTGATGTCCTTTGTCTTGGCGCTTTCCATCGGGATACGCGCCAGCACGTCGCCGGGGCGAACCTGAGCACCCGGCTCGACCGAAAGAATGGCCTCGACCGAGAGCAGGAAGCGGGCGTCACCGCCCTTCGACAGCTTGCCGACCTTGCCCTTGGCGTCCTGGATGGCAATCGCTGGCTTGAGGTCGTTGCCGCGCGGCGTCGAGCGCCAGTCGATGACCTCACGCTTGGTGATGCCGGTCGACTCGTCGGCCGTTTCCTGAACGGAAATGCCGTCGACCAGATCCTCGTACGACACCCTGCCCTCGATTTCGGTGAGGACCGGGCGGGTATAGGGATCCCACTCGGCGATACGCTGGCCGCGCTTCACCTTGTCGCCATCGTCCACGAAGATGCGCGAACCATAGGTGAGACGGTGCGTGGCGCGCTCCTTGCCGGTTTCGTCGAGGATCAGCACCGCCATGTTGCGGCCCATGACCATCTGCTGGCCGTCGGAGTTGCGCACCACGTTGCGGTTGCGGATCTCGACCTTGCCCTCGTAGGAGGCTTCAAGGAACGAGCTGTCCACCACCTGCGCGGTACCGCCCATGTGGAAGGTACGCATGGTGAGCTGGGTGCCAGGCTCGCCGATCGACTGCGCCGCGATGACGCCGACAGCTTCGCCCTGGTTGACCGGGGTGCCGCGGGCAAGATCGCGTCCGTAGCAGACCGCGCAGACGCCAACCCTGACCTCGCAGGTCAGTGCCGAGCGGATGCGGACCGACTGGACGCCGGCCTTTTCGATCTTTTCCACGTCACGCTCGTCCATCAGCGTTCCGGCCTTGACCAGGATCTCGCCCGACACCGGATGGGTGATGTCGTCCAGCGACGTACGACCCAGCACGCGCTGGCCGACGGAAGCGACGACCTGGCCGGCATCGACGATCGGCTGCATGGTGAGGCCCTTGTCGGTGCCGCAGTCGACGGAGTTGACGATGCAGTCCTGCGCCACGTCGACCAGACGACGGGTGAGGTAGCCCGAGTTCGCCGTCTTCAAGGCGGTGTCGGCCAGACCCTTGCGGGCACCGTGGGTCGAGTTGAAGTACTCGAGCACGGTCAGGCCTTCCTTGAAGTTCGAAATGATCGGCGTCTCGATGATTTCACCCGACGGCTTGGCCATCAGGCCGCGCATGCCGGCGAGCTGGCGCATCTGGGTGGGCGAGCCACGCGCACCGGAGTGCGACATCATGTAGATCGAGTTCATCGGCTTCTGACGGCCATTGTCCTCGAACTCGACCGCCTTGATACGGGCCATCATTTCGTCGGCGACCTTTTCCGAGCACTTGGCCCAGGCGTCGACGACCTTGTTGTACTTCTCGCCCTGGGTGATCAGGCCGTCATTGTACTGCTGCTCGTACTCCTTGGCCAAAGCCTCGGTGTCGGAGACCAGCTTGATCTTGGCGTCCGGGATCAGCATGTCGTCCTTGCCGAACGAAATGCCGGCGCGGCAGGCATGGCTGAAGCCAAGCGCCATGATGCGATCGCAGAAAATGACCGTCTCCTTCTGACCGCAGTGGCGGTAGACGGTGTCGATCATCTTGGAGATGTTCTTCTTGGTCATCTCCTGGTTGGCGGTCTCATAAGGCACGTTGACGTTCTTCGGCAGCAGCTCGCCGATGATCATGCGCCCAGGCGTCGTCTCATGGATCTTCGACACGACCTTGCCGTCGGCATCGACCGTCCGGAAACGACCGCGGATCTTGGAGTGCAGCGTCACCGCCTTGGTCTCGAGCGCGTGCTGGAGTTCGCCCATGTCGGCAAACACCATGCCCTCGCCCGGCTCGTTCTGGTTGACGATCGAGAGATAATAGAGACCCAGAACCATGTCCTGCGACGGCACGATGATCGGCGCGCCGGAAGCCGGGTGCAGGATGTTGTTGGTCGACATCATCAGCACGCGGGCTTCAAGCTGCGCTTCCAGCGACAGCGGCACGTGAACGGCCATCTGGTCACCGTCGAAGTCGGCGTTGAAGGCCGTGCAGACCAGCGGATGCAGCTGGATCGCCTTGCCTTCGATCAGGATCGGCTCGAACGCCTGGATGCCGAGACGGTGCAGCGTCGGCGCGCGGTTCAACAGCACCGGATGCTCACGGATGACCTCGTCGAGGATATCCCAGACTTCCGGACGTTCCTTCTCGACCAGCTTCTTGGCCTGCTTGACGGTCGAGGAGTAACCCTTGGCGTCGAGACGGGCGTAGATGAAGGGCTTGAACAGTTCGAGCGCCATCTTCTTCGGCAGGCCGCACTGGTGCAGCTTGAGCTCCGGACCGGTGACGATGACCGAGCGGCCGGAATAGTCGACGCGCTTGCCGAGCAGGTTCTGACGGAACCGGCCCTGCTTGCCCTTGAGCATGTCGGACAGCGACTTCAGCGGACGCTTGTTGGCGCCGGTGATGACGCGGCCGCGACGGCCGTTGTCGAACAGCGCATCGACGGCTTCCTGCAGCATGCGCTTTTCATTGCGCACGATGATGCCGGGGGCGCGCAGCTCGATCAGCCGCTTCAGACGGTTGTTGCGGTTGATGACGCGGCGATAGAGGTCGTTCAGATCCGAGGTGGCGAAACGGCCGCCGTCCAGCGGGACGAGCGGACGCAGGTCCGGCGGAATCACCGGAACAACTTTCATGATCATCCATTCCGGCCGGTTGCCGGATTCCATGAAGTTCTCGACGACCTTGAGCCGCTTCAGATACTTCTTCTGCTTCAGCTCGGACGTCGTCGAAGCCAGTTCCGAACGCAGGTCGCCGGCGATCTTCTCCAGGTCCATGCCGGCCAGAAGGTCGTGAATGGCCTCGGCGCCGATCATGGCGGTGAACGAGTCCTCGCCATACTCGTCGACGGCGATCATGTACTCTTCCTCGCTGAGCAGCTGGTGCTCCTTCAGCGCGGTGAGGCCAGGCTCGGTGACGATGTAGTTCTCGAAGTAGAGGACGCGCTCGATGTCTTTCAGGGTCATGTCGAGCAGCGTGCCGATGCGCGACGGCAGCGACTTCAGGAACCAGATATGGGCTACGGGCGCGGCGAGTTCGATATGGCCCATGCGCTCGCGACGAACACGCGACAGCGTGACTTCGACGCCGCACTTCTCGCAGATGACGCCCTTGTACTTCATGCGCTTGTACTTGCCGCACAGGCACTCATAGTCCTTGATCGGCCCAAAAATGCGCGCGCAGAACAGACCGTCACGCTCCGGCTTGAAGGTGCGGTAGTTGATGGTCTCCGGCTTCTTGATCTCGCCGAACGACCAGGACAGAATCTTCTCAGGGCTGGCAAGCGATATCCGGATGGAATCGAACACCTGCGCAGGCGCCTGCGGATTGAAGAGATTCATGACCTCTTGGTTCATGCCGTTCTCCTTTTCGGGGTCATCGAAAACCCCTTGCATCTAGCGCGGGCCAAACGCCCGCCGTCTTGTGTCGGCCACCGGCCGAAGAATTGGTGCGCCCGGTCGCGGTTTCCCGCGGCCGGGCGTCTTGCTTATTCGGCCGCGTCGGGCAGCCGGACAGGGTTGTCGTCGAGCTTGGTGTTCTCCAGCTCAACATTGAGGCCGAGAGACCGCATTTCCTTGACGAGAACGTTGAAGCTCTCGGGGATGCCGGCCTCGAAGGTGTCGTCGCCACGGACGATCGCCTCGTAGACCTTGGTGCGGCCGGCGACGTCGTCCGACTTCACCGTCAGCATTTCCTGCAGCGTGTAGGCGGCGCCGTATGCTTCCAGCGCCCAGACCTCCATTTCGCCGAAGCGCTGGCCACCGAACTGCGCCTTGCCGCCCAGCGGCTGCTGGGTGACGAGCGAGTACGGTCCGATCGAACGCGCGTGGATCTTGTCGTCCACGAGATGGTGAAGCTTGAGCATGTAGATGTAGCCCATCGTCACCTTGCGATCGAACGGTTCGCCCGTGCGTCCGTCATAGAGCTGCGACTGACCGCTGGTGTGCAGGCCCGCCTGCTCCAGCATGATGTTGATGTCAGCCTCGTGCGCGCCGTCGAACACCGGGGTCGCGATCGAGACGCCGCGGCGCATCTGCTCGCTGAGGCGAACGATGCTCTCGTCGTCATAGTCGCGGACCGGCTCGTTACGGTCGTTGGCCGGAATAAAGCTCTCGAGCGTCTTGCGCAGCGGCTTGATGTCACCCGCCACCTTGTACGCGTCGATCAGATCGCCGATCTTCCTGCCCATGCCGGCGCAAGCCCAGCCCAGATGCGTTTCCAGGATCTGGCCGACATTCATGCGGCTCGGCACACCGAGCGGGTTGAGCACGATATCGGCATGCGTGCCGTCCTCGAGGAAAGGCATGTCCTCGACCGGAACGATCCGCGACACGACACCCTTGTTGCCGTGACGGCCGGCCATCTTGTCGCCCGGCTGCATCTTGCGCTTCACGGCCACGAAGACCTTGACCATCTTCATGACGCCAGGAGGCATTTCGTCGCCGCGCTGCACCTTCTCGACCTTGTCCATGAAGCGCTGTTCGAGCGCCTTCTTGGAGTCGTCGTACTGGCCACGCAGGGCTTCCAGTTCGCTCTGGAGCTTTTCGTTCTCCACCGCAAACTGCCACCACTGCGAACGCGGATACTCGTCGAGCGTATCCTTGGACAGCGTCGAGCCCTTCTTGAAGCCCTTCGGTCCAGCGATCGCTTCCTTGCCGACGAGCACGTCGGAAAGACGCGCGTAGACGTTGCGGTCCAGAATGGCCTGCTCGTCGTCGCGGTCCTTGGCCAGGCGTTCAATCTCCTCGCGCTCGATCGCCATGGCGCGCTCGTCCTTCTCCACACCGTGGCGATTGAAGACGCGTACCTCGACGACGGTGCCGAAGGTGCCCGGAGGCATGCGCATCGAGGTGTCGCGAACGTCCGATGCCTTTTCACCGAAAATGGCGCGCAGAAGCTTCTCTTCCGGCGTCATCGGGCTTTCGCCCTTCGGCGTGATCTTGCCGACCAGGATATCGCCCGGCTGAACTTCGGCACCGATATAGACGATGCCGGCTTCGTCGAGGTTCTTCAGCGCTTCTTCCGAGACGTTCGGGATATCACGCGTGATTTCCTCCGGACCGAGCTTGGTATCGCGCGCCATGACCTCGAACTCCTCGATGTGGATCGAGGTGAAGACGTCGTCGGCGACGATGCGCTCGGACAAGAGGATCGAGTCCTCGTAGTTGTAGCCGTTCCACGGCATGAACGCGACCAGCACGTTGCGGCCGAGCGCCAGATCACCGAGCTCGGTCGACGGACCGTCGGCGATGATGTCGCCCTTGTTGACCCGGTCGCCCATTCGAACCAGCGGACGCTGGTTGATGCAGGTGTTCTGGTTCGAACGCTGGAACTTCATCAGCCGGTAGATGTCGACACCGGATTTGCCCGGATCGAGATCTTCGGTGGCGCGGATAACGATACGCGTCGCGTCCACCTGGTCGACGATGCCGCCGCGGCGAGCACCGATGGCGGCGCCCGAGTCACGAGCAACGATGGGTTCCATGCCGGTGCCGACGAACGGCGCCTCGGCGCGCACCAGCGGCACGGCCTGACGCTGCATGTTCGAGCCCATCAGCGCGCGGTTGGCGTCGTCGTTCTCGAGGAACGGGATCAGGGCCGCGGCCACCGACACCATCTGCTTCGGCGACACGTCCATCAGATCGACGTTTTCGCGCGGCGCCATCATCACTTCGCCGGCGCTGCGGCAAATGACGAACTCGTCGACGAAACCGCCATTCTTGTCGAGCTCGGCATTGGCCTGCGCGACATGGTGCTTGGCTTCTTCCATCGCCGAGAGATAGACAACGTCATTGGTCAGCTTGCCGTCGACGATCTTGCGGTACGGGCTCTCGATGAAGCCGTACTTGTTGACGCGTGCGAAGGTGGCCAGCGAGTTGATCAGACCGATATTCGGGCCTTCCGGCGTCTCGATCGGGCAGATGCGGCCGTAATGCGTCGGGTGCACGTCGCGCACTTCGAAGCCGGCACGCTCGCGGGTCAGACCGCCCGGTCCAAGCGCCGACAGGCGGCGCTTGTGGGTGATCTCCGACAGCGGGTTGGTCTGGTCCATGAACTGCGACAGCTGCGAGGAACCGAAGAACTCGCGCACGGCGGCAGCCGCCGGCTTGGCGTTGATCAGGTCCTGCGGCATCACCGTGTCGATCTCGATCGAGGACATACGCTCCTTGATCGCACGCTCCATGCGCAGCAGGCCGACGCGGTACTGGTTTTCCATCAGCTCGCCGACCGAACGCACGCGGCGGTTGCCGAGATTGTCGATGTCGTCGATCTCACCCTTACCGTCGCGCAGCTCGACCAGCGTCCTGACGACTGCCAGGATGTCGTCCTTGCGCAGCACGCGCACCGTGTCCTCGGCCTTGAGCTCGAGGCGCATGTTCATCTTGACGCGGCCGACGGCCGACAGATCGTAGCGCTCGCTGTCGAAGAACAGCGAGTTGAACATGGCTTCGGCGGTTTCGAGCGTCGGCGGCTCGCCGGGGCGCATGACACGATAGATGTCGAACAGCGCGTCCTGGCGGCTCTCGTTCTTGTCGACGTTGAGCGTGTTGCGGATATAGGCGCCGACATTGACGTGGTCGATGTCGAGAACCTTGATCTCGTTTTCACCGGTGCCAAGCAGCACCTTCAGCGTCTTCTCGTCGATCTCGTCGCCGGCCTCGAGGAAGATCTCGCCGGTGGCGTAGTTGACGATGTCCTCGGCCAGGTAGTTGCCAAGCAGATCCTCGTCGGTCGCCTTGATCGCCTTGAGACCCTTTTCGCCAAGCGCCCTGGCCTGGCGGGCAGTGATCTTCTTGCCGGCTTCGACAACGACTTCGCCCGTATCGGCGTCGACCAGGTCGCCGACGGCCTTGAGGCCGCGGAAACGCTCGACGTTGAACGGAATGCGCCAGTGGTCGCCGGCGCGCTTGTAGGTGATCTTGTTGTAGAAGGTCGACAGGATCTCTTCGCCGTCCATGCCGAGCGCCATCAGCAGCGACGTCACCGGAATCTTGCGGCGGCGGTCAATGCGGGCGTGCACGACGTCCTTGGAATCGAACTCGATGTCGAGCCACGAGCCGCGATAGGGGATGACGCGCGCGGCAAACAGAAGCTTGCCCGACGAGTGCGACTTGCCCTTGTCATGGTCGAAGAAGACGCCCGGCGAACGGTGCATCTGCGAGACGATAACGCGCTCGGTGCCGTTGACGATGAAGGTGCCGTTCAGGGTCATGAGCGGCATGTCGCCCATGTAGACATCCTGTTCCTTGATGTCCTTGATCGACTTGGCGCCGGTATCCTCGTCGATATCGAACACGATGAGGCGCAGCGTCACCTTGAGCGGCGCGGCGTAGGTGAGGTCGCGTTGACGGCATTCGTCAACGTCGAATTTCGGTCCTTCGAACTCGTACTTCACGAACTCCAGCATCGAGGAGCCGGAAAAATCGGAGATCGGGAAGACCGACTTGAAAACGGCCTGCAGTCCCTCGTCCGGACGCCCACCCTTGGGCTCCGCCACCATCAGGAACTGGTCATAGGATGCCTTCTGAACCTCGATCAGGTTCGGCATCTCCGCAACTTCCGGGATCTTTCCGAAGAACTTGCGTACGCGTCTGCGGCCATTGAAAGTCTGGGTCTGGGCCATCGTCGCTCCTTAGCTCTAAACTCGGGACGAGCCTCGCCGCGGCTCGCCTTGCATTCTGGGCCACCTGGGCGGCGACCCTCTGTCTGTTTTCCCGGCGCCTGTCGGCGGCCGGCTAAAACGGGAGAAAACCCGTTTCCTGAAGGCCGATTTTCGGCCCTCAGGAAAGAGGTTCTCGTACGTCTCGCGCTACGCGTGCTCCCTCCGGGCGAAGGGAGTGGCGGACGGCGCGAGGCCGTCCGCCGCCTTTACGCTTACTTCAGGTCGACCTTGGCGCCGGCTGCTTCCAGCTGGGCCTTGAACTTGTCAGCGTCAGCCTTGGAAACGCCTTCCTTGACCGGCTTCGGAGCCGCTTCGACCAGGTCCTTGGCTTCCTTGAGGCCAAGACCGGTGATGGCGCGGACTTCCTTGATGACGTTGATCTTCTGAGCGCCTGCCTCGGTGAGGACGACGTCGAATTCCGTCTTTTCCTCGGCCGGAGCAGCAGCAGCCGCACCACCGCCAGCGGCGGCAACAGCCACCGGAGCAGCGGCGGAAACGCCCCACTTTTCTTCCAGAAGCTTCGACAGCTCGGCCGCCTCGAGGACGGTCAGCTTCGAAAGGTCGTCTACGATCTTTGCGAGATCAGCCATTGTTGTATTCCTTCATCAGGTTCGAACGTGTGTTTGTGATAGCGAGGAACGGCCTCATGCCGCCTCGTCCTTCCGGGCGTAAGCGCCGATGACGCGCGCGACCGAAGCCGCTGGCGCATTGACGATCTGGGCGATCCGGGTTGCCGGCGTGGCGATCATGCCAACCAGCCTGGCGCGCAGCTCATCGAGCGACGGAAGTGTGGCGAGTGCCTTCACACCGTCGGCGTTGAGCGAGGTGGTGCCCATTGCGCCACCGAGAATGACGAGCTTGTCATTTCCCTTGGCGAAATCGGACGCGACCTTCGGCGCCGCAATCGGATCCTCCGAATAAGCAATCAGCGTCTGTCCCTTGAACAGGTCGATGATCGATGCGGAGTCCGTGCCCTGAAGAGCGATTTTGGCGAGACGGTTCTTCGCGACTTTGACGGTGCCACCGGCGGCGCGCATTTTCGACCGAAGGTCGTTCATTTGCGCGACGGTGATACCGGCGTAGTGGGCCACGACCACTGAACCTGCGTTCGAGAACGCACCATTCAGGCCCGTGACGAGTTCGCGTTTTTCCGCTCTGTCCACTGCCTATCTCCAGTTGACCCCCATCCTGTTAACGGGAACATTCCCATTCACGAGGACAGGCGTCGGGTTGCCTTTTGTCGGCCGGGCCATCCAGTAACGGATCTCCCGAACGACGCTCGAGGATCCTGCCCCCTTTCGCCACATCGACGGCCAAGCCGGCGATGCGCAGACAAAAGGCAAACACGGTTCGAACCTTTCATTGGAGCAGTCGCTCCGTTGTCCGGTCTTCACCCGTCTCATGCAGGCCCACATGAATTAAGGCCCCCCTTTTCAATCTAAGGCTCGGGCCGCCTGCAATCTCGGACAGGATGTCCGGAAGCCTTTCGACTTCCGGCACCGGGCCGCCAACCTAGATTGGAGGCCCGGAATTCTTTTGCGGATCAGCCCTTTAACGGCTGATCCCAATCATGCTTATCAGGACGCTGCGAGCGTCGAGACGTCGAGCTTGAGGCCCGGGCCCATCGTCGAGGTGACCGACACCTTCTTGACGTAATTGCCCTTGGCGCCAGCCGGCTTTGCCTTGGTCACCGCGTCAGCGAAGGCGCGGATGTTCTCTTCCAGGGCCTTGACCTCGAACGAGACCTTGCCGACGCCGGCATGAACGATACCAGCCTTCTCGACGCGGAACTCGACGGCGCCGCCCTTCGATGCCTTGACGGCGGCGGCAACGTCGGTGGTGACGGTACCGACCTTCGGGTTCGGCATCATGCCGCGCGGGCCGAGCACCTTTCCGAGACGGCCGACGAGCGGCATCATGTCCGGCGTGGCAATGCAGCGATCGAAATCGATCGTGCCCTTCTGGACGATGTCGACCAGATCCTCGGCACCGACGATGTCGGCGCCAGCGGCGCGAGCTTCGTCAGCCTTGTCGCCACGTGCGAACACGGCGACGCGAACCGAGCGGCCGGTGCCGTTCGGCAGGTTGACCACGCCGCGGACCATCTGGTCGGCATGGCGCGGGTCGACGCCGAGATTCATGGCAACTTCGACGGTCTCGTCGAACTTGACCGAGGAACGGTCCTTGAGCAGTTTCAGCGCTTCACCCAGGGCGTAAGCCTTGTTGGGATCGATGCCTTCGCGGGTCTTCGATACACGCTTTGCAATCTTTGCCATGATCTTAGCCCACCACTTCCAGACCCATCGAGCGGGCGGAGCCCTCGACCATGCGCATGGCCGCTTCGACGTCGTTTGCGTTCAGATCCTTCATCTTCTGCTCGGCGATGGCGCGAACCTTGTCGCGGCCGATCGTGCCGGCCTTGATCTTGCCCGGCTCCTTCGAACCAGACGTCAGGTTCGCCGCCTTCTTCAGGAAGTAGCTCACCGGCGGCGTCTTCATGACGAAGGTGAAGGACTTGTCCTGGTAGTAGGTGATGACGACCGGAATCGGCGATCCCTTTTCCATTTCCTGGGTCTGCGCGTTGAACGCCTTGCAGAATTCCATGATGTTGATGCCACGCTGACCAAGCGCCGGGCCGATCGGGGGAGACGGCGTGGCCGATCCCGCTTTGACCTGGAGCTTGAGCTGGCCTGCAATTTTCTTAGCCATCTCTTTTCCTGCCTTTGTCTATGCCGGCCCCCACTATCTGGGAAACCCCGGCGGTTGCAGTCTGGTGGTGCGATCCATGCGGCCGGCTAAAGCCGCACTCGTCTCCCACCGTTCTCAAAAGCCGCGCGATCTCCGCGCCGCCTTTCCCTGACGCGCTTGGCGCAGGGATTTCGGATCAGCCTTTTTCGACCTGTCCGAATTCCAGATCGACAGGCACAGCGCGCCCGAAGATCGAAACTTCCACCTTGAGCCGCGCCCGCTCCTCGTCCACTTCCTGGACGAAACCGTTGAACGACGCGAAGGGACCATCCGAAACGCGGATCGCCTCGCCGATCTCGAACGTGACCGAAGGCTTCGGCCGCTCGACGCCTTCCTGCACCTGGTTCAGGATGCGCTGCGCTTCCGCCTCGGTGATCGGCACCGGCTTGGAGTCGCCCAGGAAGCCGGTGACCTTCGGCGTGTTCTTGACCAGCGAAAACACAGCGTCGGTCAGGTTGGCCTTCAGGAGCACATAGCCCGGAAAGAACTTGCGCTCGGCATCGACCTTGCGACCGCGACGAACCTCGACGACCTTCTCGGTCGGCACCACGATCTGGTGGATATCGGCGGACAGGCCCTTCTGCTTGGCCTTGTTCTCGATGTCCTCGGCGACCTTCTTTTCAAAGTTCGAATAGGCGTGGACGATGTACCACCGCGCAGTCATTTCAAGACTTCTCCGTAATCGCCGGACTTAGCGTCCGATGCCAAGAATCTGCTCGACCGCGAGGCCCATGAGCTGATCGGCTGTGAAGAAAAAGATCATCGCGATCACAGCGAAAGCCAGAACCATGACCGTCGAGATCATTGTTTCGCGCCGCGACGGCCAAGTCACCTTGGCAGTCTCCGCGCGAACCTGCTGGAGAAAGACGAAAGGATTTGTGGTTTTCGAAGCCATATGCCGCTCTGTCTTCAAGACCCGTTGGCCGGGTCCCCTGGATGATCCCGCTGGCCGGGACGTGCCGCATGGGCTGGTTTTCGCGCCGAATCAGCGCAAACATTTCGCCCATGCAAATCAGACGCGTAAAGCCGGCTTCCCAGCTCCACGCGTCGCGTGTCTGTTTCGTCTACATAAAACCGATTCTTGATCCACGCAAGTGGCAAGTGTCCGCTTTATGACCAAACGCCGCCTCGGAACCATCCAGTCGTTCCGTCCCAGCTATGGCGCCCTTATGCCCCAATCGCGCTAATATGGCAAGCGGGCCGCCGGTTTCAAAGGCTAGCGCGGAGAAATATCAAAGCGGCTTGGGCGGAACTTCGCAAGCAGCGGATGTTCATTGCCGGTGGCGATCTCTCCGGCAAGCAGCTCGCCGGCAATCAGGCCAAGCGTCGCGCCGCTGTGGCTGAAGGCAACGTAGTATCCCCGGATGTCTCTCAGCAGGCCGAATACAGGCTCGCCGTCGCCGGGAATCGGCTTGGGGCCGACACCATAATTCTCCAATTCCAGCTTTGGATGCCCCTCAAGGACCTTCGAGGCTTCTTTGAGAAGCCCTTCAATCGTCGAATCCTTCACGCCATAGGTGCCGTCGGTATTGATGATCACCTCTTCTTCCGACCAGGCGGAATCGAGCGCGAGGGCTCCGTCCGGCGTCGGGCGGATGGCGACGCGCGGCGTGTTGAGCACGGCCCGAAGGGCCAAGTCGACCGGCCTGGTCCTAACCAGCAGGGCGATCGGTGTCCCATCTGCGATATGCTGGCCTGAGGCCGCAACCATTCGCGGCACATCACCGCCGGTCGCCAAGAGGACTGCATCGGCAGGAAAGTTGATGCCGCTTGTCGTGGTGGCGCCAGTGGCACGACCGTCGACAACCGTGACCGTGGCCCTGCCGGCATCAGTGACCAATCGCCCACCGCGCTCGACGAATTCCGCACTCAATACATCGATCAGCGACGGCAGGTCGACCCAGCCTTCGCCCGGGTTGAAAATGGCACCCTGTGGCGTGACGGCGCTTGCGGCAACGCCTGGCGTGACCGACGCTATGGCAGCTGCGGACAGGTGTTGTGCGTCATAGCCGAGGTCCTTTTCATGGGCGAAGACATCCGCGATCTGGTTCGAGGCGTCGTCCGCATCCCATGTCAGGCCGCCGTCGAAACGCAGCCAGGCAGCATCCGGATATCTCGCTGACAAGGTTCGGTAGCGGTCGATGCCGATCATCCGCAAGCGATGATACTCAGCCGACCGCTTGCGCGCCGAATTGAGCCAGGCGAGCGAGCGGCCGGACGCCCCCTGGGCGAGCGGCCCATCATTGACGAGGGTCGTTTCGATGCCAAGCCGCGCAAGATGAACGGCTGTGGAGACACCGAAAATGCCGCCCCCGACAACGACGACCTTTGAGACCGGATGTGATGTACCCATGGGGATGTTCTTTCAGTGTGCAGTGGATAGGTTGAGCGGCCGGGGCGAAGGCGTTTCCACGCGTCTCTCGGCCAAGCGATGATGCGGATTACAACACTTCGGCAAGGAAGTGCTTCAAGCGCGCACTTTTCGGAGTGTCGAAGATCGCAGCGGGCGTGCCGGCCTCGATGACACGGCCCTCATCCATGAAGATGACCTGATCGGCGACCTTGCGGGCAAACCCCATTTCATGAGTCACCACGACCATTGTCATGCCACGCCGGCCGAGGTCCGCCATCAGGTTGAGAACGCCCTTCACCAGTTCTGGATCGAGAGCGCTCGTCACCTCGTCGAACAGAATGACCTCCGGGTCCATTGCGAGTGCCCGGGCGATTGCCACCCGCTGCTGCTGGCCACCGGAAAGACTGCCGGGACGATGGTGTTTGCGTGCGGCAAGGCCAACATCGGCGAGGCGCGCCTCGGCGAGGCGCTCGGCCTCCTGCACCGGAATGCCCTTGACCTTGGTCAGCGACAGCATGACGTTTTCGAGGGCTGTGTGGTCGGGAAACAGATTGAACTGTTGGAACACCATGCCGACACGCCGGCGCAATTTTTCGGGCTTCATCGCCAGGATGCTCTCGCCGTCGAGCAGCACGTCACCGCCCTTGGGTTCGACCAGGCGGTTAAGGCAGCGCAGCAGGGTCGACTTGCCCGACCCTGACGGACCAATGACGCAGGTGACGGTGCCGGGTTTGACTATCAGGCTGACGCCGTTCAGGACATCGAGGTCGCCATAGGCCATGTCGAGATTGCTGACGGCGAGACTACCGCCCTTGAACCGTGGCAGCGCCGAGCGATCTTCAGGGCTGGTCTCCGAAGGTGGCCCGCCGATGGCGCTTTCCAGTTCGCTAACCTCAGCAAGACCGCTGGTGACGAGGCCGCCCTTTTGCTTTCCGACCCGCAGCGAATTGTCGATGTAGTTGACCATATGGGTCAACGGCACGGTGATGACGAGATAGAACATGCCAGCCAGCAGCAATGGCGAGAGGTTTCCGGTGACCACCGCCTGGTCCTGACCGACACGGAAAATCTCGCGCTCCGACGCGAGCAGACCGAGGAAGTAGACGAGGCTCGAATCCTTGACGTTGCCTATGAACTGGTTGACCAGCGCCGGCAGGACGCGGCGGATGCCCTGCGGGATCACGATCAGGCGCATGCCCTGCCCGTAGCTCATGCTGAGCGCCCTGCAGGCTTCCATCTGCCCGCGCTCGACGCTCTGGATGCCCGAGCGGAAGATTTCGCCGATATAGGCGCCGGCGATCAGGCTGAGGGCCAGAATGCCAAGCGGATAGGGCGAAGGCCCAAAGATTTCTCGGCCGATGCGGGCAAAGCCCTGACCGATCAGAAGAATCGTGACGATCGCCGGAAGGCCACGGAAAATGTCCGTGTAGACCCGGGCCGGAAGGCGCAGCCAGCGCGATTGCGAGATGCCCATGACTGCCAGGATCATGCCGAGAACGACACCCAGCACCGTGGACGCTGCCGCGAGGATCAAGGTGTTCTTCAATCCGATGGTGATCATGCTCGGCAGCACGTCCGCCATGGCTTGCCAGTCAAGGAAACTGCGCCGCAAGTTTTCAAGCCAGTTCATTCGGCCCCCTTTCGGTTGCACTGTCCGCATCGTCCGAGATCAGGCGCGGCAGCCCGTGGTCCGGCCGCCGGCATAAATGCCAGCGGCCGGGTGCGGTTACTTCTTGGGGAGGTATTGATCGGGCATCGGCGAGCCGGGGAACCACTTCTCATAGAGCGTTTTCCAAGTGCCGTCCTGCATGGCCGCATGAAGGGCGGTGTTCAATGCGTCGCGGAACTTGTCATTGCCCTTGCGCAACACGAAGCCTGCGGGGGCATCGAAGGAAGGAATATTGATCGCAATCACCAGCCCCGGATACTGCCCGCCATATTGTTTGGCGGCCTCGTAATCGAGAAAATGCGCGTCGACGGTTCCGTTGTTGAGCGCGGAAACGGCGGAGTTGTTGTCGGGGAATTTGACGAGATCCGTTCCGACAAAGTTCTTCGTCGCGTAGATTTCCTGGAGCGTTCCCTGCACGACGCCGAGGCGCTTGCCCTTGAGCCCCTCCGCCGACGTGATCGCCTTGTCGGACGTAAGCACAGAGAGATAACCTTCAAGATACCCGTCAGAAAAGTCGACAGTCTTCTTGCGCGCTTCCGTCGTGCCGATTGCCGCGACCGCGACATCGAAGCGCTCGTTCGCAACCGAAGGCATCAGTGCCGAGAATTCCTGGCCGGTGAAGATCACCTGGTCCGGCTTGAATCCAAGGCGGCTGGCGACGTTGCGGAACAATTCGATGTCGAACCCGGTGAATGTGCCATCCGCTTGGGTGAAAGCGTAGGGCTTGGCATCACCCATGGTACCAACGCTAATGACTTTCGCGTCAATAAGACCATAGGGATTGTCATCCGCGGCGGCTGATCCAGAAACCAAACCCGCGCCGATGCACACAGCCATAAGAGCCATTGCGCCGGCCCGGACCGGTGACATCAACGACTTGAGAATTCCTATCCTGCTCATGTCTTCTCTCCACTCTGAAGGTCTGTTCTTCTTGGTATTTGCGTCGAGCCCGGCAGTCTCGCGCTTGCCGCCGCGACTGCGGCATGCACCTCTTGGCTCGCAATTTTTTAAAAGAGACCGGTCTCTTATTGATTGAGACCGGTCTCTTTGATAATCGTTATCGTCAGATTGACCTTCCGTCAACAACTCTTGTAGTCGTCATCCCATGAAAAGAACCGCGCCCAAGACCCCGTCGATAACGGTCAGCGACGTCGCCCGCGCGGCCAATGTGTCAAAAGCCACGGCCGCGCGCGTGCTCGGCGGCTACGGTGTCGTCAGCGACACGATCCGCGCGAATGTCATGGCCGCCGCCAAGGCCCTCGACTACCGTCCGAACGAACTGGCCCGAAGCATGACGACCGGCAGGTCCGGCATCATCGGCGTGGTGGTCGGGGACATCGAGAACCCGTTCTTCAGCCTGGCGGTGCGTGGCATCAGCGACGCCGCAAGGGCGGCTGGCTTCAACGTCATCCTGGCCAACTCCGGCGAAAGGATCGAGGTGGAAAAGGCAGCCGTGCGGCTGTTGATCGGCAAGCGCGTCGACGGACTGATCGTCACGCCGTCGGAATCGCGTGACATCGCACACCTGCGCGACATCCATCGTTCAGGCCGGCCGCTTGCCCTGCTTGACCGGGCGCTGCCCGATCTCGATGTCGATACGGTTACGGTTGACGACAGAGACATCGCCATACGGGCGACCCGTATCCTTGTCGACGCCGGCCACAGCAAAATCGCCTATGTGACTGCGGTTGACGCCGAAGGTCATGAGTATCGCGACCTCGGGCAGATCTACACCTCATCGGTCCGGGAGCGCATCGACGGCTTTCTAAAGGTGTGCCGGGACGCCGGAGTTGATCGACCGGAACGTCATATTCGCCTTGGCGCGACAAGCCCCGACGAGACGCGGAAGCTCGCCGGCAGACTGTTGTCCGGGCCAGATCGACCAACCGCAATCCTTGCCTCCGACAGCGTCATAGCCCTGGAGATCTTCAGGGTCATCCGCCAGCGCGGGCTGCGCATCCCGGAAGACGTTTCGCTCATCACCTTCCATGACGCGGACTGGACGAGCGTCACGACTCCGCCCATCACCGTCGTCGACCAGCCCGTCTATGCGCTGGGCAAAAGCGTCGCGGAACTGCTCATTCGCCGCTTGAAGGGCGAAACAAGACCGGCCGAAAGGCTCGTCCTGCCGACCGGGATCATCGAACGCGGATCTGTTGGTCCGCCTGCTGACTACGAGCCGTAAATTCTCGAATTGGTCCAAAGCGTGGCATGGAAGCCTATGTCCGAGCGTCGGATGGTTTGTTTTCTGCGCCCGCATCCTTCAGACGAAGTACCAATCCTCGGCCCTCGCCAAGCTATCTTCCTTGGTGCCGACCCGCCAATTATTTGCCTTTGAGGACCGTCGAATAGGGCCAGACCGGGCTGTCGTTGCGCCGATAGAGGTGAATTTCCCATCCCGATTCCGGTGATTTTCCGCCGCCGTCAGACACTCCTCGCGGACGTGCAAGTTCGTGAAAGAGATGTGTAAGGGTGGTTTCGGCTTCCTAACCAAGCAGCGCTATTTCTAAGCGCCTGATTTCCCTAAGGAAATGGCACGGGCAGCAGGGCTCGAACCTACGACCTGCGGTTTTGGAGACCGCCGCTCTACCAACTGAGCTATGCCCGTACGTGCGCATGTCGGCGCAGCAGGCGCTTCCTAAAGGCTTCCGCACGCTCTGTAAAGAGCGGTTTGCAAGCAAACGCGCCTTAACCCCTGCGCCAGAAATCGGGATAGCTGACAACCAGACCGTCGCGATCGATCTCAAGCTCCTGCTTGAAGTCGCTGGCGCGCGATTCATAGAGATATCGCCTGCCCTGTTCGAGGCAGGTGTAGCGCTGCGGGTTGGCCACGACAGTGAGGGCCGGGAACTCAATGAAGGCGGTAGTGATCTCGGCACTTTGTCCGGTGGAAAGCCGCAATCGCCGGATTGGCAGGGTGTTGGTGAACGGCGTGACCGTGAGATCCGGATCGAGGACGCCGTCGAGCTCGGGCATCGGCAGGCCGTCCCTGGTCCAGCGACCTTCGCCATCGGCGACAAGAGCAAGTGTCTGGCCACTGCCGATCATGTCGACCATGACACTCCTTGCGCGCCAGTTCGCGCCGCAGGCGATGCGATAGCGGACGGCAAAAGGCGTTTCACCGGAGCAGATGACGACGGAGTCGGCCAAAACTTCCCCTGCCCGCTGCCGCAGCGCCAGATGTTCCAGGCCGGGTCCATCCCACTCGTGCCAGCGCACGATCTTCGTATCTTCCGGCATCAGCCCGACACCTCCCGTGGCGACTGAAGGCTACTTGGTTTCCGGTGGCCGATACGGCCCGCCCGGCACGCCCCAGCCCCAGGCCGGCATCGGCTCCGTCTCCGGGTCGCAGGTCTCACCGAGATTGGAATTCATCTTGGCCAGCCGCGATCCCCATTCAACATAGCCCATAAAGGCCGAGCGGAATTCAGGATCGTCGGGCAGTCCGACCGCGTCGGCGGCATCGGCCAGGAGATTGATCCAGCGGCGGCGCTGCTCCTCGTTCAGATGCTTGCCCAGGTGATGCATGACCATCTCACGGTGGCCGCCGAATTTTTCGCTATAGGTTTTCGGCCCTCCGAAAACCTCGCCGATGAACGCAGCAACATGGGCGGGATGGTCCGGCGACATGGTCCTGAACACCGGCCCGACGACCGGGTCCTGAAGCACCTTGTCGTAGAAGGTTTCCGTCAGGCGGTTCAGCGCCTCGGCGCCGCCAGTCCATTCGTACAAAGTCGGGACGTCCTGGCTCATTTTCGTTTCCTCCACCGGCGCCCCAAGACGATGCCGCAGATGACGATAGCGGAACTGTCGGGGATGGCTCAACCTGCCTCGATGGCCAGTTCCGCGCCTCCAAGCTTTTGGCGCAATTCCGAACGGAAAAACTGCTACGGCCTTTTCCTGGAATTGCTCGATTTGCCTGTCGCAATTCCGAACGGAAAACCGCTACGCACTTTTCCTGGAATTGCTAGGGCGCTACGACTTGGTGGGCGCGTTGGCCTGGAGCCTGGGCGCCGACACAAGGCGGCAATTGCCCGGCTTCGGTGCCGATTTGCAGATCGAGGCGCCCGTCAGTTCATCCGCCGATTGAGGCCCTGTCGTCAGCCCGACTTTGAGCATCATCCTGGGGTCGAGCCGCCGTTGGCTTGAATGGGGCTTGATCGCCGCAAACAGACCCGGCCCGACCGCCATCTCCTCGAGGTAGGACTTGACCTTCCGGTCGAGTTCCAGCGACCGCAGGCTCAACCTTGCATGGGGACCGACAAGACGTCTGACACCGCCCGCAAGCATGATCGGACAGGCTTCGTTGCATTCGCCCAACGCATCATTCGTGAGCCCGACATAGACGCCGTCCTCAGCCGTGCAGCCCGGCTTGTCGGGCTCGCATTCCATGAACTCGGTGCGTGCGACCGCCACGTCGAGCTTGCGTTCGCGGATCAGCCTCCCTGTGGCGAGAGCGCCTGGTAAGTCACCTCCCGGCGAGCTGATCACGACCGGCAGCCGCCGATCCCCCAGGGTGCCCAGCAGTTGGCGCAGCTTCTCAGGCGTCTCGGCCGTAACTTTGCCTTCCGCCGAAATCCATTCGGGACAATCCGGGTCGCAGAGGAAACTTTTGCCACGCACCAGAACGAAGCGCATGTCGGCAATATTGTCCTGCTGTACGGTTTGCGATTTGGTCGGGGCAGCGGGGGAAGGCTCAGCGCTCGCCACAGCAGCCGGCGGTGTGGCCTTGCTCGTCGGAGCCGGCACTTCCCGGCAATTCGCGGGCGGCGGATTGGCGCGGCAGATGGCTCCCGCGGTCAGCAGGTCGACGGAATCCAGGCTGGTGACCATCTTCATCCGAAGCATGTTTTGCAGCTCCAGCTGGTGGATGCCGCTGGCCGGTGTGTTCTTCATCGTTTCGAGCACGCCCTGCTCGATGCCCATCCCGTTCAGATAGGCCGCCAGCCTTTTCTCCACCGACTTGCTCATCTCGTAGGTCTTGTAGCTGCCGGCACTCTTTCGGCTGACGATTCTTGTGCTGAGCACCTTCTTCTTGCCGCCCACGATGCGATAGGTGGTCCGATATTGCAGTTTGGTGCGGATATAGGTGGTTGTGATCTGGTGGACGCCGAGATAGGCAGACTCGCCGACCAACCGCCGGACACCACCGGCAAACATCAACGGACAGGCGGAATTGCACATCGCGCCGCTGGCGTAAGGCTCGCCGAAGTAACGGGCGCCCTTGCCGTCATGTCCCGCGCAGCCCGTTCCATCGGGCAGACAGCCGTCGAACCGGGTCCTGCCGATGGCGATATCGAGCTTGTTCTTGCGGATCAGCTGGCCAAGCGTCAGCGCCGCCTCGACATTGCCGCCGGGAGAATCGACGACGATCGGCAGCTTTCGACCACTGAGCGTTTTGAGCAAGCGTTTGAACAGAACCGGCGTCCCGGCTTCTATCGAGCCCTCGGCCGAAATCCATTCCGGGCAGATCGGCTCGCAGCCCGGCGCATTGCTGCGGACAATGCCAAACCGCATCGTCGGACCGAGATCCGCCGCTGTATCCGCCGCAAAAGCGGCATGCCCAACGACAAACAACGCCAGCAGACTGATCAGCCGCAGCGACCACAAAGCCTGACAATCTGGAAGGCGCCCTACAACCATTTGGGAAAAAGCCCCGCGATGCAACTATACTAGACAAGGTCCAAAGGCTTGCAACAGGACAATATGGCACCCGGTCGCCGGTAAAAGAAAAGGGCGGCCCCAAGGACCGCCCTTTCTGTTTGAGCCTGACCGGCAGAATGCCGGCGTCGATTACTCTTTGATGGTGACGACGATGCCGGCACCGACGGTGCGGCCGCCTTCACGGATGGCGAAGCGCAGCTTCTCTTCCATGGCGATCGGCACGATCAGCTCGACATCGACCGTGATGTTGTCGCCCGGCATCACCATCTCGGTGCCTTCCGGCAGCGACACGATGCCGGTCACGTCCGTCGTGCGGAAATAGAACTGCGGACGGTAGTTGGTGAAGAACGGCGTGTGACGGCCACCTTCGTCCTTGGTCAGGATGTAGGCTTCAGCCACGAACTTCTTGTGCGGCTTCACCGTGCCCGGCTTGGCCAGAACCTGGCCGCGCTCGACACCTTCACGATCAACGCCGCGCAGCAGCGCGCCGATGTTGTCGCCAGCCTGGCCCTGATCGAGCAGCTTGCGGAACATCTCGACGCCGGTGCAGGTCGTCTTGGTCGTCGGACGGATGCCGATGATCTCGAGTTCCTCGCCGACCTTGACCACGCCACGCTCGACGCGGCCGGTCACRACCGTGCCACGGCCCGAGATCGAGAACACGTCTTCGATCGGCATCAGGAACGGCTTGTCGAGCGGACGAACCGGCGTCGGGATGTAGGCGTCAACCGCAGCCATCAGCTCGCGGATCGCGTCCTCGCCGATCTTCTTGTCCGAATCTTCCAGAGCCGCCAGCGCCGAACCCTTGACGATCGGAATGTCGTCGCCGGGGAACTCGTTCTTGGTCAAAAGCTCGCGAACCTCGAGCTCGACCAGTTCGAGCAGCTCGGCGTCGTCGACCTGGTCGACCTTGTTCAGGAACACAACGATCGACGGCACGCCGACCTGACGGGCCAGCAGGATGTGCTCACGGGTCTGCGGCATSGGGCCGTCGGCAGCCGACACAACCAGGATCGCGCCGTCCATCTGCGCGGCACCGGTGATCATGTTCTTCACATAGTCGGCGTGGCCGGGGCAGTCGACGTGAGCGTAGTGGCGGTTGGCCGTCTCGTATTCGACATGCGCCGTCGAGATCGTGATGCCGCGCGCCTTCTCCTCAGGTGCCGCGTCGATCTGGTCATAGCGCTTGTATTCGCCAAAATACTTCGTGATCGCTGCCGTCAGCGACGTCTTGCCATGGTCAACGTGACCAATCGTGCCGATGTTCACATGAGGCTTGTTACGCTCGAATTTACCTTTTGCCATAGTCTCTTTCCTTGGACGGCCTGGACCTTCAGTTCAGTCGAATGCGGGGCGATTAGCGACAAAGGCCAGAAAACACAAGCGTCTTTTGGCCGGGTGCCCTCTCACTCAGTCCGAACCATTGATCCGATTGCGGGGATGTGGCGCTGATATAGGAAGGCTCGAACCGAAATGAAATGGGCGACAGGCCGCTCGATCGAAGCCGCGGCAGCGCCATCTCGCCTGCCCGGCCCTGTCTGAGTCATGGCCAGGTCATGGCCCATTGCGGTCGTCATCGCGGTCTGATTTCTTCGCCGGATGCATTTCCTTCCGACCGCCATCCGCGGCCCGCTGTTCATGATCATCTCGACCGGGTCGTATCTCGTCAACGATACGATGATGAAACTCGCGACGTCGGGCCTGCCGTCCTACGAAGTGCTGTTTCTGCGCGGTGCGGCGGCGACGCTGTGGGGCTTTCCGCTGCTGTTCGCACTCGGCTACGGCAAGCAGATCCCGCTGATCTTCGACAAGCGCGTGCTGAGCAGGAACCTGCTCGAGCTGGCGGCGATCCTCTGCTACGTCATCGCGCTCGCCAACATGCAGATCGCGGATTCGACGGCGCTTGGACAGATCACGCCGCTGTTGATGCTGGTCGGCTCCTCGATCCTGTTTGGCGAGCGGATCGGCGGGCAGCGCATGGCGCTGATCGGGCTCGGCTTCATCGGCGCGCTGATGGTGGCGCAGCCGACCATGCAAGGCATTTCGATCTACGCCTTGCTGGCGCTCGGCAACGCGACGTTCGCGGCGGCGCGCGATCTTGCTGGCAGGCGTGTTTCGGCCGAGGTGCCGGGGATGATCGTGGCGATTTCGGCCGTCGTGATTGTGCTGATCGGCGCCGGTGCCGCGCATCTGGTTTCCGAGCGCTGGGTCATGCCCGAGGCGCGCCATCTGCTGCTGATGGCCGGCGCCGGATTTTTCCTGATTTTCGGCCACTTCTTCATCTTCATGGCCTACCGCGTCGGGCCAACCAGCGCGGTGGCGCCGTTCTACTATTGCTTCACCGTCTGGGCGGTCATTTCGGGCCTGCTGGTGTTCGGGCAATTCCCCAATGCACTGGCCGTCTGCGGCATCCTGCTGGTGGTCGGCAGCGGACTGACCATCGTCTCCCTGGATCAGCGCCAGCGCCGGCTGACCGTCGTCGCCTGACCTCACCTGCTCACGCGGGCCAAGCGGGGCGCTCACACAGGTCTTCCAACGAGTTGTTGCCGAGCCGAAAAAGATCGTCTAATCGGCGAAGGACCGTTCAGTAGACGACGGCATGATCGATCAGCCAAGGGCGTTTCCCATGACGGATTTTGACCAGAACAAGAACTCCGACGCCGAGCACAAGGCCGCCATCCGCAAATCGCTTGTCGGCTGGGCGGTGTTCATCGCGGGAACGCTGATCTTCTTCGCCGCGGCCGACGCAGTGTTGATGCCATAGGCAAGCTGCCGGGTCCCGGCGCGAAGCTGGTCTTGCCTGGACAGAAACTCGAAGCTTCAGAAGATCCAGCCGCGCTTAGAGCGCCCGGCGGCCGCTGAACTGGTGGTAGGCCCACAGGACGACCACCGCGCCAATCACGGCAACGATCAGGCTGTAGATGTTGAGGCCGGTGACACCCGACGCGCCAAAGGCGCTGAAGATCAGGCCTCCAACAATGGCGCCGACGATGCCAAGAACGATATCGAGCAGAATGCCCTGGCCGCTCTTGTTGACGATCTTGCTGCCCAGGAAGCCGGCGATGACGCCGAGTATGATCCAGCTGATGATTGACATTTTTTCCTCTCCATCCCCCGCCAGCCGGACATTTTCACAGGACTGTCAAAACCTCAAGCCAACTTGAAATCCCGCTCGGATGCCCCATTGTTGAAATGGGCTGGGCTTGGTTGAGATGGAGGATCCACTATGGGACTTTTTGACAACGCCGTTCCCGGCGGCAACATCACCAAACCGCTGATGATCGCGCTCGGCGCGTTGCTGGTCGGAAAAATGCTGAGCGGCAGAAGCGCCGAACAGCCGGACCAGACCGAGACCCCGGCCCCGACCGGCCCTGCTTCCACCGGAACGACCTCCGCCGACGGCGGCCTGCTCGGCGGACTGGGCGGCCTGCTCGACAAGCTCAGGGATGCCGGCCACGGCAACGCCGCCGATTCCTGGGTCGGCACCGGGCAGAACCAGTCGATCAATGCCAATGATCTCGGCGCCGCACTCGGGCCGCAGGTCATCCGCGAGATCGCGCAACGGACGGGGATGGATGAGCAGGAACTGCTCAAGCAGTTGTCTACGGCCTTGCCCGGCGTCGTCGACAAGCTGACGCCAAATGGCCAGGTACCGCAGCAGCACCAGGTCGCATCGGCGTTCAACAGCTAGCGCGGCTCAGACATCCGCACCGTTGGAGCACCTGTGCTGCTTGTCGCGCGGTGTTTCGGCCTGCAGATCGCAGGGATGAGAGTCTGGAGCGGGTAGCGGGAATCCGTGCATGGGGATCGCGTTCGTTTTCATCGGCATAACTCTGATTTCGGTTACCAGAAACGCTCCCCGCCTAGCTCACCATCTCGATCGCAGGAGGGCATGCACCACTCGTCACATGGGTGCGGCACCGATTTGTTGCAGAAGCCCCAACCCACGTTCACCTACGATCTGTCCATTGGACCATTGATAAAAATTCATCGCCTGGACGGCGATTTTCTTTCCCATGGGTGGGACGCCGAAGAAGCTCCCTTTGATGTGCCTCTCATGGTGAAGCGCGGCAGCGTTGCCCCCTCGGTGATCGTCTCCTCAAGAGTCCACTGGATGTCAGGTGGTGCAGGTTCTATGCGTCGGAAATGTCGCTCTGCGCGCCTCCATTGGCGACATGCGCAGAGTGCTGGGACAGAACAACCGCCTCAGTCCTGTTCTTCGCATGCAGCTTGTGCATGATACGCGAGATATGCGACTTGACCGTATTCTGCGACAAGTTCAGTTCATTGGCGATGACCTTGTTGGACAGGCCGCGCAACAAGGTTGCCAGCACCTGTCGCTCGCGTCCCGTGAATACGATGTTGGCTGGGCTCGCAATCACGGGCAGCGCGGTCGCCATGCCGTTCAGGGCAATAGGCGTTTGCAAGGCGGCGATATTCTCCGGCGAGACGGAAACCCAGCTCGCGCAGTCCATGTCCAGCGATCGCGGAAAGTAAACGCCACCGGCGATTACCAATCGAAGCGCAGCCAAGGCAATCTCGACAGAAACGGAGTGTGCAACGTAGCCTCTCACCCCAAAGCGGGTCACTTCGGAAATCATTGCATCTGAAATAGTTGATGCTTCGAGCCGCGTGAGGAGCATGAGAGGGGCGTCGGGCAGCAATCGGTGAAGCAAAGAAAGGCTCTTCAGTACGCGCTCGTCCGTTATGGCAGCGCCTCCGATGTTGAGCGTAGCAAGACTGATAGCTTTCCCGACCACGGAGCCCAATTGATGCGGGGTCTCGATCTCCAGGATAGCGAAATCCTGGAACTCATCACGAAGAATCCGCGCGAGACAACTTCGCCATAGCGGATGGTGGTCGACTATAACGATGGAAGGACGCTCGCAAGGCGAGCCGTTCTGTTCGACCGAAAGCGAGAGAGTCAATACACCCTCCTTATTGGCTCCCCAAAATAATATAAGCGAGTTAGCTGCTGCTAATCTACCTCTAGTTGTCCGTATGGTTAAGATCGGTCGCATTTGACACAAATTTGCGGCAATTCTGTCTGACGGACTTCCACCGCGATCCTGCAGGCCGTGGCGCCGAGCAGATGATCCGAATTCCGCGTCGAACCGTAAATTCCAGCGGCCGATCGACAGGCAAACCTACGCGATGCACAACTGCATCGGGCGCCCTCTCCGACAGGATCAAGCACTCACGCCCCATTTGTGGCGCGCTGAGACGAACTCGTGCCCGGTTTGCCGGCTGCGTGTAGATCGCAACTGTCACACGATATGGATCAGGTTTGCCCAGATGATCTAGACCAGTGCAAAATCGACTTGCACGACGGTTTGCTGTTCGATGATCGCGGTCTGTGTTGCGTCCACATCCACGTCGATCTTGCTATTCAAGTCCTCGATGTCCACGACGGCGTACTGATCGGCGTCGGCCTGCTGGAGCACGTCAACATATGCTTTGACGGCGTAAAGTTCTTCCAGCTCGCTGTCGATGTCGATGTCGATGTCCTGATCGAGCTCGATATCCTGGTTCACGTCGACCGTGCCACCAGGTGGTCCGTCGCTGATCCGCAGATCGATCGTCGTATCCTGTTCGACCTCGACGGAGTCCCACAGGAAAACATCCAGATGGAGCACACCGTCGGCTTCGAAGATTTCGAGATCGAGATCGATCTCCTGATCGATGCGCATTTCCTGATCGAGCAGAACCGCGAAATTTCCGTCGCCGTCGACGATGACGGAAATGTCTTCGTCCTGGTCCATCACAAGATCCTGAAATATGTGCAGCCGCGCCGCCACCTCGCCCACGTAGCCGCTGACCGCGAAGCTCGCATCCTGGTCGACCAACACGGATTGCATCACATTGATGCTATGTACGTCGTCGGTCCCGGTCGGCCCGCCATCGTTCGAACCGGCGCCGACACCAGTGGGCGTGTCGTCGATTTCGTCCAACTCGCTATCGCTCGGACCGAGGCTGACACCACCGCCGGCGTCGTCGCCGCTTGGCTCATCTTGGTGATCGTGCCCGTCATGGCTGCCGGCGCCTTCTCGGTGGGTGATCGCGGGAGATCTCGGCCCAGAGGAATTCTGAGCCACGGAGATGGAAATGACGTTTGGTCCGTCCGTCGCTCCAAGGGCGCCCGAGAGGTCGTGCGCGTCGCTGGACGGAGCCGGGTTCTTGATCGGCATTGTCGCGGGATTCCCATCGAAGCCGTGCGCCGTCGGCCCGCCTTCCTGCTCGCCCGGCGCCAGATCGGCAACCGAATGCATGGCCGGCGGAGCGGCAGGGAACGGGATCTCGCTCGGCACGGCCAAGCTGCCAACGACGGTCAATTCCGGCCCGGCGATTTCCTGCGGATCGGCTCCGATGGGTGGCAGGGCGCCGCGGGTTCTCCTATCGGTGGGAAGCATCCCAGCCTCTCAATCTTCTCGGAAGGCCCGGTTGAAGCTCTCGAGGAGGGGACGCAGCATATAGTGGGCGACAGTGAACTGTCCGGTCCTAATCAGTACTTCGGCCGGCATTCCGGGCATGATCTCCACCTCCGGCAATTCACGCAAGGACGTCTCGCTGATCCGGACGCGGGCGATGTAATAGGCCCGCGCCGTTTCCTTGTCGATTTGGCGGTCGGCGGAGACATAAGTAAGGACGCCATCGACGGGAGGCACCCGTCGGTGCTTGTATGCCAGGAGGCGGACCCGCGCTGGGAGACCGGCACGGACCAGGTCGATGTCCTCCGGTTTGACCTGAGCCAGCACTATCAGGCGGTCCCGACGCGGGACAAGATCCATGAGCGGCTCGCCGGCGACCACGACCCCTCCGAGAGTGTGGATACGCAGATCCGTGATCGTGCCGGCTTCGGGCGCGCGAACGATTGTTCGGCCCAGCACTTCCCTTGCGGACTGAATACGCTCGATAAGCTGGTAAATCTGCGCTTGAACGTCGCGCAGCATCTCGGCGCTCTTGTTGTCTTGGTCGCTCCTCATCTGGAGGATCATCGCATCCGATTCTCCTATGGCTTGCCTGGCCCGCGAAACCTGCGCCAGTGTATCGCCGGACCGTCCGTCAATCTCGGCCTGTTCGCGCTCGAGCTGTAAGAGACGTCCGCGCGTCTGCAGTCCTTTGGCGACCATGCTGGCAACAATCGCCATCTCCTTCTTGATGATTGCCGCGCGCTTCGCGGCCGCTTGCGCCTGAAAGCGCAGCGCAGCGATTTCCTCCTTCGTCTGAGCCTTGCGCTGCTGAATGACCCCGATCCGCGATGACTGGAGCTTGTGGTGCGTATCGAAGATCCTGATTTGCCCGGCCATCACCTCCCCCAGCGCGGGGTTGCGCTGAGCTGCCGAGATAAGGCCAAGCGGGAACTGAATGGCGTCGCGGCCATCGCGCTCCGCCACCAGGCGCGCCTCCAGGGCCCGTGCTTCCCAGAGCTGCGCCTGGAGCACGTGAGCGGTGGCGCGAGCCCTTGTATTGTCCAGCCCGATGAGCGGCTGCCCAGCGGTCACCTCGTCGCCGTCCTTCACCAGGATCCGGCCGATTATTCCACCCTCCAGATGCTGAATGGTTTTGCGGCTGGACTCTGCCTCGATCGTCCCTCCAGCGATGGCAGCGCTTTCGAGCGGTGCATAGGTTGCCCAGAAGCCGAAGCCGATGACGAACACGCCGACCACCGCAAACGCGCTCGCAGCGAGGAACCGCAAGCGCCGGAACGGCGTCCCCGGCGGTGGCGGCAGGACGTCTGCGAGATCGTGCGCCACAGTGTGGTTCGAGCTTCTCATGACACGACCCCCTCGGCTTCCGCCCCGTTAGCGAGGCGTCTCGCCGCCGGCGGCGGCCCCGAGGAGTCAACCTGGCCAAGTTGCCCTGCGCGATTCAGGGCGTTTACGATCTGTGGGCGCCTGACCGCAATGCTGGTGCGCCCGCTCTTGATCTTCCTGGCGACGTCCCGACGGTTCCCGAAGGCATCCATTCTGCCGTTGTCAAGCACCAGAATCTTGTCAGACATGTTCAGGATGCCAAGGCGCTGGGCGATGACGATGATCGTCGATCCTCGCCCCCTCATCTCCTCAATAGCCCGCCGCAAGGCATCTTCGCCTTCGGCGTCAAGGCTGGCGTTCGGCTCATCCAGAACGATGAGACGCGGATGGCCGAAAAGGGCTCGTGCCAGGCCGAGCCGCTGCCGCTGCCCGCCGGACAGCCGCGTGCCACCTTCGCCGATATCAGTCTCGTAGCCCATAGGCAGCCGCATGATCGCTTCATGCAAGCCCACCATGGCAGCGGCAGCGATCACGTCATCCGCGTGGGCCTCCTGCATGCGGGCGATGTTCTGCCGAACCGTCCCGCCTAAGAGCTCGATGTCCTGGGGAAGATAGCCGAGATAGCGATGACCACCGGAGGCCAGCCAGAGCCCGATGTCGGCGCTATCGAGGCGCACATGCCCGACCGTGGGAGCGAGAGTGCCCGCAATGATTCGCCCAAGGGTCGACTTCCCGGCCCCTGAGGGACCGACTATTCCAAGGATTTGCCCGGGATTGACGACGAAGGTCAGCCGGCGCAGCGCCGGCGTGTCCGCGCCCGGCGGCATGAAGGTAACCTGCTCGACAGAGAGTTGTCCATTTGGGCGCGGCAGTTCCATTGCCCTTCGAGGCTGCGGCGCGGCCGCCATGATCTTGTGAAGGCGGCTGTAGCCCAGACGTACGCCGCTGACTGCCTTCCAGGTACCGATCGCGCCCTCGACTGGGCCGAGACACCGGCCCAGCAGGATAGACGTTGCGAAGATCACCGCTGGGCTAACATCGTGCAGGATCACCAGCCAGGCTGCGCATGCCATGACGACGACTTGAGCGAGAAGTCGGACGAAGCGTGCGAGAGCCTGGATTGCTGAGCCACGCATCGCGGCGGCGAGTTGAGCCTCCTTCGCGTCGGACTGGTCATCGTGTAGGAGGCGGGCCACCCCAGGCAGCATTCCCATGGCGCTGATTGCTTCAACATTGCGCAGCAGGGACTCGAACCGGTGTTGGCTCTCTGCCCAGACGGCGCTCGACCGGGCAAAGGGTTTGCGGGTCACCATTTCATTGAGCATCGCAAGCCCGAACAGGACAACCGCCGCCAAAAGGCCGATCGCGCCGAGAAGCGGATGCACCAGGATCATCGCGAGAATGAAGATCGGCGTCCACGGAAGATCGAACAAAGCGGTGCAGGCGGTGCCGCCGAAGAAGGAGCGGAGGCCGCCAATGTCCCGCCAGGCCTGCGCCGCCGCGGCCGGATCGCCGCGCATGGCCGACTGCACAGCTGCAATAAGAACCGGAGCTTGCAGGCGCTCATCGAGCCACACCCCAATGCGGATGAGCATCGCGCGGCGTAGGGTCTCCAGGATGGCATGCACGGCCAACGCAACGATGACGATCAAGGTCAACATCACGAGCGTCTCGATACTGCGGCTCGCAAGGACGTGGTCATAGATATGCAGGAGGTAAAGGGGAACCGTCAGCGCCAACAGGTTCACGAAGAAGCTGAGTACCAGGATCATGAGCAGCGAAGCTTTGCAAAGATTGAAAGCGCGCTCGACGTCGGTTCTTCCACGGCCCTTCAAGCGCGAGTGGGTTACGGGCGAGTCACGGAGGTTGCGCACGAGGACCGCATGCAGCCAGACCTTGCAAAGACGACATGCGCGCTCGATCTCGGCTTTGGCGTTTCCCTTCACCCACGCGAGGACCGTCAGCGATTTCTCTCTGAGGGGACCCAGCGCAAGAACCGCCGACAGCAGCGCCCTGGACGCGCGCTCGATCTCGTTTCTCGCGCTGGCCCTCATCCAGACGACGCCCACCAGCGATTTGTCTCTGAGGAAACCGAGCGTGAGAACCGCCAGCAGCACGGCCCTGGACGCGCGCTCGACCCCGTTTCTTGCGCTGGCCTTCATCCAGGCGAGCATCATGAGTGACTTGTCCCCGAGGAGGCCGGGCACCCAAAGCAGCCAAGCTTTGCAAGAAAGAAGTTTGCGCTCTATTTCGGCTTCCGCGCCGCCTTTCATCCAGGAGAGAGCCATTGTCGGTTTATCTCCACGAGGGTGTCTTGGCGGTGCATTGAAGTGCGTCGACGAGCGAAGCCCGGCCGTCGCAGCTTGCGCCTGCGACGGGTGGCATCGCTCGGCGCCCGGATGAGTCCCGGGCGCCTGGTTTTCAGCAAAGACGGTCAAGCGAAGTCGAAATCGAAGTCGATATCGATGTCCGCGTCTTGATTGGCGGATTGATCCTGATCGACATCTACGTTGACGTCCTGATCCTGATCGACATCTACGTCATTGTCGTTCTCTTGATCAGTGACGATTTCGGTGTCGTTGTCGTTGTCGGCATCGCCGTCCGCATCGGCATCGGCATCAGCATCAGCATCGCTGTCATCATCTGCGTCCGCATCTGCGTCCGCATCTGCATCGTTGTCGGTGTCCGCGTCCTGGTCGTTGTCGTTGTCGACGTCGGAATCGTTGTTGTTGTCTAGGTCTACGTCGGAGTCCTGGTCGGTATCAACGTCTACATCCTGATCCTGATCCTGATCGAGGTCCTGATCGATATCGGCATCAATGTCGAAATCGAAATCAATGTCTTCAATGTCCGGCATGGGACTAACCCTCCCTGTGATTGACGAACCGCTCTGGCGGGCATCCGCTCGCAGACCGGACCGACGGGCTATCCGGACGATCCCTGTGGATCCTTCGACAACGCGTCGATGGAAGAATCATCGCCGTTCTCAGCACGGGAAAATAGCTACCAATGAGCATGCGGCCCAAACGGGAAACTCTCATGCCAATTGGTTTATTCGCTTGGGTAAAGAGTCAACCCGAACGGGCGAACCCACCGGCTCATCGAAGGATGAAGCGTTTCTTTTGGGTGGGCACAGGACAGCAGTGCAGCAGGCGCCGGAAGAAAGCCGGGGCAAAGCCCGGCTTGTCCCGCGTCGCGGCGGCGATGAAGCTCAGGCGTCGCTGAGGTCCACGATTATGTCGACGTCCCCGTCGGCGGCGGCTTCTTCGTCGAGATCGACATTGATCTCCGTCGCGTCGTCATCCTTTGCCGCATCGATGGCGGCACGTACTGCGGATTCGACGAGAGAGGCGATGTCTACGTCCACGTCAGCGTCGACGTCGTCGCGGATTTCCACATCAACGTCGGTGTTCTCATCATTTTCCGAATTCTGTTCGACATCGGCATCGAGACTGTTTTCATCATCATCGTCTACGTCGACACTCAGGTCGCTCTCGATTTCGACATCGTCTTCAATCTCGGCGTCGACCTCGACGACGATGACCCCGTCATCTTCGCTGACCTCGACATCGACGTCGATCCGCTGATCGACCTCGGGCCGTTGGTCAGTCGCGATCTCGATGTCACGTCCGCCGGAATCGCCGACGTCGCTGTCGACATCCGCGTCCTGATCCATTTCGTCGTTCTGGTCGACTTCCGTGTCGAGCTCGACAATAGCCGGCCGCGAACCGATGACCGTCACCCCCAGATCGACATCGTCACCAAGCTCGGAGTTTTGATCCAGATCGATGTCGAGATCGTCTGCATCCTCGGTGTTGCTTTTGGAGACGTCATCTTCGTTGTCATCAATATCGACTTCTTCTTTTTCCATCGCGCGTCTCCGTGGTGCAGCCGCGCCCGGTCGGCGCCTGCCATCAGCATCCCACCTTTCGAAAAACGGGCATAGACGCCAAGTCGGGCGAAACACCACGGTGCTGCAGGGACAATCGCACTCCTTGGTGGTAGCCGAAACGGCCCCCTTGGACGGTGGTGTCACCTGATAGGGCCAATACCTATGGGTGCCTGGTTTCCACCGCTCATGCGTTACGACCCAGCTTGGAGTGGGTGGATGCGGCTTACCAACGGGGCACTTTTCCACAGGGGCCGAGACGAAGAGCCTTGGCCACGACGACAATCGAAGAGAGCGACATCGCGACCAAGCGGCGAAGGCTCCTGGGCGCCCGTCGAATTGGCCTGTGTTCAACGATATCGAGACCGTGGCACTGGCTGCTATCGCCGGCCTCGGCCTTGCCCAATTGCCCCACTATCTGGCGGCGCGTGCCGTCGCGGATGGACGTCTTCGTACCGTGCTCGCCGATTATGCGGTCAATCGGGGCGGCATTTGGCTCATACGACCTCCTGCGAGTTCAGAAAGTCCGCGTGTTCGCGACATTTTTGACCAAATTGATTGAATCGATCTGAAGCCGCTGGGCCGAGATAGCGGTTCGACGCATTCCATCCGCAAGATTCCGGCGAAACCTCGGCTGAAGGAATAAGTGGCTGTCCGGATTGCTAAAAAATTCCGAGGCTTGGAGCGGGTAGCGGGAATCGAACCCGCATATTCAGCTTGGAAGGCTGCTGCTCTACCACTGAGCTATACCCGCGCCTTTCAGTGAAGTATCGGATTCAACCGAAAACCGCTACACACTTTTCGGTCCGATGCTTTGCGTTTCAGGGCTTCCGGGCCGGCAGTGGTGGAGAGGGTTGGATTTGAACCAACGTAGGCATAGCCAACGGATTTACAGTCCGTCCCCTTTAACCACTCGGGCACCTCTCCAGTCTGCCGCCGGAGCCATGCAACAAGGCATCGACGCGTCGCGACCGCCTCAGCAGCCTTCCGCGAAGCGCCTTATGGCGGCACCGCCCAAAACTGTCAACCGCAAGATCCCGGCAAAACGCGCTGAATTTCGTCTGCCATCCGGCAAGCCGTTCGAACCAGCGGTATCCATTGCCGCGCGACACGGTTATAGAAGCCGGCCATGAGCAACGACAACAATTCCAAGACGCCGAAAGACACCCATTACGCCAAGCTGCGCCGCGCCTATCGCGACGAGAAAAGCGGCGGCGCGCCGGCATTCAGGCCCCGGCAGCCGGTTCCACCGGGCGAAAACGCCGCCGACGGCCTGGTGCGGCTCTATGGCCTGCACACGGTACGGGCGGCACTCGACAATCCGCGCCGCAGGATCAGAAGGATGCTGGTGACGCGCAATGCGGCCGAGCGCCTGGAAATCGCCGATCTCGCCGCCCTGCGCTTCAAGGCGGAACTGGTCGAGCCCAGGGATATCGACAAGATCACCGGGTCGGACGCGGTGCATCAGGGCGTTCTGATCGAGGCCGAGCCGCTGAAGCCGAAGCGGCTCGATGCCCTTGGCGATGCAAGGCTGGTGCTGGTGCTCGACCAGGTCACCGATCCGCACAATGTCGGCGCCATCCTGCGCTCGGCGGTCGCCTTCGGCGCTGGGGCGCTGATCACCACGGCCCGCCACAGCCCGCAGGAATCCGGCGTGCTGGCGAAAGCTGCATCGGGAGCGCTGGAGCATATCGACCAGATCGAGGTGAAGAACCTTGCCGACGCGCTCGACCAATTGCACGAGGCCGGCTTCCAGACCATCGGCCTCGATTCGGACGGGCCGGCGGAACTCGAAACGAGTTTTTCAGGCGAAAAGATCGCGCTGATTCTCGGCGCCGAGGGCAAGGGCCTGCGCCAGAAGACGCGCGAGACCGTAACGACGCTGGCGCGGCTCGACATGCCCGGCGCCATCCGCTCTCTCAACGTATCGAACGCCGCAGCGATCAGCCTCTATGCAGCGCGGGCATTTTTGAAGCGCGGCTGAGCCTCTCGAAAGGGTAGGCGTTCGGCGAAACATCTCGAAATGGGAAACGGGCTCCGGCGATAAACGCAGGAGCCCGCTCTTCGACAGGCAAGAGTTGGCGGCTTGGGAACGGTGCGCCGCCCTCTCCTGCTATGCTGCCTTGCCTTTGACGTCGGCTGCGTTGCCGCCGACCTCGAAATTGGCCATCCTCTCCAGCGCCCTGACCAGCGCCGAGTGATCTTCCTTCGCGCCGCCATTGGCCGCGCAGGAATTGAACAGTTGCTGCGTGGTCGAGGTGTTGGGAAGCGAAACACCGAGCGCCTTGGCGCCCTCCAGCGCGAGATTAAGATCCTTCTGGTGCAGTTCGATGCGGAAGCCCGGCGCGAAGGTGCGCTTGACCATGCGCTCGCCATGCACTTCGAGAATGCGCGAGGCCGCCAGCCCGCCCATCAGCGCCTGCCTGACCTTGGCCGGGTCGGCGCCGGCTTTTGAAGCAAAAACAAGCGCTTCGGCGACGGCTTCAATGGTCAGCGCGACGACGATCTGGTTGGCCACCTTGGTGGTCTGGCCAACGCCGTTCGGCCCGACGAGGGTGATGTTCTTGCCCATCTTCTCGAATACGGGCCTGGCGCGCTCGAACGCCTTGTCCTCGCCGCCGACCATGACGGTCAGCGATGCCGCCTTGGCGCCGACTTCGCCACCCGAGACCGGCGCGTCGAGGTAATCGCAACCGAGATCGTTGATCTTTTTGGCAAACACCCTGGTCTCGATCGGCGAGATGGAGCTCATGTCGATCACCAGCTTGCCCTTGCTCAGACCGGACGCGACGCCGTTGTCGCCGAACAGCACATCGGCCACTTGCGGCGTATCGGGCACCATGGTGATGATGATCTCCGCCGCCTTGGCCACGGCGGCATGGCCAGAGACTGACTTCAGACCCTTGGCGATGAGGTCAGCCGGTGGCTTCGAGCGATGGTCGCTGGCGATGACCTTATGACCCGCATCCAGCAGATGCCCCGCCATCGGCGCGCCCATGATGCCGAGGCCGATGAAGCCGATGGTTTCCATTGTTTTTCTCCGTCCTATGTCTTTGTCGAGGCTGCGTTCCTCGCGCCCCCTCTGGCCTGACGGCCATCTCCCCACGAGGGGAGATCGGTAGCTTCGGCTCCCCGCAGCTAAGCCGCCGCACTTCCCTGCCCGACCAATTCCCTGAACCAGCCCAGCCCGGCCTCCGTCCCGGCTTTCGGCTTGTATTCCGCGCCGACCCAGCCGGAATAGCCGATGCGGTCGATGTGTTCGTAGAGGAAGGGATAGTTGATCTCGCCCGTCCCCGGCTCGTGACGGCCGGGATTGTCCGCAAGCTGGATATGCGCGATGCGGCCGAGGTTTGCCTCGATGGTACGGGCGAGATCCCCCTCCATGATCTGCATGTGATAGATGTCGTATTGCAGGAATAGGTTCTTCGAACCGATACGGTCGATCAGCGCCAGCGCCTGGTCAGAATAGTTGAGGAAGAAGCCCGGAATATCTCGCGTGTTGATCGGCTCGATCAAGAGCCGGATCCCGGCCTGCTCCAGCTTCTCCGCCGCGAAGGCGAGATTTTCGGTAAAGACATCCTCCAGCACCTTTTGGTCGGCGCCGGCTGGCGCGATACCGGCCAGGCAATTGACCTGCTGGCAGCCGAGCGCCTGCGCATAGGTGATCGCCTTGGCGATGCCCTGGCGAAATTCCGGCACGCGATCCGGCAGCACCGCAATGCCGCGCTCGCCCTTGCCCCAGTCGCCTACCGGCAGATTGAACAACACCTGGGTCAGACCGTTTTTCTTCAGCCGCGCGGCGACCACCTCGGGCGCGTGATCATAGGGGCCGATATATTCGACGCCCTTGAAGCCCGCGCGGGCAGCTGCATCAAAACGGTCAAGGAAATCGTGCTCGCCAAAGAGCATGGAAAGATTGGCTGAAAAACGCGGCATTCTTTTTTCTCCTTCTTCCTGCGGTGCGTTGAGATTCAGGTCAGGCCGTGTCGAAAACGGTGGGTTCCTAGAACCGGAGCGGAGCGTACTTTTGGGTACGTGAGCACCGGAAGCGCAGGAAGCTGCCATTTGCAGGCCGGCATCAGCTGAATATCAACGCAGCTTAGTCCAACATCACGATCGCCGTTGGCGCATCTTCATGGCTTTCGGCAAGGTCCTCGAATTCGGTGATCTTGTCGATCTCGGTGCCCATCGAGATGTTGGTGACACGCTCGAGGATGAATTCCAGCACGACCGGAACCTGATGCTCCTTCATCAGCCGCTGTGCCTCCTTGAAGGCGGCAGCGAATTCCTCCGGCTTGCGCACCCTGACCGCCTTGCAGCCCATCGCCTCGGCCACTGCGACGTGGTCGACGCCATAGCCGGCCTCGGGGTCGCCTGAGCGGTTGATGTTCTCGAAGGCGAGATTCACCTCGAAATCCATCGAGAAGCCGCGCTGCGCCTGGCGGATCAACCCGAGATAGGCGTTGTTCACGACGACATGGAGGTAGGGCAGCTTGTGCTGTGCGCCAACCGCCAGTTCCTCGATCATGAACTGGAAATCATAGTCGCCCGACAGCGCCACGATGGTGCGGTCTGGATCGGCGGCGCGAACGCCGAGGGCAGCCGGCAAAGTCCAGCCGAGCGGGCCGGCCTGACCGCAATTGATCCAGTTGCGCGGCTTGTAGACATGCAGGAACTGCGCGCCCGCGATCTGCGACAGACCAATCGTGGTGACATAGGTGACATCGCGGCCGAACGCCTTGTTCATCTCCTCGTAGACACGTTGCGGCTTCAGCGGCACGTGGTCGAAATGCGTCTTGCGCTTCATGGTCTTCTTGCGGCCCTGGCATTCCTTTGCCCAGCCGGACCAGTCGCGCAGCTTGCCGGCCGTCTTCCACTCGGTGGCGACGTCGAGCAGCATCTTCAGCGCCGCGCCCGCATCCGAAACAACGCCGAGGTCCGGCGCGAAGACACGGCCGATCTGCGTCGGCTCGATATCGACATGAACGAATTTTTTCCCCTTGGTGTAGACGTCGACCGAACCGGTGTGGCGGTTGGCCCAGCGGTTGCCGATGCCGAAGACGAAATCGGCCTCGAGCATCGTGGCATTGCCGTAGCGGTGCGAGGTCTGCAGCCCGCACATGCCGGCCATCAGCCGGTGGTCGTCGGGAATGGCGCCCCAGCCCATCAGTGTCGGGATGACCGGAACGCCCGAAATTTCGGCGAATTCGATGAGTAGATCCGACGCGTCGGCGTTGATGATGCCGCCGCCGGCGACGATCAGCGGCTTTTCGGCCGCGTTGAGCATCGCCAGCGCCTTCTCGGCCTGGGTGCGCGTCATCGCCGGCTTGAACGGCGTCAACGGCTCATAGGCATCGATGTCGAACTCGATCTCGGCCAGCTGGACGTCGACCGGCAGGTCGACCAGCACCGGGCCCGGCCGCGACGAGCGCATCAGGTGGAAGGCCTTCTGCAGCGCCATCGGCACCAGATAAGGCTCCATGACGGTGACCGCCCATTTGGCGACCGGAGCGGCGATGGCGGCGATGTCGACGGCCTGGAAATCTTCCTTGTTCAGCCGGGCACGCGGCGCCTGGCCAGTAATGCACAGGATCGGGATGGAATCCGCGGCGGCCGAATAAAGCCCGGTGATCATGTCGGTGCCGGCCGGGCCCGAGGTGCCGATGCACAGGCCGATATTGCCTGCCTTGGCGCGGGTAAAACCTTCCGCCATGTGCGAGGCTCCCTCGACGTGGCGGGCAAGGACATGGCGGATGGTGGCCCTCGCCTTAAGGGCCGAATAGAGCGGGTTGATCGCCGCACCCGGCACGCCGAAAGCGCAGGAGATACCTTCCTTTTCGAGAACGAGAACCGCGGCATCGACAGCGCGCATCCTGGCCATTTTTCGGCCCTCCTCAGGGGTTTTGTCATTTGTTGTGAGCTGAGAATGTCATCAAGCCGGCTATTTTTCAATTTTTTCAGAATATTTTTTCATTTCTAGGAAACGACCATTAGGCAATGAATTTGCATGGCTTTTGGTTTTCCACCGATTGCATGACATTGCACAATGAAAAACTTTTTCATTGCCTTTTGCGCTGAATTGCCGACAATGCGGCCATGGAAACCACCGAGAAACGCCAGCGTGGCCGGCCGCGCGCCTTCAATGGCCCATCCGAGGCCAGTTCGGTGCAGTCGCTCGACCGGGCATTGCGCATCCTGGCCATTGTCGCGGAAGGCAGCGGCCTGTCGCTGAGCGAGATATCATCGCAAAGCGGCCTTGCGGCCTCCACCGCCTACCGCATGCTGACGACGCTCGAAAACCACGGCATGGTCGAATTCGACACCAGCGACCAGCTGTGGTCGATCGGCGTCGAGACCTACCGCATGGGCGCGGCGTTCCTGCGCCGCCGCAAGCTGGTCGACCGCGCCCGCATCGTCATGCAGGAGCTGATGGAAAGCACCGGCGAGACCGCCAATCTGGGCGTCGCCGAGGATGATTGCGTGGTCTTCGTCAGCCAGGTCGAGACGCACCAGGCGATCCGCGCCTTCTTCCGGCCGGGCACCCGCAGCCCGTTCCATGCATCTGGCATCGGCAAGGCGGTGCTGGCGCATCTGGAACCGGAGCGCGTCGGCACCATCCTGCGCAAGGCAGGCCTGCAGCGCTTCACCGACAAGACGCTTTCCGACATTTCCGCCCTTGCCCATGACCTGGCCACGACAAAGCGGCGCGGCTGGTCGGTCGACGACGAAGAGCGGCACCCCGGCATGCGCTGCGTGGCCGCCGCCATCTTCAACGAATTCGGCGAGCCGATCGGCGGTGTCTCGGTGTCGGGGCCGACCGTTCGGGTGACGCCGGAGCGGCTGGCTGAGATCGGCCCGCTGGTGCGCGATGCAGCAGCCGAGGTGACCAGGATGATCGGCGGCGTGCAAGCTGGCTGATCAGCCCGCCCCGGGCAGCGCGCTCTTGGTCGCAATATCGAAGAAATCGAGCAGAATCGCCATGCCGACGCCGCAGGCGGTGAAGATGAGGCCGGCGATGAAGACGCGATTGGCGTGTTCATAGATGCGCCGCTGCAAGGACTTTGTGTCGAGCAGCAGCGACAGCGCCCGCATCTGCAAGGCGATGCCGAGCAGGATCGGCAGGACGGCGACAAGATGGTAGGTCTGCCACGGGATCGGGTTGGCGGCCCAATGGGTGATGAAGCCCAACGAAAAAGCCAGCAGGATGCCGACGGCGGTGACGGTGCCGTTGCGGAAAACCGTTTCGACCAGGTCTTCCTTCGGGTCCTGCTCGTCCAAGGGTCTCTCCCCCACGTTTCGCGGTCAGAATAGACGCTCGGAAAATCGCTGTACACCACCCAGATCGGCCGCCGAAGGCAAGCGCTTCAGTCTGTGCTTGCCGACGTTGAAAGTCGACCGATGGAGCAAGCATCGCTGCCATCGAAACAGAAGAGGGGCCCGGGTGAGCCCCTGTTTTGTTGCTGAAACGGTCCACCTCCTCTCAGAGCCGGCAGTAGTGGCGATAGCCGTCGTAGCCGACATAGGTGTCGGAGTCCGGATCGTAGCTCGCGTAGCGGTCGAAGCAGCGGCGGACATGCCACGAACCGCCGTCTTCGTCGACATAGACAGTACGGGGCTGCTGGGCGAGCAGGCTGCCCAGGACGAAGCCGCCAACGCCGGCGGCGATGCCGATGCCGAGGTCATGGTGATGCGAATGCGCAGCCGAAGGCTGGACGGTGCCGACCAGCGCGGTGGCGGCGACGGCGGTGGCGATGACGCCGGAAACGAGTGTGCGCGTGAACATGACGATCTCCTTGCTTCGTTGACCGAGGCGATCCATCCGCCTCTTGATCATCTGTCGCGGTGGCAAGGAAAAAGGTTCGAAACATTTTTCCTGGACTGGCCAAATCGCATGGACCGAGGTCGTGCCGACGGCGAGTTCGACGTGCAAGAGCTTGGCGAGGAACTTGATAACGGCTGATCTCCCCGCAAGGGGAGATCGGCAGCTTTGCCGGGCTGCTTCGCAAGATGGTCGCATAACGCAAAAAGGGCGGCCGAAGCCACCCTTTGGGGAATTGGGTCCCTCCATCAAAGGAAAATGATCACCCTGCCATGATTGTGGTGATGATGGTTGTGGTGCCACCACCAATGCTTCTTGAAGTGCTTGTGATGATGATGATGGTGATGCATGCCGTGGGCCGACGACGTGCCGACGGTGCCGGCGAGCGCGCCGGTGGCGACGAAAATGGCAACGAGGCCTGAGGTCAGAGTGCGCTTGAACATGATGATCTCCTGGATCCTTGATCGAGGCGACCCATTCGCCTCTGACCATCAGTCGGCCAGGCACGGGAAAAGGTTCGAAAGATCGAGGAGATTTTTTGCGGAGGCGGCGCTCAGAGCGAGTAACTATTCCCTATTCGCTACCCTTCAGCCCATGCCCGTGACATGGCGAAGCCAGAAGGCGAGCGCGATGAAGCCGATGATGGTGGTGACGCCGGTCCAGTCGACATTGGCCTTCTTCACATCGCTGATGATCTTCACCAGCAGCATCCAGGCTATGAAGACGATAGGGAGAATGATGACAAATCTAATCATGCGACACCCCTGGGCGAAGCGATTGCACCGTTTCATATGTAGGAAGCGATTTGGCGGTTTTCAGGATGCCCCTCCCCCACAGCCCATATGAGACACCGGGTAACCGAAAAAGGAGTTTTGTCTTTACTGGCGCAACAAATATGCTAACCGGAGCGCCGTGCCCTTGTAGCTCAGCTGGTAGAGCAGCGGTTTTGTAAACCGAAGGTCGGCGGTTCGATTCCGTCCGGGGGCACCAGTTCGCAGTGAACCGTCGATCCTTTGACTTTGATGTGCCGGTGTTCCTGAAATAGGAGCTGATCCATGTCACGCTGTGGGGACGTCTACGAGAACAAGGTGACCGGTGAATTTGCGGTGATCCTGCGCGGCAACGAAGATCGCGGCCAAGGACCCGGCATTGTTCATTTAACCGCTCGGCCGGGAGCTGCGGTCGTTGGCGAGCACTTCCATCCGAACATGACCGAACGGTTTACCGTCTTCAGCGGCCGGCTCGATGCCTCCATCGCCGGGAAGACATTTTCTCTGGGGCCCGGCCAATCGGCAATGGTCGAGGCGGGCGTGGTGCACGATTGGTGGAACAGCAGCAAGACCGAGGAAGCACACGTCTTGATCGAAATAGAACGGGCGCCGGGCGCGGACCAGATTGACCCGAACCGCTTCGAGCTCATGATCGGCATGCTCTTCGGCCTCGCCAATGCCGGTCGGGTCGATAAGAGAGGTAGACCCTTCCCGCTTCAGGCGGCCGTCATCGTCAGGGAATTTGCCGACGTGGTCGTCTTCACCCAGCCTCCGCCCGCTATCCAGCGGGTGGCGCTCGGCATCCTGGTGCCGCTCGCCAACCTGCTTGGCTATCGAGCGATCGACCCTGCTTTCTGCAGGCCACACGCACATGTCACTCCTGCCCCCGAAATCCTCGCTTTGGCAGGCCTTCCGCCGAGCCCCTAACGCTTCAAATATTCCAAATTGTGCTGTCTAGGAGGCGCGCACGATCCGGGCGGATGCTCTGACCCCGGTGAACGTGTTTCGTACCCTGACGGATTTGTGGATGTAAGCGACCCAGAGTCCGACCAGGACAAACGAGACTATAGGCGCGGCAAGTGCGTGTCCGGTGACCACTTGCCCGACCGGAACCCCGAAAGCCGTGGAAACCCAGACCGCGTCCAGGATGAAGACCACCGGGATTGCAAGCCACTGGATGAGAAACAAGTGCTTGAACCAAGGGCTCCGCCTCAGCATGGCAACAAACACCACCAGTTGAAGCACCAGAAATGCCAGCAGCAGAGCAACCTCGCCATAGACCACCATGGCTCCGTTCGGCATCAGCATGAGCTGGTTATAACCATCGCTCGAGGACCCCATTGCGGCAAGCGTGCGCAACGGGGACAAGGCCTGCCCGATCGCAAGAAGCATCAGCCATCCTCCGAAGCCGACGAGGTCAGCCGGATTCTGTGAGGGCTTGATGGCAGATCGGAGCGCAAAGAAGACAGGAATGCCGATCAACAGCAGAACTATCGCCCAGTGCCAGACTGAAAACTGCATTCACCCCCCCCCAAAAAATGCACTCATGGGTTGTATCAGATTTCAGATTCGACTCAAGAGGGTTGAGTCGCGGCTTGGCCCAAAAATCAATTCTGCTGCCTTTTCCTGACAATCAAACCGCAATCGCCGCCACCAATATCCGGTTCTGCCGGCGTATCGCCGCGCGCAGCTCCGGGATCTTCGCCGCGTCGCGCTTCACGAACTCGATGAACATCATGTTCATGTTGTTGAAGATCAGTTCGCCGAGCGCCGCCCCGTCGATGTCCTGCCGCACCAGGTCCAGCACCTGGAGGCGGGCGATCAGTGCGCGGATCTGCTCGGTCAGCGCCCGGTCGAGCGCGGTGTAGGCCTGGCCGAACGGGCTTTCGGGCAGTTGCGTCGAGATCGCCATCGCCTGCCGCCACATCTCCTTGCTGAGATAGTGCAGCGAGTGCTCGATATAGATGCCGATCAGCGTGTCCAGCGCATCGCCGACATTGGCCGGCGGCCTGGCGACGACGCCTTGCCCGGCATTCAGCACCTCGTTGACTTCCAGCGAGACGATGGCGCCGAGGATGTCGCCCTTGTTCTGGTAGTAGTTGTAGATGGTGCCAACAGAGACCTCGGCCTGTGCCGCGATCGCCTCGATCTTGGCGCCTTCATAGCCGGCCTCCCGGAAAAGTTCGGCTGCCGCCTCGATGATGCGCCTGTGCCGATCCGCCTTTTGCCTTGCCCGCAATCCGCTCATCTCAGCCTCTTGCCACAAAAACAGAATTGACTCAATTTTAGAATTGGTTCAACTTTTTGCAAGAAGCCACAAAGGCAAGGGAGAACACTCGATGTCCGCAAAATCTGCATCCAGGAAGCCGCTTTCCATCCTGACGCGCCATCTGCACGCGGCGTGCGCCGCCACGGCACTGCTGCTCGGCGCCGGCAGTCTCGCCCAGGCCGCCGATCTCAACACATTGATCTGGTGCGATCATTCCGATCCCGCACTGCTGCAGCCCTTCGAGGAGGCCAACAACGTCAAGGTCAACGTCAAGGAGTTCGAGGGAACCGGCGCTGGGCTCGCCATCGTCGAACAGTCGCAGCCCGGCGACTGGGACGTGATGGTGATCGACTCGATCGACATACCGCGCGGCGTCGAAAAGGGCCTGTTCGAACCGCTGCCGGACGACAAACTGCCGCTGGCCGACATGTTTCCCCAGGTGAAGATGGACGGCTCCACCGTGGTCGGCGGCAAGCGCTACGGCATCACCGAAAAGTTCGGCTACAACACGATCGGCTACAACAAGACCAAGGTCGATCCGGCCGACATGCAGTCGATGGCGGCGCTGACCGGCGACAAGTACAAGGGCAAGGTCGCCATCTACGACTATTATCTGCCGGTCATCGGCATGGCCGCACTCGCCATCGGCAAGAAGACGGCGGATCTCACCGAAGCTGACCTGCCCGCCCTCAAGGAGGAGCTTCTCAAGATGAAGGCCAATGCCAAGCTGGTCGGAGAAGTGACCGCCAGCCAGACGGCGCTGGCGACCGGCGAGGTCGATATCCTGGTCGGCGGCGGCGAATGGGTGACGGCGGGGTTGGCCAAGGAGAACCCGGCGCTGGACTTCTCCATTCCCAAGGAAGGTGCGGTGCTGTGGTCGCAGTCGCTGGCCATGTTCAAGGATTCCAAGAACAAGGACATGGCGCTGAAATTCATCCAATACATCATGAGCCCGGAGGGCCAGGCGCGGCTTGCCACTTCGTCCTGCTACTGGGGGATGCCGGCGAACACCAAGGCGGCGCTGACCGACGACCAGAAGAAGATCCTGCGTTTCGACGAGCAGCCGGGCTTCCTCGCCCGCGCCCAGGCCTATCCGGCGCCGAATGCCGACCTCGACAAGAAGATGCAGGACATGTGGACCGAAATGCTGCAGGCGAAGTGAGCGGCTGCGGCTGATGAACTCAGTTGGTAACAACGGGCGTGCCCTGCCCCGGGCGGGCCGCGCCCTGCCCTGGGCGCTGGTCACGCCTGCGCTCGGCTGGACGCTGCTGTTCTTCGTGCTGCCCTTCATCGCCATGGGGTTTTCCAGCCTGACCGCGCATGAGGGCGGCGGCTTCACGGCGTCCAACTACAGCCAGTTCTTCACCAACCCCTCCTACTGGCAAGCGATGGTGAACTCGCTGCAAGTGACGGCGATCGTCACCGTCGTCTCGGTGCTGCTCGCCTATCCCTTCGCCTGGATCCTGGCCGAACAGGTGCCGGAACGATGGCAAAGGCTGGCACTGATGCTGGCCGTGCTGCCGTTCTGGACGTCCTATGTCGTGCGCTCCTATTCCTGGCTGCTGGTGCTGGCGCAGAACGGCGTCATAAACCGGGCGCTGACGGGCATCGGCGCGGTTGCCGAGCCCCTGCAACTCGCCAACACGCGTTTCGCCACCGTCACCGGCTTCGTGCATTTCTTCGTCATGCTTTTGACGCTGACGATCTTTGCCAATCTGAAGCAGCTCAGCCCGAGCTACCGCAAGGCGGCCGCCGATCTCGGCGCCGGGCCGGTGCGCACCTTCCTGCATGTCGTCCTGCCGTTGACCTTGCCCGGCATCATGGTCGGCGCCTTCCTCACCTTCGTGCTGTGCATCGGCGACTACATCACTCCGCAGATCCTCGGCGGCAACAACGAGCTTCTTATGCCGCAGCTGGTGATGATGCAGATCGGCCGGCGCGGCGACTTTCCGCTGGCATCGGCACTGTCGATCATCCTGATGGCCGTTGTCACCATCGCCTACCTCGCCTGCGCCCGCTGGCTAAAGATCGAGCGGGCCTGAGATGCACCGGATTGTCCGTATCGTATCCTGGCTCTACGCGCTTGCTATCTACGGCTTCATCTTCCTGCCGGTTGTCGTGCTGGTGCTGTTCTCGCTCCAGGCGACGTCGTTCCCGATCCCACCCTTCACCGGCCCGTCATTGCGCTGGTACGACGCGGTTCTCTCGGACACGCGGCTGACCTCGGCGCTGGTCAATTCGCTGCTGGTGGCTTCGATCTCGTCGCTTGCTGCAGTCACGCTCGGCTTCCTCTCCGCCTGGGGTTTTGCCCGCTTCGTCCTGCCGGGCTCCGGCCTGCTGCGCGGGCTGATCACCCTGCCCTTGACGGTCAGCTATCTCATCATCGGCATGGGACTGCTGGTGCTGTTCAACTGGGCCGGCGTGCCGAAGTCGCTGCTGGCCGCCGGCATCGGCCATGTCGTGATCAACCTGCCGCTGTGCTTTGCCATCATCTACAGCCAGATGGGCGACCACCAGATCAACATCGAGCGCGCCGCTCGTGACCTCGGCGCACCGGAATGGAAGGTGCTGCTCCTGATCACCGTGCCGGTGATGGCACCGGCCATCTTCGCCGGTTTCTTCCTGTCGATGACCTTCTCCTGGGACGAGTTCGTCATCTCCTTCCTTTTGACGCGCTTCGACACGACCTTGCCGGTGGAAATCTGGAACCTGCTGCGCTCCGGCCTCAATCCGAAAACCAATGCCGTCGGCTCGCTGGTCTTCGCCGTCTCGATCGTGCTGGTCGTGCTGTTCGAACTGACGTTGCTGCGCAGGAGAAGAGCATGACCGCGCCCTTGGTCGACATCCGCGCCGTCTCGCATCGCTTCGGCCAGCAGACCGTGCTGAAGAACGTCTCGCTGCAGATCGAACCGGGCAGCTACACGATCCTGCTCGGCCCTTCCGGATCAGGCAAGACGACGCTGCTGTCCATCCTCGGCGGCTTCGTTACTCCAAGTGAAGGCAAGGTGTTCATCCGCGGTGTGGACTGCACCTCGGTGCCGCCGGCCAAGCGCCCGACGACGACCGTGTTCCAGGATTACGCGCTGTTCCCGCATATGAGCGTCGGCAGCAACGTTGGCTTCGGCCTGCGCATGCAGGGCGTCGACGGTGCGACACGAGCCACCCGGGCGCGCGAGGCGCTGGTGCTGGTTGGGCTGGCCTCCGCCTTCGACAAGAAGCCGCACCAGCTTTCCGGTGGCCAGCGGCAGCGTGTGGCGCTGGCGCGTGCGCTGGTGATCGAGCCGGCGGTGCTTTTGCTCGACGAGCCGCTCGGCGCGCTCGACCTCAAATTGCGCCGGCAGATGCAGGACGAGTTGAAGGCGATCCAGCAGCGCGTCGGCACCGCCTTCATCCATGTCACCCACGACCAGGAAGAGGCAATGGCGCTGGCCGACCACTGCGTGGTGATGAATGACGGGCGCATCGAGGACGAAGGGCCGCCCGAGCGCGTCTATGCCAAACCGGCGACGCGCTTTTCCGCGACCTTCATGGGCGAAAGCACGATCCTTGCCGGCACGGTCACGAAAGCCAGGGACAGGACCAGCACTGTCGCGACGCCGGTCGGGCCGGTTTCGCTGCCCAGCGCGTTGCCGGTGGGCTCGGCGGTCGGGCTCGCCATACGTCCGGAGCACATTGTCCTCGGCGCGGCCAGCGGCGATATCAGACTGGGCACGGCTGAAGTGAGCGACGTCGTCTTCCAGGGCAGCTTCAAGCGCGTGCTCGCGGTTTCCGTCGAACACCCTTCGCTGCGGTTCATCGCCAGGCTGCCAGCGGCAACCACCGTCCAGCCGGGCGACACGGTCGCGGTTTCGTGCGATACCGACCAGATCATCCTGCTGACGGATTGAAATGGGCACGCTTCCGGTCATCGACGCCCCAGACTGGTACGAAACCATCCGCATGAGCGACGGCGTGACACTGATCCATGAGCCTTGGATCAAGCCGTTCTTCCGCTGCAACATGTGGCACGTGCGCGGTCGCGACCGTGATCTCCTGTTCGATACCGGTCTCGGCCATTTCAGCCTCAGGCGTCACCTGCCGCTGGTGACGGAGCGAAAGCTAACCTGTGTCGCCAGCCACACGCATTTCGATCACATTGGCTGCCATCACGAATTTCCCGACCGTTGCGTGCACGCGGCCGAGGCCGAAATCCTCGCCGATCCGCGCAACGAATGGACGGCCGCCGACACCTATGCGACCGACGAGATGTTTGACGGCATGCCGCATGGCTGGGACACGGCGCGCTACAGCATCCGGCCAGCACCGGCAGGCCGCCTGCTCGAACATGGCGACGTCGTCGATCTCGGCGACCGTGCCTTCGAGGTGATCCACACGCCCGGCCACTCACCCGGCGGCATCGCGCTCCACGAGAAGAAGACCGGCATCCTGCTTTCCGGCGACATCATCTATGACGGCCCGCTGATCGACGACGTCTATCACTCGGATATTTCGGACTATATGGCGACGCTGGTTGGCATGCGCGACCTCGATGTCTCGGTCGTGCACGGCGGCCATTTTCCGAGCTTCGGCAAGGTGCGCTACCGCCAGCTCGTCGACGAGTATCTGGCGCAGAAGCGGCAGGCCGGCTGCCATCTGCGGCAGCCTTAGTAGTAAGCGAGTTAGCGCATCAATTCGAAATGCCGCGGAAATGCCTGGTGCAGCAGCATCAGCATCGTCTTCCTCAGCACATCGGAATTGCCCGACGGTGGGTTGAGGTGATCCCAGATCCATGCCCCATGGACGAGATAGTTGAGGCTTTCAGCCAGCGTGTCCGGGTCGACATCAGTGTAGCCGCCGCCGCGCTTGATTTCGATGAGCAAGTCGCGCGCCTCGGCATTGTAGCTGAGATCGCTGGGCAGCCCGATCTCGTTGTAGATCTGCATGCTCTTGCGGTCGCTGGAGAACACGACAAAGACCGAGACCCATTTCGGATGCTGCCGCGCGAATCTTTGCGCGCATTCGACCGCGCCCATCAGCCGCTCGACCGGCGACATGCCTGGCGCCCGCACCAGCGTCGCCCACAATTCATCGTACTGATCGCTGAGATACTGCAGCACGGCCCGGAACAGGTTCTCCTTGCTGCGAAAGTGGAAAACCACCAGCGCGTTGGAAGAGCCGACATGCTCGGCGATTCGCTGCATGGTGACGCTCGCCAGGCCTTCGTCGGCGATGAGATCGATGGTGGCGTCGATGATCCGCTGAATGCTGGCCTCGCCGCGCTCGCGCCGGCGATCCCTGGGCGCCGGCTCGATCTTATTGTCCCCATCTTCGGCCACAATTGCATTCCCCTGTGCCGCGGCAGCCTTGCGTTGCGCCATTCCTGTCCAGCCCTTTTTCAAACCTTGCGGCGGTAATTTCCAGCCCCGCGCGCTGGCGCACCATAGCCGAAGCGAGAGAGCGAGCACCAGCCAGCACAGGCTGCGTGACCGTTCAAAGCGACGGGCGTGTTTCGGCGTTTCCGTACCATTGGCCCTGAGCCGTTTCAAAGGCCAGCGCTGCCCGGAAGACATCGGCGTCGCAATAGGTGCGGCCGACAATCTGGATGCCGGTCGGCACGCCGCTCGCCGCCCGCCCCGAGGGTATGGTGAGAACGGGACAGCGGCTCAGCATGTTGAACGGCGTCGTCATCACCCAGCCAAGCGACGGGTTCACCGGCTTTCCGTTGATCTCGACAGTGTCCCTGGTGTGGTCGAACTCCGCCGGCACCGCGGGAAGCGCGTTGGTCGGGCAGATCAGCACATCATATGTCTCCAGCAGCGGGCCTAGCGTCTGGTACATCCTGGCCGCCACCTCCAGAGTTGCGACAAAGTCCGTGGCCTTGGACTTTTGCCCATCCTCGGCGAATTGCCGTGCATAGCTGGTCATGTCCTTGCCGTGCTGCTTGAGCAGTTGCGACAGCGAGGCGCCGAAGAGATGCTCCAGATAGGCCATGCCGGCCTTGAGCACTTCGTCGCCCCAGCCCAGGTCGACCTCCTCGACGGTGGCGCCAAGTGAACGAAACGCATCACAGGCGGCAAGCGTGTTCCTGCGCACCTCGGCATCCACTTCGAAGGAACCGAGGTCCATCGAAAGAGCAATCTTCCAGCCCTTGATCGGCTTGTAGTCGAGCGGCAGGCGCAGTTTCGGGCGCAACGTGGCGATATCGAGCGGGCTTGGACCCGCCATGACGTTCTGCAGCAGGATCGCATCCCGGACGTTTCGTGCCAGCGGTCCGGTGTGGCAGTAGAAGTCGAGATTGAATGGCGGCTCGTCCGGGTTGCGGCCGTATGGCGGCTTGAAGCCGACAAGACCGCACGCCGAGGCGGGAATGCGGATCGACCCGGCAATGTCCGAACCACTGGCAATCGACGATGTACCCGCGGCCAGCGTCGCCGCCGCACCGCCAGACGAGCCGCCTGGCGTGAAGTCCGGATTCCACGGATTGCGCGTCACGCCCCAGCGCCTCGACCAGGTGACGCCGGCGCAGCTGAATTCGGGTGTCGCGGTACGGGCGTGGACGATGCCGCCAGCCTTGATGATGCGCTCGTTCATCGTCGAGGTGTGGCCGCCAATGGCGTCCTTTGACAGCAGCGAGCCGTGTGATGTCGGCTTGCCCTTGATGTAGCTCTCGTCCTTGATGCCGATCGGCAGGCCCTCGAGCGCGCCGGTCCTGGCGCCCCTGGCGTATTTCGCCTCGGCCTTTCTGGCCAGCTCCATCGCCTCGTCGAAATGCGTGAAGGTGAAGCAGTTGATCGTCGACCTGGTGGCTTCGGCACGGCGGATGGTCGCCTGCATCAATTCGACGGGCGAAAGTTTCTTCGCCTTGAACAGCCGCAGCGCCTCGCTGGCTGGCAGATAGCAAAGGTCGAGATCGGTCATGGGAAAGTCTCCTGCGATCGCCAGATCGCCTTTTGCATAAGGGCGCCAAGCCGCGCGTGATGTCGCGGCCTGGCGGTTCTCGGTTGGATTTCCGGTCGGCTACTTCTGCAGGTCGGTCCAGATTTTCGTGTAGAGCGCCTGCACGTCCGGCGGACAGGCCTGCATGAACTGTCCCTTGGCAGYGAATTCAGCCGGAACATTCACTTCCGGCGCGTTCTTCATGTCGTCGGGCATGAAGACCTCCGAGCCTTTGATGCCGTTCGAATAGCGCGCGAAGGCCGAGATCAGTGCGGCGTTCTGCGGGTCCATGATGAAGTTCTGGAAGAGCTTGGCGTTGTCGACGTTCCTGGCATCCTTGAGGACGGCGACGTTGTCCATCCAGATCGGGTAGCCTTCCTTGGGATAGCCATAGGCGATCTTGTCGTTTTGCAACCGCTGCCGCAGCGAAATGCCGTTCCAGTTGACGCCGGCTGCGATGTCGCCCTTGCCCAGGCCGTCGACGGCGCCGTAGTCGAAGGACAGCCATTTCGCCTTGGCCTCGACCAGCTTGTCGCGCACCTTCTTCAGCACCACCTTGTCGGCGGTGCAGTATTGGCCGCCTTCGTAGGCGATGGCGAGGAACATGATGTCACCCATTTCGGGCACGACATTGATCTTGCCGACGAGCTCGGGTGGCGGGTCGAGGAAGATTGCGGACGTGTTGATGTCGCCGGAATAGACCGACTTGTTGACCGACACGCCTGTCGTACCCCACTGCCACGGAACAGTGTATTTGCGGCCCGGATCAAAGGGGACATCGACCCACTTGGGATCGACGTTTTTGAAGTTCTCCATCTGGTCCGGGCGCGATTCAAGCAGCAGCCCTTCGCTGATCCAGATCGGGACGACGCTTGCCGAAGGCACGACGATGTCGAAACCGGCACCGCCCTGGCGGATCTTGGCCAGCGCGGTGTCGTTGGAATCGAAGTCGGTGACGGTGACCTTGACCTTGTAGGTCTCCTCGAATTTCTTGATCAGATCGGGGTTGGTGTAATTGCCCCAATTGTAGATGTTGAGTTCGCCCTCGGCGCGGGCCACACCCGTCACGGCCAGCAGCGACAGCCCGATCGCCGTCGCGGTCAGTTTCCAGTTCATGCTCCATGCTCCCATTGTTGGGACTGTCGGCGTTGCCGCCTCAGGTCCGTTTCCTGCTGATGAAAAAGAAGGCCGTGACGATACCGATCGACAGCACGAGGAAGGCCGTCGAGATCGCATTGACTTCCGGCGTCACAGTGCGCCGGAGCTGGCCGAGCATGTAGGTCGGCAGCGTGTCCTGGCCGCCCGATTTGACGAATTCGGTGATGACGACGTCATCCAGCGAGACGACGAAGGCGAGCATCAGCCCGGCAAGAATGCCCGGCCAGAGCAACGGCAAGGTCACATGCCGGAAGGTCTTCCACTTGGTCGCATAGAGATCGGCCGCCGCGGTTTCGAGCGACAGGTCCATGCTTTCGAGCCGCGCCCGGATCGGCAGATAGGCGAATGGGATGCAGAAGGCGGTGTGCGCGGCGACGAGGTAGCCGAGCCCGGAATAACCGGTCCAGATCTTGATGCGCGAGAACACGATCAGCAGCGCCACCGCCGTGACGATCTCCGGCACCATCAGCGGTTGGTTGATGAAGGCGTATTTGAGCGTCAGTCCCGGATACGGTTTGGTCCTGGTCGTCGCCAGCGCTGCCATCGTCGCCGTGATCGTCGCCAGCACGGCGGCGACGGCGGCGATCTGGAACGAGCGGATCGACGCCTCGATGACCAGCGCATTGTTCCAGGCGATGTGGAACCAGCGCAGCGAAAAGCCTTTCCAGATCACCACGGAATCATTGTCGTTGAAGGCGTAGACCACCAGCGTGGCAATCGGCAGGTAAAGCAGGAAGAAGCAGAGCATCGCCACGCTGACGAAGCCGTTCTGCCGCCGGACGTCGAAGCGATTAGCCATGGGCGCCATCCGACCTGGTCGTGTTGCGGACGTAGAACAGCAGCGCCACCATGACGATCGCCATCAAGGTGATCGAGAGCGCGGCACCGAGTGGCCAGTTTCTGCCCTGGCCGAACTGCAGCTCGATCAGGTTGCCGATCATCAGATTGGTGCCGCCGCCCAGCACGCGCGGTGTCACATAGGCGCCAAGCGAAGGGATGAAGACGAGGATCGAGCCGGCGACGATGCCCGGCGTGACCAGCGGGATGATGATGCGCCTCAACACCTGGAACCGCGTCGCGTAGAGGTCGTAGCCCGCCTCGACAAGGCGGAAGTCGATCTTCTCCATGCTGGCGTAGAGCGGCAGCACCATCAGAGGCAGGAACACGTAGACCATGCCGGCAAGGACGGCGAAGTTGGTGTACATGAGCTGGACAGGATGGTCGGTGATCCCAAGCAGCTGCAGCACCGAATTGATGATGCCGTCATTGCGCAGCACCTGCTGCATTGCGAAGGTGCGGATCAGAAGGTTGGTCCAGAACGGGATGGTGATCAGGAACAGCCAGATGTCGCGCCGGTGATCCGGCCGCGTGGCAATGAAATAGGCGGTGGGAAAGCCGAGGATCAGGGTCAGCACGGTGGTTGCCAGCGACAGCGACACCGAGCGCCAGAAGATCGACAGATATGCGGTGGCCAATGACAGCGTGTCGTCGAAGACATCACGCTCGAACAACACGCTCACCCACGCGTCGGTCGAGAACTGCCATTTCACATCGCCGTAATTGCCCGGCGTCAGGAAGGAATAGACGACCACGATCAGCAGCGGCCCAAGGGCCGCGAGGAAGACGATCAGCAGCGCCGGGGTGGAAAGCAGCCAGCGTGACCTGATGTCGTCACGTTCGGCCATTTCGGCTACCTCTATCGCGGTCGCCATGGGCCCTAGTCCTTCAGCACTTGGGCAGCATCGTCGCCGATCGATATGCCGACCTTGTCGCCGTTTTCGAAGCCGCAGCTGGCGCTGCGCGAGTTCTGCTGGCGCACCATGAAGACGTCGCCTTCGTCCAGCCGGACATGGATGTGCGTATCAGTGCCGAAATAGACGATATTCTCGATCGTACCGGCCAGGTCGCCGCGGCCTTTGACCAGCTTCGCATGCTCAGGCCGGACCATCAGCGTTGCGTTGCCGCCTGCGCGGAAGCCCGCGGCGGCGGTCGCGCAGATCTTGGCACCCGAGCGCAAGGCGATCCGCGCCTGGCCATTGCCCGCACTTTCGACCATGCCGGTCAGGAAATTCGTCTCACCGATGAAGTCGGCGACGAACCGCTCCGCCGGGTGGTCATAGACGTCCCAGGGCGAACCGACCTGGAGGATGTTTCCCGACGACATCACCGCGATGCGGTCCGACATGGTCAGCGCTTCCTCCTGATCGTGGGTGACGAAGATGAAGGTGATGCCGGTCTCGTGCTGCAGCCGCTTCAGTTCGATCTGCATTTCCTTGCGCAGCTTGTAGTCGAGCGCCGACAAGGGCTCATCGAGCAACAGCACCTTCGGCTGCGGAGCGAGTGCCCTGGCCAGCGCCACACGCTGCTGCTGACCGCCGGAGATCTGGCTGGTGCGCCGATTTTTGAGCTCCTCCATGTGGACGAGCTTCAGCATCGCATCGACACGCGCCTCGATCTCGGCTTTTGGCTTGCCCAGCATCCTCAGGCCAAAGCCGATATTCTCGGCGACCGTCATGTGCGGGAACAGCGCATAGGACTGGAAGACGGTGTTGACCGGCCGCTTGAACGGCGGCAGCGGCGCAATGTCCTGGCCATAGAGCAGGATTTCGCCGTCAGTCGGATAGTCGAAGCCGGCGATCAGCCGCAGCAATGTCGTCTTGCCGCAGCCGGACGGACCAAGCAGCGTGAAGAACTCGTTTTCGCGGATCGCGACGGAGACGTTGTCGAGCGCTCTGACCGAATCCTGACCGGTTCCCCGAAAGATCCTGGTAACGCCCTTCGCCTCAACGGCGGGCCGTATGGCTGTCAAGATATTCCCCTCTCCTTCGTGGCCATTCACCGGCAGAAGCCGGCTGGCCAACTCGATCCTCGCCATCAGGAATAACTATGACTAAACATACAGTCAATATCTTTTTGCGACCACCAGCACCACATCGACCAGTGATGATGCGGTCGATGCGCCGGCTTCGTGCAGGACTGGGGACCGGCGGTGCTGGCCGGCGGCGCGTCGGGGTTCATCGGCGGCATGTGGCCGTTTGACCGACCGCGCGGCCGCCGCCTTCTCGAGGGATTTCTATGGCGGCATCAGCGCGCGGCTCAAGGACGGACCGGTTTATCTCGCCGAGATTGCTGCAAGTGATGCGCAAGCGCTTCTATGAACCGGCGATCCGACCTATCTTGCCTATACGTTCTACGGCAACGCCAATTTGCCGGTGGTGGCGCGGTGCGCGGCCGATTTTTGCGTCACGTCATCGACCGCATGGTCACGGCGATCTGTTGGCGAAACCACTCGTAGGTGCGCTCAATACCTTCCTGATAGCCGGTCTTTGCTTCCCAACCAGGAAGGACATGCCTCGCCAAAGTCAGATCCGGGCATCGGTTGGTTGGATCCTGGGGAGCCGGAGGCTGGTGCTCGATGCGGCTGCCGGGGACAAGCGCCCTGACGAATTCAGCGACGTGCAGAACCGAAACCTCGTGATTGTTGCCGATGTTCAGCGGACCACGGTGCGAGATGTTATCGCGCCAGAAGAAGCGTTCCAATCCATCGACGATGTCGTCGACATAACCCCAGCTGCGCGATTGGGAGCCGTCGCCATAGACCGTCAGGATCCCTGTTGTCAGGGCCTGGATGACAAAGTTCGAAATGGCGCGGCCGTCGTCCATGCGGGTTCGCGGCCCATATGTGTTGAAGATCCTGACGACACGAGCGTCGAGCCCGCCGACGCGCTGCTGTTCGAACAGCAATGCCTCGGTGCAGCGCTTGCTTTCATCATAGGACGCCCTGGGACCCGTGCAGTCCACCGATCCCCTGTAACTCTCGGGTTGCGGGGAAACCAGCGGATCGCCGTAGACTTCCGAGGTCGAGGCAAAGCAGAAACGACCGCCGGGCTTGAGCAGGGTCAGAAGATTGAGCGCGCCGCCGATGTTGGCCTTGATCGTGCGTGCCGGCTCGCGCATGTACCATATCGGCGAGGCGGGCGACGCGAGATGGATGATCTCATCGAAGCGCTGGCTGGATGCAAAGCTTTCGGCGTCGGCAACCTGCAGGCTGAACCGCGGGTCGGTGACATGCGCAATGTTGTCTCGCGTCCCGGTCCATAGATTGTCGACGACGACCAACTTTTGCAGATCACTTCGCTGCAGCAGGCGGTCAATCAGATGCGAGCCGAGGAAACCGCAGCCACCGGAAACCAATACGCTGCGCGACATGGAAAATTCCCCCTCCAGACACCCGGCCAGTCAACGAGCCGCAGGGCTTGTTTCCCAAGAACAGCGGATACGTGGCCACCACCAATCCAAATCCGCCAATCCGTGCTCTCATCTACGCCGCGAAGGGCGGCAAACGCAACGAGCAAGCTGGCGCGCGCCACCGACACGCCGCGGCCGACCGGCCTCTGTTTTGAGGAGAAAACTGCCGAGCGATCTCGCGCACCGAAGCAGGGCAGACGCTGTCGGTCTTCGGGAGTTACAGCGCCCTTTGCGGGCAAGGTGTTCCAGCTGCATCGCCGCAGCGCGACGCCGTGGGCTGAGGCCGGAAGCTCATCTCTTCGGACTGGCGGACCAGTTCGGCGAAGACAAGAGCGAAACTTCCCAGCATCAGAACGACGATGATCAGGCGTGCTACCGGCAATATGACGGCCTCGACTGGCTAGGCCCCACGCCACCCATCCACTGCCGGCTAACATGACCGATCCGGCTTTACGAGAGTTTAAGCCCGGTCTTAACCATCACATTCGTGTCGGCTTTGACATGATGCGCGAACGGCAACCCCGCATCTCGCCGGAACAACGGCTCTCTTTGCAGACGTGCCCCGCCCATGCTACCCCGGCGCTGGCGCGGCCCGGTAACCGGCCGCCGCCAATCGGTCGTCATCGGGGAGCCATGAGCCAAACCGCCAGCCGCATCGCCTTCGTTTCGTCCGACACCGCTGACGCCAAGACGGCGCTGGAAAGCCTGTCGGCGCGCTATGGCCAGTCCTCCATAGAGGATGCCGGAATCGTCGTCGCCCTTGGCGGTGACGGCTTCCTGCTGCAGACCCTGCGCGACACGATGGGGACGGGCAAGAAGGTCTACGGCATGAACCGTGGCACCATCGGTTTCCTGATGAACGAGTATCGTTCGGGTGGCCTTACCGAGCGCCTGGCCGCCGCCGTCGCCGAAACGATTCGCCCGCTGGAGATGCTGGCCGTGACCTCGGAAGGCGAAACGGTTTCGGCACTGGCGATCAACGAGGTGGCGCTCTGGCGCCAATCCTATCAGACGGCCAAGATCCGCATCACCGTCGACGAGCAGGTACGGCTCGAGGAACTGAGCTGCGACGGTGTGATGATCGCCACGCCGGCCGGATCCACCGCCTACAACCTGTCCGCGCACGGGCCAATCCTGCCGCTCGACGCGCCACTGCTGGCGCTGACCCCAGTCAGCCCGTTTCGCCCGCGCCGCTGGCGCGGCGCGCTGCTCTCCAACAAGGCGACGGTGCGCTTCGACATTCTCGAGCCGGAAAAGCGCCCGGTGAACGCTGCAGCCGACCACACCGAAGTCAAGGCAGTGACCTCGGTCACGGTCAGGGAATCGCCGACGGCGACGGCGACGTTGCTGTTCGATCCCAATCATTCCTGGAACGAACGCATTCTCGCAGAGCAGTTCCGCTACTGAGCCGGCGCAGCGATCGACACCTCGATTAAGCATCCCGATTAAGGTTACAACTTCACAATCGTGCCTTTCCCGCCCGTTTCTGTTGACAAATCGCGGGCTTGCGCCTAATCGCAATACCAATCTTGCAGGCGCGTGGCGCTTGCCGCGACAGACGCCGTTGCGCTTCCCCGAACCAGCCAAAGACAACAACACTTGTCCTCAGACACCACGATCGCTCCAGAAGCGTTGACCTTTTCAGACCTCGGCCTGTCGCCGAAGGTGCTTTCCGCAGTAACCGATGCCGGCTACACCCAGCCGACGCCGATCCAGGCCGGTGCCATCCCGCACGCCTTGCTCGGCAAAGATATTTTGGGCATCGCCCAGACCGGCACCGGCAAGACGGCTTCCTTCGTGCTGCCAATGCTGACCCGCCTCGAAAAAGGCCGGGCTCGCGCTCGCATGCCGCGCACGCTGATCCTGGAGCCGACCCGCGAGCTCGCCGCTCAGGTCGAAGAAAATTTCATCAGATACGGCAAGAACCACAAGCTCAATATCGCGCTTTTGATCGGCGGTGTCTCGTTCGACGAACAGGACAAGAAGCTGGAGCGCGGCGCCGACGTGCTGATCGCGACGCCCGGCCGCCTGCTCGACCACCGCGAACGCGGCAAGCTGTTGCTCAACGGTGTCGAGATCCTGGTCATCGACGAAGCGGACCGCATGCTCGACATGGGCTTCATCCCCGACATCGAGCGCATCTGCGAGATGATCCCGTTCACCAGGCAGACGCTGTTCTTCTCGGCGACGATGCCGCCGGAAATCACCAAGCTCACCGAAAAATTCCTGCACGCGCCGGTGCGCGTCGAGGTCTCGAAGGCCGCGTCCGCAGCGACCAACATCATCCAGCGCCTGGTCAAATCCGGTTCCAAGCCCTGGGACAAGCGCGAGACGCTGCGCAACCTGATGAAGGCCGAGGACGCGGAACTGAAGAACGCCATCATCTTCTGCAACCGCAAGGTCGAGGTGTCGGAGCTTTTCCGCTCGCTGCTGAAGTATGATTTCGACGCCGGCGCGCTGCATGGCGACATGGACCAGCGGGCGCGCATGCAGATGCTGGCCAATTTCCGCGACGGCAAGCTGCGCTACCTGGTCGCTTCCGACGTCGCCGCACGTGGCCTCGATATCCCCGACGTCAGCCACGTCTTCAATTACGACGTGCCGATCCATGCCGAAGACTACGTCCACCGCATCGGCCGCACCGGCCGCGCCGGGCGCTCGGGCAAGTCCTTCACCATCGCGACCAAGTCGGACACCAAGTATATCGATGCCATCGAGCGACTGATCGGCAACAAGATCGAGTGGCATGATGGGGACCTGTCGACAGTGGTCGCCAGCGAAGGCGGCGAGGACGATGCTCCACGCCGTGGCAAGGGCGCGCCGCGGCGTGCCGGCCGCAAGGACGACGATCGCAAGGACAGGGGCGAGCGCAAACCACGCGAACGCCACGCAAGGCACAGCGAAGAGGCGGCACCGGCGACGGTGCGCGAGGAACAGCCCGTGGTGGCTGAGGTCGAAGTCGCCGATATCGGCGAACGGCGCGCGCGCAAGGATGCAATCCGCTCGGAGAACACCGAGCGCAAATCTTCCGATCGCAACGAACAGCGCGCTCCGGAACGTGGTGACACAAGGCCGCAGCGCGACAGCAACCGCCCTGCCCGCCACCGCCAGGAAGACAACGACGCCACTGTCGGCTTCGGTGACGACATGCCGGCCTTCATGCGGATCGTCGCCAAGGTCTGATCTCCGACCGCTTTTCGAAGGCAAGCCGTCCGGCTTGCCCTCAAGCTCGTAGAGCAGCTCGCCGTCTCACGGAGGGCCGAACCGCTCTCCTTGTTTTGACGCAATTCCCCAGGGAAAGCGCTACGCGCTTTTCCCGGGAAGACCGTTTCACACTTCTCCCTGGAATTGCTCATGGCCTGGCTCGCCCGTTACATCGGCCCAGGCATCATCTTGGTCGGTTTCTCCAGCATAGGAAACTCGGCCTTGCTGCATTTCACCTTCGGATTCGTCGGACTGAACATACCGTTCGGATTGTCCCTGAACAGCCAGGCGTGAAGATCGTAGTGGACGAACTCCCTCGGGATGAGCGGATAGTGCCCCTCCATCGGACCCATGAAGGTTTGGCCAAACAGCTTGGGCGGCTCCTTGGTGTCCGGCGTCAGCGGCACAAGCCATTCCACCCCGACCAGGCGCAGGCCTTTTTTCGTCGGTTCGTAGATGAGCACATTGGGGCGCATCGGATCGAGTTTTTGGCCGACACTTGGGACGTTGACGAAATGGATACCCATGGCGCCTTTCGGGTAATCCATCGTGCCCGGTATCTTTTCTCCGCTGTAGTAGACGCAGCCGACTGTCGACAGATAGAGGTCGCGGACGGCGACGGTGTAGTCCTCATATTTGGCGAGCGACTTTTTCAAGGCATCGATGTCGGCCTTGTTGGCGTCCTCGGCCCGAGCCGTCGCGACGCCCAACCATGCGCCTGCAAGACTTGTTAAAACGAGGACGCCGCAGCGCCCAAGGCTGGCTGTTCTTGTCATGCATTCCTCCCAGATTTTCTGATCTGGCCGTGCAAGACCGAGGCGGGGAAAATGCTGATTGCGCGGCCAGTTGTACCGCCTCATCCCCTCTGGAACAGGGACGATGCTATTCCTTTCCATGATTGCGGGAAACTAGCCAATTAGAACTAGCTAATTCTCTGGTGCGCCAATCTGCGCCGACGTCCGCTCAAACAAAAACGGCCCCAGGTGGGGCCGTTTTGCGATTCGCGTGCCGAACAAATCAGGTGAGCGGCGACAGCTGGATCTCGACGCGGCGGTTCTGGGCGCGGCCTTCGGCCGTCGCATTGGACGCGACCGGGCGCGTCTTGCCAAAGCCGGTGACGGCAAAGCGGCGCTGATCGACGCCCTGGCCCGACAGATAGTTGGCGACCGCCAGCGCACGACGCTGCGACAGATCGAAATTGTGCTGGTCGCCGCCAGTCGAATCGGTGTGGCCGAAAACGTCGACCGTGGTCTGCTTGAACTTCTTCAGCACCAGCGCGACCGAATTCAGCACCTGGTAGAAGCCGGGCTTCACCGCATCCTGATCCGAGTTGAAGGTGATGTCGGACGGCATGTTGAGGATGATCTGGTCGCCGCTGCGGGTGACGCTGACACCGGTGCCCTCGAGCTGCCGGCGCAGTTCGGCCTCGTTCTGGTCCATGGTGGCGCCGATGGCGCCGCCGGCGAGCGCGCCGATGCCCGCGCCGATCAGCGCGTTGCGGCGATCATTGCCGCCGGCAAGCAGGCCAAGGCTGGCACCGGCCAGCGCGCCAAGGCCGGCGCCCGCGGCCGTGTTGGAAATCTTCTGGTCACCGGTATACGGATCGGTGGTGGTGCAGGCACTCACGAGCACAGCCGTCGCCACGACGACGAGCACAGTCTTTTTCATAGGATCGTCCCTCTCCAAGTCACGCCATTGCGATGGCGCCAAATCAGCCCTTCCCGCGACTTGTACCATGAATTGCGGCGAAATGCGGAACGGCAAGAGCTCTCGCAACGGCTTTTCCCGGCGCCAATTGGCCGGTCGCCCTCCTGGCGAGCTACCAGAGATTCTTGCCGTCGATGACCACCACTTCGACCTTGTCGAGATCGAAATCATCGAACAGCCGCGAATTGACGCTGATCTTGGGATTGTCAAAATTCGGCTCGCCGGTCGACCAGTCCGGCGTTTCCGTGAAGGTGCCGCAGCCGCACGTGGCGCAAAAACCGTGCTTTACGGTTTTCGACCCCCACTCGTAGACAGAAACGTTCTCCGGCGGGCTGGTGAGCTTGAATTGCGACGGGATGTAGTAGGCCCAGAGCGAGCCGCGTTTCGAGCAGAACGAACAGGTGCATTGCGTCACCGTCTGCGGTGCCTGCGAAACCTCGAATGTCGTCGCTTTGCAATGACAGCTTGCCTTGATGGTCATCAACGAACTTCCTCCTGTCCAGCCGCCTCGTAGGGCAAGGGCAGCACAAAGAGGCGCTCCTGACAACTGTCTGTCAGCAGACCCGCCAGACACGCTGGCGCGGCCCGAAAACGACGCGTCGGCTTGGACCCTTCGGCCTAAGATCAAGCCTGAAGGGCCTAGAGCCCGTTCCATCCCGATGGAATCGGGATGAGGTTCTATCTGTTTGTGTGAGCATGATCCCTGGACAAACGGTTTCCGTTTTTCCGAGAAAACCGGTTCCCACTTTTCCGGATCATGCTCTAGTAGGACGATGGTGGCACGAACAGGCAGATGGTCTTGCCGGCATCGAGCCCGGCTTCATGTGCGCACCAATGGAATTCGCCGTCGGGCGAATCCTTGATTCGTCTGTCGCTGTAGGCCAACACCTCCCCGGTGTCCTTGATGACATAACCTTCCGGGCGCTCGCTGATCGAGGTCTGCGACACCTCGTGGCAATCGTAATTGGCGCAGCAGGCGAATGGATAGCTCCAGCCTTGCGGCTTCGCCGCGGTCGGCTTGGCGTCATGCGCCAGCGCCGGCGGCGACAGCATTGCCATCATTGGAATTGCGAGCAGGGTAAACAGGAGTCGGCCGGCCGGTTGAACGGCTTTGGCCGATCTGGGTGTGGCAGCAGACATGGAAACGTTCCTTTCAAACGAGCATCAAGCGTTTCGCTTGCCCGTTCCCGGAACGTGTCTTCCCAGCGGCCGGATCGTCAGCTTGCAGATATGCCGCGCCCAGCCATAAATGCTTTTGCCTCCCGTAATGGTGAGCGCAAATGTGAGTCGGCGCAAGAAGTTGCTACGTGGCCGGCCGACGCCTATTCGTCGACAGCTCCGACGACATGCTCTTGATATTGCGGCAGGTCGTCGGTGATGGTGAACCAGCCTGCCTTCGAACCGACGAAGATGTGGGCGGTTGGACGGACGGCCGGATCGTCGACAAGAGTGCCCATGGCGACATGGACAAAAGCCGCCTCGCGGACGAGCGAATAGAGCAATGAGCCGCACAGCCCGCAATGCGCGTCGTGGCCGCTTTGATCACCGAAGATCAGAAGCTGGTCCTCGCCTTCGGTGAGGACAAGTTTTTCACGCTCGATACCGGCGAACGGCTTGAAGGCCGAACCCGTGGTCCGTCGGCAATTGGAACAGTGGCAGTTGGCCGCGTAGGCAAATTCGTCCTGAACGGCGTATTGCACAGCGCCGCACAGGCATTTTCCAACAAGCTTGCGAGCCATCGCCCAATCCAGGTCTATGTTAGGCCGCTGTTCCCGGGCCACTGCGCACTTTATGCGAGGTGCATCAATCCAGGTCCGCCACCGCTTCGCCCGCACCGCCTTCGATGCGCTGCGACAACGAGGCTTCCATGAAATCGTCGAGGTCGCCATCGAGCACGCTCGATGGGCTGGTGCTCTCGACGCCGGTGCGAAGGTCCTTCACCAGCTGATAGGGCTGCAGCACATAGGAACGGATCTGGTGACCCCAGCCGATATCGCTCTTCGACGCTTCGGTGGCGTTCGCAACCGCTTCGCGCTTCTTCAGCTCTTCCTCGTAGAGGCGTGAGCGCAGCATCTCCCAGGCCTTGGCCTTGTTCTTGTGCTGCGACCGTTCGGCCTGGCAGGCGACCGCGATGCCGGTGGCAAGGTGGGTGATGCGCACCGCCGAATCGGTGGTGTTGACGTGCTGGCCGCCCGAGCCGGACGAACGGTAGGTGTCGATGCGGACATCGGATTCGGACACGTCGATCTCGATCGTGTCGTCGATGACCGGATAGACCCAGATGCTGGCGAAGGACGTATGCCGGCGCGCATTGCTGTCATAGGGCGAAATGCGCACCAGGCGATGCACGCCCGATTCCGTCTTCAGCCAGCCATAGGCGTTGTGGCCCTTGATCAGCAGCGTGGCGGACTTGATGCCGGCTTCTTCGCCGTCGTGAACTTCCAGCACTTCGACCTTGAAGCGGCGCCGTTCGGCCCAGCGCGTGTACATGCGCAAAAGCATCGAAGCCCAATCCTGGCTTTCGGTACCGCCGGCGCCGGCATGGACTTCGAGATAGGTGTCGTTGGAGTCGGCCTCGCCCGACAGCAGCGTCTCGACCTGGCGGGCCTTCGCTTCGCCCTGCATCGAACGGATCGACGCTTCGGCCTCGGCGATGACGCCTTCGTCGCCCTCTTCCTCACCGAGTTCGATCAGGCCGATATTGTCTTCCAGCGCCTGTGTCAGACCTTTCACCGAGGCAATGCCTTCCTCGAGGCCCTGGCGTTCGCGCATCAGCTTCTGCGCTTCCAGCGGTTCGTTCCAGAGGCTGGCGTCCTCGGCGCGTACGTTGAGGTATTCAAGCCGCTTTATGGCCTGATCCCAGTCAAAGATGCCTCCTCAGCAGGGTAATCGCCTGCCTGATCTCGTCGACAATATTCTGCGTTTCCGCGCGCATGGCTGGCTGTTCTGTCCTGTTTGCTGAAATCGGTCGGCGCGATACATAGGGAGGCTGCCGCCGGCTGTAAAGCAAAATGGGCTGGCGCAAGGCCAGCCCATCCGCTCATGAAAATCGTCAGTAGAGGCCGCCGCCGCCAGATTGGATGGCCTGGTTGGCCTGCGGCGACAGCGCACCCCCGGTGGCATTGGAGCCGTCGGCACCCATGCCGATCACCCAATAGCTGTCGGCAGGACCGGTGCCCGGCTTGAAGGCTTCGATGATGGTGCCGGGATCACCCGAGGCGGCACGCATGCCGGTCTTGCGATTGATGGCGACCAGATTCATGCCTTCCGGCACCTTGAAGTCGACATTGGGCGTGCCGTCCAGCGCCACGCGCATAAAGTCCTTGAAGATAGGGGCCGCGAGACCACCACCGGTGGCGCCATGGCCAAGGCCGCGCGGCGTGTCGTAGCCCATATAGAGGCCGACGACGAGGTTCGGCGTGTAACCGATGAACCAGGCGTCCTTTTCGTCGTTCGTCGTTCCGGTCTTGCCGGCGATGTGGCGGCCGAGTTCGCCGATGGTAGCGCCGGTGCCGCGTTGCACGACACCTTCCATCATCGAGGTGATCTGGTAGGCGGTCATTGGATCGAGCACCTGCTCGGAATTGTCGACCAGTTCCGGCTCGGGCTGGTTCTGCCATTCTGGCGCATTGCAGCCCTGGCAGCCGCGTTCGTCCTGCTTGAACACCGTCTTGCCGTAGCGGTCCTGGATGCGGTCGATGAGCGACGGCTTGATCGACTTGCCGCCATTGGCCATGATCGAATAGGCCGACACCATGCGCATCACGGTCGTTTCGCCGGAGCCCAGCGCCATCGGCAGATATGGCGCCAGATGGTCGTAGACACCAAAGCGCTCGGCATATTCGACGACCAGCTTCATGCCCATGTCATTGGCAAGCCGCACCGTCATCAGGTTGCGCGACTTCTCGATGCCGGAGCGCAGCGTTGCCGGGCCAGCGACGGTGCCGTCATAATTTTTCGGCGTCCAGGTCGTGTTGCCGCTCTGGATGGTGATCGGACCGTCCATGATCACCGAGGCCGGCGTATAGCCATTGTCGAGCGCGGCCGAATAGACGATCGGCTTGAACGAGGAGCCTGGCTGGCGCATGGCCTGGGTGGCGCGGTTGAATTCGGACTGCGCGTAGGAGAAGCCGCCGACCATGGCCAGCACGCGGCCGGTATGCGGATCCATGGCGATCAGGCCGCCCTCCACCTCGGGAACCTGGCGCAGGCTGTAGGCGCCGTCGGCGCCATCGTTCTTCTGCACAAAGATGACGTCGCCCGGCTTCAAAACGTCCGCCGGCGACTTGGCCTTGACGGTCTTGCCGCCAACCACATGGCGCATGGCGAAGCCCATGTCGTCCTTGCTGACGGTGCCTTCGACGCGTTCCTTGACGATGTCGCCCGACGCCTGGCGCGCGGGCTGCAGGCCGATCGACAGGCCGGTCTCCGAGCTGTCGAGCACGACGGCGAGCGACCATTCAGGGACATCCTCCAGTCCCTTGACGTTGCCCAGCGGCACGCCCCAGTCGCCGGACACGTCGATGTTCGTCACCGGCCCGCGATAACCGCGCAGCGTATCGTATTTTATCAATCCGTTCTGCATCGCCTTGCGAGCGATGAGCTGAACCTTTGGATCAAGCGTCGTGCGGACGGAAAGGCCGCCTTCGTAGAGCGCATTCTCGCCGTAACGGGCGATGATCTGGCGGCGCACCTCCTCGGTGAAGTACTCGCCAGCGAAAAGATAGGTGCCGTTGCGGCGCGGCGTCACGCCCAGCGGCTCGGCCTTGGCCTTGGCGCCTTCCTCGCGCGTCACGTAGCCATTCTCGACCATCTGGTCGATGACCCAGTTGCGGCGCTCGATCGCGCGATCGGCATGTTTGAAGGGATGGTAGTTGTTCGGTCCCTTCGGCAGCGAAGCCAGATAGGCAGCCTCAGCCACGGTCAGTTCGTTGACCGACTTGTCGAAATAGGTCAGCGCCGCGCCGGCGACGCCATAGGCGCCGAAGCCGAAGAAGATTTCGTTGAGGTAGAGCTCGAGAATGCGATCCTTGGGGTAGGCCTGCTCGATGCGGAAGGCGAGGATCATCTCCTTGATCTTGCGCTCATAGGTCTGGTCCGAGGACAACAGGAAGTTCTTCGCCACCTGCTGGGTGATCGTCGACGCGCCGACCTGGCGCTTGCCAGAGCCAAAATTCTGCAGGTTGACGATGATGGCGCGGCCAAGCCCAGTTACGTCGATGCCGGGGTGGTTGTAGAAGTTCTTGTCCTCCGCCGACAGGAAGGCCGCCTTGACGCGATCCGGTATGGCCTGGATCGGCAGGTAGAGGCGCCGTTCACGGGCATATTCGGCCATCAGCGCGCCGTCCGACGCGTGGATGCGGGTGGTCACCGGCGGCTCGTATTTGGCCAGCACCTCGTAGTCGGGCAGATCCTTCGACAAATGGCCGATGTAGATGGCAACGCCCGCCGCGACCAGAAGGGCCAGCGTCGTGCCGATGCCGAAAAAATAGCCAATGAGACGAATCATACCCGCTCCAGTCCTTGGTTCGGGAATTTCCTAAACGAAGCCGCCTTCCACGCAAGCTTTCGAGCCGGTCCCAATCCGCAATCGAAAACCCATGTCGCCACCATGTGGACAAAATACGGCAATGCCTCAATTCGTGACCGCAAGCCGGAAATAAAAGCACCGGCTGTTGTCGTCGCGCAACGCTGCCTCCGGTTGTGGCCGAGCATATCAGCCTCCGGTTCCGGCCCCGCCCTTGGCTGAAGCGAAAAGCGCAACGGCATTGGTTATGCTTTGAGCAGCCTTGCCCCGCCAGTCGGCGTTGAGCAGCTGCGCCTCGTCCTTGGCATTCGAGAGATAGCCGAGTTCGACCAGCACGGATGGCACGTCGGGTGCTTTCAGCACCTTGAACCCCGCCGAACGCTGCGGATTGTTGATAAGGCCGACGCTGGTCGACAACTGGCCGACCAGCGTGTGGGCGAAACTCATCGAGAAATTGTGTGTTTCGCGCCGGATCAGGTCGATCAGAATGTCGGTGACTTCCTTGTTGTCGTTCTTGATCTCCATGCCGGCGAACTGGTCGGAGAGGTTTTCGCGGTCGGCAAGCGCTTGCGCTTCGGGATCCGAAGCCTTGTCGGACACGGTGTAGACGGTGGCGCCGCGAATGCCCTTGACGCTGATTGTGTCGGCATGGATGGAAATCAGCAGGTCGGCCTCGTGCTGTCGGGCAATGCGCACGCGATCATCCAACCGCAGGAATTCGTCGGTGTCGCGCGTCATGAACACATCGTAATTGCCGACGGCCGCGAGCTTGTCGCGCAACTCGGTGGCGAAGGCGAGCGTGACGTTCTTCTCGATGGTGCCGTTCAGGCCCTCGGCGCCGCCGTCGACGCCGCCATGGCCGGGATCGAGGACGACGGTGAAGCGGTGGCCCGGATTGGAGACCGGTCCGGTGCCGACCCGCCCTCCCTTGTCGGTCGAAACCGTCGATCCGGTGGTCAGCGCCTGATTGGCGAGTGCCGCGTCGAACTCGCGTTCGGAGGCTGCCGACATGTCGATGGCAATGCGGTAGCCAGTTCCGTCCTCGTTCTTGAGCACATCGAGCTTGTCGACGGCGAACGGCCCCTTGCCGGTGAGGATCAGCCGTGAAACGCCCTCGCCGAGTTCGCCCAGGCGAACGCCCCTGACCAGGCCACGCGCCTTCAAATCCTTGGCGTTAATGGCGAATCTCGTATTCGCGAGATCGATGACAAGACGATTGGGGCCGCGCAGCAGGAACCATTTGACATCAGGTTCACGGTCGAAATCCATGACGATGCGCATCTTGGTGGCATCGCCAGCCATCTTGTAGCCTTTTGCCACGAGTGGTGCGTCGGCGGCATTGGCAACGGAAGTGATTGCCAGCAACAGCAAGAGGCAGATGGCACTGACGATCTGGCCGCCAACACGACATCCCTTGTCTGTGAAGTCTGCCAGTCCCATCTCTCGTCCAGTCGCTCCCGATTTGGCGCCAGGCGCCGGTGGTTTCGTCGAAATGCCGGCAAGGCCGCGATTCAATTAACGATTGGTATCCAGAGAAGGTTAACCAAGCCTTTTCATGCAAGGTCGGAGCCTGTTCTTACGTTACGGAACCGCTTTTTGCCGGCATCGGAAATCGGGGTTGCCTTCCACCCCGCCAAATCATAAAAGCGATGGTGGATCACTGCAATCCTGGAACCGCCCTCCTCCGCAGCTTCCTGCTACAGGGTCAGATGAAAGGCGGCTCCTTTCGCTTCACGCGAAAAGGACACAGGTGATCGCGACGAATTTCGCAGGTGTGCGCCCGTGGCGGGGGAATCGCCTGCGTGAGGAAAACGGCCGGGTTTGTTCCCGCGCCGGCTCTGTATGAGCAAACAAGCTGGTCCGGTTCGTCCGGGCTTTGGTTCAAAAGGTTCTGCTGGTGACGATGGCTTCAAGCGCAATCATGGAAAGGTCCGCATCAAACCGCGCCATTGTGGCTGCGGGCGGCACCGCCATGGCGCTCAAGCGGCGGCCGGCGGACATTCAAGTATCCGGCACCCACACTCCAGACACGCAGCAGCAGGCATTGCCTCGCAAGCTGCGGCTGACGGCTGCCGGGGGGAAACGAAATAATGCCCAACAAAATGCTGATAGACGCCTCCCACCCGGAGGAAACACGCGTTGTCGTCGTTCGCGGTAACCGTATTGAAGAATTCGACTTTGAATCACAGGACAAGAAGCAGCTCAAAGGAAACATCTACCTCGCCCGCGTAACGCGCGTCGAACCCTCCCTTCAGGCAGCCTTTGTCGAATATGGCGGCAACCGTCACGGTTTTCTCGCCTTCAGTGAAATTCACCCCGACTATTACCAGATCCCGGTCGCCGATCGTCAGGCACTGCTGCGCGCCGAAGCGCAGGAGGCTGAAGACGAGGAGGACGAGGACGGCGACGGTGAAGATCGTCAGAGCCGTGATCGCGGACGGCGCGGACGCCGGCGCGGCGGCAAGAGCCGCGACCGCGGTGAGCACAAGCGCGACGCAGCCGAATCCGGCGAGGCGAGCGAAAGCTCCGGCGAGCCAGGCGAAGGCAGCGAGAATGGCGACATCGTTCTCGAGGAGATCTCCCACACATCCGAGATCATCGAACACGCAGCCGATACGTCCGAACATTCCGAGACGTCGGGGCATGCCGATACGTCAGGCCACGATGAAGGTTCAGCCGAGCAGGACGAAACCAAAACCCGCGAGGGCGGCCCGACATCGATCGCCGCCGCGGTCGAAGGCGATGTGATTTCCGAATCCGTCCCGCAGACGGAACAGGGCAGCGAAGCGACATCCGGCGACAATGATCGCGGCATGCTCGAGGAAGTGCAGTCCTCGCATCCGGATGACCATGAGATCGAATCGGTCGGCGCCGAGGATGCGCTGGAAGAAGTGCGCAACCGCCGCAAGCCGGTGCGCCGCCAGTACAAGATCCAGGAAGTCATCAAGCGCCGGCAGATCCTGCTGGTGCAGGTCGTCAAGGAAGAGCGCGGCAACAAGGGCGCCGCCCTCACCACTTACCTGTCGCTTGCCGGCCGCTATTCGGTGCTGATGCCGAACACGGCGCGCGGCGGCGGCATTTCGCGCAAAATCACCAGTGCGGTGGACCGCAAGCGCCTCAAGGAGGTCGTTGCCGATCTCGAAGTGCCGCAGGGCATGGGCGTCATTCTGCGCACGGCCGGCGAGAGCCGCACCAAGGCCGAGATCAAGCGCGACTACGAATATCTGATGCGGCTTTGGGAAAATGTCCGCAATCTCACCTTGCAGTCGACGGCCCCCGCCCTGGTCTATGAGGAAGGTAGCCTGATCAAGCGCTCGGTGCGCGACCTCTACAACAAGGATATCGACGAGATTCTCGTCTCCGGCGAGGAAGGCTATCGCGAGGCCAAGGACTTCATGCGCATGCTGATGCCGAGCCACGCCAAGGTGGTTCAGCCGTTCCGCGACACGACGCCCATCTTCGTACGCAATGGCATCGAAGCACAGCTCGATCGTATGCTTCAGCCGCAAGTGACGCTTAAGAGCGGCGGCTACATCATCATCAACCAGACCGAGGCGCTGGTTGCCATCGACGTCAATTCGGGCCGCTCGACCAAGGAGCACTCGATCGAGGACACCGCGCTTCACACCAACCTGGAAGCGGCCGAGGAAGTCGCCCGCCAGCTCAGGCTGCGCGATCTTGCCGGACTGATCGTCATCGACTTCATCGACATGGACGAGAACCGCAACAACCGCTCCGTCGAGAAGCGGTTGAAGGATCACCTGAAGAACGACCGTGCGCGCATTCAGGTCGGCCGCATCTCGCATTTCGGCCTGATGGAGATGTCACGCCAGCGCATCCGCGCCAGCGTGCTGGAATCGACCATGAAGCCCTGTGCGCATTGCGGCGGCACCGGCCATGTGCGCTCCGATTCGTCGGTCGCGCTGATGGTGGTGCGGGCGATCGAGGAATTCCTGCTCAAGGATTCGCGCAGCCACATCACGGTGCGGACGCCGGCGGCGACCGCACTCTATGTGCTCAACCACAAGCGCGGCACGCTGGTTGAACTGGAAAGCCGCTTCGGCCTGACCATCACCATCGAGGCCGACGATTCTGTTGGCGCGCAGCACTATGCGATCTTCCGCGGCGCGCTGGCTGAAAAGCCGGAAGGCTTTGTCGAGGCACGCAGCTTCCCGGCCTATGTCGAGTCGGAAGAGCCCGAGGACGAGATTGCCGTCGTCGAGGAAGACGACGAGGCACCGGTGCAGGCGGAGCAGCCACGCCTGCAGCCGCAGCAACAACAGCCGCGGCCTGCTGCCGGTGGCGAAGAAGGCGAAGGCCGCGACCGCAAACGCCGCAAGCGCCGGCGGCGTCGCGGCGGCAAGGATCGCGACCGCGAACATGGCGCGCCGACGGAAGGGGCTTCCGTCTCCGCACCGGCGGGCGAGTTCTCCGGCTCAGCGGCCACTACGAGCGATAGCGAAGCGGAAGCGGACGACGACGCCTCTGTCGGTGTTGCCGAGACCGCTGAAACGGTTGAGGCTTCGGACGAAGGCCAGGGCAAGAAGCGCCGGCGCGGCAAGCGCGGCGGCAAACGCAATCGCCGCGAAGACGGTGAAGGCGAGACCGAAGCAAGTGCTGGCGAAACCGCCGAGGCATCCGACAGTGATGTCGCGGAAAGCGTGGCGGTCACCAGCGAGCCAGTAGTTGTCGCACCGGCCGAAGAGCCAGTGGCGCTTGCTCCGGCCAATGACGACGCGCCAAGCACCGAAAAGCCGAAGAAGCCACGTCGTGCCGCCAAGCCGAAGAAGGCAGCAGCCGAGGTCGTCACCGAGGAGCCGGCCGCGGAAGTGGTCGCGGAAGCACCGGTCGAGACCCCGGTCACTGCGTCCATCGAGACAGCGGCAGCGACCGCCGACGACACGCCGAAGGCCCGCCCGTCACGGCGCAAGCCGGCGGCAGTGGATGCGCCGGTCGTGCCGGTGGTGTCTTCGACCGTTGCGGACGAACCAGCGGCCAAGACCGAAGACAAGCCGAAGCGCGCCGGATGGTGGCAGCGGAAGGGCTTTTTCTAGGCTTTTCAATTACTTGTGCTGATTATCTGACAAAAGTCCCGCGCTATCGAAAAGATGGCGCGGGATTTTTCACATCTGGCGTTCTGCGGCCGCAAGAATGCTAAAAATGCTAAGGCGCGAAGATCGACCAGTTCATCATCCTGGCCAGCTTTTCCAGCGCGATCGACCCCAGCTTGGAATTGCCGTTGGCGTTGAGGCCAGGCGACCAGACGGCAAGCGACGCCACGCCCGGCACGATCCCCAATATGCCCCCGCCGACGCCACTCTTGCCAGGAATGCCGACGCGGAAGGCGAAATCGCCGGAGCCGTCATAGTGGCCACAGGTCAGCATCATCGCACCGATGCGCCGTGCACGCTCGGCCGACACCACGGAATGCCCGGTCGCCGGGTTCTTGCCGCCATTGGCGAGGAAGCGGCCGGCGAGCGCCAGTTGCCGGCAGCTCATGGCGATGGCGCAATGATGGAAATAGACGCCCAGCGCAAGCTCCGGCGCATGGTTGAGATTGCCGAAGGATTTCATGTAGTTGGCAAGCGCGAAATTTCGATAGCCGGTGGCCCGTTCGGAGGCCGCGACCTCGCGGTCGATGATGATCGTCTCGTCGTCAGCGAGGAACTGGATGAAGCGCAGGATTTCGCCGATGGCCTCGCGCGGCTGGTGGCCGGCAAGCAGGATATCGGAAACGACTATGGCGCCGGCGTTGATGAACGGATTGCGCGGAATGCCGTTCTCGTGCTCGAGCTGCACGATCGAGTTGAACGGATTGCCCGAGGGCTCGCGTCCGACGCGCTGCCACAACGCGTCGCCGACATTGCCGAGCGCCAGCGTCAAGGTGAACACCTTGGAGATACTCTGGATCGAAAATGCCTGGTCGGCGTCACCCGCCATCAGCACGCGGCCGTCATTGGTGACGGCGGCAATGCCAAACTTCCTTGGGTCGACCTTGCCCAGTTGCGGAATGTAGGTGGCGACGTCACCACGATCGGTGCGTTGCGCCATTTCGGCGGCGACTTCAGCCAGTGCCTGCTCGAGTTCCGGCATGGCTCTCTACCTCAACCAGCGTTCAATGCGCGCCATGGCTTCGACCATGTCGTCGTGGCTGCCGGCATAGGAGAAACGCATGGTGCGGTGCCCCGCCTGCGTATCGAAGTCGCGGCCGGGCGTCGCCGCGACATGCGCCTCTGCCAGCATCTTTCGTGCGAAGGCCATGCTGTCATTGGTGTGCCTGGTGACATCGCAAAAGGCGTAGAAGGCGCCATCCATCGGTGCCGCCAGCGGAAAGCCGAGCTCCGGCAGACGCTTCATCAGGAGCTCGCGATTCCAGGCGTAGCGGCCCTTGACGGCCTCCAGCTCCTCGGTTGCGGCGAAGGCCTCGATCGCGGCGATCTGGGACAGTTCCGGCGGCGAGATGTAGAGGCTCTGGGCGACGCGCTCGACCGGCCGCACCAGGTCTTCGGGCAACACCATCCAGCCGATGCGCCAGCCGGTCATGCAGTAGTATTTCGAGAACGAGTTGATCACCGTCACGCTGTCCCCAAAGGCGAGCGCCGTGGTGTCGGGCGCGGCATAGGCCAGCCGGTGGTAGATCTCGTCGGAGATCACGGCGATGCCGAGTGCTTCCGCCGTCCTCACCAGGGCCGCCAGTTCATCGGCCGGTATGACCGCGCCGGTCGGATTGGCCGGACTGGCAAACAGGACGCCCTTCAGCGGTTTTTCGCGATGCGCGGTTTCCAGGTGACCGGCATGCAGGTAGGCGGCGTCGCCGAGCTCGATCTCGACCACGTCGATGCCGAGCGCGGCCATGATGTTGCGATAGGCGGGATAACCAGGTGCCGCGATGGCGACGCGGTCACCCGGATCGAACATCGCCAGGAAGGCGAGATTGAAGGCGGCCGAAGATCCGGTGGTCACCGCGATCCGTCCCGGCGGAACTTCAAGCCCGTAATGATCGGCGTAATGTTCGGCGATCGCCTTGCGCAAGGCAGCGAGCCCGAGCGTGTCGGTGTAGCCGATGCGCCCGTCCTGCAAGGCCTTGGCCGCCGCCGCGCGAACGCCGATTGGCGCCGGATCGGAGGGCTGGCCGACGGCCATGGAAACAACCGGCACGCCCTGCGCCTTCAGCCGGTTTGCCTCGGCCAGAATGTCCATGGCATGGAAGGGCTCGACATTGCCACGGCGTGAGAGCGAAACGACCATTTAACCAGTCTTCCCGATGGTTGAGGGCGCCAGACTTTGGCGCATGCGCCGCACAAATGCCCGATTGATGTGAGGTTCACAAGTTGAGGAAGTTTCCGGCGCCGACTTTTCATCTTTCGCCCGCTCGTCTACCAGTGGACACGTCATGTTGAGCCGACCCAGATCGACGATTGCCCAGACAGCGCGCGTCTTCGCGACGCTTTCGCTGGGCGTCGCCGTTGCGGTGGCGAGTTCGGTCAGCGCCTTCGCCCAGAACGTGCCGGTGATACGCGATGCCGAGATCGAGGCGCTGGTGCGCGATTATGCGCGGCCGATCTTCAAGGCGGCGGGGCTGGCGAACGACGGCATCGACATCGTTCTGGTCAACGACCAGAGTTTCAACGCCTTCGTCACCGGGCGGCGGCTGTTCATCAACACCGGCGCGCTGATGACGGCCGAAACGCCCAACGAGATCATCGGCGTCATTGCGCACGAAGCTGGTCATATCGCAGGCGGCCATCAGCAGAAGCTTCGCGACCAGCTCGAACGCGCCAAGACGATGGCCGTCCTCGCGACGTTGCTGGGCGCCGGCGCCATCGTCGCCGGTGCCACCACAAACAGCCGCGGCCTTGCCGGGGCCGGTATGGGTGTGGCGGCGGGCGGCGGCGAGATGGCGCAGCGCAGCATCCTTGCCTATCAGCGCACCGAGGAGATGACCGCCGACCGCTCGGCGATCACCTACCTCAACGCCACAGGCCAGTCCGGCATGGGCATGCTGAAGACGTTCCATCGCTTCCAGACGGCGCTGTCGCTGTCGGGCGCGCAGGTCGATCCCTACCGGATCAGCCATCCGATGCCGCAGGACCGAATCGCCAACCTCGAAGTGCTGGTGAAACAGAGCCCCAATGTCGACAAGGTCGACCCGGCGGCGCTGCAGCAGCGGCACGACATGGTGCGTGTAAAGATTGCCGTCTACATGGAAGGCCAGGCGGCCGCGTCGCGGCTGATGCGCAAAATGCAAGGCAGCCTCGCCGCGCGATATGGCGATGCCCAGTCGACGTATCTGTTCGGCAACATCGCCGCTGCGCTGGCCAAGACCAATGCACTGATCAAGGCGCAGCCGAAAAATGCCTATTTCCAGGAATTGCGCGGCGACATCCTGATGAAGGCGAACAAGCCCAAGGAGGCCGCGGAGGCCTATGCGAAGGCGGTCAGCCTCGACCCGGCACGGTCCGGATTGCTGCCTGTCTCCCTTGGCCAGGCGCTGATGGCCGTCGGTACGCCTGAATCCCTGAAGAAAGCCGTCGTGCAGATCAACAATGGTCTGGGGCGCGACAAGGAAAATTCCGCCGGATACCGTTATCTGGCACAGGCCTATGGCGAGTTGGGCGACATACCGGGCGCCGAACTTGCCACCGCCGAAGGTCACTTCTATTCCGGCAACTACAAGGATGCTAAGATTTTCGCCATGCGGGCGCAGCAGCAGATGAAGCGCGGCGAGCCGCGCTGGCTGCGCGCTCAGGACATCATAAACTACGCACCATCAACCAAGATCAAGTGAACCTTCCAGCCGCGCGCTGCGACACAGCCGGACGGAACGGCCCGGAAAACAGGTAAAAGGAACAGGAACGATGAAAAAGGCACTGCTGCTGGGCACCACGGGGGTCGCGGTCGCCCTTGCCATGCTGGCTTTCGGATTCGTGGCCGGAAGCCCACAGATTGCCAAGGCCGGCACGGCGCAGCCCGTCCAGACGGCGGCGGCCGACACCAAGATCGACCGCACCGAGGTCGAAGGCATCATCCGCGACTATCTGCTGAAGAACCCGGAAGTGCTTCTGGAGGTTCAGGACGCGCTCGAGGCCAAGCAGAAGGAAGAGCAGCGTATCGCCCATCTCGGCGTGATCAAGAATGCCAAGGACCAGATTTTCAACTCCGCCTTCGACGGCGTTGTCGGCAACCCGAACGGCAAGGTCACCATCGTCGAGTTCTACGACTACAATTGCGGCTTCTGCAAACGCGCCATCGACGACATGCAGGCGCTGACCAAGTCCGATCCGGACCTGCGTTTCGTGCTCAAGGAATTCCCCATCCTCGGACCGGATTCGCAGAAGGCGAGCGTCGTCTCGATGGCCTTCCACCTGATGATGCCGGAAAAATATGGCGAGTTCCACAATGCGCTGCTCGGCGGCCAGGGGCGCGCCACCGAGGCGTCGGCGATCAAGATCGCGCTTTCGCTCGGTGCCGACGAAGCGACGCTGCGCGAGAAGATGAAGGACCCGTCGATTACCGAGGCGTTTTCCAAGACCTTCGATCTTGCCAACAAGCTCGCGATCACCGGCACGCCGTCCTATGTGGTCGGCAACGAGGTCGTGTTTGGGGCGCTTGGACAGGAAGTGCTGGCTGAAAAGATCGAGGCGGCGAAAGCCGCGCTCTGATTTTGCTCACGAGCATATTCGTCACGGGCACATTTCCGCCTGTTGTGGACAGTGAAAGAACGCACTTGCGCTCTTTTCGCAGGCGTCTATGCCCATTATAGAGGGCCCAGCGCGCCGGTTCATGTCGGCGCCGGGAAAGGTCGGCTTTTGAAAACGGTTTTCGTCCTGAACGGTCCCAATCTCAACGCGCTCGGCAAGCGCGAGCCGGGCATCTATGGCGGCAAGACGCTTGCCGCGATCGCCGACGACTGCAAGCAGGCCGGTACGGCGCTTGGGCTCGAGATCGATTTCCGTCAGTCGAATCATGAGGGCGACCTTGTCGACTGGATCCAGGAAGCTGGCGACAAGGCCGCCGGCATCGTCATCAATCCAGGCGCCTACAGCCACACCTCGATCGCTATTCACGACGCCATCCGCGCCATCGCGCCGCTGCCCGTCGCCGAAGTCCATCTTTCCAACATCCATGCGCGGGAACCATTCCGCCACGTGTCCATGGTCGCGCCGGTTGCGGTCGGCATGATCTGTGGCTTTGGGCCGCTCGGCTACACGCTGGCGCTGCAGGCGCTGGCCGCACGCCTATGACCGGCCAACAAACAGAAGGCTCGAAAATGTCGATAAAGAAGACCGGTGTTGACCAGCAGCTGATCCGCGATCTGGCGGGCATACTGAACGACACCAACCTCACCGAGATCGAGGTTGAACTGGGCGACCTGAAGGTGCGTGTCTCGCGGCAGGCACCGGCCGTTCACGCGATCGCGGCACCGCAGCAGACTTATGCGCCGTCAGCCGCCCAGCCCGCTGCCGCGGCAGCCCCGGCGGTGGCCGATGTATCGAAAAATGCAATAACCTCGCCGATGGTCGGCACCGCCTACTTGGCGCCGTCGCCGGACGCCAAGGCGTTCATCGAAGTCGGCCAGAAGGTCAAGGAAGGCCAGACGCTGCTGATCATCGAGGCGATGAAGACGATGAACCAGATCCCGTCGCCGCGCGCCGGCACGGTGACGGCTATCCTGTTCGAGGATGCGACGCCGGTCGAATACGGCATGCCCCTTGTCGTGATCGAATAGAGCGGGCCGGATGTTCCAGAAGATCCTCATCGCCAATCGCGGCGAAATCGCGCTCCGGGTGCTGCGCGCCTGCAAGGAACTTGGCATCCAGACGGTGGTGGTGCATTCGACCGCCGACGCCGACGCCATGCATGTGCGGCTCGCCGACGAGAGCGTCTGCATCGGGCCGCCGCCATCGCGCGACAGCTATCTCAACATTCACCAGATCGTCGCGGCCTGCGAGATCACCGGCGCCGATGCCGTGCATCCGGGCTACGGCTTCCTGTCGGAGAACGCCAAGTTCGCCGACATCCTGGCCGCCCACAACATCACCTTCATCGGTCCGTCCGGCGACCATATTCGCATCATGGGCGACAAGATCGAGGCCAAGCGCACTGCAAAACGCCTCGGCATTCCGGTGGTGCCCGGTTCGGACGGCGCGGTTACCGATGAAAAGGAAGCCAGGCGCATTGCCGGCGAGATCGGCTATCCCGTGATCATCAAGGCGTCGGCCGGCGGCGGCGGACGCGGCATGAAGGTGGCGCATACCGAGGCCGACCTTGAGGTCGCGCTGCAGACGGCGCGCTCGGAAGCCGGTGCTGCCTTTGGCGACGATGCCGTCTACATCGAGAAATACCTGGAAAAGCCGCGCCATATCGAGGTGCAGGTGTTCGGCGACGGTTTTGGCCGCGGCGTGCATTTCGGCGAGCGCGATTGTTCGCTGCAGCGCCGTCACCAGAAAGTCTGGGAAGAGGCGCCCTCGCCGGCCCTCAATGCCGAGGAGCGTGCGCGCATCGGCGGCGTCTGTGCCAAGGCCATCGCCGACCTCGGCTATTCCGGCGCCGGGACGATCGAGTTCCTCTACGAGAACGGCGAGTTCTATTTCATCGAGATGAACACGCGCCTGCAGGTCGAGCATCCGGTGACCGAAGCGATCACCGGCATCGATCTCGTGCACGAGCAGATTCGCGTGGCGTCGGGCGGCGGACTTTCGGTCAAGCAGGAAGACATCAAGTTCAACGGCCACGCGATCGAATGCCGCATCAACGCCGAGGATCCGCGCACCTTCACCCCCTCGCCCGGCACGATCTCCCACTTCCATACGCCGGGCGGCTTGGGCATCCGTGTCGATTCCGGCGTCTATTCCGGCTACAAGATCCCGCCCTATTACGACAGCCTGATCGGTAAGCTGATCGTGCACGGGCGCAACCGTGTCGAGTGCATGATGCGGCTGCGGCGTGCGCTGGACGAATTCGTCGTCGACGGCATCAAGACGACGTTGCCGCTGTTTCGCGATCTCGTCGGCAATGCCGATATCGCCAATGGCGACTACGACATCCACTGGCTGGAAAAATACCTGGCCAAGGAAGAGTAGTCCGGGGACGCGATGACCCGCCCCTACGCGCCCGGCTATCGCATCCCCACCGACCTGTTGCTCAAGGCCTATGCCTCGGGCGTTTTTCCGATGGCCGAAAGTGCCAGCGATCCGGAGGTGTTCTGGGTGCGGCCGGAAACGCGCGGCATCATCCCGCTCGATGGTTTTCACACGCCGAAAAGCCTCAGGAAAACGATCAAGAAGCATCCTTTCGACATCCGTTTCGACTTCGATTTCGAAGCCACGATCGATGGCTGTGCCGAAAAGCGCGAGGAGCGGCGGTCGACCTGGATCAACGCGCCGATCCGCGAAGCCTATGTGCAGTTGCACCGGATCGGGCATTGTCATTCGGTCGAGGCATGGCGCGAGGATCGGCTGGTCGGCGGCCTCTATGGCGTATCGCTTGGCCGGGTGTTTTTTGGCGAAAGCATGTTCGCCAGGGAAACGGACGCCTCCAAGACCTGCCTTTTTTATCTCGTCGAGCGGTTGAAGGCGCGAGGCTTTGCTCTGCTTGATACGCAATTCACCACCGAGCACCTCAAGCGCTTCGGCGCGGTCGACGTGCCGCGCGGCAAATATGAGAAGATGCTGGCCGACGCGCTGAAGGGTGAGGCCGTATTCTATCCCTGACGATCGAGTCCGTTTACTTCCTGGCCGCGGCTTCCAGCGGCGTCTGGGAATGGAACATCATCTTCCAACCATTGACGCGATGGACGTAGCCAGTGCTGACCAGTGCGGCGTAGGACTCGCCGTTCTCCCGCGTCGCCCGCGCCTCGTAGGTCAACATGATGATGTCGCTGCCGGGCTCGATTATTCCCTTGAGCTCGATGTCGAGATCGCGCCAGCGGTTGGGCTTGGTTGCGGTCTTGGCCAAATCCGCATTGTCCATCGCCTTGGCCATCTGCGGAAATGCCACCAGGCATTCGGTGTCGGCGTTGGCCGCATAGTAGGCCGCATCGCCCGTCCAGAACCCTTTTTCGAGTTCCAACAGCTCTTTCTTGCTGGCCGTGATCCGCTTGCTGTCTGACATCGGAAATCCTCCCTGCGCATAAAGGCGCGGTCGTCCGTGGCTCAACGCATGGTGGCCATGACGGTTCCGGGGGATCAGTTACTGTCGGTGGTGTCCGATTCCGGTTCCGTGGAATCGGGCTGTTCCACATCCGGGCTGGCTGCAGCGTCCGGCTCGGCCGCGGCGGGTTTGGCCGCAGCGGGCTTCGAGGCGTCGGCCTTGGCAGCGTCGGCCTTGGCGGCGTCGGGCGCCGGCACGTCCGACTTCTGCTTGCATTCCTTCAGCCAGACGTCATAGACGGCATGTTCGACGGCGTTGAGGCCAGGGCTTTCGGCGAACATCCAGCCGGTGAAGATGCGGCGGATCTTGCGGTCGAGCGTGATCTCGTCGACCTCGACGAAGGAATCCGTCTTTGGCTCCTCGGTCTGCGGCCGTGAATAGCAGACGCGCGGCGTCACCTGCAAAGCGCCGAACTGCACCGTCTCATCGATATAGACATCGAAGGTGATGATGCGGCCGGTGATCTTGTCGATGCCAGCGAATTCCGCGATGGGATTGGTGACGCGGTCCGATCCCGCCGGCGCCGCCGGCGCGGGTGCCGGAGCCGCCGGCTCAGGCGAAGCGGCAAAGCCCGAGGTGCTGACGGCAAGGCCGGCAGCTAGCGTCAGACCGCCCATCGATATTCGGTTGAAAAAACTCATCTAGGGATACCGGTGGTTCGCGCCCGGGTGATTCTCGTGATCGCCAAGGCTAGTCGCCGTTTTCTGATCAGCAAGCAGCTAAAGACCAATTGTGGCGATAAAGGACCGACCTGCACTTTGCGTCGTTACAACCCGGGGCCGTTACGACCCGGGTGTCCAGGCGTCATAATCGCCCGTCACCTGCGGGCGATGCTGATTGGTCAGCACCGAGCCTTTGGGGCGATAGGCCGCCGGGCTGCCGGTCAGATTGGGCTGATGCGGCTTCTGCCAGTCGCGCGCCTTGTAGTCCTCGCTGGACGGCGCGACATCGACACGGTGATGCATCCAGCCATGCCAACCGGGCGGTATGGCCGAAGCTTCCGAATAGTTGCGGTAGATGACCCAGCGGCGCGTGCGGCCTTCCGAATCGATGCCGCCTTCGTAATAGACATTGCCTGTCTCGTCCTGGCCGACCTTCTTGCCATGCCGCCATGTGTGCAGGCGCGTTCCCAACGTCTGGCTGTTCCACCAGGTGAAAAACTGCGTAAGGAAAATCTTCATTTCAGAACCCTCGCGCCGGCGGCGCCCGTTTCCTGCTTATGGCGTCAGGCCTTCGGGAAGGCAAGGGTTTTGCCACAGGCACCGTTGAAATGGCTTGCCTGAAACCCGACACAAGCCCGTGAACTTCTCGAACGCAGGGATGGCGCTTGCCAAGCCTTTGCGGTCTTTCTAAAGCTCTGCGCGCGCCCATGCGGGTATCCAGCCCGGCTGCAGGCCGAAGGAGGTGACGATTGGCCCCGGAAATGCCGACCACCGACATTCGCATCAGCGCCGACGCGATTCGCCGCCGCAAGGGCGGCACACCGATTGTCTGCCTCACCGCTTACACCTATCCAATCGCCCGTTTGCTCGACGGCCATGTCGACCTGCTCCTGGTCGGCGATAGCGTCGCCATGGTCCTGCACGGCCACAAGACGACGCTGGGTGCCTCGCTGGATTTGATGATCGCGCATGGGCAAGCAGTGATGCGCGGCTCGGCCAGGGCCTGCGTCGTCGTCGACATGCCGGCCGGCACCTATGAAGATTCGGCAGGACAAGCCGTTGCCTCGGCGCGGCGTGTGGTCGACGAAACCGGTTGCCAGGCGGTGAAACTCGAAGGCGGCGTCGACATGGCCCGGCAGATCGCCGCGATCGTTGCTGCCGGCATTCCGGTCATGGGACATATCGGCCTTCAGCCGCAATCGGTCGAAAAGGATGGCGGCTACAAGATCAAGGGCCGCACCGAGGAGACTGTTGCGGCGCTGGTTCGCGATGCGCTCGCGGTCGAGAACGCGGGGGCTTTCGCGGTCGTCATCGAAGGCACGGTCGAGACCGTCGCCGCCGACATCACCCGCCGCATCGCCATTCCAACCATCGGCATCGGAGCCAGCGGCGACTGCGATGGCCAGGTTCTGGTGATCGACGACATGGTCGGGCTCACCGTCGACCGGGTGCCGAAATTCGTCAAGGAATATGCCAACCTGCGCAGCGTGATCTCGCATGCTGCCGAAAGCTACGCAGCGGAGGTGCGAAGCCGGACATTCCCCGGCCCCAGCCATGTCTTTTCGGCCGCGACGGGCAAGGACAAGATATGAGCCGGCCCGTCGTCGTCGACAGCGTTGCCGCGCTCCGCGCGCAGATCCGCGACTGGCGGCGCGACGGCCTCCGTGTCGCCATGGTGCCGACCATGGGCGCGCTGCATGACGGGCACATCTCGCTGGTCAGGATCGCCCTCGAAAAAGCCGAGCGCTGCGTGGTGTCGATCTTCGTCAACCCGACGCAGTTCGCGCCGACGGAGGACCTCGACAAGTACCCGCGCCAGCTCGCCCGCGACCTCGACCGGCTGGGAATGGCAAAGGCCGACCTTGCCTTCACCCCGACGGTTGGCGAGATGTATCCCACCGGCTTTGTCACAAAAATCTCGGTCGGCGGCCCCTCCGCCGGACTCGAATCGGACTTTCGGCCGACCTTTTTCGACGGTGTCGCCACCGTGGTGGCAAAGCTTTTCCTGCAGGCAATGCCCGACTGTGCGATCTTTGGCGAGAAGGACTACCAGCAGCTTTGCGTCGTCAGGCAGCTCTGCCGCGACCTCGACCTACCCGTCGAGATCATCGGCGCACCGACGATACGCGATGGGCATGGTCTCGCCATGTCGTCACGCAATGCCTATCTCGGCGAAGCCGAACTCGACATCGCCCGCCAGTTCAACGTGATCTTGCGCGACACGGCGGCGGCTTTGGCGGCCGGCGCCGACCAGGCCGACGCAACCGCCGAGGCCAGCCGTGCCCTGATCGCGGCCGGCTTCTGCGCGGTCGACTATGTCGAGGCCCGCGAAGCCCTGACGCTCGCGCCATGGCGTCGCGACCGTGAAGGGCGCCTGCTCGCGGCGGCGTGGCTCGGCATGACCAGGCTGATCGACAATGTGGACGTTCCCTCCGCCTAGGTCGAGCTACCTCAATGCTCTTCGTCCGCCGCGCCTGACGAGCATTTGCCCGACGACGATCCCAACCACTCCGGCAAAGGCTTTCACAATTGCGTCGAGGAGGCGTGCGTGACGGCTGGGGTCGATGATCTGAAGCAATTCCAGAACGCCGGCGGTCGCAACCACGAAGATCACGGCTTGATACAGGCGATTCGGGAAGCCGAGTGCCACAGTGAAGCCCAGCAACACGTAAGCCAGGGCGCGCTCGACGTTCGCTTCGGCTATGTGTGGCCGCATCTGGATCGGCGACAAGGTTGCAAAAATGATGATGGCGAGCACCACCAGTGCTGCGATGCGGGACAGTTTGATCATGTTTCCTGCATATCCGTCGTAAGCGGGCACAGCAAACGCCGGGATGACGCATGCCAGGATGGGATCGATGGGAACCTCGCAGCCGATGCAGAGTGCGATTGGTTATGCCGCGCCGGCTGGAACGACAGCGGCAACTGGCCGGCGCTGATACATATCCCTTTGTTCGGGCCTATTCCTCGGTCGGCATGTGCAGATACATCGACTGGATGCCGACCCGACCGGGTCCGGTGAAGCGGTTGACGATGAAATTCATGCTGGCGCCGAAGAAGCCGCTCGACAGGCGGTCGATCTTGGTTTCCATCCTGACCGAGACATCCTTGAACAGCCAGCCACCCGGCTCTATGTCGATGGTCTCGCCAGCGGCGAGCGTTTTCTCGAAGACATTGCCGTAGCCGTGCAGCCAGACGATCCCGTCGCCGGCATCGCCACGAAACCGGTCGATGAAGAAGCCGCTCTGGCCGAACAGCATCGTCGCGAGACCACGCACGCGCTCGAAGGTGTAGTCGACATTGCCGGTGGCGGCGAGAAACTGGTGTTCGCGTACCTGGATCTCCTCGCCACGCCTGAGATGGATCGGCACGATGTGGCCTGGTCCGTCGCGGCTGAAGGCGATGATGCCCGCCCCCGACGCTTCGGTGACGAAGATCTGCATGCCGGCCATCATGCGCTTCAGCGCGCCCTTCAGCGACTTCAGACCGATGGTGATGGTGGAATTCTTCCACAGCAGGATGTGGTGCTCGAAATAGACAGGCATGCGGGTCACATCAACCGAAAGCACCGGCACTAGTTCGCCAGCAATATGATAGGTGACGCCACCAAAGGTTTCGTCCGACACCTGTGTCGGCATCAGTTCCGGCAAGCTCGGCATGGATACCCTCAGCGCCGCCTTGGATGCCGGTCCATTCCGGCTTCCGCGCGGTCAGCTTTGGTGCCGGACCCTTGGGTCGTCAAACGAAAACAGCCCTTTATCGGGCCGCTCGCGCGAAGGTGATCCAGACATATGCCGGCAGACGACGGTCAGCCGACAAGAGGCCTGCGGTAGACGAGCATCGGCTTTCCCGAGGTTTGTTCGCCGACATCGCCGGATCGCACGAAGCCGTTCGCCTCATAGAAGGCGATGGCGCGCGTGTTTTGCTCCTCCACCTCCAGACGGATGGCGCGCGCCTCGGGAAAACTCTCAATGACTTCATCGATGAGCATACCGCCGATGCCCCGCCCCTGCAGGTCCGGGAGCACGTAGAGCTGTTTGAGGACAACCAGTTTACCGCTGTCGATGCTTTCGGCAAAAGCCACGCCGCCAATGCGCTTGCCGTCATCGGCAACGAGGAACTCGCTGACCGGCTTGGTCAGCCGCACCTTCAGCGAGGCGATCGAATGCCATTCGTCGATGATCTCCGTGACCTTGGCGGCGCCGTAGATTCCGTCATAGGTTGCGTGCCAGGTTTCGACCAGCAGCGCACGAATGGCAGCGAGGTCGCGGTCCCCGGCGGTGCGGACGAACATGGGTTCTCTCTCCCGCTTATGTTGCGACGCGATTGCGTCTGAAATCGATTGCTGCAAGCAGCACGACCCAGACAAGAAGCACCATGCTGCCCGGCATGTTGGCCGCCATGGCAGTGCTGGAGAAACCGGTTGCCGCGATCGCGAAACCGCCGACCAGGACACCTACAGCGCCGGCGCCGCCAAGCAAGGACAGCCACAACGGACAGCGCTGGGCCTGATGCAGGGCGACGTTGGCGAGCAGAACCGTCAAGCCGAGCAGCATAGCGCTGATTGCGGCAAAGCCGACTTCGATCTGGCGCACCGCAAAGGCGGCGCTGAACAACGACGGCTTTGTCGCCGCATCGGCCATAGCCCAGGCATTGACCATCGCCTTCAACGCAATGCCGTCGACGGCCTGCAAGGCAGCTGCCGCTGCCAGCGATGCCGCGCCAAACAGGATCGTCAGAAGAGCCCAACCGCGAAGCGGGCCGTCGGACAGACGGCCAAGGATCAGCACCAGGCCGGCGACCATCGACAGGACGCCGGCAAGCTGAGCCATGTGGCTGAACAGCCAGATGGGGTCGGCGGCATATTCACCGAAGGCGGCAAGGGCGTCAGTCGGGTCCTCATGCATCGGATGCAGCGACGTGCCGACAAAAAGCAGCACGGCGCCGGCAATCAACAAAGCCGACGAGACGCTTGCCGGATTGCCCGGCTTCGCGTCTCGGCTCATTGATCGGCGATGCCGAGCTTGGCCTTAACGAGGTCGTTGACCGCTTGCGGGTTAGCCTTGCCGCCAGTCGCCTTCATCACCTGGCCAACGAACCAGCCGGCCATGCTCGGCTTGGCGCGGGCCTGTTCGACCTTGTCGGGGTTGGCGGCGATCACCTCATCCACGGCCTTCTCGATGGCGCCAGTGTCGGTGACCTGCTTCATGCCCCGGCTCTCGACCAGCTGGCGTGGATCGCCGCCCTCGGTCCAGACGATCTCGAACAGGTCCTTGGCGATCTTTCCGGAAATGGTGCCATCCTTGATCAGATCGATGACCGCGCCGAGCTGGTCGGGCGAGACCGGAGCGCTTTCAATGTCCTTGCCTGCCTTGTTCAATTGCCCGAGCAGATCGTTGATGACCCAGTTGGCGGCAAGCTTGCCGTCGCGACCGGCGGCCACCTTCTCGAAATAGTCGGCGATCGGCTTTTCCGAAACCAGGATCGAGGCGTCATAGGTCGACAGGCCGAGCGAAGCGATGAGCCGCGCCTTCTTGTCGTCGGGCAATTCCGGCAATTCCTTCGCCAGCGCATCGACATAGGCCTGGTCGAATTCCAGCGGCAAGAGGTCGGGATCGGGGAAATAGCGGTAGTCGTGCGCCTCTTCCTTGGAGCGCATCGAACGCGTCTCGCCCTTGACGGCGTCGAACAGCCGCGTTTCCTGGTCGATCTTGCCGCCGTCCTCGAGAATGGCGATCTGGCGGCGCGCCTCATAGTCGATGGCCTGGCCGATGAAGCGGATCGAATTGACGTTCTTGATTTCGCAGCGCGTGCCGAATTCACCGCCCGGCTTGCGCACCGAGACGTTGACGTCGGCGCGCATCGAGCCTTCGTCCATGTTGCCGTCGCAGGTACCGAGATAACGCACGATGGTGCGCAGCTTGGTGACATAGGCCTTGGCCTCGTCGGCCGAGCGCATATCCGGCTTGGAAACGATCTCCATCAGCGCCACGCCGGAGCGGTTGAGGTCGACATAGGACATGGTCGGATGCTGGTCGTGCATCGACTTGCCGGCATCCTGCTCCAGATGCAACCGCTCGATGCCGACCTCGATGTCCTCGAACTCGCCCTGGCGGTCGGGGCCGACCGAGACGATCACCGTACCCTCGCCGACGATCGGCTGCTTGAACTGCGAGATCTGGTAGCCCTGCGGCAGGTCCGGATAGAAGTAGTTCTTCCGATCAAAGACGGATTTGTGGTTGATCTGCGCCTTCAGACCAAGGCCGGTGCGGATCGCCTGTTTGACGCATTCCTCGTTGATGACAGGCAGCATGCCCGGCATGGCCGCATCGACCAGGCTGACATTGGCGTTGGGTGCTGCGCCGAATGCGGTCGAAGCGCCGGAAAACAGCTTTGCTTCGGAGGTAACCTGCGCATGGACCTCGAGGCCGATGATGATCTCCCAGTCGCCGGTGGCGCCCGGGATCAGGCGTTTTGCGTCGGGGGTACGGGTATCGATGAGGGTCATGGCGGCCTGCGAATTGCGGTGACTGAACTCACGTTTGAACGTGAATTTCACGTCAAACGTGGAAGTCATTCGCTAGTGCAAACCGCCAAAAGAGACAAGCGCAAAGCCGCAGGCTGGGAATTTCAGCGGCTTTCGTCCCGGCGCCGGCTCGAATGCGTCCGGTCCGAACTCGACAACAGGTAGCATTTGGCTCCGCCGGTCGGTGACCGGCCGGCGGTTCCTTTGCCGCTCAAGCGGTGGCGATGTATGCCCTGATCTCGTCGGCCTCGCGCTCGACGTCCTCGATACGGCGCTTGACCACGTCGCCGATGGAGACGATGCCATCGAGCATGCCGTCCTTTTCCACCGGCAGATGGCGGAAACGGCCCTTGGTCATGATCTCCATCACCTCGTTGACGGTGTGGTTCTCATTGCAGATCTTCACCTTCGGTGTCATTGCCGAACGCACGGCGATATCGAGCGCGGCTCCACCTTCCCTGGCAACAACCCGCACGATGTCGCGCTCCGAAAGAATTCCGACAATCTTGCGATCGCCATTGGTGATGACCAGCGCGCCGATCTTGTGTTCGGCAAGGATGCGGATGGCTTCGCTAAGTTTTTCGTTCGGCCCGAGCGTCAATACGTCATGGCCTTTTTTCTCGAGAATTGCCTTAACCGTCATGGCGTCCTCCTCTGCTTTGCCTGCCGGTTTCCTGCCCTGACCGGCCTTCACATAAGAGTGAACATCGTGCGCCGTGATCTGTTGCATTTCAAGAGCGACGGTCGGTGGTCTCCCATTCAGGCGGTTGCCATCGCCTGTCGAACCAGCGCAGTCCGAAGAAGCCGGCGACGAAGCCGCCAATATGGGCCTCCCAGGCGATCTGGCCGTCTACGCCCGGGGCAAAGCCGAGAAGGCCAGTGGCGAGATTGATGATCATCCACACGGCAAGGAAGATCACGACGCCGCGCGAGCGCAATACGATTGCGATGGGCAGCACAGGGCCGTCGAAGGCAGCCTTGCCGGCCGAGCGGTTGGTGCGGAAACCAAAACGCGCGGCAGCCGCCATCATGCCAGAAATAGCGCCCGATGCCCCGACCAGTGGCGCCTCTCCGTACGGATGCATGGCCCAATAAAGCACAACCGAAGCCAGCCCGGTCACGGCGAAAAATAACGCGAATCTGAGCGCGCCCAGGCGATTGGCCAACGGCGAACCGAAAGCGGCGAGCCAGACCATGTTGATGGCAATATGGGCAAAGCCGCCATGCATGAAGGCATAGGTGAAAGGGCGAGAGAAAAGAAACCAGTCGAAGCCGTATTGTCCGGTGTAGAGAACGGGGATGAAGGCCCCGTCGTAAAGCAGGGTCAGTTGCTGCGCATCGGTCAGCACGTACTGCTGCAACAGATAGACGGCCGCGCAGATGCCGATCACTGCCAGCACGACAGGTGGCAGATTGAACACCGGCTCGCGCCGCTGTTCGGGTACATCCTCGATCGGCTCTATTTCCGAGGGGCCTACCGGTTCGCTCATATGAAATTGCACTCAACCATGGGATTCGGGTTCGAGCATCTAGATCACCCCCGAACGAACCGCAAACGGCGAATCGCCCCACTGCGAATCAAAAAAAAGCCGTTCAAGGTTTCCCTTGAACGGCTGGTCGAGCCCCCTGCTCCCCCTAAAACTCTTGACTGAAGTGCTGCCGATCGTTGCGAAACGACCGCTTCTGGAGTGGTTTTTATGTGCCATGCAGCTCGCCTCGGCGCAACGTCAACCACTTGTTAACCTTAACGGCCCCGACCCGTGAACAAGTGTTAACGACGCTGGCACGCTTCCTGCTCCGCAACGCATGTAGGTCATCGGAGGGCGCCCTTCTGTTCACCGATGGGACATCAGACGACAGATTGCGCGGAGCAGCATAGCATGAACCAGAACGGATCGATCACGCTGTTCCAATATTGGAACCGCCTGCGTGACGGACGCCCCGCCCCCAAGCGTTCGGAGGTCGAGCCGGCCGACATAAAGTCGCTGCTGGCCGACACCTTCATCTTGGAAAGGGACACGCGCGGGCAAGCCGTTTTTCGGCTGGCCGGCACCAGGCTTTGCGCCTGCTATGGCCGCGAACTCAAGGGGTTCTCCTTTCCGTCGCTGTGGCGCGAGAAGGATCAGCGGCTCGTCTCGCGGCTGATCCATGGCGTCTTCGACCAGAAGTCGGTCGTGCTCATCGCCTTCGAGGGTTTCAGCCGCAACGGCCGGTCCAACAAGTTCGAACTGCTCGCCTTGCCGCTCGACGGCGGCGTTGAAAATCCGCGCTGCCTGGGCGTGATCAGTGCTGTGGAGAAGCCCTTCTGGCTGGGGGCCGACCCGATAACCGACGCCTTGATCGATTCGATCCGCGTCATCGATCCGGAGAAGGAACTCCTCAACAATCGCCCGGCGATCAATGTTCCCTCGCTCGTTCCCGACGAACTCGGGGCACCGGAGACCATATCGGCGCTCGGTCGCGCGCGCCGCATCCGCCATCTCGTCGTCTTCGACGGTGGGCGCGAGGAATAGGCGGCAAATCGCGCCCGTAACGGCACCTGCTTTTCCCCTTTGTTAACCCCCATTGTTGTACTTCTCTGATGAAGTTCCTCGCATCGACGCGCGGGATGCCAAACGAGGTATAGGCAGTCATGAGGTCAGCGGCGATCGACTATGCGCCGTCCCAAGCTGAAAGGCGTAACTTTCAGCGCGTCCGGGTCAAGATCTACGGGCGCTTCATGCTGGAAGATCGCACCGAACACCCCTGCCAGGTCGTCGACATGTCGCCGGGCAATGTGGCGTTTCGCACCGATCGCATCGGCATGCCCGGCGAAAAAGTCATCGCCTATATCGACCATATCGGCCGCATCGAGGGTGTCGTCACGCGGACCTTGCAAGACGGTTTCGCGATGACCGTCATCGCGTCCGACCGCAAGAAGGACAAGCTTGCCGCGCAGTTGACCTGGCTGGCCAACAAGCACGAGCTCGACCTGCCGGAAGACCGCCGGCACGAGCGCGTTGCGCCGCGCAATCCGACCAGCGTGCTGCAACTCACCGACGGCCGTCAGTACCAGTGTCGTATCATCGACCTATCGCTTTCTGGCGCCGCGATCGAGATCGACGTCAAGCCGGCGATCGGCATCCAGGTCATGCTCGGCACCATGCGCGGGCAGATCGTTCGTCATTTCGAGGACGGCGTCGCCATCGAATTCGCCGTCATCCAGCGTCCCGAAACGCTTGATTCGGAATTCAACACGCCACGCACCTGACAGGCCGACAGAAGCACTCTATGAAACAGGCCCTTCGCGGCCGGTTTTTTGTGGTTCAGGAGACCGTTGGTCGAGATGCTTTGGCCAAGGTTGCAGCAGCTGCCCCGGAAGGCCTGTATGACATCGAGCCCTGGAAGGCGCCCGGGACGTCCAAACAATTTAATACTCAAATGATTCAAATTTTATGTTTATTCTATTGAGGTTTTACTCAATATCTACTTCGCGCTTTTGCCTCAAATAAATCCACATGTGGCAATGTCTCCTTCGAACGGGGAGACTACAACAATGAAGAAGACGAGGGGCAAGCTGTTGCTGGCGGCAATGGCGATGCAGCTCTCCGCTTGGGGATCAGCATATGCCGCGGGACCGGCCTATATGCACACCGGCGGACGCACCACGCAGCCTGTTGGCCATTATGAATTCTGCCAGCGCATTCCTGGCGAATGCAGCGAAAGGACGCCGAAGGGCGCGCCGGTCGAACTGACCCGCAAATTGTGGGCGACGATCGTCAGCATCAACAATTCGGTCAACACAAGGGTCAAGCCGCGCACCGACATGGAAAATTACGGTGTCGAGGAATACTGGGCCTATCCCGACAATGGCTATGGCGACTGCGAGGACTACGCGCTGGAAAAGCGCCGCGAATTGATGGATGCGGGCGTGCCCGCCGGCAATCTCCTGATGACGGTCGCGCGCCAGCCAAATGGCGACGGCCATGCGGTGCTGACGGTACGCACCAGCCTCGGAGAGTTCATCCTCGACAATCTGCAGACCAAGGTGCTGTCCTGGACGGACACCGACTACACCTACCTCAAGCGCCAGTCAGACCAGAACTCCGGTGTTTGGGTGACGATCAACGACGGCCGCTCCGACGCGGTCGCCAGCGTCCGCTAAAACAGAGGTCAAGCGCGTCGCAAGAATGCGACCGCCTAAGGAGAAACCCGGTCGAGTCCCCACCCTCCCCGTCCCCAACGACCGGGTCAAGGAGCCGGCCCCGTCCCCGGGCCGGCTCCACCATTTCTGGCGGTAACTCATTGAAATTCCGATAAAAGATACGATTTCAACGGCTTAGATTTCTGTTTGCCACATGCCTCTGCTACAACAGCAAAGTAGCGCGAACGGCGGTTCGGCAACGGTTTCGCCGGCTTCAGTTCGAAGCTCCCGCCAGCCGCAGGAAGTGTCGCATGCCGACCGAACCCCGATCACCGCGCCTTGCAGTTCTTATCGACGCCGACAACGCCTCTGCCAAGATTGTCGACGGCCTGTTCGAGGAGATCGCGAAGATTGGCGAAGCCAGCGTCCGCCGCATCTATGGTGACTTTTCAAACGCCCGATCGAAGGGATGGGCAGACGTCTTGTCAAAGCATGCGATCATCCCGCAGCAGCAGTTCGCCTATACCACCGGCAAGAACGCGTCCGATATCACACTGGTGATCGACGCCATGGACCTGCTCCACAGCGGTCGTTTCGACGGTTTCTGTCTGGTCTCTTCCGACAGTGATTTCACCCGGCTTGCTGCACGCATACGCGAACAAGGCGTCGATGTGTTCGGGTTTGGGGAGCAGAAAACTCCGGAAAGCTTCCGGCAAGCATGTCGCCGTTTCGTCTACACCGAAAATCTTCTGCGGGGCACGGCGAACATTCAGGATGCCGCGCCCGCAACCAAGCCGCTTCAAGTGCCCAGTGCTGCGATGCCCATACTCAAGAAAGTCATTGGTCAGATGGAAAGCGAGGATGGTTGGGTCCTGCTCGGCACCTTTGGAAAACAGTTGTCAAACCTGTTTTCCGATTTTGATCCCCGTACCTACGGTTTCAGCAAATTGAGCGATCTGGTGCGGAGTACAGACGCATTTGAAATCGAAACCCCGAAGGGCGGAGCCATGCGAATACGGACCAAGCCCGCGGCTGGGAAAAAGGTAAAAAACAAAGCCACATAGCGACGTCTGGCGGGTCACAGGTCCCACCGACCCGCCAAGCACATCAGGCGACCGCCTTTCCACGGGCAGGAGATCGAGGCACAATAGGCCGTTGGTTTCGCCTTCTGGATCGCGGTGATGTTGGAAATCCCGGAAGATCGATGCGAGCGCCATCGTCTGTTCAAGGCGATCGACGATGCCTTCAAAGCCGGCGATTTCGAGGGCCTCGGTGTGGCCCTGGGCGGGTCGCCCTGCTGGTTCAACGAGCGCATGCCATTCGAGTTCGGCCTCGGGCACCCGCTGGAGTATGCGATCTATTGGAGCCCCGTAGGCTTCATCTCGACTTTGCTGGATGCGGGCTCGGATCCGAATTATCAGGATCACGGTGGGTTTCCGGCAATCATTGCCGCGCTGTCCACTGACCGGGCCGACAGACTGGAAATTGTGCGGGTGCTGATCGAGGGTGGCGCCGACCCCAACATGCGGGGCGTGAACGACTGGACGCCGCTTCACTATTCGGTGGCCATCCGTAGCGTCGAGGCGATCCGCCTGCTTTTGGCGGCGGGCGCCGACCCGGCGCTCGAAACCCGCATCGATGACTACAGGACAGCCACCGAGGAAGCCGACATTGCCGGCTTTGAAGCCGGCGCTTCCTTGCTGCGCGATGCGATGGCCAGGCGCGGCTCTAACCGACGGTGAGTTGGGGCGCGATGAAACCATCGGCCGGACACGCTGGCCTCAAACCTTCTTCAATCCCCCCTTGAAGCGCTTGCCATTGGCAACGTAGTGAGCCGCCGAGCCGCGCAGTCTGGCAATAGCCGCGTCGTCCAGCACCCTGATTGCCTTGGCCGGCGAGCCGACGATCAGCGAATTGTCCGGAAATTCCTTGCCTTCGGTGACCAGTGCCCCGGCGCCAACCAGCGAATTCCTGCCGATCCTGGCGCCGTTCAGCACGATGGCGCCCATGCCGATCAGGCTGTTGTCGCCGATCGTGCAGCCATGCAGCAAGGCGCGGTGGCCGATCGTGCAGCCTTCGCCAATCGTCAGCGGGAAGCCGGGATCGGTGTGCATGACCGTGTGTTCCTGCACATTGGTGTCGGCGCCGATGACGATGGGTTCATTGTCGCCGCGAATGACGGTGCCGAACCAGATGCCGGCATTGCGGCCGACGCGTACATCGCCGATCAGAGTCGCATCGGGCGCGATCCAGTTTGAGTCCACATCCGCGAAGCTGGGCTCCGCTCCATCGATCGCATAAAGCGGCATTTTCGGTCTCCGAATCGTCTCAGCCTGGAAGGCTGGAGCCTAGGAGACCGATCGCCCACGAGGCAATGGCGAGCACGACGACGCCCAGCGCCAGCGCCCAGGCAATCGCCGTGCAACCGCAGGACATCAGCGCCAAGGTCGATATGCGGCGCTCCCGCCGGGCATCGAGGGCGTCGTTGACCAACATGAAGGGGCCTGCACAAGCGGTGGCGAGCAGCGAGCGCAGCAGATGCGACGGCGACACATAGGGCTCAGTGAAGGCGACCTTGCGGCCCGACACCAGCTCCATCATCGATCCAGCCAGCCCGCAGGCCGTCAGTCCGACGACAAAAGCGAATACGGTGAGTGCCAGAGAGCTCATCTTTACGTTCCATTTACCATGAAATTGCACAGTCGTGCCATGAAGGCTGCAAGAGCCGTGCCGTGCGATGTGTGCCGCCCAGGGACACCCAAAGGCGCACAGCAGCGTGGATCCGAGGACTGAGATGAAACAGGCAGCGACCACCGACGGCCCCGAACTCACCGTGGTCGATTCCGTGCTGATGAGGCGGGTGTTCTACGCATTCGCGGCGCTGGCGCTGCTGTCGGTAGCGATCAGCCTCGGCGGCAAATGGTTCGGCCATTCGATCGCGATGGCCGGATACACCGACGACCCAACGATCCACCAGGTGGTGATCGGCAACAATGTCATCGCCGTGCCGGCCAACGCCATCCGTTTCGCCCAGGCGCGACGCGACGGCATCGCCTCGCGGCTCGACCTTTATCTGCGCTATCCCCAGATGGACGGCTACAGCGAGCCGGCGCGCGACGATTTCAATCACATGGGAGCGAGCAGGAACATCATTTTCCTGTCCTTCGAACAGCAGATGATGTCGCGCGACATGAGCGGTCGCTTCGCGCCGATCTACAGCGCTTTGATTACCCAACCCGGCATTGCCGGCCCCGGCGGCACGACGGTGTATGGCTTCAATGAAAAATCAGGCTACCTGAATGAGGATCTGGTTGTCGGCAAGCGCCCCGGCAAGGACCCGTTCGTGGCCCGCTGCCTGAGCGGTCCGAGTGCCGAGGAATCGCTGGCGCCCTGCGAGCGCGACATCCAGATCGGCGACGAGCTCAGCCTCACCTATCGCTTCCCCAGGGAGTTTCTGGACGATTGGCAGGCGCTCGACGCGGCAATTGCCACCGAAGCCGCGCGCATCCTGAAAACAGGACATTAAGCGGTTTACCGTTTAACGGAAATGCAGAACCGCTCTATCTCTTTGTTTTGACGCAGTTCCGGACGGAAAACCGTTTCACACTTTTCCTGGAATTGCTCTAGGAAAGCTTGGAGATCGGGCTGGCCGGCCGCATTCGTGGCGGAGCCGGCCGAGCACTGGATGGCTGGCTCAGGCCAGATCGATGTCGAGGATCGCCATCGAAAAATTGTAGTCGCCGTCGTCCTCGTCCTTGAAGACGATGCCGAGGAACTCGTCGCCGACATACACCTCGGCCGAATCTTCCTTGCGCGGCCGTGCCTTGACCTCGATCTTGGGGTTCTGGAAGACGCGCTTGAAATAGGCGTCCAGCTTTCTGATTTCGTCCGGCTTCAACAGTCTTCTCCGATCATCGGGCTTGCTCGTTCGAAGGCGCTTCTGGCACGTCGACAATGGCGATGTAAAGGCAAGCGGCCCGATAAGACGAGAACAACCGCCCGCTCTTGCCTGCGGCTAGACTCCGGCTACAGGCAGCGGGCAGATGAAAATCAGATGTCGAAGCTGACGACCTGATCCATCGTCTGTGACGGCAGAAGCTGGTCCATCTGGCGCGACGGCTGATCGCAGCCGGTCTCACCGACGACGCGGGCGGGCACGCCGGCAACCGTCTTGTTGTGCGGCACAGGCGACAGCACCACCGAGCCTGCCGCGATCTTCGAGCAATGGCCGATTTCGATGTTGCCGAGGATCTTAGCGCCGGCTCCGATCAGCACGCCGTAGCGGATCTTGGGGTGACGATCGCCGCCGGCCTTGCCGGTGCCGCCCAGCGTCACGCCATGCAGGATCGACACATCATCCTCGATGACCGCGGTCTCGCCGACGACGAGGCCGGTGGCGTGGTCGATGAAGATGCCCTTGCCGATGCGGGCGGCCGGGTTGATGTCGGTCTGGAAGACCGACGACGAACGGCTCTGCAGGTAAAGGGCGAAGTCCTTGCGGCCCTGCTTCCACAGCCAATGAGCCAGCCGATGGGTCTGGATGGCGTGAAAACCCTTGAAATAGAGCACGGGCATGATGAAGCGGTCGCAGGCCGGATCGCGGTCGTAATAGGCCTGGATGTCGACGCGCACGGTCGTCGGCCAGTCCTTGTCGTCGGCCAGCATGGACTTGAAGGTCTGGCGGATGAGATCGGAGCCGATGTCCTGATGGTCGAGCCGCTCGGCCAGCCGATGGATGACCGCTTCTTCCAGGCTGTCCTGGTTGAGGATGGTCGAATAGAGGAACGCGGCAAGCAGCGGGTCGCGGTTGACCGCCTCCATCGCCTCGTCGCGGATCGAGCGCCAGATCGGGTCGACCGGCTGCAATGCGCTGTGTCGGGAAATGCTGATGCTGTTCATCGCCGTCTCGTCCTGCGTCCTGCCGGGCTTGCTTGTTGTGCTTGCCTGTTGTCTGGCGGCACATATAAGCCAGATCGTAGCACGATTGAACTCAATTTTCCTTAGTGCTGTGTCAAATGGATTTGGTTCGCGGGAATTCAAGCAGCCATGGAAAACGAACCCTTGATCGATGAGCCACTGAAAGCGAGCCTTCCGCGCTTGACCGCGGAAGGTGTAGCGGTCTGGTGGCCAGCGTGCCCAAGTTCGCCGCGATGGCGATGACGCCGCAACAATGGCCGCTGTTCAAGTCGGCAGCGGCTTGCCGGCCTGTTCCGCTACCATGTATTCGGCGTACCAGTCGGGCCAGTTCTCATCCCGCTGTCCGCCGGTCCGCTTCTCGTGCTCGCCATGCGCGGCCGCCGCACGCCGCAGCGCGGCGGCAAGCTTGGTCGACGAGGTGAATGTCGTGTCGAGGGCATCCACGCGCCCCGGCAATCGCTGGGTGATCTCCTGCAGCAGCCAGTTGTTGCCATCCGGATCGCTGAACGAGGCATAGGAGGAATAACTGCGCCCCTCAGGATGTCTGCCGCTGATCGGCGGCTGCCCAGGGCCCGCACGGTGGAACACTTCGCTCGCATCGACCCCGCGCGCCACGAGTTCGGCACGCGCCGCCTCGATATCGGACACCACGAGATAAAGCCCCTTTGCCGAGCCTGGCGCGGCGGTCGTCAGTCCCTTGCCAAAATGGATCGAGCATGGTGACCCCGGCGGCGTGAACTGCACGACCCGAAACGCATCGCCAACGACGAAGTCGGCGTCGAGCCTCCAACCCAGGCCACCATAGAACCGCTTGGCCCGATCGGCATCCGAAACGGAAATGACGACGGCCTCCAGCTTCATGTCGATAGTGGTCATGTCAGGCTCCTTGGGTTTGAGTGCTTTGAAAATGACAAGATGCGTCCGAGCGGGTGACCGCGTGGATCCTGCTCATGGCAAGGAGCTTCCCGCCGTCCTTCGATTTGGTCAATCGGGTGTGGCACCATGGCTCCCCCGCAGCCTTCCGCTGTGCCGTGTTTTGGCCGAGGATGCCGGGATCATCTCATTGCGTGGATAGTGACGCAGCCATGGAAAACGAACCCTTGATCGACGAGCCGCTGAAGCGCGAGCTTTCGGCGCTCTACAGCGCGAAAGACCGCCACTATCACAACCTGGCCCATATCGAGGCGATGCTTGCGCTCGCAGGCGACTATCGAGGGCTGCTCGATGACCCCGAAGCCGTCGAAGCGGCGATCTGGTTCCATGACGCCATCTATGACAGCAGGGCCAAGGACAACGAGGCGCAAAGTGCCGCCCTTGCCGAGAAAAAGCTCGCGGGCCGCACTGAAGCCGGGCGCCTCAACCGCATCTCGGCGATGATCGTCGCTACCGCCACGCACCGACTGCCGCTGTTTGACGACGCGACGGCAGCACGGGATGCCGGTCTTTTCCTCGACATGGATTTGTCGATCCTGGGTGCCGCGCCGGATGCCTTCGACGCCTATGAACGGTCGGTTCGGCGCGAATATGCCTGGGTGGAAGAGCCGATGTGGCGGGCCGGCCGCAGCGCGGTCCTGAAGAATCTCCTCGCCCGCCCGCACATCTTCCACACCGAAGAGTTTCGCCAGCGCTTCGAACCGCAGGCCCGAGCGAACATGGCGCGGTCTCTGGAAGCCCTCACCGCAGGCTGAGAACAGTCAGGTGAAGGCGCCTGTCGTCGATGCCATCGCCGCAAGGAGAGCCAGCCCTGCCATCACCGACAGGCCGTTGAGAATGATCCGGAGAATGCCAAGCGCACGATTGTCGTTCCAACGCACCAACGCCATCACGCCGAAAACCGCACCGGTAACATGCGCTAACGGTGCGGCGAGCAGGAATACCGCCATGAAGAAACCCGTGGCGATGTTCTGGGTGAGCTGCGAAGCGTCGCTCGGCATCGCCACCAGGATGGTTATCGCAATCGCGCCCGCCGCGAATGCCGACAGCGCCAGGACGACTGAACGTTAGGCGAGCAAACCCTGCACGACCGCGTCCGGTATGGCTGCCGTGCTTCTGCCCATTGTGCCACTGTTGCCCGCTCCCCTCACCGTCCGCTCAGAGCGGATTTTCGGCATAGAACTCCAGCACGCGTTGCTTGAAGGCCTTGTCCCCGACCGCCAGCATATGGTCGCGGCCCTCGATGTGAAAGGCCCTGGCGTTCGGCATCAGCGCTGCAAGCTCGTCGGGCGAGCCGCCAATGTCGTCCGTCGTGCCGACGGCAACCAGCGTCGGCTGGGCGATGCGGGCAAGATCCTCCTCGCTCAGCAACTCCCGCGAGGTGGCGATACAGGCGGCCAGCGCCCGGCGGTCGCTGCGGGTCTGGTCGGCGAAGGCGCGAAACGATTGCCCGCGCCGATGGGTGACCGTGGTCGGATCGTCGGCAAGAAGGGCGGTTGCGATCGGATCCCAATCGCCGACACCGTCGATCATACCGATGCCGAGACCGCCGAAGACCAGCGTCGCCACCTTGTCGGGATCGGACAGCGCCAGGAACGCGGCGATGCGCGCGCCCATCGAATAGCCCATGACATGGGCGCGCTCGATGCCGAGGTGGCCGAGCAAGGCTGCGGCATCCGAAGCCATCTTGACCGGCGTGTAGTCGGCCTCGTCATAACTCTTCGAAGAAGAGCCGTGGCCGCGATTGTCGAAGGCGATGGCGCGGTAACCGGCATCATTCAGCGTCTTGAACCAGCCAGGCGACACCCAGTTGACATAGTGGCTCGAGGCGAAGCCATGGATCATAAGCACCGGATCGCCCTGACCCGACGCCGGCTGGCGGTCGAGGAAGGCAAGATCGAAGCCGTCATGGGTGAAAACCTGCATCAGCGACCCCGCCCGCGCACTCAACCGGCACCGCCGTTGGGCGCATCGCCATTGTCCGCTGGCGGCATGCTGGGACCAGACACGGTGCCAACGGCCGGGTGGCGCAACAGGTCGCCATACTCGATGCCGTTCCTGGCAGCGGTGCCAGCCTTGAGCTCGAGCACGAAGCGCACCGGCACGCCAGGCGAAATGATGGCCTCGGATTGCGGATCGCCATGCTTGATCGCCCGGATCTTGCCGTCCTGGCCGACGAAAATCAGGTCCAGCGGCATCGGCGTGTTCTGCATCCAGAAGCTGACCTGCTGCTGGATATCGAAGACGAACAGCATGCCACGGTCGTCCGCCATGTCCTGGCGGTACATCAGCCCAGCCTCGCGCTCCGAGGGGGTGTCGGCGATTTCAATCGAAAAAGAGCGGTTCCCGCTCTTCGTCACCACAATTAGCGGCACCGAATCGACGGGAAGAAGCATCGCCCGGCTGTCCGCCGCGGTCGGCTGGTCGGAATAGAAGTAAGCGCCCGCGGCAACGGCCACGGCGACAATGGCGCACACCACACCCGCCGTCAGCCAGTTCCTGTGAGCCATTCAAAGTCCTCGACCGAAATCGTCCTAGTGCGAAGCCGGCAAGGTGCCCATATCGGGGTGAATTTCGGCAGCCATAAGGCCTTTGTCGCCGCGTCCAAAACGAACCAGCACAACTTGTCCGGGCCGAAGCTCGGTGATGCCGTAGCGGCGCAAGGTTTCCATGTGGACGAAGATGTCCTCGGTGCCCTCGCCGCGGGTGAGAAAACCAAACCCCTTGGTGCGGTTGAACCACTTCACCAAGGCGCGCTCGAGGCCGCTTTCCGGCGTCACCGCGATATGGGTGCGCTGCTCCTGCATTTCGGCGGGATGGACTGCGGTGGTCAGGTCCATGGAGAGCACCCGGAAGGCTTGCAATCCGCGATCGCCATGCTTGACGAGGCAGACCACGCGCGCACCCTCCAGGGCCGTCTGGAAGCCATCCCTTCGAAGACATGTCACATGGAGGAGGATATCGCCCGAGATGCCGTCATCCGGGAGGATGAAACCATAGCCCTTGGCCACATCGAACCACTTGATGGCGCCGGCGATTTCGAGCAGATCGGCGGCATCGCCGCCTTCGTCACGATGCAAGGCGTCGCCAAGGGGTCCGTCCTGCCCCGTCAAAGAGGCCTTTTCCCCCATAAGAATGCCCCCTTTTTTCAAGAACACCGCAACTGATTCTTGACGCTAGATTAACACTGCGGCTTCCGGTGTGTGCAAGACCTGACGTGCCTTTTTTCACGGTTCATTGGGGGAATACCGGATTTGTTCTTTGCCGGCACTGTGCACTGCCGAACGATTGCCCTTTGACCGGGTCGACCCTATGTTGCGCCGCAACGCAATTTATCGAGGAAATGACATGCGCTATCTGCACACCATGGTCCGCGTCGCCGACGTCGATGCCTCGCTCGACTTCTACTGCGCCAAGCTCGGCCTCAAGGAGGTGCGCCGCTACGAAAACGAGCAAGGCCGCTTCACGCTGATCTTCCTCGCCGCGCCGGAAGACGAGGAGAGCGGCGTCAACGAAAAGGCGCCGCTGGTCGAACTGACCTACAATTGGGACCCGGAAGACTATAAGGGCGGGCGCAATTTCGGCCACCTCGCCTATGAGGTCGACGACATCTACGCCACCTGCCAGCATCTGATGGACAATGGCGTCACCATCAACCGGCCGCCGCGCGACGGCAACATGGCCTTCATCCGGTCGCCGGACGGCATTTCGATCGAGCTCCTGCAGAAAGGCCCGGCCAAGGCCAAGGCCGAACCTTGGGCTTCGATGGCGAACACCGGAAGCTGGTAGGCTTCGACCATGGCGCCGGGCAGAGATTGCCCGGCAGCCTTTGGCATTTTGCACGACGGCACCTATCTATCCGGCTGTCGCGCCAGGCTGGCAAGTCTGGCGCCATGTCAAGCAATGGGCGCCTGCCCTCCCGGAGAATTCACTCATGCCGACCAGCCGTGCCGAAGTCCCCACCGAACATGCCAGCCGCTATTTGCAGCAACTGTGCAAGCACTGGGCGCATAAATTCCCCGTCGAGTTCGATCCGAACCACGGCACGATCGATCTCTCGCTCGGGCGCACCGTCATGGATGCCGATGCGAGCGCACTGCATATCACGGTGTCAACCGAGGAAGGCGGATCGCTGGAGCGCCTGGAAAGCGTCGTCGCCGATCACATCAAGCGTTTCGCTTTCCGCGAAGAACTGACCTTCGACTGGAAGCCCGCCACGGCAGCGCAAACGACCAGCTAAGCTCCGCCGGCCTGACCTGCCATCTCCTGTAGCGCCAGCACCGAGCGCCAGTTGCGCGCGGTGCCCGGCACTTTCAGCGTGCGCGGGATCAGCCCGGCAAAAACCGATTTGCCGAGCCCGTCCGGCGCGTGCAGATAGAGCACGTCGCCCCTGATCTCGAACCGTTCGGGGCCGGTACACTTTTCGGCCAGCCGCGCCACCTCATCGCCGGTCGGCTCGCGCTCAAGCACATAGGCATGGAGCTTGGTCGGCTCTTCGGCGATCTCCGGGTATGGATTGTCCGCGACCAGCCGCTCGAACCAGCCGAGATCGCGCACCATGATGCGCGAATGAAATCCCCATTTCTTCTCGAAGGCTGTTTCGATCTGTTTCGTCAGCGCCGCCGCGTCAGCCTTCTTCGCCCGGAACACGGCGTTGCCACTCTGCACATAGGTGGCGACATCGGAGAAGCCGAGATCCTCGAAGAACGACCGCAGCTCCGCCATCCTGACGATGCGGTTGCCGCCGACATTGATGCCGGAAAACAGTGCGACGAAGGTTCTTCCTCGACCACTCATATGATGAACCCGGCCAGTGTCTCGTTGTCGGTGATGTCCTGATACTGGACGCCCTCGGCCTCGAAGTTCGCCTTGAGCAGGTCGAAATTGCGGCGATCCCTGGTTTCGATGCCGATCAGCACCGAACCGAAATTGCGGGCCGATTTCTTCAGATATTCGAAGCGGGCGATGTCGTCGTCGGGCCCAAGCAATTCAAGGAAATCGCGCAACGCACCCGGCCGCTGCGGAAAGCGGATGATGAAGTATTTCTTCAGGCCCTCGAAGCGCAGCGCCCGCTCCTTCACGTCAGGCAGCCGCTCGAAATCGAAATTGCCGCCCGAAACCACCGCGACGATCGTCTTGCCCCTGATCTCCTTCTTCGAAAAATCCTTGAGCGCGTCGATCGCCAGCGCGCCAGCCGGCTCCAGCACGACGCCCTCGACATTGAGCATCTCGATCATGGTGGCGCAGAGCCGGTTTTCGGGGATCAACCGCACGGTGTCGGCCGGAAAATCCTTGAGATGACGCAACGGCTCGCGGCCGATCTCGGCCACCGCGGCTCCATCGACGAAATTGTCGACCTTGGCGAGCTTCAGGCGCTTTCCGGCAGACAGGCTTTCGCGCAGGCTCGGCGCGCCGGCCGGCTCGCAGAAGACGAAGCGCGCTTCCCGGCCCTGATCGGCGAAATAATGGGTGACGCCGGCGGCCAGCCCGCCACCGCCGACCGGCAGCAGGATGATGTCGGGCATCCGTGCGCCCGGCATCTGATCGGCAATCTCATAGGCGACAGTAGCTTGCCCCTCGATGATGTCCTTGTGGTCGAAGGGCGGCACCATGTGAGCGCCGGAACTTTCGGTGAATTCGAAGGCGGCGCGATAGCAATCGTCGAAGAAGTCGCCGACCAGCCTGATCTCGACGAAATCGCCGCCGAACAGCCTGGTCTTGTCGATCTTCTGCTGCGGCGTCGTCACCGGCATGAACACCACGCCCTTCTTGCCGAAATGGCGGCAGACGAATGCGAAGCCCTGCGCATGGTTGCCGGCGGATGCGCAGACGAACAGTTCGGCCTCGTTGCCGGCCGCGAGCGTCTTGCGGAAGAAGTTGAAGGCGCCACGGATCTTGTAGGAGCGCACCGGCGACAGGTCCTCGCGCTTCAACAGCACCCGCGCACCGGTCTTCTTCGACAGATAGTCGTTCTCCTGCAGCGGCGTTTCCGGAAAAATCTGGCGGATCGCGGCGGCCGCGACTGCAACGCGGGAAGAAAAACTGTTCATCGGAAAACCACCTCGCACCGCGTGTCGTCTGCGGAACCTCTATCATTGATCGGGCCGCGCACCCGCTGTTGTTGAGCGCCCTGCCGTCGCGCGGCCGATCCCGGCTATTGCATATCCGGCCCCGCGACGCCATTGTCCGGCCATCCATGCCCCTCCGCAACGGGCATTCGCAGAATCTTTGCAAGCACTTGGAGGCGTTTGTTCATGCCTGTCGCATCGGTTGGCCTGAAATCCATGTTGTTGCCGGAATTCGGCGAACCGACGGTGATGCCGCTGGTTGCGCGCGCCAGTCACGAAAGCCGCATCGCGGCACTGACGGCGATAGGCGCCAAGGCCGGCCTCGACGCCTTCGCCATCTACGGCGACCGCGAACACGCGGCCAATGTGGCATATCTCTCGGGCTACGATCCGCGCTTCGAGGAAACGCTGCTGATCATCGTCCCCGGACGGCAGGCAAAACTTCTCGTCGGCAATGAAGGCTGGGGCTATGCCGAACTCTGCGACGGGCCGTACGAGCGCGTGCTCTATCAGACCTTCTCGCTACCGGCGCAGCCGCGCGATCGCTCGGACGCGCTTCCCGACATCCTCGCCGATTGCGGCCTGAAACCCGGCCAGCGCATCGGCGCCATTGGCTGGAAGCCGTTCGGCGCGGGTGACACCGGGTTCGGCGAAACGGCGCTCGACCTGCCATCCTTCATCGCCGATACGCTACGCGCGCTCGCTGGCGACAAGGGTGCGGTTGTGAACGCGGCCAATCTGCTAATGAACCCCACCGACGGCCTGCGCGCCCTCAACGAGGCCGACCAACTGGCTGCCTTCGAGTTTGCAGCGACCTTCACTTCGCAGGGGCTGCGCAATGTCCTGCAAGGCATCGAGCCCGGCATGACCGAACTGCAGGCGGCCCGGCTGATGGGCATGAACGGACTGCCGCATGGCTGTCACCCGATGCTGTCGGCAGGCAAGCGCGCCGCCTATGGCCTGCCCAGCCCGCGCCTCGATGTCATCCGGCGCGGCGACCCGATCACCATGGCCTATGGCATCCAGGGCGCGCTCAATGCGCGCGCCGGCTTCCTCGCCGAGGATGGGTCCGAGCTTCCTCCTGACATCCGCGACTATGTCGACAGGCTGGTCGCGCCCTATTTTGCCGCCGTCGTCGACTGGTACGAAGCAATCGGCATCGGCACCGCGGGGGGCACGCTGTGGAAGGCGGTGCATGACCGCATAGGCGATCCGTTCTTTGGTGTTTCACTCAATCCAGGCCATCTCGTCCATATCGACGAGTGGATGCATTCTCCGGTGTTTTCCGGCTCCGACATCAGGCTGCGATCCGGCATGGCGCTACAGGTCGACATCATTCCGGCGACCGGCAGCGCCTATTTCACCACCAATATCGAAGACGGCATCGCGCTCGCCGACGAGCCTCTGCGCGAGGAGATCGCAGCGCGTTATCCCGAGGCCTGGGGCCGCATCGAGGCGCGGCGCGGCTTCATGGCGGATGTGCTCGGCATCCGCCTCAAGCCGGAGGTACTGCCCTTTTCCAACATTCCGGCGTTTCTCCCGCCATTTTGGCTTTCGCGCAACAGTGCGATGGCCGTAACCGGACGCTGATCATATTTCGGCTGGACACGACTTAGTTCTGCCGCACTCTGGCTGTCCGGAGGTGTCGCGGGGGTAGACAGGCCTTTTGGCCGGAGTTGGAATTTCTAAGTGCCTTTGAAGAAGATCTTTGCCGTTGTCCTCGCCTTGCTCGTTTCCGGCTGCGCCGGCACGCAAACGCAGGAACTGCTTGGCAGCGCCATCGTCGCTGCGCCGGTGACGGAGATTGCCGGCAACCACAGCATCTTCATCGCCACGACGCGCAAGAAGTCCGACGATCCAAACAAGGTTTTCGACGGTGAGCGTTCGGCCACGCTGAATTACGCCCGCGTCAATGTCACGGTGCCAGGTGCCCACCAGACCGGCCAGATCGAGCGCCGTTCGCGCGGCAAATCGAATGACCCGGCCAAGTATTTCATGGCATCCGAAGTCGTCGGTTACGACACACAGCCGAAATTCTCCGCCGCGCTCAACGCCGACATCGCGGCGCGTGGCGGCCGCGTCATGGTCTTCGTGCATGGCTACAACACCGGCTTCGACGACGCCGTCTACCGCCTGACCCAGATCGTCCATGATTCCGGCTATCCGGGCACGCCAGTCCTGTTCTCGTGGGCCTCAGGCGCCAAGACCACCGACTATGTCTATGACAAGGAGAGCGCCAGCGCGGCGCGTGACCAGTTGGAAGTGACGCTGCGGATGCTGGAGCAGTCCGGCGCGCGGCGCATCGACATTGTCGCCCATTCGATGGGGACTTGGGTCACCATGGAAACGCTGCGCCAGATGGCCATCAGCGGCGACCGCGATCTCGGCGGCAAGCTCGGTGACGTGGTGCTGGCCTCGCCCGACATCGATGTCGATGTGTTCAAGAGCCAGATGCGGCGCTATGGCAAGCCCGACAAGCCATTCATCCTGCTGTTGTCCGACGACGATCGGGCGCTGAGGCTCTCCGGGCTGATCGCCGGCTCGCGGCCGCGCGTCGGCGACTACAAGGATGCCGCCGATCTTGCCTCCTACGGCGTGACGGTCGTCGACCTCTCGAAGGTCAAGGGTAGCGACAGCTTCAACCACACCAAATTCGCCGACAATCCCGAACTGGTGAAGATGATCGGCCAGCGGCTGCGCGACGATGACGGTTTTGCCAGCGATCGCGACGTGACCGATCGCATTGGCCTGCTCGGGCAATAGATGCATTCGCGAGGCTTTCGCGGTGCCAGTTCAGCATTGCGGACATATCGCTTCACTTTGAACTGGACCGCGCCGGCCTCTGGCTTTATCGGAATAGCCAGCGACGTCATGCGTTTGACGTCCCCCTTTGCGGGAGCCGGCGTGTGACCGTGCGTTTGAAGAGTTTCCTCATCGTCGCGTTCGCGCTCGCTGTCACTGGCTGCGCCGGCCAGAAGACGCATGATCTGCTCAACAAGACGACGGTCACGGTGCCCGCCTCCGACATTGCGGCGACGCATGAGATCTTCGTCGCCACGACACGCCTGAGGGCCACAAAGGACCCGCGACAGGTGTATGGCGGCGATCGCTCGCTGACCACCAGCTTTGCGCGGGTCGACGTCACAGTTCCCAAAAGCCACAAGGTCGGCGCCATCGAGCGGGTCAAGGGATCAGCAAACAGCAATCCAGCCAAGGATTTCACCGCCAAGGACGTCACCTTCTACGAAGGCGCGCCGCAATTCGCCAAGGCGGTTGGCGCCGACATCGCCATGCGCGGCGATCGTGCGCTGGTTTTCGTGCACGGCTTCAACAACGGCTTCGACGACGGCATCTACAGACTGACGCAGATCGCCCACGACACCAAATATCCCGGCACGCCGGTGCTGTTCTCCTGGGCGTCGAGCGGCAAGCCGACCGGCTATATCTACGACAAGGAAAGCGCCAACGCGGCGCGCGACGACCTCGAAGCGACGCTCAGGATGCTGACCAAGACGCGCGTCAAGAGCATCGACATCATCGCTCACTCGATGGGAACGTGGGTGACGATGGAGGCGCTGCGGCAGCTCGCCATCACCGGGGACCGCGACCTCGACGGCAAGCTCGGCTATGTCATCCTGGCCTCGCCGGACATCGATGTCGATGTGTTCAAGAAGCAGATGATCCGCTACGGCAAACCCGACAAGCCGTTCGCCATCCTGCTCTCGGCGGATGATCGGGCTCTCAAGCTGTCCTCCCTGATCTCGGGCGACAAGCCGCGTGTCGGCGACTACGGCAATGCGGCCGACCTCGCCAGCTATGGCGTGTCGGTCGTCGACCTTTCCCAGGCCAAGGGTGGCGACCGCCTGAACCACGCAAAATTCGCCGACAACCCGATCCTGGTGCAATTGCTCGGCGACCGCCTGCGCGCGCCAGCCGGCCTGGCCTCGGCCGAACCCGATCAGGCGCAGCTCAACAATCTCGGCCAGGGCCTCGGCAAGGCGGTCGGCTCGGTGGCCGAGGTCGTCATCACCACGCCGTTCAAGGTGCTGACCATCGCCACTGGCGGATGAAAACCGAGCGGTGACGACCGATCTCAAACGAAGAGATCGACCTTCTGGAATGTCGTCACGTCGATCAGCCCGACGTCGGAAATCCTGAGTTCCGGAATGACCACCAGCGCCAGCAGCGAGTGCTGCATATAGGCGTTGTTCAACGAACAGCCCATCTTGCGCATCGCCTCGGTGAGCTTCTCGGCCTTGGCGGCAACGATCTCCGCCCGCTCGTCCGACATCAGCCCGGCGATCGGCATTTCAACCAGCGCCAGTTCCTTGCCTTTCGAGAACAGCACGACACCGCCGCCGACTTCCCCCAGTCGATTCACGGCCAGCGCCATGTCCTGCTTGTTGGTGCCGACGACGATGATGTGATGGGAATCGTGCGCCACGCTGGAGGCCATGGCGCAATCGCCCATATAGCCGAAGCCGGAGACGAAGGCGTTGGTGACACCGCCGGTGCCCCTGTGGCGCTCGACCAGCGAGATCTGGCAGACATCGTTGCGGCGATCCATGGCGACCAGCCCATCTTCGACCGGCAGATCGGCCTCCAATGCCCGCGTCGGTGCCTGGTTCTCGATGACGCCGATGACCCGCACGCGCACCTCGTTGGCGCCCTTGGGGGCCGCAATGTCGAAGTCGCCGGCCTTGAGTTTCTTGCCGAGCTTGACGGTGTTCTTCGCCGTCTTCGGGTAGTCATAGGCTGGAATGTCGATTTCGAGCTTGCCGCCCTTGGCCAGCCTGACGCCGCGCGCATAGACCTCATCGATGGTCATGGCGGAAAGATCCGAGACGATCAGCAGGTCGGCCAGCCGCCCTGGCGAGATCGAGCCGACCTCGCGTTCCAGTTTGAAATGCTGGGCGGTGTTGAGCGTCGCCATCTGGATTGCCGTCACCGGCTTCAACCCCTGTTGGATGGCGTGGCGCACCACCCGGTCCATATGGCCCTCATGGACCAGCGTGCCGGAGTGGCTGTCGTCGGTGCACAGGATGAAGTTGCGCGGGTCGATGCCGCTCTCGGTCACCGCCTTGATCTGCGAGGCGACGTCATACCAGGCCGAGCCCAGCCGCAGCATCGCCTTCATGCCCTGGCGCACGCGGGCAATGGCATCCTCGGCGCGCGTGCCCTCGTGGTCGTCCTCGGGGCCGCCGGCGACATAGCCGTGGAACGGCAGGCCGAGATCGCGCGAGGCATAGTGGCCGCCAACCGTTTTTCCTGCTTTCACGGTAGCCGCGATCTCGCCGGACATGACCGGGTCGTTGGCGGCGACACCGGGAAAGTTCATCACCTCACCCAGCCCGATGATGTTCTCCCACGTCATCGCTTCCGCCACATCGGCGACCGTCAGCTCGGCGCCGGCATGTTCCAGCCCCGGTGCCGAAGGCACGCAGGACGGCATCTGCACATGCACGTTGATGGGCATCGCGACGGCTTCGTCATGCATCAGCCGCACGCCCGGCAGGCCCAGCACATTGGCGATCTCGTGCGGGTCGATGAACATCGAAGTGGTGCCGTGCGGAATGACCGCGCGGCAGAACTCGGTCACCGTCACCATGCCGCTCTCGACATGCATATGCGCGTCGCAGAGACCGGGCACCAGATAGCGCCCACCGGCGTCGACCACCTTGGTGCCCTGGCCGATGGCATGGCTGGCGTTCGGCCCGCAATAGGCGAAGCGCCCGCCGGCAATGGCGATGTCGGTGCCGGCGATGATCTCGCCCGAATGGACGTTCACCCAGCGGCCGTTGCGGATGACGAGATCGGCAGGTGTGCGCCCCATGGCGACATCGACCAGCTGCGTCGCCATCTCGGTCCAGGGTTTGGGTTTCGTCGCATGGGCCGACGGCTTCTTTGCCATGAAAGACTCCTGTTTGCCCGACTGTGCCAAGCCGGTGCGGTTTTGACCAGCGTCAAACAGCGGAGAGCTTGGGATCTACTGCGCCTTATGGAGCCTACTGGGCCTTCACGTCGATCGTGACTTTCGCCTTTCCGGCCGAAATCCGTTCCGCCAGACGGCTGAGTTCACCCTTGGCGAACCGGCCGCTGATCAGGACCTCGCCGCCGAGGATGGGTTCGACCAGCCGCGGCGACATCACGACGCTGCCGCCCACGCTGAGATCGATCGTCCTTCCGACATTCGCCTTGGTGAAGGCTGCGAATGCCTGCGTACTGTCCGGTGTCATCTTGAGGTTGAGCGCCACTTGTCCTGGCGCCGGATCGGGTACGACCACCGCCTTGGCAATGGCCAGCGTCAATGGCTCGGCCATGGCGAAGCCGCAGGCAAGGAGCGCGATGGCCGCTGTGTTGATCAGGCGAAACAAGGCACGCATCAGGATTTTCTCCACAACCGCCGATCCTGCACGGCAATGCTGCCGCGGCAATGCCGCCTCTTCGGGCTGCCCTCCCCGGGCATGGCGAGAGCGACATCGGCCGAAATAGGATTCCGTTTTGTCGCAAATCGGGTTAGGTTCCCCGAAAGGACCTTTCTGAACCGCCATTTCGGGGAGTTCGATGTGCGTCGCCTGATGGTCGCAAGTGCCGGTTTTCTTGCCGCTCTGGCCGTGCCGGCTTTCGCGGCCGACCCTATGGTCGACGTGCCGATGACCGCACCCGGCTTCGACTGGACCGGCTACTACGCCGGCCTGCAGGCAGGATATGGCTGGGGCCAATCCGATATATCAGGAACAGAGGGCGAGCCATTTTCCGCCTCGCCCGACATCGACGGCGGTTTTGTCGGTGGCCATATCGCCGGCCTGTGGCAGTTCGACCAGGCGGTGCTCGGCGGCGAGGCCGACCTCAACTATTCTTCGGTCGACGGCACGACCGAAGCGGAGCCGGGAAACACTTTCGGCACCGACATCAAATGGTTCGGGTCGATCAACGCCAAGGCCGGCTACGCCATGGACCGCACGCTGGTCTACGGCATTGGCGGCATCGCCTTTGCCGGCATCGAAACCTCGCAAGCGACAGGCACGGCCTTCGACAGCTCACGCACGAGTGTCGGCTGGACCGTGGGCGCCGGCGTCGATTACGCGCTGACCGACAAGTTCGTCGTCGGCGCGCAGTATCGCTACTACGATTTTGGCTCCGAGCACTATGACGCGTCCGGTGATTTCACCGACCGCGATCAGGATGTGAAGCTGAACACAGTCGGCATCAATCTGAGTTACAAGTTCTGAACCTCGCCGGCAGCGGGACGCCACCGGCCAATATCGTAGCTGCGATTTCAAGGGGGCGGCCGACGCTCCCAGTTGGGCGGGGTAATGGGTTGGGCCTGAGAGGCGCCGGCCGTAGCGGATCTGATCCGCCGAAGAATATTGTAGCAGTGCCTGCAGCGCGCATAATTCCGTGATCACACCAGTACCGCCACGCCAGCTTGTCTGGTTTCCGCATTCAGACGTGGCCGAGAACACGACTTGACGGCCTGCGTCTGGCGTCTGAAAAGGGCTGGCCTGCGGACGTGGCGGAATTGGTAGACGCAAGGGACTTAAAATCCCTCGATCTCTGATCGTACGGGTTCGATTCCCGTCGTCCGCACCATTTTCGGCTGCCGCGCCTCCAGGCAAAGTAGGCTGCCTCGGACGATCCAGGGACCGCAACCGAACGGCAGCCGGCGTGCGGTGTCCCGCCGGCTACTTGGCGAAAGCTTTCACGGCCTCTCCGGTGAGGCCAGCCCTTACTTGATGTAAACCAGCACGTAGCGGTTCTTGTAAGGCTGGTAATACTTCGTCCCGCATTTCCAGACCACGGCCCCACCGCTGTAGGTGGTCTTCACGCATCCTTTGGGCAGGGTCGTGATGTAGATGGTCGTCCTCTGGATCACGACCGTCTTTGCTTCCACCGGACTGACGAGGCGAAACCCCAAAATGCCGTCCAAGCCGTTGCCTGCCACCGAAGAGATCGCAAGCATGCCACAAGTGACGACCGCGCGACTGAACAAGCTGCTACAGATCATAAGCTTTCCCCTTCCTCTCCTTACAGGCAGCCTACCAGCAACGGGTAAAGTCTCAAAGGACTTAAAATCCCTCGATCTCTGATCGTACGGGTTCGAGTCCCGTCGCCCGCACCACGTGTCGCCAGCCGCTTCATGCCCTTAGGCGCGTCCCTGCGAGGGTCCCCGGACGCATGTCCAGAGCCGTTCGCGCATCTCGCAAGTGCATCTGGACACCAGCCGCCATGAGTCGCATTCTGCTTACGGGGGAAGGGCGTGGATAAACTTAACATAGGTGCTGATCAGGCTAATCGTTGGCGAGACCGCGCTCTGCTCGGTCGCCGGAGGCGCCTTTCGCATAACGTCGTCTCGTGGGCGATCATCGGCCTGGCGCTGGCTGCCGGCCTCGCTGTCAGATTCCTCACCCGCGATTACACGCCAACAGATGCCGGCCTCTTCGTCCAGTGGTATGAACTGGGTCTTTCGGCGGGGGCGGACAGCCTGCGGCAGGGGCTGACGAACTACGCTCCGCTGTACAGCTATGCATTCTATGCCATCACACTTGTGCATGACCGGCTGCCGGTCTTCGCCTCCATCAAGCTGATATCGCTGCCCTTCGAATTGGGTTGCGCGGCTATGGCCTATCGGCTCGTCGCAACCTCGACCGACTCGTTCACTCGGCCAGCTTGGGCATTTGCAGCGGTCTGGCTGGCCCCGAGCGTCATCTTCAATGGCGCCCTGTGGGCCCAAGCCGATGCGATCTGGACGTTCTTCATCATGGTTTCCCTGCATGCGATCTGCCGGAGACGCCCGGTTGGGGCCATGGCGGCTTTCGCATTCGCCGTGAGCATCAAGCTGCAGGCCATTTTCTTCGGCCCCATGATCTTCGCCCTCGTTCTGCGACGCGAGCTCCACTGGCCATGGCTGGCTCTGGTCCCAATTGTCTATGCGCTGACCGCCGTTCCTCTGCTCCTACTCGGCAGGTCCGTCCTTGACGTGCTGCTGGTTTATCAGGCCCAGGCCGAGTTCTTCCAGGAGCTCTCCAAGAACGCCGCGAACCTCTGGATCTTCGTGCCAAACGAGTTCTACCACGCAGGGGTCGTTGTCGGCCTGGTGCTCGCCGCGCTGGCGGGATTAGCGTTTTCATTGAGAGTTGCCCGTGAGGCAGCCTGGACGCCGCTGTTTGCCATCCTGGCGGCGGCTGTCTGCCTGCAGCTGATGCCGTGGGCGCTGCCAAAGATGCACGAGCGCTACTTCTACGCCTTCGAGATCACCATGATGGTCGCCGCGTTCGCCGAGCCTCGCTTGACCTTTCTTGCCCTGGTCGCCCAGATCGACGCCCTTATCACCTATGTCGGCGTCGACCTCAACGACCACAGCGGACTTGGCATATGGGGGCCTCCTTTTGCCGCCATGATCAATACCGTCCTCCTAGTTGCCATGATCCGCCGGCTGACAACAGATCGCTATTTCGACGCAAGTCCCGCCTTCATGGCGGTGATAGTGTCGTACGTTCTTTGGACCCTGGTCGTGGCGGGTGCGGGGCGCGACAAAATGTTGACCTACTGGCCGGCCGCGAAGGACGACATCGCGGGCCTTTCGGCTTTTCTCCTGATCCTCGGCCTGGTCTCCTCGTCGATCGCCGCATCTTCATGGATCATCCGCAGTCGTCGCAAGCGCCCGTGATCCCCCATTTTTGCCGCCGGCTTTTAGGGATACCGCTTTCGACCAGTTCCGATTTAGAATTTCGAATATGGAATCGGTTTTCGACGATCTCAGCAAAGCCTTGGAAGGCAAACGAAACAACGCTCGGGTCGCGGTCACGTTGTTGGTGCTCGCTGGCATCGTCGCAGTAGGCCTTGGCATTGTGATTGCCTTGGACGGAAGACCTACATCCGAGATCCGGCAAAGCCCTCACAATCTAAAGATGTGGGGGGAGCGGCACGTCGTAGGTTAAGCGGTTATCACCCCATGCTTTCGTCGATTGATCGCGACATTCCAATGTCTTGACTACCAGACGCCGCGCGAGAACTTGGCTCGGGTTTTAGGTGGTACAGGCCATCGGCAAAGCGGCTTCGGCTGGATCGAACTCCTGTCAAACGCGCCCTTGCGATTGAAACTACACCTTTCGGCGGTAGCCTTCATGCGGATGCGCTCTGGCTCTTATATTAGAGTGAGCGCATGCTTCGGCTCAGCCAGCACAGCGCCTCCTCGAGCCTGGCTGGTCAGGCCCAGCGGCCACCGCTGCTAGTCCCCCACGACCCAAGCCGCTGGGCCGCCCCGGTAAAAAATCCGCTCCCGTCAGCGCTTTACTTTCGGCGTGATCTCCTCGACCCCCACCTTGTCACCGGTCTCCTTGCCGCCGCCAGCATTTGGCCTTGTCTCTGGTGGTCAGCACGGTCCGCCAATGCAGCTTCTCGAAAACGCTCACGATGTAGGAGGTGGCCGGTTTGTGCTCCACCTTTGGCTACTACCTTCGTTCATATGGGTGTGTTCCGCTTATATTAGCAGAAGCATATATATCGTCGCCAGCCGGCGCCGCCCCAACCCGCCCCGCCGGTCAGGCCCGGCGGCCTAGCTGCCAATCACACTGGCAACCAGGCCGCTGGGCCGCCCGGTGCCGGGCCGTTTCCCACAGCAAAGCCGGCATCATCGAAACAGCGAAATGTGCTCCGCCCCCCCACTCGCGCTGAAATCGTCGAGCACCCCCGCGCGAGGCGCCCGCTTGCACTCGCCTTCGGGTTGCGCGATTATTGCCTTGGGGACGGACGAAGGGGAATCAGATGGCGGCTGAAAAAAGGGCAATAGCTCTCGCAAAAAGGACGATAGCTCTCGAAAAATGGGATGTAACGATGAGCGAGGAGATGGGCCAAGTCGTCTTGCGCATGTTCCCGACGGCAGGCGAACCGTTCCCGGTCCTCCTTAGCCCTGGTCAGGCAACGAGATTGGGCCGTGATCTGCAGGATCCAAAGTTTCTTCCGAAACCTACGGTTCAATGACTGCTTGGCGCTCTGACTTGGCGCTATCGAAAGTTGGCTCCAGTCGCGATTGCGCTCCCTCTGCTGGCCCGTAGTCAGGAGTGGCCGTGAAGAACACCGGTCTGCGGTCGCGGCCGTGATGTTTCGCGACCGAAGAGCCGCCACCAGATCCCAATGTATTGAGCCGTGATCCGGGCCAAGCCTGTCGACCGGCGCTTGCTTACGACTTTGTCGCTTTGCAGCACACCTGACATCCCTCTGTTGCCAATAGCCCTCCGAAAGCTGCGCGGCCAATAGCGGGGGAAAACGTCCAAACAGGGTTCTGCTGCAGAGTTGCTAATATTAGGATTGGCTTTAGCCGGCTTGCCCCAACAAGAAACCCCAAGCCGGTTAGGCTCGGCGGCCTCTCGCCACCCCGACGGCTGTCGAGCCGCCTGAAAGCTTATGGCTGAATGAAAAAGCCTCGCCGCTCCATTTGCGAAGCGGCGAGACCCCCACCCGCCCCGACTGCCGGCCCCAACACCCGGCATTGCTGACACTGCAATTCTGGTGCCAGCGCAAATGACCCATTACGGGACATCTGCGCGCGCTGGCTCAGGCGGCGTCGGCCAGGATTGGTCCGGCGGGAAACGCGGGCTGGGCAAGCTTGGCACGGTTCTTGCTACCATAACTTCAGACACGCCGGCGCAGAGACGCTGTCCACATCGACACCGGCGTGTGAGGTTGGGACAATGATGTCGCGTAAGCTTCTGTTCGGCCTTCCCGCAGTGTTCCTGGTCACGGCCTTGGGCATAGCCCTCTTGTCGTCCGACACCTCATGGGGATTTCTGACGGCGACCCAATCCGGTTCAGTCTTTTGTTCAAGCGGTCCATCACGCGAGACCGTGTCGACTTCAGCGTCGCGGACGTTGCCGTCATGTGGATAGCACAGACAAAAATCGGCAGTGAACAGGCTCCTGCAGCGGCGTCTTGCCGGGATTGGGTCATGGGGCGTTGGGCCTTGATCACCCGGTTGGCATCAGCGTTTCGCGAATTCGTTGCACCTCGCTACCGGCCAGAACTCCACTATATGCGCGGCCCCGGGCCGGCCTGCGCGCGCCGCATGCGCGCACGCTGAAACCAAACGACAGGATGTAAGGCGCCAGAAGGCCGGCGCTTCAAGCAGGGATCGGGTTCAGCTTCAAATGCTGGATCAGAATGATGGTCTTGGCGTCGATGATGCGGCCATCGGCGATGCCGGCCAGCGCCTCGTCGAGCGGCATTTCCAGCACTTCGATGTCCTCGCCTTCGTCCGCTGCACCTCCGCCGGCCGAGATGCGGTCGGCGGGCGAATAGCGGGCGACGAAGAACCAGAGCCGCTCGGTGACGCTGCCGGGGCTCATATAGGGTGAAAACAGCCGCTCCACATTCTGCAGCCGGTAGCCCAGTTCTTCCTCGGCTTCCTTGCGGATGCAGGTTTCCGGATCGTTTTCGTCCAACAGGCCGGCACAGGCCTCGATCAGCGGCTCGCGATGACCGGTGACGTAGGCGGGATAGCGGAACTGGCGCACCAGAAGCACGGTCGAGCGCGAGGGATCGTAAGGCAGGATCACCGCGCCGTCACCGCGATCGTAGGTCTGGCGGATCTGCGTCTCCCACTGCCCGTCACGCCGGCGGTAGTCGAGGACGGTCTTCTTCAGGACAGCCCAGTCGTCGGAGAGGATTTCCTCCGAACGGATGCGGATGCGATCTTCCATCATGGTCTCCATGCCAAAGCGCGGGCGGCGCGCTTCATGCTCCTGTCTATGCATGTCGTTCTCCCAAAACCGGGGCCATTTTTGGGGCGACATGCATTGGCTGGTTGAGGCGTAGCCGCGAACCGGCGTTTGCGCAATGCAGGCAATCGGTCCAAAAAGGCGTGTCACCGTCTCGTGTCTGGCGCGCCTTCGATCCATTGCCTAGATAGCGGCTTACCCCTCCCGGAGCCCTTTTTCATGACCGCATCGCTTTTCCAGCCGATCACCCTCGACGGCCTCACCTTTCCCAATCGCATCGCGGTCGCGCCGATGTGCCAGTATTCCGCCGAAGACGGCTCGGCCAGCGACTGGCACCTCTATCATTGGATGAACCTTGCCATGTCCGGCGCCGGCATGGTCACGGTCGAGATGACCGATGTCGAGCGGCGCGGGCGTATCACTCATGGCTGCCTTGGCCTTTACTCCGAAGACAATGAGGCGGCCGCCCGTCGCACGCTGGATGCGGCCAGACGCGTCGCCGCTCCCGGCACGAAGTTCGGATCGCAGCTTGCCCATGCCGGCCGCAAGGCCTCGAACCGCAAGCCCTGGGAGGGCGGTGGGCCGCTGCAGCCAAATGAGGATCCCTGGCAGACCATCTCGGCCTCGGCCATCGCCTACGACACCGGCTGGAACGTGCCGCGCGCGCTGGAGGACGAGGAGATCCTGCAGCTCATCGAACGCTTCGCCGAGGCGGCAAGGCGCGCCGAGCGCGCCGGCTTCGACTTCCTCGAACTGCATGCCGCACACGGCTATCTGATCTTCCAGTTCTTGTCGCCATTGTCCAACCAGCGCACCGACCGCTGGGGCGGCTCGCTGGAAAACCGCATGCGTCTTGCCGTCGAGATCGCCAAGGCGGTGCGCAAAGCAACGCCTAAGCTGATGCTCGGCGCACGGCTGTCGGTGAAGGACTGGGTCGATGGCGGCTTCGATGTGGAAGACGCGATCGAAGTGGCGAAAGCACTCAAGGACGTCGGCGTCGCCTATCTCTGCTGCTCGAGCGGCGGCAATTCACCGTTGCAGAAATTGCCCACGGGCCCCGGTTACCAGGTGCACCTGGCGGAAGCCCTGCGCAGGGGCGCCGGCATTCCGACCCGTGCGGTTGGCCTGATCGACGACCCCAAGCAGGCCGAGGCGATCGTCGCCGAGGGCCGAGCCGACATGGTGGCGCTGGCGCGGGCCTTCCTGGCCGATCCACGCTGGGGATGGCGTGCGGCGGCCACGTTCAGCGAGACAATCCACCCGGCACCGCAGCTTGCCCGCTCGGTGACGACGATGCAGCACTGGATGAAGGCGGCGGGCTGATCGGCCCGTTCCGCCGATACCGGGGCGGTCCTGCCCGTAGTTTCTGGACAGTTGGCCACAGCTCCGCTTCAATTCTGTTCGCGAACTGTTACCTTGGGTAAGGCTGCGGCGGGCGCGGCCGGGCTTGGGAGGAAATCATGTCGTTCAGGGCATTGTTGCCGGTTGCAGCGCTGACAGCCGTGGCCGGCCTTTGGATTGGCGCATCGACGCCGGCCGGCGCGCAATATTGCGAGGGCACGGTGCACGGCCTGTCCAGCCGCTACAATCTGGCGACCGGCAGCGGATTTCTCGCCGTGCGGACACGGCCGAACTCGTCGTCGCGGATGATCGGACAGCTGTTCAATGGCGACCACACCGAAATCTTCGACCGGCGCGGCAACTGGTATCAGGTCGAGATCGGCGGCAGGACCGGCTGGGCAAACGCACGCTGGCTGCGCAACGATTGCGGCTACTGAGACGCCCGTGCATGTCACCCAAAAGTGGATCCGGTTTTGGGACAACGACATGCATCAAACAAAGAGCTAAAGCGCGTCGCAAACGTGACGCGACTTTTGGGCGCAGGCTAACGGCCACGGTTGCAACCAAATTGGCTGCTTTGCGTTGCGGCCATGATGGACAACAAACCTTTTGAAGTGCCGGTCGTCGTCGAACTTGGCCACGTCGGCAAATATCGCCATATCCGCAGTGCCCAGGAAGCGGCGGAGTGCCTGATGACCGTGTGGCCGCTCAATCGCGGCCAGCGCCATCGTGAAGCCCTCGACACTTGCCTCAAAGTGCTGGAAGGTTATCGTTCGACAGCGGATGCGCGCCGGGCGCTGATTGAAGCCGCCAAGGAATCGGAAGTGCTGGTGCCCGACGACAAACTGCGCGACGACCGGCTGCATTGAGCAGACGGGCCTTTCAACTGGAGGTTTTCATGGCGAAGCTGACTTACAAGATCGTCGAGCATGACGGCGGCTGGGCCTACAAGGTCGGAGCGACCTTCTCGGAGACGTTTCCCACGCATCAGGACGCGCTGCGGGCCGCCGAAATCGCTTCGGCCGAGCAGCAGGTCGCCGGAGCCACGGACGGCATCCAGTACGAGGACGCCGAAGGCAAATGGCACGAGGAACTGGCCGACGGCCGCGACCGGCCGCAGACGGAAGTCTCCGACTAATTTCAATATTGGGCAGGCAGCACGCCGACCGCAGATGTCCGGAGAGAAGACGTTCCGGGGCCAGCGACTGCCCTGCGGGCTCTAGCTTCCGAGCATGATTTTTGCCGAAAACCGGTACCCACTTTCGGGATCATGCTCCGACTATTTGCCGCAATACTGATCGTTCACGTTCCCTTGGGCATTCGCATCGGGACCGGCGGTGTTGGAGGCACAAGGCCCGGCCGGGCCGAGATTTCCCAGAGTGTTCAATCCTGAGCGATCGCCGTTGATGCTTCCGGTGGTGCTGTTGTCGACAGCCGAGGATTGCTCGTTGCCGAAGAGCCAGTTGTGCTGGCTGGAATAGGTGCTGTCCGACGATTGCGCCATTGCCGATGTGGCAAGACCGATCGTCAGAACAGAGGCTGCGAGAAGTTTCGTGACCATTGAATTACTCCGTGTCTTGGCCGCCTTGGGTGCGACACGGGTAAAACCGGCAATCAGCCGAATGGTTCAGTGAAATTGTCGTGAGGCCGCGGTGATGTCCGGCCAGCGAAGGCCCGGTTGGCGACGCGCTTGATGAAGGCCACGATCCGCTCCGGCGCGACGAATTGCGGCATGTGCCCCATCCCCTCGACCAATTCGAAATCGAGCCCCTCGATCCTTGACCTCATCGGCGCGCCCTGGGTGTGAAAGCGGGTCACGCGATCGGCATCGCCGAAGAGGATGCCGGCCGGCATGGCAATCTCGCCATAGCGCCCTTCGATGCGGCCAAGGTCGCGCTCGATCGCCACGACATCGGAGGACATGGCATAGAAATGGGCTGGCCTGAGCCCAAGCCACCCGCCTCCCGCGACCATGTAGTCGCCAGGCAGGACCTGCGGCGCGAAGATGAACTCCATCGTCGGCAGCGCATATCTGAGGCTTGTCGGTATCGCCAGAGTATAGCTCATGATCCAGCGCCACAGGCGTGACGGAATGTAGAGTGAGCCGAATTTTTCGCGCCCATCGGCTTCCATGTGGGTCAGCGGCGCCAGGAGCGCGATGCCGGAAATCGCCTCTGGGTGTTCCACCGCCAGGGCCAGCGCAATGGCGCCGCCCAGGGAATGACCGACGACCAGCGGCTTTTCCAGCCTGAGCTCTTCAATGAAGCGGCGCACGATCTCGGCCTGTTCGGGCAGCCGGCCCGTCGCGCCGCTCGCCCGCACCGAATAGCCCGCCCCCGGTCGATCGAGCGCGATCAGCCGGTAGCCCGGACCAAGCCGCCCGAACAGAGTGTGCCGGAAATGATGGAGCTGGGCGCCAAGCCCGTGCAGGAAGACGATCGGGCTCCCCTCGCCGTGGTCGACATAGTGGATGCGGTTGCCGTCGATCTCGATGAATTTTCCGACCGGCGGCACCAGCCTTTCGGCCTTCGCCGCGATCCACAGCGTCGCCAGCGCCAGACAGGCGATCCCCAGGATCGCCAGCGACACCAGAACGGCAAGCAGCCACGACAGAATCGACAGAACCATTGTTCACCCGAACGAGAACCAGCTTGAGCTTAGCCGCATCCGGTGCCGCTGCAACCTTGCATCGAAACCCGGCGGCCCGAGGACCACCGTCGATAGTTGATTTGCTGACCCGTTCAGGCAGCATTGCGACGGCTGCCGCGCCGCGCTATCTGAGGCGAGCCGTCCTGCCGGAGTGTTCCATGCCCGAAATCGTTACCGCCGCCATGCTCGTCATCGGCGATGAGATTCTGTCCGGCCGAACCAAGGACAAGAACATCGGTCATCTCGCCGATATCATGACGGCGATCGGCATCGACCTGAAGGAGGTGCGCATCGTTCCGGACGAGGAAGACGAGATCGTCGCGGCGGTGAATGCGGTGCGCGCGCGCTACACTTATGTGTTCACCACCGGCGGCATTGGCCCGACGCATGACGACATTACGGCCGATTCCATTTCCAAAGCCTTTGGCGTGCCTTGCGAATACGACGCCAAGGCCTATGCCATGCTGGAGGCAAGCTATGCCGCGCGCGGCATCGAATACACCGAGGCCCGCAAGCGCATGGCGCGGATGCCGCGCGGCGCCGATCTCATCGACAACCCGGTGTCCGTCGCGCCCGGGTTTCGCATCGGCAACGTCCATGTCATGGCCGGCGTACCGTCAATCTTCCAGGCCATGCTCGACAATGTCGTACCGACGCTGAAGGCCGGCACCAAGATGCTGTCGGCAACCGTGAACTGCCCATTCGGCGAAGGCCTCATCGGCGGACCGCTGGGCGACATCCAGAAAGCGCATCCGGACACCATCATCGGCTCCTATCCGAAATATGGCGATGGCAAATTCTGGACCGAACTGGTCGTGCGTGCCCGCAGCCAGGAAGCGCTGGATGCCGCTCGGGCGGACGTCGAGGCGATGGTGGCCGGGTTCGCCAGCAGTCCCGGCTGATCTGGTCCAGACCGGAACCAAGCACGACGCTGGAACGTTTGCTTCGCGCGAGTCCGGTCGCTCGTAAACTGAGGGATTTACCATGCGATTCAAAACCATCGTCGCGATTCTGCAGAACGAGCAGGACGCCGAGCGCGTGCTGGACTGCGCCATTCCACTCGCCAACCGGTTCCAGAGCCATTTGATCGGGATCCATGCCGAAACGCTTCCGGTGCCCTACACCTCGGCCACCGGCTTTCCGGACACCGAGTTCCTACAGGTTTCGGCCGACATGAACCGGGAGCGGGCCGAGAGACTGCAGGCCATTTTTCTCAAGCATATCGAGAATTCCGGGCTTTCCTTCGAGTGGCGAAGCCTGGAAAGCTTTTCGGGCGACAGCGCGCTGACCGGCATTTCCAGCGTGCGCGCCGCCGATCTGATCATCGCCGCGCAGCGGGAGACGGGCGGCGATCCGAGCGCCGATGTCGATACGCTGGTCTATGATGCCGGCCGGCCAGTGCTGGTGGTGCCGCATGCCGGCCCGCTGGTCACCACCTTCAAGCATGTGCTGCTCGCCTGGAACGGCAGCAAGGAAGCCGCCCGCGCCGCCTTCGACGCGCTGCCCTTCATCATCGAAGCCGAGAAAACCGACATATTGGTCATCGATCCCCCCGACACGCTCGACGAGAGCCCGGAGGCCGCCGGCGCCGAAATTGCATCCGCCCTGTCACGCCACGGCGCCACCGTCAGCGTCTCGGTGCAGAGGTCGGGCGGCAACTCGATCGACGACATCATCCAGACCAGGATCGCGGAGACCGGCGCCGACCTGCTGGTGCTCGGCGCCTACAGCCACTCGTGGCTGCGCCAGCTTCTGTTCGGCGGCGTGACACGCAGCGTGCTGCGCACGGCGCAGGTAGCGGCCTTCCTGTCGCGGTAAGTCCACAGCGATCGCTGTCCCCTGCCCTTGCCAAGGCCAAGGCTTTCCAGTTAATTCCGCGCGCATTCCCTGTTGTCTTGCGCGCGATCCCCGCGTGCTGCGGAGTGCGCGACATGTCCCTTCCCGAAAAAGCCTTTCCGGTCTCCTGGGACCAGTTCCATCGTGACGCCCGCGCGCTGGCCTGGCGACTTGCGGGTGCCAACAAGGGGCAATGGAAAGCAATCGTCTGCATTACCCGTGGCGGGCTGGTTCCGGCTGCCATCATCTCGCGCGAACTCGGCATCCGCGTCATCGAGACGGTCTGCGTCGCTTCCTATCACGACTATACCAGCCAGGGGCAGTTGCAGGTTCTCAAGGAGATCACCCCCGCCCTGCTGGCCGACGACGGCGCCGGCGTGCTGATCATCGACGACCTGACCGACACCGGCAAGACCGCGGGCATCGTGCGCGCGATGATGCCGAAGGCGCATTTCGCCACCGTCTACGCCAAGCCAAAAGGCCGGCCGCTGGTCGATACTTTCGTCACCGAAGTCAGCCAGGACACCTGGATCTATTTCCCGTGGGACATGGGCTTCACCTATCAGAAGCCGATCGCTGACGACCACGCCGGTTGATTCGCAACAACTGCCTCTTCCAGATCAGCCGCCGCTGTCGGGCATCAGTTGCTTCCGCAAATGGTCCCGGCAGGCCAGATATTTTGCGAAATCGACGTTCCTTGGCGAAAATTGGCCGGACGAGCAAAAGTTTTTACTTTTATTGCTTATGATTGGCCGTAAGATTCGTGAGACGGCAAACGATTCTGGAGGCTGGGGCTAGCTTCTCCGATGTTAACGAGGCCAACGACGCACAATCATCTGGCCGAAAGGGTCCGGCGGCTCTTCGGCACAGCGCCATGCCGCCTGCAGGTCGCCGCCCTGCCCTGGCGCGACAACGGAAACGGTGTCGAGATCATGCTGATCACCAGCCGCGATACCGGTCGCTGGGTTATCCCGAAGGGTTGGCCAGAGGCCAAAGAGCCGCTCTGTGAGGCCGCGGCGCGCGAGGCCGGCGAGGAAGCCGGGTTGCGCGGAACGGTGTCGCACCTTGAGGCCGGCCGTTACTTCTACGCCAAGGTGTTGGCTTCCGGCGAAGAAGTGCCGTGCGAAGTCCTGGTGTTTCCACTACACGTCGACAAGATCGCCGATCGTTGGAAGGAAAAACACTCGCGTACCCGCAAATGGGTCAGTTCCAGCGAAGCGGTACGCATGGTCAACGAACCCGACCTTTGCCAGATCATCGCCTATTTCTGCGCCGACCCGCACAGATTCCCCTAGCCGTTGGCTTCCCCTTGCCGGCTCATCTCCCGCGTGTATCACGGCCGATTCGCAACCCTGTGATGCGTCGTGAAATGGTTTGCTAATCATTGGCGGGTAAGAATCGGGCCGATCGGGCGCTTTATCGATGGCAAACCCTGTAAACCCACTTCAGCAAGATTCCGGCGAGCCTCAGCGCGAACGTCGTCCGCGCGTGCTCAAGGGCGGATCGATCATCACCGGGATTCAGAACTCGGAGGTCGGTTGCACGCTGCGCAATCAGCACGAGGGTGGCGCCGAACTAAAGATACCGCTGGAAGCACGGGTCCCCGACCACTTTCTTCTTTATGTGCCGCTCGACGGTGTTGCCTATCGGTGCGAGGTTCGCTGGCGCCGCAATGATCGCATCGGGGTGCAGTTCACCGGCACCGAGCCAAAGCCGAAATTGCATTACGGCTGATCCGCCCAGGGGCCGCAGCGGTTGTGTTTGGGCGACACATGCTGGCGCCAGCCTGCCGGCGGCAAAATCGCCGGCGCTGAAGCTCAATTCTATCCCCGTTATCCACATATGTGACACACAAGATGTTGGGGTCACAAAAGCTACGCAAACGAATCCTTGACGGCGCAAAACGAGTCGCCTTTTATAGGCCGTGCGCTCCTGTTGAGAGTGCGACCGGAAAGTTCTGAGCCCGGTCTTTTTCCCGGATTATGTGTGTTCTTTCCCGCATTTCCGCCTGTTTACGAGGCCGGCGGAAGCGTTGGGATTGCGGGCGGTTGGGGACGATAGGGAGAATTGTCGGACTGGAATAAATTGTCTGTTAACACTATATTTAGTGTTTGCAGGCAGGTTCGGCGCTAGATAGTGTGAATTTCCCTCGAGTGAGGGAATCGGAAAAAATCAGTTTTGAGGGACCCGCGGGTTCGTCGGCGCGTTGGACAGGCACTTCGCAAGGAGTTTGACCAGCAGGGCCGGCGGAGACTGCAAAATGGAGAGCCGGCCGTTTTCGAACGCCGGCAGGCGGCGGACATGCGCGTTTCGCATGGGGGGCAGAAATCCCCTGACGAAAGCGCTATATATAGACAAAAGGGACCGGACCAATGCGCATCGAGCGTCGTTTCACCAAGCAAGGACAATCTGCCTATGCGGAGATCGAATTCCGCAAGGCGCTTTCGGAGATCAAGAATCCGGATGGTTCGGTGGTGTTCCGCTTGGACAATATCGATGTGCCGGCGCAGTTCTCCCAGGTCGCCGCCGACATCCTGGCGCAGAAATATTTCCGCAAGGCCGGTGTCCCGGCACGGCTGAAGAAGATCGAGGAGAACGACGTCCCCTCCTTCCTGTGGCGCTCCGTCGCCGATGAGGCCGAGCTTGCCAAGCTGCCGGAAGCCGAGCGCTATGGTTCCGAGATCGACGCCCGCCAGGTCTTTGACCGCCTCGCCGGCACCTGGACCTACTGGGGCTGGAAGGGCGGCTACTTCAAGGCGTCGGAGGAAGACGCGCGCGCCTTCCGCGACGAGCTTGCCTACATGCTGGCCACCCAGCGCGTGGCGCCGAATTCGCCGCAATGGTTCAACACCGGCCTGCATTGGGCCTATGGCATCGACGGCCCGAGCCAGGGCCACTTCTATGTCGACCCGTTCACCGGCAAGCTGACCAAGTCGAAGTCCTCCTACGAGCATCCGCAGCCGCATGCCTGCTTCATCCAGGGCGTGCAGGACGACCTCGTCAACGAGGGCGGCATCATGGACCTTTGGGTGCGTGAAGCGCGCCTGTTCAAATATGGCTCCGGCACCGGCTCCAATTTCTCGCTGCTGCGCGGCGAAGGCGAAAAGCTGTCCGGCGGCGGCCGTTCGTCCGGCCTGATGAGCTTCCTCAAGATCGGCGACCGCGCGGCGGGCGCCATCAAGTCGGGCGGCACGACGCGCCGCGCCGCCAAGATGGTCATCGTCGACGCCGACCACCCCGATATCGAGGAATTCATCGACTGGAAGGTCAATGAAGAGCAGAAGGTCGCCTCGCTGGTGACCGGCTCCAAGATCGTCAAGAAGCATCTCGAAGCGATCATGAAGGCCTGCGTCAACTGCGAAGGCAATGCCGACGACTGCTTCGACCCGTCGATCAACACCGCGCTGAAGCGCGAGATCAAGGCGGCCAAGAAGTCCGCGGTGCCGGAGAACTACATCTACCGCGTCATCCAGTTCGCCAAGCAGGGCTACAGCTCGATGTCGTTCAAGACCTACGACACCGACTGGGATTCGGACGCCTACCTCACCGTTTCGGGCCAGAACTCCAACAATTCCGTGTCGCTGAAGGACAATTTCCTGCGCGCCGTTGAGGATGATGCCGACTGGCACCTCACCGCCCGCAAGGACGGCAAGGTCTTGAAGACGCTGAAGGCGCGCGACCTGTGGGAAAAGATCGGCTACGCCGCCTGGGCTTCCGCCGATCCGGGCCTGCATTTCAACACGACGATGAACGACTGGCACACCTGCGCCTCCGCCGGCGCGATCCGGGCGTCCAACCCGTGCTCGGAATACATGTTCCTCGACGACACGGCCTGCAATCTCGCCTCGATCAACCTGCTGCCCTACCGCAACGCCGACGGCACCATTGATATCGCCGCCTACGAGCACACGGTGCGGCTGTGGACGATCGTTCTCGAAATCTCCGTCATGATGGCGCAGTTCCCGTCGAAGGAGATCGCCAAGCAGTCCTATGAATACCGCACCCTCGGCCTCGGCTATGCCAACATCGGCGGCCTGCTGATGACATCCGGCATTCCCTATGACTCCGACGAGGGCCGCGCCATCTGCGCCGCGCTCACCGCGATTATGACCGGCACGGCCTATGCCACCTCGGCCGAGATGGCCGCCGAACTCGGCGCCTTCGCCGATTACGACCGCAACGCGCAGAACATGCTGCGCGTCATGCGCAACCATCGCCGCGCCGCCTATGGCGAGAAGCAGGGCTATGAGAAGCTGGCGGTCAATCCGGTGCCGCTGGTCGCCTCCGACCTGAAGCAGCAGGACCTGGCCGTGCACGCCAAGGCCGCCTGGGACCGCGCCATCGAGCTCGGCGAAGAGCATGGCTATCGCAATGCGCAGGCAACGGTGATCGCGCCGACCGGCACGATCGGCCTGGTGATGGATTGCGACACCACCGGCATCGAGCCAGACTTCGCGCTGGTCAAGTTCAAGAAGCTGGCCGGCGGCGGCTACTTCAAGATCATCAACCGCGCCGTTCCGGAAGCGCTGCGCACGCTCGGCTACTCCGAAGCCCAGATCGGCGAGATGGAGGCCTATGCGGTCGGCCACGGCAATCTCAACCAGGCACCTAGCATCAACCCCGGCGCGCTCAAGGCGAAGGGTTTTACCGACGAGAAGATCGCGGCGCTCAATGCGGCGCTGAAGTCGGCCTTCGACATCAAGTTCGTCTTCAACCAGTGGACGCTGGGCGCCGACTGGGTGAAGGAGACGTTTGGCTTCACCGACGAGCAGCTCAACGACTTCTCGTTCGAGATCCTGCCGGCGCTGGGCTTCTCCAGGAAGGACATCGAGGCCGCCAACATCCATGTCTGCGGTGCGATGACGCTGGAAGGCGCGCCCTTCCTCAAGGCCGAACACCTTGCCGTGTTCGACTGCGCCAGCCCGTGCGGCAAGATCGGCAAGCGCTCGCTGTCGATCAACAGCCACATCCAGATGATGGCTGCAGCACAGCCCTTCATCTCCGGCGCCATCTCCAAGACCATCAACATGCCGAACGATGCGACGGTGGAAGACGCCAAGGGCGCCTACATGCTGTCGTGGAAGCTGGCGCTGAAGGCCAACGCGCTCTACCGCGATGGCTCGAAGCTGTCGCAGCCGCTCAACTCCTCGCTGCTCGCCGATGGCGAGGACGACGAGGACGAAGCCCTCGAGCAGCTGATCGCCGCACCGGCGGCAGCGCGCGCGGCACAGATCACCGAGCGGATCGTCGAGCGCATCATCGAGCGCGTGTCGCGCGAGCAGGAAAAGCTGCCCGGACGCCGCAAGGGCTACACGCAAAAGGCCAAGATCGGTGGCAACACCATCTTCCTGCGCACCGGCGAATATGACGATGGCCGTCTCGGCGAGATCTTCATCGACATGAACAAGGAAGGCGCGACGCTGCGTGGCCTTCTCAACAACTTCGCCATCGCCATCTCGCTCGGCCTGCAATATGGCGTGCCGCTCGACGAATATGTGCACGCCTTCACCTTCACCAAGTTCGAGCCGGCCGGCATGGTGCAAGGCAATGATGCCATCAAGAGCGCGACGTCGATCCTAGACTACGTGTTCCGGGAACTGGCGATTTCCTATCTCGGCCGCAACGACCTCGCCCATGTCGACCAGTCGGACTTTTCCAACACCGCACTTGGCCGTGGCATCAGCGAAGGCAAGACCGACGCGGTCTCCAAGGGCCTGACCCGCGGCGCTTCGCCGGTGAAGCTGGTGTCGCGGGTGAGCGGCAACGATCCGAAGGGCTTTGCGGCTCCCTCGGGCGCCCCTGCCCGCTCGGCGCCGACCGCCTTCTCCGGCTCCAACGTGCTGGCGCTGAAGCCGGCCAGCGACGAAGCGGTCGCGTACAAGCGTGACTATGAGGAGCGGGCAAAGGAACTGGCCGAGGACATCGCCTTCGAGGAAGCAGCGGGTGCTGCTTCCGACACGACGGCGGCGCTGTTCACCGACGCGGCGGCCAATGAAGCGGCCGAGGCAAAGAAACTCGCCAACGACCGCCGCGCCAAATCGCTGCTCCAGGGCTACACCGGCAATTCCTGCTCAGAGTGCCAGAACTTTACGATGGTGCGGAACGGGACTTGCGAGAAGTGCGACACGTGCGGCGCCACGAGCGGGTGCAGCTGAGGAATTCTGACGCGCTAAAACGCAATATCATCGGCCCGGTCGCAAGATCGGGCCGATTTGTTCTTAAGGGTCGTGATCCGGTGCGTCCCCCTTCTCCCCTTGTGGAAGAAGGGAGGCGCCCACCCAATGCGGATCAGGCTCAGACCGACCTCACCCCTATGGCAATACCTGCAACGTCTGCTCATCGAACAACGGCTCGTCCTGGCCGATGCGGACGAACAGCAGCTTGCGCGCCGCACCCGCCGGCACCTCGAAATACTGGATGCCTTCTGGCATTTCGCCCCAGTCGCCGCAGGGTGGGTCGGGGATCTCATTGGGATCGGCCTTCGCTTCCAGTTCTTTCGCGTACGCAACGTCGGGGTTGAACGTGTGGCGTTTGACGCCGGCGGGCACGTTTCCCTCGGTGTAGGGCGCCAGCACGCAGCGGGCGCTGACGGCCTTGTCGGTCTTTTCCAGGAACAGCCGCTGCAACGCGACTTCGGCGGTTTCGCCGGACCTGATGTCATACAACTCGACAAGCGGATCGGCGTCTCCACCATCGCTGTATTTGATGGCGAGCGCGTTGCCGGCGAACTCGAAATGGATCTGGCGGAAGCCGAAATCGCAACGCTGCACCCAGGCGGCAAGCCCGACATTTTTGTCCGTCACCCTTTCCCACACGCATTTGTCGATGGGCGGGCGCGACGGCGCCGGCTCGTCCGCACGCGCCATGGCGGATGTCGCCACGGATGCGAACAGGGCGCAAACCCAGACGATCGATTTCATGGCGCTATTCATCGCTGCATCCTGTCAAAGTGAAGGCATCCCATGCCGAGCCATCCGGATTGGCATTGGCGAAATCGGCCCATTCGGTGAAAGCGGCGCCGAAATCAGGCAGCAGCAATCCTTTCGGCGCCGGTGTCGCTTCGCTGGAGTTCAACTGCTCGGCGCCGCCTCCGGTCAAGGCGTAGACTTGGCCATCCCATATCCTGCACAGGCCGCCGCCGTCCTGCAGGCCCGCTTCGCGGTCGTCGTCGGTGCAAGGGTGGCGGATGGTGCCGAGTGGAAACGAATTCTTGCCGTTGGTCCAGGTGATGTCGGCCGGCAGGCTCGTGTCGGTATTGGGCATGGTCAGCGAAAACACCTCGGTCGTCGCCGCTGCCGGCTCCTTGGCGAGCGGCCGAAACTGCATGATCGCGCCCGAGCGCGGTTCGCGGTAGGTGGCGTGACTCAGCAGACATTCCCCGGCGCTCGCCGCCTGCACCGGACCGAGCAGGCCCAGGAAAACGAAGGCTAATTTGCGGGTGATCATCAAAAGTCTCTGGGAAAGCGTTGCCTGGGTGGGACTGGCCCGCACAGTCGCACCATCCGCGCAAAATCATAAGCGAAATCCCGAGCCGCCGCTTTTATCCGCACCCGGACGAAAACTTGTCCCTCGCAAATTCCAACAGACTGTATGGTCGAGCGCACTGACCGAAGGAGAAAGCCTGGTGATGCCGCGTTTGGTGATGACAATGGCAACATCCGTATTCGCTGTTGGTCCGGCGCTGGCGGTGGCGCCCTATGTCGGGGCGTGGTCCGGTGACAGGCTGAACTGCCACGCGGCCGCCGACATCCAGCGCCAGACTGTGTTCACCGTGGATCAGGCGTCGCTGTCGCTTCCCGAATTCGGCTGCGAGCAGGCGACGTTTCGCAAAAATCCGACCGGATGGGCGGTGCATGCCAGCCAATGCTACGGCTCGGATCCGTCACTCAAGGAGCCGTTCACGCGCGTCATCCATATCGAGAGGCATGGCGCCACGCTGCGGTTCACCTGGCCCGGCTTCGACAGCGGCCCCCTCGTCCGCTGCTGAGTATCCGGCGTCTCAGAACAGCCCGACCAGAAACGCGGCGCCGCCGAGAAAACCAGCCGAACAGACCCACAACAGCCAAAGCCCGCGCACCCGGCATTCGAGCACCGCCGAGGCGGGGTTGGCGGGGTCATAGTGCACGTCGACTTTGCTGCCTTCGACATATTCTCGTGCCTGACCGCCGACGAGGCCGGGCAGCGAGGCCGTCACGGTTCCGCCGAAGGTCACACGATCCGCGCTGTAGCGCTGGCCGGCGACGTCATAAGAGTAGACGATGCGGGATTTGAAGACGGTGCGCCAGCGTCGATAGCCTGAATGGCTTCGCAGCGCCTGCAGGCCCGAGGACTCAATGCGGCCGGCGGCGATCGGCCATTTTGCCGCCTGCTCGGCAAGCGACTTCTGGGCGAAACCCATGCTCAGGATGAACAGTCCCATGAACAGCAGCAGCGCTCCCGCACCTAGATTTTGCGGCTTGGGCAGATGCGGCCCGATCGCCTCCAGCAGACCGCCGACGGAAAACACCAGCACCAGCGCGCCGATCACCAGTCCGGCCGAAAGCTGGACCATGAACTTGAAGGCGCCGTCCGGCAAGGTGCGCTCGATCACGGATTTGCTCGGATCGGCCGGATTGTAGAAGACAGTCACCTCCGCGCCGCGGGGAAACTGCGCGAGGGTCTCATTGACTTCGAAATTCCCCAAATTCTCCTTCACGCTGTAGCGCGAGCTTTGAAATTTCTTGCCGCCGACCTTGTATTCAAAGGTGATCGCCGGAAAATTGCGCATTTCGGTGGTGTCGGTACTGTCCGAGCCAACGCCCGAGCGTCTCACCTCACGGGCTTCAACGCGCGACGAGATGATCTTTCCTGGTGTCGGCAGCCAGCGGCTGAGTGCCTTCACCTCGCGCCATTTAACAAAGGTGATGAGCGACAGGCTGCCCGCGATCACGCAGGCAAAGCCGACAAGCATAATCTTGAGTTCCAACTCGTCTCCCCCCAGGAGTGCAGGAACCTGCACATAGACAACACGGCGACAACAATGTCTTGTTTATTCGCAAAGTCGGGACTTGAACGCTGGCAAGTCTCAATGCGCCGCGTGGCCATGGAAGCGACAACCCTGCGCTACCCGGCATCATCGATCGCCATGACCCTGTCATAGCCTCCCAACAGAAGGGCATCCCGAATGACGTTGGTCGCGTCAGCAGCCTGCATGGGCACGTTCTTGACGGGTCTCATACGTAAGTCGGCGTCAGGACATCATGCCGGCTGACGAGCCCCCTGTACGCCGTGCCGCAATCGTTCTTGAGCATCCAGTCCTCGACATCGGCTACGGCGGCCGTCATCCTGCGCCCTTCACATTTCTGGAAGACAACATGATCGATCATATCACCATCGAAGTGGGTGACCTGAAGAAGAGCAAGCTCTTCTATGAGTCCGCTTTCGCTCCCCTGGGGTATCGCCTTTCCTTTGGCAAAGAGGGCGTGTTCTGGGCTTTTGATGTCGGCAAAGGCTGCCTGTTCGAGATCCAGCGAACGGACGAGAAGCCGCCGCTCACCCATCTGCATGTCGCTTTCCGGGTCGGCAGCAAGGCAGAGGTCGATGCGTTCTATCGGGCAGCACTGGAGGCCGGTGCGAGAGAGAATGGAGCACCCGGCCCGCGGCCGAACTATGCCGAAAATTACTACGCCTGCTTCGTGCTTGATCCCGATGGCTACAACATCGAAGCGATGATCAACGAGCCATGATGCGCTTGAGACTCAATCCTTGAACGTGACGTCGTAACAGTCCGCGTCGCGTCATGACGGCCTCACAGCCAGGAACGTGTTCCATTCTTCGCGATCGCGGCCGACGTTGAAATCATCCCTGATAAGGACCAGCCCGGCGCTTTCGATACGGGCCGCGAAGTCGTCCCTGCGCCAGTAGACGGTATGATATTCGCCTGATGTCTCGCCATCGCCATTGCGCATCGAGACGAGGAAGGCGCCGCCTGGCCGCAGCGATCCGGCTATCTTGGCAAGCACCTGGTCGGTTTGGTCGCGAGGCACATGGATCAGGACGCACAGGGCCAACACTGCGTCGTAGGGGCCGCCGAGATCATCGGTGATGAGGTCGAGAAGCTCGCCGTGCTTGCCGCGCGCGGCCTGCAGCTCAAGAAACCGCTGTGTTGCGTCGGTGCGCCGAACGTTGACGCCTAAACTCTCCAGAAAGTCCGCATCGTATCCCGGTCCCGACCCGACTTCCAGAATCTGGCCGCCTGTGCCGGCGATCGCCACAAGGCGCTTTAGCGCCGCCTGCTCTCTCGGGTTGGGAACATGCCGCACGATTGCATCATACTGTTCCGCATAATCCTCGTAGGAGGAGATCGTTTGACGGTTCTTTGCCAGGGCCTCTGCAGAAACGCTCATCTTTTCCTCCCTTGCATTCCATGGTGGTCAAAGAGCCGGACACTTCCTCAGCGGATGCTGCCGGCGGAAGCATGGCCATCGAGCATGCCGATATCACGCAGGAAGTGGTCCGACAGGCAACGGTGGTCGAGAAGGCCGCGCGTGCGGGGCCTGAACGGAGCGGTGAAGAGGTCGAGCATGGGACGACGAAGCGTGGAGTAGAGGGTGGTGGTCATTGCCGTGTCCTTTCGGGTTCGAGTTGATGACCAGAGTATGCCGCTTTGCTGGCTTGGTTTCCAATCGAACGTCGCGTAGCATGCATCAGGAGGATTGATGCGTCATGAGCTGGGAGCTACCGCCGTTAGGCGCCATTCGGGTGTTTGAAGCTGCAGCAAGGCTGGGCAGTTTCACCAAGGCGGCCGAAGAACTCGGCATGACCCAATCAGCCGCGAGCTATCAGATCAAGGTGCTGGAAGAACGCGCCGGAACGCCGCTTTTCGTAAGGAAAACAAGACAGATCGCCTTGACTGACGCCGGGCAGCAGTTGGCGCCGCACGCAACCGGCGCGTTTTCAACCCTGGCTGATGCGTGGGTCGCCACAAAGGGTGGAGCGACAGGCGTGCTTTCCGTCACGACCATGGAAACATTTGCATCGAACTGGCTGGCCGTGTGGCTTGGAACATTCCAGCTGATGCATCCCGACCTCGCAGTGAAGGTGAATACATCGTCCCGGCTGGTCGATTTCACGCGCGAGGACATGGATATCGGGATCAGAACCGGCACCGGAAAATGGTCCGGCCTGACAGCGCATTATCTGTTCAAGGCGGACTACACGCCAATGCTCAGCCCAAAACTGGCCGAGAGCGTGGGCGGTATTCGCCACCCTGAGGATCTCTACAAGGTGGCGCTATGCTGCGCCACGGATCCCTGGTGGAAAATCTGGTTCGAAGCAGCCGGTGTACCGTTCGAGCCCGATCGGGTCATCGCGGGTCCGATGCTGGGGTCGCAGGCTTATGATGCGATGGCGGCACTGACCGATCAGGGCGCTGCCATCCTCACCCGCAACATCTACAGCGCGCTCCTGGCAAAGGGACAGTTGATACAGCCGTTTGAAGTCCTCGGATCCGACGGCGATGGCTATTGGCTAGTGCACTCCGAAAGCCGCCGCAACACGCCGAAGATCAAGGTGTTCCGGGACTGGGTCCTGGCCCAGACCGCGGACATACGGGAGAGTGAAGCACGCCGGGCCTGATGGGCTCAGTCGGCGTCGGCGACGGAAACCCGTCCGCCGGCCCAGGCGCGCCATTGCCGTTCGTCGCCGTGGAAGACGTTGAGGTCGATGCGGCCAGTGACGCCATGCGACAGGCCGGAGCCGGAATACTGCCAGAACAGCCATTTGCGGTCGGGATAGACCTTCGACGGATGCCGCGCCACCGCGCGCAGCCAGAAGGGATAGTCGAGGAATTCGCCCTTGAGATTGTCGCGGTAGAAGTCAGGCGCGGTGTAGATGATGGGCCGCTGGCCGTAATGGCGCTCCAGCTTGTCCATGAACACCTGCATCTTTTCCAGCACCTTTTCGCGCGACGGCCGCCGCTTGCAACTGGATTCGCCATTATACTCGACGTCGATCACCGGCGGCAGCGCGCCATCCATCTTCGGCACATTGCGGATGAACCAGTCGGCCTGCTCGCCCGCCGTGCGGCACCAGTAGAAGAAATGATAGGCGCCGCGCTTCAGGCCGGCGGCATCGGCATTGCGCCAGTTCTTCATGAACATCGGATCGAGATGGTCGCCGCCATCGGTCGCCTTGATGTAGGCGAAGTTGGCGCCCTGGGCGCGCAGCTTGTCCCAGTTGACGTTGCCCTGCCAGCGCGAGACGTCGACGCCATGCACGGCGAGGTGCCGGGGCGAGGACCGGCCGAAATTGATCGGCTTGGCGTCGCGAAAGCCGTAACGGGTGACCGGCCCGGCAAGCATAGCCGGGGCGGGACGCGTCAGGAGCCTCGGCGGCGACACCAGCGCGGCCGGCTCGACCGGCAGCCCGCCGACATCAGGCGCTTCGGGATCGGGCACTTCGGGCGGCGCAAACGCCGCGGTCTCTTCCTCCTCCGCAAGGCTGAAGGGCCGGGTTCTTTCCGCCGGACTGTTTTCAGGCACGGCCATTTCGACCCTCGGCGCCCTCCTGGCCATTGCAGCCGGGACGGCGGCGATCGGCGCGGGCGGCCGGATCACCGAACTGGTGGTCTCGTTGGACGGTTTCTGCAAATCCAGCGCATCGACGCCGGCCGTCGACGAACAGCCGGCAAGGCATAGCGATGCGACCAAGAAACTGATGACGCCCGGAATCCGCATCTGGACCTGTACTCAAAACACAACAGACCGAGGGCGAAACGACAGCCGACGGACAAACCAGATCAGTTATGAACGAGAAATTACCAATAAAGTTTGAATCAATTTTTTTCGCGTGCACCAGCGCCGAAATCTGGCTCCCGGAGCAAGCGATCGGCCAGCCTTGCGGAGCCGGTTGGTAAAGCCGCTAGGACTTTCTGAAGACGCCGATCATCGGCCCCAGATTCCAGTAGTCGTCATTGCGACCGATGGCCGGAGCGAACAGGCTGGATATCGTGCCGTCCAGAAACAGCGCATTGTCGCAGCCGAGCGCGTCGCGGAAAAGGCGGGCGAAGGCATGGAAGGTCACCGTGCCGTTCGAAATGGCAAAGACGGCGACGCCATCCTTTCGCACGCCGACACCGTCGCGGGTCTTGCGCGAGGTGCTGTCGGCCTGGAATTTCGGATGCAGCCGGCCGTCGATCACCAGCATCGGCCCGGATTGCGTCGCATAGTCGAGCGGCGGCCGTTTTTTCACAAACTCCCTGGTGGAGCGAACCGCGGCCTTGCCGTTGCTCATGTAGAAAATGCCGTTCGGCTGCATGGAAAAATTGCCGCTTCCCGAACCCGTCTTCACCGAGGCCATTTCCTTGCGGCGTTCGACATAGAGACCGACCGGATCGAGGTTGGGGTGATACATGCCGGCATTGATGGCAAACAGCATGGTGCGCCCGGCGGCCTGCTGCGCGGCATTGAGATTGTGCAGTGACTGAAACGGCTTGCCCGCCGGATCTTTCCAGAACAGTTCGACCTGATATCGTTTCGGATCGACCTCGCAAACGAGATAACTGGTCGCCTCAAAGGCAAAGTCCCGGCATGGCGGCAGCGTGGCGACCCATTGGCCGAATCCCATGCCGAGTGCCGCCACCGACGGCAGCGCGCCCTTGGCCAGCGCCAGCAACAGCGGCAGCGATTGCAGGAGGGTCAAAAAATCCATGCGCGTACCGGAATCCAAGTTGAGAGTCCGACGCGGATATAGCCTGTTTCAAGCGATACTGTGGACAGGCCCTAAAGCGCATCGCGTTGAACGGACTGAGCGACGCGCTTTAGGTCTTGTTTTGTGCATGTCGTTTTCCCAAAACCGGCGCCACTTTTGGGCGACATGCATCAGGCAAGCCATCCCATCGCCAAACCGAGCAGCAGGAGAACTCCGAGCAGGCCGCGATAGATGACGAACGGCCAGGCAGAAAAACGCTCCAGCACACGCATCAGGCCCCATATGGCGAAAAAGGCCGAAACCGAGGCGACGACCAAACCCACCGCCAGAACCGACCAGCCGTGCGCGTCGAGATGGACCTTGTGCAGTTCCCAAAGCTCCTTGAGGCCGGCGAGCGCGATCGCGGGCAACCCGAGCAGGAACGAGAACCGCGCCGCCTCGGCCCGCTTGAAGCCGAGCCCGAGCGCGGCCGTCAGGGTCGAGCCCGAGCGCGAGACACCAGGAATCAGAGCGCCGATCTGGGCGACGCCGACGAGCAGCGCATCGGCCAACGACGCTTCGCCCATGCTGCGTCGGTGACTGGCAAAAATCTCGGCCAGCGCCAGCAGGATCGCCATGGCGATGCAGGCCCAGCCGATCACCGTCAGGCTGCGCAGCGGCGAATTGCAGGCGTTGAGCACGCCCGACAGCGCCACCCCGGCGATGACGATCGGGATCGTCGCCAGCACGATCCACAATGCCAGCCGGAAATGCCGGTCGGCGAAATCGCGTCGCGTCAGGGCGTCGAGCGAACCGAACAGGATGTCCCTGACGTCGCTCCAGAAATAGCTGACCACGGCGGCAAGTGCCGCAAGCTGCATGGCGGCGGAGAAGGCAGAACCCGGATCCTGCCAGCCGAGCACGGCCGGCACGATGCGCATATGGGCGGTCGACGAAATCGGCAGCAATTCGGTGATGCCTTGCACCACGCCAAGAAACGCCACTTTGGCGAATCCCAAGCCGACAAAGCCAGTGTCGACGCCTTGAGTGCAGATGTCGGCCAATATCGAATTCCAGGTATGAGAGATCGGGCTTGCGCAGGACCGACCAATTGTCGGTCAATCCCGGGCAAGCCTTATCGTCATGGACCGGATAATCAATTTACGGATTTGTAAGCTGGCGGTGGTGCGCCGAAATGCGCAGCGTTCATGGCCCGGCCCGCCTTGGAGTGTTCATACGGGAAATCGCAACGCGATTATGGGCAGAGCCAGAGTTTCTGGCATGTCCTGGCAATCACATGCGCCGGCGGCACGACAGGTTCGTCGACGGCAGGCCGGCGGGCCCGTTCGAGCAGCATGCGCACCTGTTCCGGGCGCACATGAGCGCGCTCCATCACAAGCAGGACCATCGGATCGCTCAAAAGCTCGTCCAGGGTGCTGATGCTGTCGTTCATCGGTCGTCTCCTCGAATGCCGTGCCCGCGCCCCTTAAATAGGGAGACAATGATGGCCCGCCAATGACGCTTTGCCGGCTATCTCGTGTCCCTTTCGATTAAATTTTGGTCATGCTTGCGCTCTCCCTTCGCCCGCTTGGGAGAGGGGAAAAGCCTAGCCTGGCGGCGGTGCGCCTTCATACTGCGGCAGGCCATCGTCGAGCATCACCCAGGGCTGTTTCGAGGCCGTGAAAATATGCATTTGCGGGCTGAAGACCGTGGGATCGTCGAGCGAACCGGTGGTGATGCCGATGATGCCGGCGGAATCGCGCCGGGAGAACATCGTCGTGCCGCAGCTCGAGCAAAAGCCGCGCTTGAGGTCCGGCGAGGTGTTCACCGTCGCCAACGGCCCGTCGACCGTCACATCGTCGATGCGAAACAGCACGCGTGCGTTGAAGGCGGCGCCAATCACCTTCTGGCAGAGCCGGCAATGGCAGACGCGCTCGTTGATCGGCGCTGCGTCCGTGCGGTAGCGCACCGCTTTGCACAGGCATCCGCCCTGGTATCTTGCCATTACCCTGATCCCATCGGTGGAGAGAATAAGCGGCAAGGTAAAGGCGGGGCCGATTGGGTCAATTGAAAAGCTTTGATACAACGCCATCGATTATCGTGATGCGGTGGACCTGAAGCCATGACGCCGGACATCGAAACCATCGGCATTGCGGATCTGTTCGGGCCGCCCTCGTCCGCTCGCGACCGTACCGATGCCAAGATCATGGCTGCCGCCTCCGGCATCGGATTCATGGCGGTCCGGGACTTTCCCGGCGACGGCTGGCTGACGCCGGAAAGGCGGGCACAATTGCTGCGCATCTTCGCGCTTCCCGACGACGAGAAGCAGAAACTGCTGCGCTGGAATTTCGACCACACCAAGAAGAACGTCTATCGCGGCTGGTTCCCGCTGCAGCCAGCAGCTGTTTCCTACAAGGAAGGCATCGACATGGGACCGGACTTTGCCAATCCGGGTCTTGTCGACGCGGCTGATATTCCGGTTTCTGAAGATCCGTTGTGCGAGCCGACACCCTTGCCGGCCGAAGATGCCCTGCCCGGCTGGCGCGCGGCGGCAGCGGATTACTACCGCGCGATGGAGACGGTGGGCAACGCGCTGATGCGATCGATTGCCCGCGGTCTTGGCCTGCCGGAACCGATCTTCGATGCCTCTTTCGAAGGCGGCATCTCGACGCTGCGCCTGATCCGTTATCCCTTGCGAGACGCCAATGCCGGCATCGACACCAGCGGGCCGGAGTTTTCAGTGATGCACAAGGGCGAGACGCGCACGATCATCGGCCGCGAGCATGCAGATTCCGGCTTTGTCACGTTGCTGGCGCAGGACGGCGTCGGGGGCTTGCAGGCAAAAAACCTCGCCGGCGAATGGATCGACGTGCCGCCTGCCAACGGCACGCTGGCGGTCAATTTCGGCCAGTTGCTGGAGCGCTGGACCGGCGGACGCGTCCGGGCGACGCGACACCGGGTGATCGCAGCGAAGACGGCGCGGTCCTCGATCCCGTTCTTCTACGAGCCGCGCGTCGACGCGGAGATCGCGCCACTGCCGCTGACCGGCACAGAAGCCTTCGAGCCGTTTCTCTCCGGCGACTATCTCTGGGAAACGGCGACGAATTTCGTCGAGATGAGCGGCATCAAGCATCTCAGGCAGCCGCGCCGCGCCAAAGCTTCATAAACAAAACCACCGGCCGTCTCGTCGGAGACGGCCGGTGGGAATGGACAGGATTATTCGGTTTCGCTGACGACCTCGTCCCAGGTCTTCACCTTGGTCTCGCCGTTGAGGAACGGCAGTGCCGCGGCCGTCAGTTCGGGGGCGAAGAAGACGTCGTAGTGGGTGCGGTTGGGCAGGATGGCCAAGCGGTTCTGCGACAGGTTCTCGCGCATCCAGCCGGCGTCCTTCAGCCCGCCACCGAGCATCTGGTAGAACTTGATCTCATGCTCGGGCTGGTACATATCGCTGTCGCCATAGGCCAGCATGACCGGCATCTTCAACTTGGCGACATCGGCGGAATAATCGTAGTTCTGGCGCATGAAGTTGCCCAGCGTGTCGAGCAGTCTCGGAAAATCCTGCGGATGCGGTGCGACGGCCACGTAGGATTTGTACATCGGCGTGTCCTTCATGAAATCGGCGGCTGCTGCGCTCACCTGCGCCTGCTGGCCGCGCATCTCGGCGTAGAAGCCGTCCGCGGCGTAGCCTGTCGACACCAGCATGAGGCGGCGCACCGCTTCCGGATGCTGGACCGCCATGCGGAAGGCGACGCCGCCGCCCAGCGAATAACCCATGACATCAACCTTGTCGTAGCCGAGCGCCTTGACGACAGCTGCCATGTCGTCGCCCATCGCCTCCAGGGTGAACGGACGCTCGCCGAGTGCCGTGCGGCCATGACCTTGCAGGTCGACGGCGATGATGGTGCGGTTCTCGGCAAGCTTCGGCAGGATCGGCGCGAACATGTCCGTGCTGCCAAGACCGCCATGCAGCAGAAGCAGCGGCTCGCCCTTGCCGTAGATGGCGTAGTAGTAGTTCAGGCCATCGATCGGCAGCAGGCCGGACTTTTCCGGCTTCGGCAGTGTGTTCGTTGCGCTCTTCATGGCAGGTTTTGCCTCCTCTGCGTTTGTGAAGCCCGGCGAAGCAAGAAGCGCTGCGGCCGAAGCAAGAATGGCGAAAAGCAAGGTTTTGGACATATCGATCTCCTCTCGTCCTGCCGCTATCAAAGCGTCCTGGCCATATCAAAGCGTCTTGGCGAGCTCTTCGAGCTGGTCGGTGCACTGGCCCCAACCCTCGTGGAAACCCATCTTCTCGTGCTGCTCGCGGTCGGCGACACTCCAGTGCCTGACCCGCGCAATGTAACGGGTCTTGCCCTCGCCCTCGTCCTCGAAGGTCAGCACGCCGGTCATGAACGGCTTTTCCGACGGCTCCCATGCCTGGGTGTAGGCGTCGGTAAAGACGATCTTCTTGCCGGGAACGACTTCGAGGAAAACACCGGGGTTGGGGAATTCGTTGCCGTCGGGGCCGGCCATGACGACAAGGCTCGAGCCGCCGGTGCGCACATCCATCTCGGCGCGCGGGGTCGTCCACGGCTTTGGCGCGAACCACTGCGTCAAAAGCTTGGTGTCGGTCCAGCAGCGATAGACGTTGTCGCGCGGCGCATCGATGATACGCGCCACAACCAGTTCGCGGTCGTTGGCGGGGGCGATGTCGAGCTTGGTGGTCATGATGGTTTCCTCGGTTTTATCTGGCTTCCGCCCCAAGGACGAACGGCTGAAACGCAGGCCGACATCGCCAGCGAAATATTCTGGGCCAGCGAAAAATTCCGGAGAATGCGTCTACTGGGCAGAGATCACGAACGAAGGAAGCGTCAGTGGCGCTTGGCTTGCACCAGATAGGCGTCGATCTCGGTCTCGCCGAGCCATTTTGCCGCTTCCAGCCGATGCAGACCTTCGACCAGGATATGGCGCTTGCCGTCGTGGCGGACCTGGATCGGCGTTTTCATGCCGTTTTCCAATATGTCCTCGGCCAGATGCCTGACGGTCTCGGGATGCAGCGTCTTCTTGCGCGCCGTCGGCACATAGATGTCGTCGACCTTGACCTTTTGCACTCTGAGCATGCCGACCCCCGTGGCGGAAACGCCGCCCTCCCTTGAGATAGTCGGTTTGTTCAAAAGCACCAAGGGCGCGGCTAACGAATGCTGGCCCGATGGTTTCCATTTGACGCTCGACCGGCAGATCGCCGAAATGGCGCCTTTGAAACTCCAGGGCTTCATGATCAACCTTCCGACCGAGTTTCCCGATTTCGGACTGACGCCGGAGCAGCGCCGTCACGCGGTGCGCGGCCACTATTACGAGTGGCCTGGCATGGACGGCGAGCGCGGCGAAATCTGGTGCTACAGCGACCGGTTTTCCTATCGTGCCGGCGATACGGTGGCGTTGCATGTCAGTTCGACAGCTCCGACCTTCAGCATGACGATCATTCGCGACGGCGGTACCGAGACGAAAGTGTTCGAGAAATCGGGCATTGCGGCGCGCTGGCAGGACACTCCCGATCAGTGCTCGGCCGAGGGCTGCGGCTGGGAGGCCTCGTTCAAATTTCGTGTCGACGATGACTGGCCGTCCGGAGCCTATCGGGTGACGCTGACTGCGGATGGCCGCGACGGCAACCCGATCCAAAGCCACCACCTTTTCATCGTCGCTCCGCAGCGCGGCAGGAAGCCCGGCCGCGTGCTGCAGGTGGCGGCGACGGGGACCTGGCTCTCCTACAACACTTGGGGCGGCTCCAACCACTATCAGGGCATCACCGGGCCGAACCGCGACCAGTATTCGCCTGTTGTCTCGACGCAACGCCCCTGGTGCCGAGGCTTCGTCGTCCTGCCGAACGATGCACCGCGTGTGCCGTTGGAAGTCGCGGTGCCGCCGAAGACGGTGCCGCGCTATCCGCATATGGAATGGGCGCTCGCCACCGGCCATTCGAAGAAATACGCCTCGTCGGGCTGGGCGAGCTACGACAGCCACTTCTTCCGCTTCGCCGAACGGTCCGGCTATGGCGTCGACCTCGCCAGCCAGCACGACCTGCATTTCTCACCGGACATTCTCGACGGCTACGACTGCGCGGTCTTCGTCGGTCATGACGAATACTGGACCTGGGAAATGCGCGATGCGGTCGACGCCTTTGTCGAGCGCGGCGGCCATACGGCGCGCTTCGCCGGCAATTTCATGTGGCAGACGCGGCTGGAGGACGAGGGCCGCCGGCAGGTCTGCTACAAATACCGCGCGCGTGCCGAAGATCCCGCCTATCTCAGCAGCGGCGACGTCACCCGCGCGACCAATTCCTGGGAAGCGCCGGAAATCGGCCGGCCGGGTTCGGCGACCTTCGGACTCAACGCGACCCGCGGCGTCTATGCCGGCTGGGGTGGCTGCGCGCCGCGCGGCGTGCGCGGCTTTCCGGTCTACCGGCCCGAGCACTGGGCCTTTGCCGGCACCGGCATTTATTACGGCGACCTGCTCGGCGCCGACAGCCATGTCTATGGCTACGAGGTCGACGGGCTCGACTTCGAGATACGCGGCGGCCTGCCTTATCCTACCGCCACCAGCGGCGCGCCTGAGGGCCTCCAGGTTCTCGCGGTCGGCATGGCATCCCAGGTCGAGGAAAGCGCTGACATTCCGATCGAGGATCAGTTCCTCATCGACGAGGACGGCCGCTTCACCGCCGAAACGCTGTTCGGCGACCCGAGCGACGCCAATCTGGAAAAAGTCAAACGCGGCAATGGCATGATCGTCAATTTCCCGCGCGGCAAGGGCGAGGTGTTCCACGCCGGAAGCTGCGAATGGGTCGCCGGCCTGCTAAGACATGACCCGATGGTCGAACGCGTCACCAAGAATGTCCTCGATCGTTACCTCAGAAAGTCCTGATATGTCGAAAGTCCAGACCGCCGCTCAAGACACTGACGCCCGGCGAGAATCGCATCTGTTCTATCTGTCCAGCCTGCGCCGGCCATTGGTCGATCGCGCTGAGGGCATCTACATCTGGACGCAGGATGGCCGCCGTTTTATCGACGGGTCGAGCGGACCGATGGTCGCCAATATCGGCCATTCCAACCGCAATGTACTCGACGCGATGAAGCGCCAGATGGACCGCGCCACCTTCGCGTATCGGCTGCATTTCGAGAACGAACCGGCGGAGGAACTGGCGCGGGAGCTGGCCGGAAAACTGCCCGAAGGCATGGACCGCATCTTCTTCGTTTCGGGCGGCTCGGAGGCGACGGAATCCTGCATCAAGCTGGCGCGGCAGTGGGCGGTGGCCACCGGTCAGGCCAGCCGCTGGAAGGTGATCACGCGCTTCCCCTCCTATCATGGCGGCACGCTGGGCTCGCTCTCGATCACCGGCGACGATGCGCTGGCCGAAACTTTTACGCCGATGATGCGCGTCATGCCGACCGTGCCGGCGCCGACGGCGTGGCGCGACCGCGACAACCTTTCGATGGAACAGCGCGGTCTCCGCTATGCCGACATGCTGGAGGAGAAGATCCTGGCCGAAGGCCCGGAGAGCGTGGTTGCCTTCATCATGGAGCCTATCGGCGGCGCCGCGACCGCAGCCCTGGTGGCACCGGACAGCTATTATGCGCGCATCCGCGAGATCTGCGACCGCTACGGCATCCTGCTCATCCATGACGAAGTGATGAGCGGCACCGGCCGCACCGGCAAATTCCTCGGCGGCGACCACTGGAACTGCAAGCCCGACATCGTCGCGCTATCCAAGGGCTTGGGCTCGGGCTATGCGCCGCTTGGGGCGCTGGCTGCACCGATGCGGCTGGTGCAGCCGCTGCTCGCCTCAGGCGGCTTCCAGCACGGCCACACCTATGCGGGCAATCCGCTGGCCTGTGCCGCCGGCCTAGCGGTGCTCGGTGAAATGGACCGGCTCGACCTGATCGCCAATGCCGCCGCGATGGGCGATATGCTTATGGACGGGCTGAAGGGGTTGGCGAAGCGGTTTCCGTTCATCGCCGACGTGCGTGGCAAGGGCCTGCTCACCGGCGCGGAAATGGTTGCCGATCCCGAGACGCTACGACCGATAGAGCAGAACAAGAAAGCCACGCAGCGGCTGCTCGACCTCGCCTATGAACGCGGGTTGATCATCTATGGCCGCAGGGTCAAGGGTGGTGTCGATGGCGACAATTTCATGGTCGCGCCGCCAATGATCGTCACCAGGGAGCAGGTCGGCGAGATCGTCTCGATCATCGGCGACTCGCTGGAGATTCTGGCCGCCGAGCTCGACCTGCCGGTCGAAGGCCAGGGGTAAAGGAATGGCGTCGCGAAAAGTCATCATCACCTGCGCCGTCACCGGATCGGTGCACACGCCGTCAATGTCGCCCTACCTGCCGGTGACGCCGGACCAGATCGCAGCGGACGCGATCGCCGCCGCCGAAGCCGGCGCCTCGATCCTGCACCTGCACGCCCGCGATCCCAGGGATGGACGGCCAACCGCCGATCCGGACGTGTTCATGCAGTTCCTGCCGCGCATCAAGCAGGCGACCGATGCGGTGATCAACATCACCACCGGCGGCTCGTCGCTGATGACGCTGGACCAGCGGCTGGCAGCGCCGCTGCGGGCCGAACCCGAAATGTGCTCGCTCAACATGGGCTCGATGAATTTTGCGCTGTTTCCGATGCTCGACAAGCCGAGGGAGTGGCAGCACGAATGGGAGCCGAAGCTGCTGGAAGCCACGCGCGACACCATCTTCAAGAACACCTTCGCCGACATGGAGGGCGTGCTTGAGAGGCTGGGCAAGGGCTGCGGCACGCGCTTCGAATTCGAATGCTACGATGTCGGCCACCTCTATTCGCTGGCGCATTTCCGCGACCGCGGGCTGGTGTCGGGACCGCTGTTCATCCAGTTCGTGCTGGGCATACTGGGCGGCATTGGCGCCGACCCGGACAATCTCGTCCATATGAAGCGGATCGCCGACAAGCTGTTCGGCGACAGCTACCAGTTCTCGGTGCTGGCCGCCGGCCGCAATCAGATGCCGCTGATCTCGATTGCCGCGGCGATGGGTGGCAATGTCCGCGTCGGGCTGGAAGACAGTCTCTATGACGGCCGCCAACTGGCGAAGTCCAATGCCGATCAGGTGCGCCGTATCCGTGGCATTCTCGACGGGCTGTCGCTGGAGGTTGCCACGCCCACCGAAGCGCGCGACATGCTGGCACTCAAGGGCGGCGACCGGGTGGCGTTCTAGGGGAGCACTGGAGGTCGAGTGGAAAAGGGAGGGCTGATATGGAAAGGGTTCTCGTTTCGCCTGCCTGCTCGGCAGCAAGGTCCGCTACAACGGCTCCTACCGGCTCAACGATCATCCCATTCTTGCGCGATGGCAGGCAGAGGGGCGGATCGTGCAGATCTGCCCGGAGGTTGCCGCAGGCTTCTCCACGCCACGTCCTCCGGCGGAAATTCGAGGCACAGGAGACGGCCGCGCAGTGCTTCACGGCCAAGGCCAAGTGGTCGAGCAAACGGGAAACGATGTGACCGAACTCTATCTCGAAGCCGGGCAACTCACGCTCGATCTCGCCCGAGAAACAGGGTGTCGATATGCGGTTCTTACCGACGGCAGCCCGTCCTGCGGCAGCAGTTTCATCTATGACGGGAGTTTCAGGGGTAACCGGGTGGCTGGCCATGGCACGACCACCGCGCTGCTGGAAGCGAACGGCATTCGCGTCTTTTCGGAAGACGGCATTGACGAGCTTGATGACCTTTTGACCAGACCGGGTTCGGCCGGCGCCGCGGCCTGATCCATGCGAGAAAAAGCCCAAGCCACCGACACCGTTATCCGGCCCGGCCGCATAGACGATGTCGAAACCATCCACGCGGCGATCCTGAAACTCGGGTGCCACATCGGCGTGCCCGAAGAGATCATCTCGACAACAGACGATCTCAGAACCTACGGCTTTGGCGAAAAACCCGCCTTTTCCACCCTAATTGCCGAGGTGGACGGCGAATTCGCCGGTCTCTGCCTGCATTTCCCGATCTTTTCCACCTGGATGGGGCGGCCTGGCGTCTATGTGCAGGACCTCTATGTCGAGGACCGGTTTCGTGGTCGCAAGATCGGCGAGCGCCTGCTGCGGCACGTCGCGGCACAGTGCCGAAAGGAAGGCGGCGTCTATCTGCGACTGTCCGTCGACACCGACAATGAGAGCGCCAAGGCGTTTTATGAAAGGCTGGGCATCGCCTGGTCGAGCTACGAGCAGACGCAGAAGATCATCGGCGATGCCTTTTTTGCCTTCGCCGACGCGCCGGAGAATGGAGAGCAGGAATGAAAGCCTTCTATGCCGAGGAACAGAAGCGCCACGACCCTAAGGCCTTTCTTTCGAGCGGTGCGGCAAAGCCCAATCCGGAAAAGCCGGAACGGGTCGAGCGATTGCTAGCCGGCGCAAAATCTGCCGGCTGCACGATCGAGCGGCCGCGGGATCACGGGCTCGGCCCGGTCGCGGCGGTGCATACGCCCGAATATCTCGACTTTCTCGAGCACATCTTCGAGCGCTGGCAGCGCATCGACGGCGCTTCGGCCGAGGTAATCCCCAACATCCATCCGATCGCGCGCAACGGATCCTATCCGGCCTCGGCGGTGGGCCAGGCCGGCTATCACATGGCTGACACCGCTTGCCCGATCTCGGGCCAAACATGGCAGAGCGCGCTATGGAGCGCGTGGAGCGCGGTCGAAGCAGCCGAGACAGTGATGGCTGGCGCGCCGGCCGCTTACGCACTGTGCCGGCCGCCGGGCCACCATGCCTTTGCCGATGTCGCCGGCGGCTTCTGTTTCATGAACAATTCGGCCGTTGCAGCTCAGGTTCTGCGCAAGCAGGCGGCGCGGGTGGCGATCCTCGATGTCGACCTGCATCACGGCAACGGCACGCAAGGCGTCTTTTATGCTCGGCCGGACGTGCTCACCGTGTCACTGCATGCCGATCCAGTGCGCTTCTATCCGTTCTTCTGGGGCCATGCCGACGAGCGCGGCGAAGGCCCGGGCCTCGGCTATAACTTCAACCTGCCGCTGCCGCGCAAATCCGCCGATGCGGCGTTTCTGGAAGCGCTTGCGGTGGCGTTCCAGCGTATTCGTGCCTTTTCGCCCGACGCGCTGGTCGTCGCACTCGGCCTCGACGCGTTCGAGGGCGATCCGTTCGGCGGGCTTTCGGTGACGACACCAGGCTTTTCGCGCATTGGCGAGGCGATTGCCACGCTCGGCCTGCCGACGGTCATCGTCCAGGAAGGCGGCTACCTCTGCGACGAACTCAGCGACAACCTCACCGCCTTCCTCACCGGCTTCGGTGGCAAGACGCGCTGAAGATCCGGACTGGCGTCAGGAGCGCTGCTGCCTGAGCATGGCGATCACCCGATGCACGCTCTCCAGCGTCTCGTCGATTTCGGTTGCCGTGTTGTAGTGGGCGATGCCGATGCGCACGACGCCATGCTCGGCAGGAATGCCGAGTTGGTGGACGATCTCCCAGGCGTAGTTGTGCCCGGACCACAGGAAGATGTTTTCGGCGTTCATCTGCCGAACGATCGTCTCCGGCACGATGCCATCGACGGTGAAGGAAACCGTCGGTACGCGCTCGCCGAGCCGCTTCGGATCGGTGATGCCATGGATGGTCAGCCCTGAAATGTCGGACAGGCCGTCGATCAGCCTCTGCGCCAGCGGGTTTTCGTAGGCGATCGACACCTCGAATGCCTTGGCGATCTTCTGCCTTCGCGACCCACCCTCGCCCGCTGCCGCACCCAGTTCGCCGAAATAATCCACAGCGGCCGTGAGGCCCGCCATCAGTTCGATCTGCGGCGTTCCGAGTTCGAACCGCTCCGGCAGGCCATTCGAAGAACAGCGGCATTTGTAGGGTTTCAAGCCATCGATGACGTCGCGCCGGCCCCACAATATGCCCATATGCGGACCGAAGAATTTGTAGGCCGAGCAGATCAGGAAATCGCAGCCGAGATCCCTGACGTCGATCAGGCCATGCGGCGCGAACTGGACGGCGTCGACATAGACCAACGCGCCGGCATTCCTGGCGATGGCGGTCAACGCCTTCACCCGATTGATCGAGCCGGTCAGGTTGCTGGCGTAGTTCAACGCGACCAGCCGGGTCTTGTCCGTGAGCAGCGCGGCCAACGTCGCCTCTTCGACCTGCCAGCTCTTTTCGTCGAACGGCAGCCAGCGCACCACCAGACCGAGATCCTCGGCCAATTGCAGCCAGGGCGACACGTTACCCTCATGGTCCATGCGGGTGAGGATGATCTCATCGCCCGGCTTCAGCGTGCGGCCGAGCGTGCGCGACATGTGATAGGTCAGCGTCGTCATGTTGGCGCCGATGATGATTTCCTCAGGGCTCGCCGCATTGAGGAAATCGGCCATCGCCTGATGCGCCTCGTCGACGACGGCCTGCGCGGCAATCGTGGTTTCGAAATAGCCTCCGAGATTGGCGTTGGTGGTCAAAAGGCAGCGCGACACCGCATCGGCCACCGCGTGCGAAACCTGCGTGCCGGCGGGGTTGTCGAGATAGATGCGGCGCCGCCCCTTGTCGGCCAGCGAGAGGGCCGGAAACCTTCCACGCACTGCCTCGATCGAAAAATCCGCCATCGTCTCCACCCCTCAGTCATTCCTGGACAATTCTACCCCGAAGCCAATCAAGGACAGGGATTGCCGACGCGCTGATGGATTGCATCCACCGCCTTCTGCATCTCTTCGGTCCAGACGACGTCCACCGAAGACAGCGCCATGTCGAGTTGCGCAAGGGTCGTCGCACCGACGATGTTCGAGGTGACGAAGGGCCGGCTCGACACATAGGCATTGGCAAACAGCGCAGGCTCCAGGCCAAAGGAGCGTGCCAGTTCGTTGTATTCGAGCTGTGCTTCGGCCGCATTGGGGGTCTCATAGCGCTGGCCGCGATTGAACAGCTGGGTGCGCGATCCCAACGGGCGCGCGCCATGGTCGTATTTGCCTGAGAGATAGCCCTGCGCCAACGGCGAATAGGGGAGCAGCGACACCTGCTCGCGCTCGCAGACCTCGGCGAGGTTTACCTCGAACGTGCGGTTGACGAGATTGTAGGCGTTCTGGATCGACGCTACACGGGGACCGACACCTTTGTCAGACTCGGCCAGGAACCGCATCACGCCCCAGGAACTCTCGTTCGACAGGCCGAAATGGCGGATCTTGCCGATCTTCACCAGTTCGTCGAACACGGCAAGCGTCTCTTCGATCGGCGTCTCGTCGGTTGGTGCGCCGACAGAATCAGCACGGCGCGGTACGGCGCCGACGCGCGTCGGGTTGGCGCCCCAGGGTATGTCCCGTTCCGGCCAGTGGATCTGATAGAGGTCGAGATAGTCGGTGCCGAGCTTGGCCAGCGATTTGTCGATGGCATCAAAGATATCGGCGCGCACCAGCTGCGACGGCCGGTCGCCGCGAAACCAGCTGTTGGCCGTGCGGCCGACCACCTTGGAGGCCAGGATCACCTTGTCGCGGTTTCCCTTCGCCTTCATCCAGCTGCCGATGATCTTTTCGGTCCGCCCTTGCGTCTCCGCCTTGGGCGGGATCGGGTAGAGCTCGGCTGTGTCGATGAAGTTGACGCCGCGCGAAAAGGCCAGGTCCATCTGGGCATGCCCGTCGGCCTCGGTATTCTGCTGGCCCCAGGTCATGGAGCCCAGGCAGATCTGGGTAACAAGAAGATCGGTCCGACCGAGACGGCGTTTGTGCATGGAATTCTGCTCCGGAGGGAAAGCTTGCTAGGCGGCATGGGAAGGAAGCCGCATCTATAGGGAAAGCAGAGGCGCTCTCCAAGCCTCGCCAGACCGACTTTTGCGTGAACCAGCGGCGTTTAGCGGCGAGCGCCGGCCAGCGCACGGCGCTTGGCCTCATCGATCAGCATGTTGGCGACCTGCATGCGGATCATGGCGCGCTGGCGCAGGTGCGGAGCGACACGGTCCGGATGGTTGGCGAAGGCAAAGCTGCGTCGCATGCGGCCAAAATCGGCGATGAGCTTCGGTTGATTGAGGCCAAGTTCGACCGCGATGGATTCCGGATCGATCGGCGGCAGCTTTTCCTCGGGCTTTTGTTCTTCGCCGGCGAGAGCCAGTTTGGCATGATCGAGCAATGCAGCGAATTCGGTCGCCAGATCGGCGCCGGCCTCGCGATATTCAGTGGCAAAGCCGCTGCCCGATACCTTGATGCGGCCGGAATGGAGTTCATCCGCCACCGAGAGATAGTCGAAAGGGATGGACGGACGAGCGCCGGTCTCTTCGCCCTCAATCCCGTCGCTCTTGTCGGAGGCGACGAAGAGGTCGTCGAGCAACGAAGCGAAATCACGCTTGGCGCCAGTAGCGATGTCAGCCTCCCTCTCGCCCGACCATGCAAGCTTCGGAGCATAGAACCGGCTCGTTAAAAATGCATGCCACCGATGTTAACGAATTTAGCCTTCGCCTGGTTCGCCGCTCGCTCATCCGCAGTCCCAAGACAAAAAGCCGGACTGCACTTTCATGCAGTCCGGAATTCGCCAGGAGTGGCGAGGAAAGCCGGCATGTGCCAGCGTTCAAGCGTACGGTGCGCACCGGACAGAAGTTTCAGTCGACTGCAAAATATCTTCAAAAAAGATCATGAAGACATGGCTGCTATGCAAATGCTGCAATGCACAATTGTCACGATTCACCTATATTGGCAGCCGTGGAGGACCAACCAGGGGCTGAATCATGGGTTTCTTCACTGAAATGTTCGCCAGGCCGCGGCCGCAGGAACATCTGAGATATCGCTCGGCGCTCGCACTGCTTCATTCGATGAGCAATGCTGACCGCGCCGACATCGGCATCAAGCCCGCCGATTTTCCGCGCATCGCCCGCGAAATGTCCATCCGCTAGGTGCATGGAGGCCAAGATGTCCCGGCCCCATCCGGGACATCTCGAAAGCCTCAATTGCTCAGCGCGCGCCCAGGAATGTCGCCTTGCCCAGTGGCACGCCATTGTGGCGAAGGATGTCGTAAGCCGTGGTGAGGTGGAAATAGAAGTTGGGCATGGCCACATGCAGCAGATACTGCAGGCCGGGCATCGAGCTTTCGCGCCCGCCAAGCTTCAACTCGATCACCTTGTCATCCGAACCGTCGAAGTCGGCAGCTGAAAATGTCGCCAGCAGGTCCAGGGTCTTCGTGATGCGCGCCTGGACTTCGGCAAAACTCGCCTCATTGTCCTCATATCTCGGCACTTCGCGCCCGGCGAGGCGCGACGGCGCGCCCTTGGCGTGATCGGTGGCGATCTGCACCTGCCGGGTCAGCGCATACATGTCAGGCGCCAGCCGGGCCGTCAAAAACACCTGCGGGTCGATCTTGCGGTCAAGCGCATTCTGTTCGGCGGCCGCCAGCACAGTGGAAAGTGCTTTCAGCCTGGCCGAAAACACTGGCACGGATGCCTCATACATCGATATCGTCACGTCAAATCTCCTGTCCGGCCGGACGCCGGCGGACGGACGTAACGCCTTCGCGCACGATTCTTCAAGCGTCCCTCACGCCCCGTCACCACGTTGCCGCAATCGCCATCGTAGAATCTCCTCATCGAGCGGAGATTCCCGATGAGACGCGTCCTTTTCGCAGCGACTGCCTTTCTCTCCCTTGCCACAACCGGCCAGACGGCGCTCGCCGCCGACGATGCCCCCGAAGCGCCCTATGTCGACGATCGATCAAGCGCCGACGCCGTTGTCCGCTCACTTTACAGCGCCATCAACCGGCATGAATTCGCCCGCGCCTGGGGCTATTTCGGCGATACAAAGCCGGCAAAAGACTTCGACAGTTTCGTCAAGGGCTTTGACGGCACCGACAAGGTCGAGGTCGCGACGGGTGCCGTTTCAGACGAAGGCGCCGCCGGCAGCATTTTCTACAACGTCCCAGTCGCCATCCGCGCCACCGACAAGAGTGGCGGCGAAAAGGTGTTTGCCGGTTGCTATACGCTGCGCCAGGTCAATGCCCAGATCCAGGCGGCACCGCCTTTCGACCCGATCCACATCGAAAAAGGCGCGCTGAAACCCTCCACGGCCGATTTCGAGGAGGCACTGCCGGCGAGTTGCGGCGACGGGCCGCCGCAACCGACGAAGGACACGGCATTGGAGCAGGCCAAGAAGGCCTTCCTGGCGACCTATGGCGACCAGTGCGACAAGCAGTTCCTGGCCAATGAGCCGACCGTCTTTTCGATCAAGTACAAGGACAAGGATGCGGCGCCCGGCGATCCCGACAAGGAAACGCGGCTGTTCCATTTTTCCTGTTCGGCCGCTGCCTACAATGAAAGCTCGATCTACTACATGACCGACGAGGTGTCGGGCGTGCAGCAATTGCAGTTCGCCGAACCCAAGATGGACATCCGCTACGAGAACAATGACAGCGACGGCAAATTGCTGGGCATGAGCATCGTCGGCTTCCAGACGACCGGGTGGGCGGTCAATTCCGACTATGACGAGGAAGCCCACACGATCACCACTTTCAACAAGTGGCGCGGCATCGGCGATGCGTCCGACGCGGGGACGTATCTGTTCCGCAACGGCAATTTCTCGCTGGTCCAGTTCGACGTCGATGCTTCCTATGACGGCGAGCAAAATCCGCAGACCGTTGTCGACTACAACACCGCACCCTGAGAGTCAGAAGAGCTTCCCCCAAGCGGGAATCAGGGCGCCTTCGACAGCATCCAGTTGAGCGTGCCGCGCCAGTCGGTCATACGGATCGGCGTGCCATGGGTACCGGTCTCGAAGCGAACGAAGCGGGTTGGGTAGGGATAGGCCTTCGATTTGGCGATGATAGAGCGGAAGAAGGCTTCCTGCTTTTCCACGGGGAAAACCACGTCATGGCTGCCCTGGCCGAAGAAGACAGGGACGTGACGCCTGAAGGCCGGGCTTGAGAAAAAACTCTCGTCCCATAGCGAGCCGAGCAGCAGCAGCCCATTGATGCGCCGGCCCGTGTCGTTGCGGGCGGCAAGCTTCCAGCACAGAGCGCCGCCCATCGATCCACAGGCGACGAAGATCTTCGCGCCCGGCGATTGTTCGGCGTAGTGGTCGATCAGGGCAGCGACCTGCGCCGCACCTTTGTCGCCGAAATCGGTAAAATCCGGGCTGAGATAGAGGCCGCCATTGCCGGCCATCAGGTTCTTGAGCCGGTTGAAATTGCCGCCAAAGGTGAAGTCATCGACGCCTTGCTTGCGGCTGCCGCCCTGCCCGTGCAGGTAAAGCACAATGATGGCGGCGCCCTCGGTCTTGCCGACGGCAACATGCCTGACATCGCCAGCGTCGGTCTTCAGCAGCAGATCCTGCTGCGCCTTGCGAACGCCGGTGTCGGTGTACTGGGCGTGTACCCGGCGCTCGGGCACCTCGTCACGCTGGTTGATGTCGCGCATCTCACGGTAATCGAGGACCGTGTAGGCGCCGTTGGTGTCGGACGACAGCGTCCCCGGATAGGCGAAGAGATCGTCCTTGAAGGGTTTTAGCGACAGCGTCTGACTTTGAGCGACCGACGACAACAGGGTTGTCGCGGTTACAAGGGCGCAGAAAAAGCGGAAGCGGAAAGACATGCCCAAGGCATGCGGTTTTCGACTTCGGTTTGTCAATCCTGCAGCACGCCGCCGGCTCCTTCCAGCGCTTCGCGGGTGTCGACATCAACAGACGCGCCTTCCCCGATCTCGACATCGATGACATCGAGCCCTTCGGCCTCGACCAGATGACGTGCGCCGGTGTCGCCCTCGAGATGGGCGATCGCTGGAAACAGGGAGCGCGGCAAGAGCACCGGGTTGCCGCGCTTGCCGTCATGCGAGGCGCGGACCACCGAATTGCCGCCGGCCTTGCGGAACGCATCGATCAATCCGTCGAGATCACCCGACGCGACACCCGGCATGTCGCCGAGAACGATCATCACGCCGGCGGCGTCTTCGGGCAGGTAGGCAATACCGGCCTTCAGCGACGTGGACAGACCGTCGGTGAAATCGGGATTGTCGGCGAAGGTCACATCGAGGCCCGCCAGCGCCGCGCGCACCCGCTCGCGTTGGTGGCCGGTGACGACAATCGTGCCCGAAGCCTTCGAGCCAAGCGCACGCTCGGCGGTGCGGCGCACCAGAGGCTTGCCATCGAACAGCGCCAGGAGCTTGTTCGGTCCACCCATGCGGCTCGACCGGCCAGCCGCCAGAAGGACGATGCCGACCTTGAGCTGGCTTTTGGCCGGCAGCGGTTCGCGCGGCTGCGGCCGGGTCGGGATTTCCATCAACAGTCCGCCGACCCCCATGCCGGCAATATCCTTGGCGGTCACATCAAGGCCAGCGATCAACCGGTCCAGCACCCAGTCGAAGCCGTTCTCCTTGGGGCTGCGGGCGCAGCCGGGGGCGCCAATGACACGCTTGCCATCGAGCGTGCCGAGCACCAGCAGATTGCCGGGGTCGACCGGCATGCCCGCGCGGATGACGGTACCACCCGCCATTTCGATCGCTGCCGGAACGACATCGGCGAAATCGCTCATCGCCGAGGCGCCGAAGATCACCACCATATCGTTGTCGCGCGCCAGCGAAGCCGCGGCCTCCGCCACCGGCGCGATCTCATGCGGCGTGCGGCGCTCTGCCGTCAGCCTGCCGCCCGAGCGCGCCAGCCGCGCTTCGGTGACGCGCAATGTCTTGTCGAGCACACTCGGCTTGATGCCCGGCAGAACCGTCTGGATGACGCCAACGCGAACCGGCCGATAGGCGTTGGCTGCAAAGATCTCGCCACCGGCGCAGATTTTCGTGACCGCATCGACCAGCGCGGAGCTGACCGCGAAAGGAATGATCTTCACCGTCGCGACCATCTGGCCTTTCTCGACCGGCGCATGCTGCGCCAGCGTGGCGATGGTGATGGCGGGATCGACGGCGTTGATGGCGTCGATCATCGCGGCATTGACGGTGAAGATGCCCGCTGAGCTGGCATGGAGGTTGACCCGCCCGGTGGCGGCCGGTCGCACATCGATACCGCGAAAGCGCATGCTTTCGGCTATTTCCTGCGCGGCGGCGTCTTCGCCGAGATCGTCAGAAGCCAACACAGCCGCAACCACCTGCGTGACGCCTGCCACCTTGAGCACCGAGACATCTTCGGCGCTCAGCCTGTGCGCCTTGCGAAAACGCCGTTCTCCGGCTGTGGTGGCATGTGCGAGCACCGCACCTTCTGCCGCTTCGATCGGGATCGGGCCAAATTTCACGCTGCCGCGCCTTTGGACTCGAGGCCGCGCGAGCGGAAGGCATGGACAACCTGTGCCAGTACCGCGACCGCAATCTCGGCAGGGCTGGCAGCACCAATGTCGAGCCCGATCGGCGCATGGATGCGGGCGATCTGCTCGGCGCTCGCGCCCAACGCCAGCAAGCGTTCGACGCGCTTGGCATGCGTTTTGCGGCTACCAAGCGCGCCGACATAGAAGCATCTGGCGTCGAGTGCTGCCTTCAGCGCGAAATCGTCGACCTTCGGATCATGGGTGACGGCGGCGAGAGCCGTGTAGCTGTCGAGCGGCTGGCGTTTCAGCACATCCTCCGGCCATTCGGCGTGCAAAGCGACATCGGGAAAGCGGTCGGGTGTAGCAAAGGCGGTGCGCGGATCGATGATCTCCAGGGGATAGCCGGCGATCCTGGCCATCGGCGCCAACGCCTGGCTGATGTGCACGGCGCCGACGACAACGAGCCGCGGCTGCGGCAGATGCGCGTTGAGAAAGAAGGTCCGCCCTTCGGCCTCGACCGAACCGGAATTGCCGGTGCGGAACGCCTTGGCGATCGCAGCGCCGAGATCGCCGGCAACCTGATCGCCTTCGCGCACGATACGGTCGCGGCCGTCACCAAGATCGGTGACAAGGATCGCCGCGCGGCGGGCGCGGCGTTCGGCGTTCAACGTTTTCAGCGCATAGGGATCCATAAAAGGTCAGCCCAATCTTTCAACATAGACCTTGATCCGGCCGCCGCAGGACAGACCGACCTGCCAGGCGGTTTCGTCGGCAACACCGAACTCGAGCATCCTGGCCTTGCCGCTGTCGATCACGTCGATTGCTTCAGTCACCACCGCGCCTTCGACGCAGCCGCCCGAGACGGAGCCGTGGAAATTGCCGTCGGCGTCAATGACCAGATGGCTGCCGACGGGGCGAGGCGCAGAACCCCAGGTCTCGACCACGGTGGCGATGGCCACATCCTTGCCGTCCTTCATCCAGCCTTCCGCGATGATCAGCGGGTCGCGGGCCTCATCGAGATAGATGCTGTCTTCCATGATCGCTTCTCTCAGAGTCTGTTTCTCGTATTTCTCGGGCCACATATGGTCACGCGGCGTGCCTCGCGCCAGCGTCCAGCCACCGGCGCGGATCGACAGACTGCGCCGATTTCTTATCCAGCGATGCGCAGAGATCGGCGAGTGCATCGAGATTGTGCACCGAGCGAAACTCGTCGACATGCGGCAGCATCGCCTTGACGCCGCGGGCGCGCGCCTGGAAACCGTCGAACCGCAGCAACGGGTTGAGCCAGATCAGCCGCCGGCAGGATTTGTGCAGGCGCTCCATTTCCTCCGACAGGCCGGCGATATCGTCGCGCTCCAGCCCGTCGGTGATCAAAAGTACCACCGCGCCCTGCCCCAGCACACGCCGCGACCACAGCCGGTTGAACTCGGCCAGCGTGTCGCCGATGCGGGTGCCACCCGACCAGTCCTTGACCGCCGCCGAACAGTCGGCAAGTGCGGCATCGGGATCGCGATGACGCATCTGCCGGGTCAGGTTGGTCAGCCGCGTGCCGAAGACGAACGTGTGCACCCGCCGGCGTTTTTCCGTCAACGCATGCAGGAAATGCAGGAAGATGCGCGTGTACTGGCTCATCGAGCCGGAAATGTCGGCCAGCACCACCAGCGGCGGATGGACCTCACGCGGTGAGCGGAATTTCGGCAGGATCAGTTCGCCGCCGGTGCGCGCTGCCGAACGCATCATGGCGCGCGGATCGATGCGGCGGCCGTGCGCATCTGCCTTGAAGCGCCGGGTCCGCACCATGTCGAATGGCAGCCGCAACTGGGCGATCGCCCTTCTGGCATCCGCCATTTCAACGGCGTTCATCTGGGCAAAGTCCTTGCCGCGCAGCACCTCATTGCCGGAAAAGGTGAAGCGGGCATCGACCTCGATCTCGGGGATCTCCTGGGCCGGCTGGTTCTTCTGGTGGCCCTCGAACATCGCCTGGCTGACACGGTTCTCGGCGGCGCGCGGCTTCTGCTTCTCCCTGGCGTCAGGCGCCACAGGCGAAAACATCGCCAGCATCTTTTCGATCAGTTCGCGCGATTTCCAGAACAGCCGGAAGGCTTCGTCGAAGGTGGCGTGATCCTCGTGCCGTGACACCAGCACGGCATGCAGCGTCCAGTAAAAGTCATCTCGCGAACCGATGCCGGCGACCAGCACCGCCTCTATGGCATCCTTGACCGAGGCCGGCCCGACCCGCATGCCTGCCTTGCGCAAGGTACGGGCGAAATAGACGATGTTGTCGGCGATGCGTCCGTCCGGCCGGGCTTCCTTGGGTTCGGGGCGCGACACCGGCATGGCCCTACTCCGCAGCCGAAAGCTCGGCTTTCACCTCGTTGAGGATGCGCCGGCCTTCGCCCTGTTCGATGCGGGCGATGTCGTCCTGGTATTTCAACAGCACGCCGATCGTGTCGGACACGGTTTCCGGATCGAGCGCCACCTTGTCGAGCTCGGTCAGTGCGCCGGCCCAGTCGATGGTTTCGGCCACGCCCGGCACCTTGAACAGTTCGATCTGGCGCAGCTTCTGGATGAAGGAAACCACTTCGGCCGAAAGCCGCTGGTTGGCCTGCGGCACCTTTCGGCGCACGATCTCCAGCTCTCGCTCGGCATTGGGATAGTCGACCCAGTGATAGAGACAGCGCCGTTTCAGCGCGTCATGGATCTCACGTGTGCGGTTGGTGGTGATGATGACGATTGGCGGTTCTTCCGCCTTGATGGTGCCGAGTTCAGGCACCGTCACCTGGAAATCGGACAGGATTTCGAGCAGGAAGGCCTCGAATGCCTCGTCGGTACGATCGAGCTCGTCGATCAGGAAGACCGGGGCAGCGCCTGTCTTGCCGGTCAGCGCATCGAGCACAGGGCGACGGATCAGGTATTTTTCGGAGAAGACATTACGCTCCATGGCGGTGCGGTCGACCTTGCCGGCCGCCTCCTCCATGCGGATCTCGATCATCTGCGCGGCGTAGTTCCACTCGTAGACGGCGGACGAGACATCGAGCCCTTCATAGCACTGCAGGCGAATCAACCGGCGGCCAAGCGCCTGGGCCAGCACCTTGGCGATCTCGGTCTTGCCGACGCCGGCCTCGCCCTCGAGGAACAATGGCCGCTTCATGCGCAACGACAGGAACAGCACGGTCGCCAGCGACCGGTCCGCCACATAGTCCGCGCCGGTCAGGAGATCGAGCGTCTCGTCGATCGTCCGCGGCACGGTGCGCGGTTTCAGCTCGGTCATTCTTTCTCCGTGAACGCCGGCGCTCCGCTGTCCAGAACGTGGTAGCCGCGGGCGTGGTAGATCAGCGGCCGCAAATTATCGCCGATGCGCAGGCCTGTCACCTTGCCAAAAAGCACACGATGCGTGGCCAGATCCTTGGTGTCGATCAGTTCGCAGTCGAACACCGCGAGCGCGCCCTTCAGCGTAGGCGCGCCGGTGGAAATCACGTCCCACTCGCCGAGCGCGAAGCGCTCCTCGACCGGCAGGCCGGTGATGCCGGAAAAGCCGACCGACAGCGGCTCCTGGTGCGAAGCCAGCGTGTTCAGGGCAAATCTGCCGTTTTTCACGAACGGCTCATTCTTGAGGTTTTCACAGTTGAGGCAGACCAGAATCGTCGGCGGCGTATCCGATACCGAACAGGCCGCGATCACCGTCGCGCCGCGCTTGCCCGCCGGCCCATCGGTGGTGACCACATGGACGTGGCCGGCAAAATGGCTCATCGCATCGCGATAGGCCTGCGGCCCAATGTCGTTCTTCTTCAGCACCGGAAATTTTCCACAGTCAGAACCCTACCGCTATATATGGCGACATATGACATGCCACAAGCGAGGCGACGGCTGAGCCTGGGCTCCTTCTCCCCAAAATTCGCGTGTTGCACCAAGCCCGGCCAGCCTTTAGGTCTTGGCGGAATTGGCGCCAGCAAAATGTCGCCAGCTTGGAGGAATTCTTCATCAGGATGCGATCCAGGGTAACGATATCGGCCGCATTGGCCTGGCTGTTCATGGCCAGCGCCGCCAGCGCCCAGACGATGCTGGTCGGCGTTGCGGCACCCTTGTCAGGACCGTCAGCCATCCTGGGCAAGCAGATCGACGCCGGCACGGGTCTTGCAGCCGAAGCGAACGGCATCGAACTCAAGACCATGGATGATGCCTGCACCGCTGACGGCGGCGCCGCCGCGGCCAGGGAATTCGTGGCGGCCAAGGTCAATGTCGTGGTCGGCTTTCTCTGCACCGAGGCGATCGAAGCGGCGATGCCGATCCTCAAGGACGCGAACATTCCGGTCATCACCGTTGGTGTGCGAACCGAAAGCCTGACCGACCGGCGTGCCAAGACCGGCTGGCCGGTCTACCGTCTCGGGCCACGAGGTGACGATGAGCGCAATGCAGTCGCCTCCAGCCTCACCCATCTGTGGCAGAATGACTTGTTCGCTATCATCGATGACGGCACCATCTATGGCCGCGAAATCGCCGAGACGCTTCGCGCGGCGGCCGAGCAGGCGGCGCTGAAACCGGTTTTCGTCGACACGTTCCGGCCGCAGCTCGACAACCAGATCGGAATGATTGGCCGGCTGAAAAAGGCAGGCGCCTCGCATGTCTTTGCCGGCGGCGACGGCGAAGACATCGCCATCATGGGCCGTGATGCGGCGCAACTGTCTGCCGGCATCGTCTTCGCCGGCGGCGAAAATTTGCGCACACCGGGCGACGTGCCCTATGCGGTGGGCACGCTGATGATCGCGCCGCCTGAATGGGCCGATGTCGCCGATCCAAAGGTCCTGGAAAGCTTCTCGGCACAGAAAATCGTGCCGGACGGCTACACATTACCGGCTTATGCGGCGGTCGAGATCGCCAAGGCGGCGTCAGGCCTGTCCGAAACCTCGGGCAAGCCGCTCGCCGACGCTCTGACGGGGCATGATTTCACCACTGCGATCGGGCCGGTCCGCTTCGACGCGAAAGGCGACCTCAGCCAGAGCCCCTACCGTGTCTTCCGCTTCGATGGCACGCGCTTTGCGCCCTTGGAAAGCAACTGATGTTTCGCACCGGCCCGCGCAATCTGATCACCGACGTTGCCGGCCTGCGCGTCGGCAATGCTTCCGACACCAGGCTGAAGTCCGGCGTCACGACCGTGCTTTGCGACGGGACGGCGGTGGCAAGCGTGCAGGTCCTGGGCGGTGCACCGGGCACCCGTGAGACCGATCTGCTCGAACCGCACAATTCGGTCGAGGCAGTCCACGCCGTGGTGCTTTCGGGCGGCTCGGCTTTCGGCCTCGACGCGGCATCCGGCGTGCAGGCGGCGCTGCGCGAGCGCGGCATCGGGCTCGAAGTCGGCGGCTTTCGCGTGCCGATCGTGCCAGCGGCGATCCTGTTCGACCTGCGCAATGGCGGCGACAAGGATTGGGGGCGTTATCCACCCTACCGCGACCTCGGCTATGAAGCGGTCCAAGCCGCCAGCACCGAATTCCAGCTCGGCACGATCGGCGCCGGCACCGGAGCCCTCACTTCAGGGTTGAAGGGCGGCCTCGGCTCGGCCTCGACGCTTCTCGACAACGGCATCACCATCGGCGCGCTGGCCGCCATCAATCCGACCGGCTCGGTGACCGTCGGCCGAACCCGCCATTTCTGGGCGGCACCGTTCGAAATCGGCGACGAATTCGGCGGGCTTGGCTATCCCTCGCCGATGCCAGACGATGCGAAACGGATCCTGTTGAAATACCGCGACAAGCGTGTCGGCGGACAGATGGAAACCGGCGGAAACACCACCATCGCCGTCATTGCCACGGACGCGGTGCTCACCAAGGCCGCTGCAAAGCGCCTGGCGATATCGGCGCATGACGGATTCGTGCGCGCCATCTGGCCAACGCATACGCCGGCCGATGGCGACCTGGTGTTTGCGCTGGCGACGGGCACGAGTGGTGTCGAGCTTGCGGCCGACGCGGCGATCGACCTCTACGCCACGGCCGGAGCCACCATGGCGCGCGCCATCAGCCGCGGCGTGTTTGCCGCGACGCCTGCCGTTGACGACCTGTTTCCAGTCTGGTCGTCGCGCTCGGGGTGAAGCAGTCGATCAAACCGGATCGGATTTTTCTTCCTCGAAGGTCACCGCGACATCGGAATTCGCTGACAGCCACACCTTCTTGCCATCGACCTCGGCAAGCAGGCTCAGGGGAATGTAATGGTGGTGGCCCTTGTGAGCGCCAGCGCCGCTATCGGCCTTGGTCAGCTTGATGCGCTCACCTTCCACCTTGTCGACGGTGCCGACATGCACGCCATCGGCGCCAACGACTTCCATATGCTCACGAATTTTGCTGGTGTCGGTCATGGTGGTTCTCCATTGGGGCTGCTGACGATAACTAATGACGGGCCGATTGGATGCATCGGCTTTGGGACTGCACGACGTTTTGATTCCGTCGTGCTAATGCATGTCGCCCAAAGGTGGTTCCGGTTTTGGGAGAACGACATGCATAGAAAGAAAGACCTAAAGCGCGTCACCTGAATCCGTTCAAACGCGACGTGCTTTTGGGGATTGGAACGACGACAGCTGCCGGAGTGAACCGATGCGATTGCTTTTTCTGTTAGCCGTTTCTCTGCTTGCACAGTTCGCGACGTCGATCGCCGCCCATGCAGGCGATGTCGCCGAACTCGAAATCCTCGGTTTCACCAAGGACGGCGGCGTCTTCGCCTTCGAGGAGTATGGCGTCCAGGACGGGTCCGGATTCCCCTATGCCAACCGCTACTACATCGACACGAACGACGACAGCTTTCTCAAGGGAACGCCGATCCGGGTCCGGATTGACGATGAGAACGCCACGCTCGAAGCGGCGCGCCTTGAGGCCCAGCAGAAAGGCGAAGCGATCGTCAAACAGGCTGAGTTGAGCGCGAACAGGGGTATCACCGCGGGCTTCAACCCGGTGACCGAGCTTTCGGCCGATCCGCACCGGATGGCGGTCAACCCACGCCCGATCTTTTCGCCGGTCGACCGGCCGCTCGAATTCCGGCTCGACGAGATCGGCATGAACAACACCGAAGGCTGCGAGAGCCAGGGAGAGATCAACGGCTTTCGGCTGCTGCGCATCGAGGCGCAGGATGGCGGCACGAGCAAGCTGCTGCACGAGGACAAGTCGATCCCCAGAAGCCGGGGTTGCCCAAACGGCTACCGGATCGGCGCGGTGCAGACATTTTCCATGGACAGTCTGAGCGGCTATGCGGTGCTGATCACGGTGCGCCAGTACGGCTTCGAGGGGCCGAACTTTCGCTGGATCGCGGTGACCGGCCGCCTGTGACACCGCTTGTTCAACCCGCTGGGCGCAATCGCCCCCCGAGCCGCCTTCGCCGTGCGATGCCAACACCGCGGACCGCGCTTTTCGGCGCCTTGTTGTGGGCCGTGACGATGGGCGCCAGCGCGCTCGTCAACCTGCTTTTGGACGACTGGGAGACGCCGGAGAAAATCCGCACCGTGTCGCTGCTCTATGCCTGCGGCGGAGCGCTCGCCTTTCCGCTTGGCCTGTTCGCGGCACGGCTGGTCTCGCTTGGAAGGCGCTGGGAGGTCGCCTTTGCGGCGGCGTTCGTGTGCCTGCTCGGCGCAACGATCGGCCTGACCGGCGGGCTGTTTGCCCTGCAGTACCGCTCCTACTACGCCGAATGGCATGCCCCGGCTTTCACCTTCACCTGGGGCCTTCAGTTCGTCTTCACGATGCTGACGGCGCTCTATCAGTTCGTGGTGCTGGGCATCCGGCTTTATTTTCCGCTTGGTTTCGTCGCCTTGTTTGCCGCCAGCGTCTGGTTTGCACGGCAGCAGCGTTGAGCATTTTGCCCGCCTCTGTTAGGACGCGGGCAAACTCCTCGACAAATCAGGACTGACCGATGATCCCTCGTTATTCCCGGCCGGAAATGGTCGCCATTTGGTCGCCCGAAACCCGGTTCCGCATCTGGTTCGAGATCGAAGCCTATGCCTGCGACGCGCTGGCCGAACTCGGCGTCATTCCCAAGGAAGCGGCAAAAACCATTTGGGAAAAGGGCGGTGCCGCGAAATTCGATGTCGAGGCGATCGACGAGATCGAGCGTGTCACCAAGCACGACGTCATCGCCTTCCTGACCCATCTTGCCGAATTCGTCGGACCCGACGCCCGCTTCATCCACCAGGGCATGACATCGTCTGATGTTCTCGACACCTGCTTTGCCGTGCAGCTTACCCGAGCGAGCGACATCCTTCTCGCCGACATCGACGCGCTGCTTGCAGCACTCAAGCGGCGTGCCTTCGAGCACAAGGACACCGTCACGATCGGCCGCAGCCACGGCATCCATGCCGAGCCGACGACCTTCGGCATCAAGCTGGCGCAGGCCTATGCCGAGTTCTCGCGCTGCCGCGAGAGGCTGGTGCACGCGCGGGAAGACATCGCCACCTGCGCCATTTCGGGCGCGGTCGGCACCTTTGCCAACATCGAACCGTATGTCGAGGAACATGTGGCGGCAAAACTCGGCCTGAAGCCGGAACCGGTGTCGACGCAGGTGATCCCACGCGACCGCCACGCCATGTTCTTCGCCACGCTCGGCGTCATCGCCTCGTCGATCGAGCGGCTGTCGATCGAAATCCGGCATCTCCAGCGCACCGAGGTTCTGGAAGCGGAAGAGTATTTTTCGCCGGGACAAAAGGGCTCGTCGGCAATGCCGCACAAGCGCAATCCGGTGCTGACGGAAAACCTCACCGGCCTTGCCCGCATGGTGCGCTCCATGGCGCTGCCAGCGATGGAAAATGTAGCGCTCTGGCACGAGCGCGACATCTCACACTCCTCAGTCGAGCGCATGATCGGGCCGGACGCCACGGTGACGCTCGACTTTGCGTTGTCGCGGCTGACCAGCGTCGTCGACAAGCTGCTCGTCTATCCCGACAACATGCTGAAGAACATGAACAAGTTCCGCGGCCTCGTGCATTCGCAGCGCGTCATGCTGGCGCTGACGCAGGCGGGCCTGTCGCGTGAAGATTCCTACCGGCTGGTTCAGCGCAACGCCATGAAGGTGTGGGAACAAGGCGCTGATTTTCTTGAGGAATTGTTGGCCGACAAGGAAGTGACCGCAGCCCTGCCGGAAGCCGAGATCCGCGAGAAGTTCGACCTCGGCTATCACACCAAGCATGTCGACACGATCTTCAAGCGGGTGTTCGGCGAAGCCTGAGGATTTCGACTGCAGGGAACTTGGTTGTTGCCGACAGCGCCTTCGTTTTTCAAGGCACGACGTAGTTTGTCCATATCGCATAAACTGTACAGGCGATGGGTGTAGTTGTCATTGACGACGTTATCGAAGACTTTGGCACAGCGTCCTGGTTCGCTCGCTGGGTAATTCGCTTTTGTATCGATAGGGTCGGAGAAAAGCCGTACCTAGTTAATTTTCGTAATCAGTACGACTGGGGTTACAACTGCATATACGTACATGAACTGAACACCGCTGATCTCCGCGAATTTGCAGATCTGCTGCATCAGTTTGTGCTGGATTTTCATCTCGACGCAGCCGGCTACGACGCGCAAAAATTTCTCGCTCATGCCCAGAAACTCTCTGCGCTCGTCGATTCATATGTCGACAAGCGCCTACGAGCTTAAACTGCTTTTGTTGATCAGGCCTTGCCGGGAACAGTCCTGATCACCGTGCCCCACGGGTCTTCGCGGGTCACCGGGCTGGCCACATTGTCCGAGCGCATCTCAACCCAGGCAAGGCCCGAGCGGCTCGGATCGCGGCGGCCGGCGCCGGGGCTGCGCCAGGCATTGGCGCCGATGTGGTGGTGATAGCCCCCGGACGACAGAAACACCGCCTGACCGCCATATTTCGCCACGGTGTCGAAGCCGAATTCCTGGTTCCACCAGGCTTCGGCGTCTTCCGGCCTGCCGACGCGCAGATGGACATGGCCGACAATGCTGTTTTCCGGCGCCCCCTGCCAACCCGCGTCACCGACCGGCACTTCGGCAACCACCGACGGAATGTTCAGCCGCTCGGTGGCCATGGCTATCTTGTCGCCATTCCACTTCCAGTCCTGCGGGAGGCGGTCGGCGTAGATCTCGATGCCGTTGCCTTCGGGATCGGTCAGGTACAGCGCTTCGCTGACCAGATGGTCGGAAGCCCCCTCGATGGCGATCTTGTCGGCGATGGCATGGTTGATCCAGCGACCGAGATCGGCGCGGCTGGGCAGCAGGAAGGCGGTGTGGAACAGGCCGGCGCTTTGCGGATCGTCCGGCTTTGCCTTCGCATCCGCCTCGATGACCAGCAGCGGACGGTTGGCGGCGCCGAGCGTGATCGCGCCATCGGCGCGGCTCAACTCCTGCAGGCCGACGACGCTGCGATAATAGGCGGCAAGGCTTTCGGCATTGCGCGCCTTCAGCCCAACACGGGCGACGCTGACGGGGGTGGTGGCGGCAAAAGGCAATTCACTCATCAAAGTCTCCGTTCGGCCAGCCTGCGGTAGAGCCCCGCGCCGCCAATCATTGTACGCCGTGTGGAGTTCCCGCACTGGCTGTTTCTATTCCTGACGACAAATCGTCCATCGCCATCGTTCACACAAGACGTGAAGAAGCGAACATCGTGTTCACCATTGTGATCAAGAGCGCGGTTCATGGCCGTTGCACGAAGCGACGCCGCTCGCTATTTCAGCGCCATGAAGGTCAAAGACACAGATATTCTCATCGTGCCGGGCTACACCAATTCCGGCCCCGACCATTGGCAGAGCCGCTGGCAGTCGAAGCTGTCGACGGCGCGCCGCGTCGAACAGGCGGAGTGGTCCAAACCAGTGCGCGAGGACTGGACGGCGAGCGTGGCCAAGGCGGTCAACGAGGCCGAGCGGCCGGTCGTCATCGTTGCGCACTCGCTTGGTGTCGCGGCGGCAGTGCAAGCCATGCCGCAGTTCGTAAAGCCGGTCGCCGGCGCCTTCTTCGTGGCGCCGCCAGATGTCGCCAATCCCAAGATCAAGCCCAGGCACCTGATGACCTTCGGTCCCTATCCGCGCGAACCGCTGCCCTTTCCTTCGATCGTGATCGCCAGCCGCAACGACCCTTTCTGCGCCTTCGATGTCGCCGAAGACATTGCCGGCGCCTGGGGCTCGCTGTTCATCGACGCCGGCGAGACCGGTCACCTCAACGCCGATTCAGGCTTCGGTCCGTGGCCCGAAGGCTCGATGACCTTCGCCAAGTTCCTGACCGACCTGAAACCCTGAGCTTGCTCAGGAGCCGATCGAATCCCTGACGCTCTTGATCAGGGTTTTTGCACCGAGCCCGATCAGCGCGTGTTCCGAGCCCATGGCCAGCAGCCGGTAGCCCATCGACACAACGCGGCCGGCAATCGCCGGCTCGACGACATAGATCGCTGCATGTTTTCCGGCCTTGCGGGTGCGTTCGGCGACCGACGCCACGGTTTCCATCATGCTTTCCAGCGTCGAATTGACGGTCGTGCCGTTGCTCCAGGCGATCGAGAAATCCGACGGGCCGAGGAAGATGCCGTCGATACCAGGCGTGTCGAGAATGCCGTCGAGCGCGTCGAGTGCCGCGCGGGTCTCGACCATGGCGAAAGCCATGGTGCGCTGATTGGTGTCGCGCAGCCATTCAGCCTGGTCGCCCTTGCCGTGGCGCGGAAACGCATAGGTCGGGCCCCAGGAGCGCTCGCCAATCGGCGGATATTTCATGGCGGCGGCGAACAGTTTTGCATCGGCCACCGAATTCACCATCGGCGCAATGACAGCCTCGGCGCCGAAATCGAGCGCGCGGCTTGCCATGTCGAAGCGGCCGACCGGAATGCGCACCAGCGCCGGCTTGTTTGCGGCGAGCACAGGCACGAGACCGCGCAGCACGCTGTCCTCATGATGGCCGCCATGCTGCATGTCGAGCGTGACGGCATCGAAGCCCTGCTTGGCGACGATCTCGACGGTCAAGGCATCCGGTACGCCGGACCATGCGGTGAACAGCGTTTCATCGGCCGCAAGGCGGGACTTCAGGGACATCTGATCTTTTCCTTGTTAACGACAGCAGTTTCAGCCGGAAACCGCTGCAAAGGCAAAGAAAAACCGCCCGGATAGGCCGGGCGGTCGATTGGTCCAGCGCGTGGTGGGATCAGGTGTTCTTGATCTGCTCGATCGCCTGCGCCATCAGCTCGTCCATGGTGCGGCGGATCTGGTGGTCCGACTGGTCGACACCGGCGTCGTCGAAGTCCTTGCGGATCTTGCGGAATACGTCGTGATCGCCGGCTTCCTCGATGTCGGCGACGACCACCTGCTTGGCATAGGCGTCGGCATCGGCGCCCGATTTTCCGAGCTTTTCGGCTGCCCACAGGCCGAGCGCCTTGTTGCGGCGCGCCGAGGCCTTGAACCGAAGTTCCTCGTCGAATGCGAATTTGCGCTCAAAGCCCTCTTCGCGATCCTTCATGCTGCTCATGGCATCCCTCCGATGGAAATCGATTCGCTGGTGATGATGTATATGTGTTGACGAAGCACAAACCAAAAGGTCGCGAGCCGGTCAATACGCTTCGTAGCATGCTGCGCTGCGGCATTTCACTCCCGAAAGCGGTTGATTGGAAGGATTTGCCGATTGAGCAAACGATGTGATTGGGATAGACCCGGCATTGAACCCTACCGTAGCCGCACTATTTCAGGCAGACGGACAGGAAATGGTCGCTTGCCGCCTGCCCGGAACTCCAGAGAAAAAATCAGATGAAAAATCGCCGCCGCATTTATGAAGGCAAGGCCAAGATCCTCTATGAGGGACCCGAGCCGGGTACGCTCATCCAGTTCTTCAAGGACGACGCAACCGCATTCAACAAGAAGAAACACGAAGTCGTCGACGGCAAGGGCGTGCTCAACAACCGCATTTCCGAGCACATCTTCAACCATCTCAACCGCATGGGCATTCCGACCCACTTCATCCGCCGGCTCAACATGCGCGAGCAGCTGATCAAGGAAGTCGAGATCATTCCGCTCGAGGTGGTGGTGCGCAACGTCGCGGCCGGCTCGCTGTCCAAGCGCCTCGGCATCGAGGAAGGCACCGTTTTGCCGCGCTCGATCATCGAATTCTACTACAAGGCCGATGCGCTTGACGATCCGATGGTGTCGGAAGAGCACATCACCGCGTTCGGCTGGGCCAGCCCGCAGGAAATCGACGACGTCATGGCGCTCGCCATCCGCGTCAACGACTTCCTCTCCGGCCTGTTCATGGGTGTCGGCATCCAGCTCGTCGACTTCAAGATCGAATGCGGTCGCCTGTTCGAGGGCGACATGATGCGCATCGTCGTCGCCGACGAGATTTCGCCGGATTCCTGCCGCCTGTGGGACGTGGCGACGCATGACAAGCTCGACAAGGACCGTTTCCGCCGCGACATGGGCGGCCTCGTCGAAGCCTATCAGGAAGTCGCCCGCCGCCTCGGCATCATGAACGAGAACGAGCCGCCGCGCCCCACCGGCCCGGTGCTTGTCGCCTCGACCGAAGGCGTCAAAGGCAAGCCGCACTGATAGCGGCTTGCACCCCGATATTTGAGAACAGGAGCATGTCCAGCGTGATCAAGGCCCGCATTACCGTCACCCTCAAGAACGGCGTGCTCGACCCGCAAGGCAAGGCAATCGAACACGCACTGTCCGGACTGGGTTTCGGCGGCGTCGGCGCGGTGCGGCAGGGCAAAGTGTTCGACGTCGAGCTTTCGGAGACCGACAAGGCCAAGGCCGAGGCTGATCTGAAAGCCATGTGCGACAAGCTGCTGGCGAATACGGTGATTGAGAATTACGCGGTGGAGATCGCCTGACGTGAAATCCGCCGTCGTCCTTCTGCCTGGCCTCAACCGCGACCGCGACATGATCGCGGCGCTGACCAAGATTTCGGGAAAACCACCGGTCACGGTCTGGCAGACCGATACCGAAATCCCGGATGTCGACCTGATCGCCATTCCCGGCGGCTTTTCCTTCGGCGACTATCTGCGCTGCGGCGCGATCGCCGCGCGCATGCCGGTGATGCGGGCGGTGGCCGAAAAGGCGGCACAGGGCGTGATGGTCATCGGCGTCTGCAACGGTTTCCAGATCCTGGTCGAGGCCGGCCTGCTGCCTGGCGCCTTGATGCGCAACACGTCGCTCAAATTCGTCTGCCGGCAGGTCAAGCTGCAGATCACCAATGCCAACACCATGTTCACCCGCCGCTACCAGCCGGGTCAGATCATCCGCTCGCCGGTGGCACATCATGACGGCAACTATTTTGCCGACGCCGACACGCTTGCCCGTCTCGAAGGCGAAGGTCAGGTGGTGTTCCGCTATGCCGACGGTACCAACCCCAACGGCTCGATCAACGACATTGCCGGCATCATCAACGAACGCGGCAATGTGCTCGGCCTGATGCCGCACCCGGAAAACCTGATCGAAGCAGCCCACGGCGGCAGCGATGGCCGGGCGCTGTTCGAGAGCGCGCTTGGCATTGCCGCCTGACATCATCGAGGCGGATGCCTTGAAAACAGCCGGACATTCCTGTCTCTTTACGGGAGCAAGTCCGCATCACTGGGGAGAGAGACGGTCATGAAACTCTATTCGCGACCGTTGTCGCCCTATTCGTCGATCGTGCGGGCACTGGCCTACATCAAGGATGTGCCGCTCAAGATCATCGCGCCGCCGCCCGGCTTTCCGATCCCGGAAGAGTTTCGCGCCATCTCACCGCTGAACCGCATTCCTGTGCTGATCACCGGTTCGGGCGAAACGATCGTCGAATCCGTGGTCATTGCCGAGTATCTCGAGGAGCGCTTTCCGGAACCCGCGCTGTTGCCGCCCGATTCCAAGGATCGTGCGCTGGTGCGCATGTTCGCCCGCATCACCGATCTCGACGTACTGACCCCGATGATGAAGCTTTTCGAGCTTCATTTCGTGCCGAAGCGAAACAATGTCGAGATCGACGCCCAGTTCGCCCGCCTGCACCACGGACTGGCGGCGATCGAGGAACGCATGGCGCAAGGCCCTTTCGCGCTCGGCGACGATATCAGTTTCGCCGACGCCTGGCTGACGCCGACACGGTTCATCTTCAACCAGTTCCGCGCCATGACGGGACGCCACGACCTGCTCGACGCCTATCCCAAATTCGATGCCTATCAACAGATCGCCTCGCAGCATCCGGCATTGTCGCGGGTGTGGGGCGAAATGACCGACGGCCTGAAGATTTTTCTGTCCGAGCTTGAGATGGGTGCCGCTTGACTAGGAGCAAGACGATCGCGCTGGTTGCCGCGGCAGGCTTCGCCCTGGCATCCTGCCAATCGAGCCCGAAGAGCACGCCTGTCCCCTCGGGCAAAAGTGCCTCATTGCTGGCCATGGAACAAGTGGCAATCGCTGCCCACAAATGCTGGATCGCCAGCAAGGATCCGGCCTTCAAGCAATACCAGATGGCCAACGAGCTGAATTCGTACAGCGGCACGCCGCGCTTCCTGCTGGTGCCGGCCAAGCATTATGGCGGCAAACCACTGCTGGTCGTGCAGGCACAAGGCAATTCGAGCCGCGTCGACGCGTTTGGACCGCTGATCGACGGCCCGCTCGGTGCGCGCATCGGCTCGGACATTGCGCGCTGGCAGGCGGGCAATCCCTCCTGTTCGGCGGCCGCATAGGCAATGAGCCGGTTCCTGCAGATCGCGGGTCTGGTCATCGGTCTGGCCGGGCTCGTCCTGCAGTTCTGCATCAGCATTCCGGCGTCGATGGAAGCAGGCCGCAGCCTGCTCGGCTCCATCGTCTTCCTTTTCAGCTTCTTCACCATCCTGACCAACATCGGCGCGGTGCTGGTGTACACATCGCTGCTGTCGTCCACCGGCTATGCGTGGCTGCCTGCCTTCGCGGGATTCCGGATGCGCGCTGGCATCGCCGTTTCGATCACCCTGGTGTTCATCGTCTATGCGACGGTGCTGTCGCAGCTTTGGCACCCACAGGGCCTGTTCCTGCTCTGCGACGTCCTGTTGCACTATGTGACGCCGGTGCTGTTCCTGCTGTGGTGGCTGATGGCAGGCGCCGACGGCAGGACGCGGTGGAACGACATTTCCTGGTGGATGCTCTATCCCGTGGCCTACCTGATCTATGCGCCGGCGCGGGCGCCCATCGCGGGCGAGGTGCCCTACCCCTTCCTCGATGTCGCCAAGAACGGCGTAGCCACCGTCGCCATCTCTGCGGCAGCCGTCACCGGACTGTTTCTCGTGCTGTGCGTGGTCGCCGTCCTTGTCGACCACGGCGTTGCACGCATCAGAACATCGAGCGTCTGTTAGTCATCCGGACACCAGTCCGCAATTACAGGTTTGGCCCTGATCCAAAACCGGGTCAGTCCCAGAACGGCCTGATGCCCTCGCTGTGGGCATCGCGGCGCGAGACGCCGATATCCTTGAGCTGATCATCGGTCATTTCCAGCAGCACCAGCCGGCTGCGCCGGCGCTGCAGCAGATGGTCGATCCAGTTCGCCAGCGACCTGACCACATACACCAGCCGGCCGGCAAAGCCGCGCCGGCCCGATGGGCATGTCGATTGGCCTGACAACTCGGCTCTCGAATGACGGATTGTAGCGATTGTATTCATTTTCTTTCTACCAGAATTCTCAATTGCACCCTTTTTGATGCAGAGCTGATATGTATTGACTCACAATTCGGTGCAATATAGAAAATTGTCACCATGACAAATTGGCTGCCAGACCTCACCGCCGGCTCCGGGCCGCTGTATCAACGGCTTGCGGATTCCATCGAAACGGATATCGACCGGGGCGTGATCGATGCGGGAGCAAAACTGCCGCCGCAACGTGACCTCGCCTACGACATCGGCACCACCGTCGGCACGGTCGGCCGGGCCTATCAATTGCTGCGCGAGCGCGGGCTGGTGAGCGGCGAAGTCGGGCGTGGAACCTATGTGCTCGGCCAGCGCGCCGATGATGCGAGGCCGAACCTGCTGACCTCAGACGTCAGCGGCGAAGGCACGCGCTATATCGATGCGCCGCGCGGCAAGCTGCGTTTCGACAGCACGGCCGCGCCCGACATCGGCCAGGGCGCGGATGTCGCCGATGTCCTGTCGCGCACGGCGCAGGACTATCCGCACGAGATTTCGAGCTACACGCGGGACTTTCCGGACCGCTGGTACGAAGCCGGCGCCCGCTGGCTGTCGCGCAATTCCTTCCGCCCAAAAGCCGACGCCATTGTCCCCACACTCGGCACCCATGCCGCGGTGATGGCGGCGATCGCAGCGCTGACAACACCCGGTGATTATGTCGCCTTCGAGCACCTCACCTACTCGCAGATTTCGCGCAGTGCCGGGCTGATCGGCCGTCGCACGGCGTTGGTGGCGTCAGACGAAGGGGGCATCGACCCGGCCGATTTCGAGCGCGTCTGCGCGCAAAAACATCCCCGGATGATCTTCCTGATGCCGACGGCGCAGAATCCGACGCTGGTGACCTTGTCGGCGTCGCGCCGCGAGGCAATCGCGCGCGTCGCACGCGAATACAATGTCGTTCTCATCGAGGACGATCTCTACGGCAACCTGACCGATGATCCGACGCCGTTGCTGGCCGAATATGCGCCTGAACGCACCATCGTCGCAGGCGGCCTGTCGAAATCGGTCGCGGCCGGCGTTCGCGGCGGCTGGCTTTCCTGCCCGCCCGCCTATCGCCACCGCATCCGTGTCGCCCACAAGATGATGACTGGCGGCATGCCCTTCCTGCTGGCGGAGGTGAATACCCGGCTGGTGCTGTCCGGCCTGGCGGACGAGATCCGCAAACGCAGCATCGCCGAAATCAACGCCCGCATCGCGATCGTGCGCGAGACACTGGCCGGCTTCGCGTTCAAGTCACACGAAAAGGTGCCCTTTGTCTGGCTGACCCTGCCCGACCCGTGGCTTTCCGGCACCTTCAAGAACGCCTGTCTCGAACACGGTGTGCTGATCGACGACGAGGACGAATTCAAGGCCGGCCGCTCAGAGCAGGTTTTCCACGGCGTGCGCTTCGGCGTTTCACAGCCAAGACAACGCAAGGACATCGCCGAAGGCGTCGCGGTGATCCGGCGGCTTCTGGATGAGGGCCGCGCCGGCTACGACAGTTTTTCCTGAGCCCGAAGCAGCTCGCTCCTGAGGGATCGCTGGCTACCCCGGATTGCCCGGTGGCTTTGTCCGGTTTTCCTGCGTTTTTCGTCGATCCATGGGTGTATCGGCCGCAAGGCTTGCGATAAGAGGGGACTCAAATCCCAGCGCCCCGGATACAAATCGCCGCCCATGACCATTTCCAATTCCGTGCCGATCACCCCCGAGCTCATCGCCACGCATGGGCTGAAGCCCGACGAGTATCAGCGCATCCTCGATCTTGTCGGCCGTGAGCCGAGCTTCACCGAACTCGGCATCTTCTCGGCGATGTGGAACGAGCATTGCTCGTACAAATCCTCGAAGAAATGGCTACGCACACTGCCGACCACCGGCCCACAGGTCATCCAGGGACCGGGCGAGAATGCCGGCGTGGTGGACATCGGCGACGGCGACTGCGTCGTCTTCAAGATGGAAAGCCACAATCACCCCTCCTACATCGAGCCCTACCAGGGTGCCGCGACCGGCGTCGGCGGCATATTGCGCGATGTCTTCACCATGGGCGCACGGCCGATCGCAGCGATGAATGCGCTGCGCTTCGGCGCGCCCGACCATCCCAAGACCAGGCACCTCGTTTCAGGCGTGGTTTCCGGCGTTGGTGGCTATGGCAACGCCTTCGGCGTGCCGACGGTCGGCGGCGAAGTCAATTTCGACGCCCGCTACAACGGCAACATCCTGGTCAACGCGTTTGCGGCCGGCATAGCCAAGACCGATGCGATCTTCCTGTCGGAAGCCAAGGGGGTCGGCCTGCCGGTCGTCTATCTCGGCGCCAAGACCGGCCGCGACGGTGTCGGTGGCGCCACCATGGCGTCGGCCGAATTCGACGACAAGATCGACGAGAAGCGCCCGACCGTGCAGGTCGGCGACCCCTTCACCGAAAAGTGCCTGCTGGAGGCCTGCCTCGAACTGATGGCCTCGGGCGCGGTCATCGCCATCCAGGACATGGGTGCGGCCGGTCTCACCTGTTCGGCAGTCGAGATGGGTGCCAAGGGCGACCTCGGCATCGAGCTCGATCTCGACAAGGTGCCGGTGCGCGAAGAGCGCATGAGTGCCTACGAGATGATGCTGTCGGAAAGCCAGGAGCGCATGCTGATGGTGCTGCGCCCAGAAAAGAAAGAGGAAGCCGAGGCGATCTTCCACAAATGGGGGCTCGACTTCGCCATTGTCGGCAAGACCACCGACGATCTGCGCTTCCGCGTCCTGCATCAGGGCGACGAGGTCGCCAATCTGCCGATCAAGGATCTTGGCGACAAGGCACCGGAGTATGATCGTCCCTGGATCGAGGCCAAGAAGCCAGCCCCGCTTGCCGCCAACGACGTTCCGCAGGCCGATGTCGCCGAGGCGCTCCTGAAGCTGCTCGGCGGACCGGATCTTTCGTCGCGCCGCTGGGTCTGGGAGCAATACGATACGCTGATCCAGGGTAATTCGCTGCAGTTGCCGGGCGGCGACGCCGGTGTGGTGCGTGTCGACGGTCATGCGACCAAGGCGCTGGCCTTCTCGTCAGACGTGACGCCGCGCTATTGCGAAGCCGATCCTTACGAGGGTGGCAAGCAGGCGGTGGCCGAATGCTGGCGCAACCTGACCGCCACAGGCGCGCTGCCGCTGGCGGCCACCGACAATCTCAATTTCGGCAATCCGGAACGGCCGGAGATCATGGGCCAGCTGGTCGGCGCGGTGAAAGGCATCGGCGATGCCTGCCGCGCGCTCGGCTTCCCGATCGTCTCCGGCAATGTCTCGCTCTACAACGAAACCAACGGCCAGGGCATCCTGCCGACGCCAACCATCGGCGGCGTCGGTTTGATCGCCGACTGGTCGAAGATGGTGCGAACCGGCTTTGCCGGTGCGGGCCAGATGATCCTGCTGGTCGGCGCGCCCGCTTCGTGGGGAACGCATCTCGGCCAGTCGGTCTATATGCGCGACATCCATGGGCGCAGCGACGGCCCGCCGCCGCCGGTCGACCTCAAGCATGAAAAGCGTGTCGGGGACCATGTGCGCGCCCTGATCGCGTCCGGCATCGTCACGGCGGCGCATGACGTTTCCGATGGTGGCATCGCGGTGGCCTTGGCCGAAATGGCGATGGCGTCCGGCATCGGCGCCACCGTCCCGGGGCTTGTCGGCACCGATCCGATCCCGGTCTGGTTCGGTGAGGATCAGGGGCGCTATCTCCTGACGCTGTCGATCGATCCGGATAGCGATGAATGGAACACCATTCGCAAGCAGCAAGGCGAACTCGGCATTTTCGCGCCCTGGATCGGCTCGACGGGCGGCAACACGCTGAAGCTCGGCGAGGCGCGGGCGATCCCGGTCGGCGAATTGACCGGCGCCCACGAAGGCTGGTTCCCACGCTTCATGGATCAGGCCAGTTGACGAGACTGGCTGCCCGGGCGCTGCTTGCAGTCGTTTTCTGGCCGTCGCTGTTCTTCTTCTGGTTCCTCGGGCCGTTCGTCTTTTTCCTGCTGTCGACGACCTCGAGCGAGGTTTGCACACGGCTGGAAACACGCTCGGAGTTCCTCGCCGCGGCCAATGGCACCATTCCGATGCTCGCCGCGCAGAACCTCATCTACGCGGTTCCGATCCTCTGCCTGGTGCTATGGGATCGCCTTTTGCCGGATCCGGCGCGGGCAAGGCATATTGTCACTTGCATCAAGCTTTTCGCGGCCGCGGTGCTCGTTGGAGCGCTGTGGGAATACGGCTCCTCGCTTGTCTGCGATGGATACGGTCAGCCATTCTTCTCGCCGTTCTGGCGAATGACGAGCTATCTCCCCATTGTCAGCCTGATTATCAACGCTCCGCTCTATGTGCTGGCCTTCAGCCTTGGCCGCGCTTTTTCGACGCGCGAGGATGCTGCCGAGGACGAAGCAAGCCCACCAGCCTAAGTCGGCCCGGGTCTTCTTGCCGGTGGCAGGATTGAACGGCTTCAATCCGGACCAGAAAGGCTTTAGGCTCGCCCGACTCTTATCAGATGGCCGGGCTCCGGCCGCTCGAAACAGGATTTTGCCATGGCAATGGATGCCCACGACATCGAAAAACTGATCAAGGACGGCATTCCGGACGCCAAGGTCACGATCCGCGATCTCGCCGGTGACGGCGACCACTACGCGGCCGAGGTGGTGGCAGAGAGCTTTCGCGGCAAGAGCCGCGTCCAGCAGCACCAGATGGTCTATGACGCGCTGAAGGGCAATATGGGCGGCGTGCTGCACGCGCTGGCGCTGCAGACCAGCGTGCCGGACTGAACCTCGAGACCGGCGCTGTTCAGATTTTGACCAGCATCGCCGTGAGGTACATGAAGCCAACTCCGGCTGCCAAACCAGCCATCGCGCTCGGTGCAAACAATGCACGTGTGCCGTCTCCCCGCTCGCGAAACTGCATCGAAACAAGCTCGACGATCACCTGCAGGATTGCCCCTGCGCCGACAGCCAGCGCCAGCGCCGACCATTGCGGGGCGTAGGCGAGGCTGCCGATCCACAGGCCGACGACGGCGGGTCCGCCCGCGAGCAGCGTCAGTCCGGCGAAGGTCCGCAATGACGGGCGCTGCTTCAGGATCGGGGCAGCGATGCCGATACCCTCGGTGATGTTGTGCAATGTGAAGCCGAGCACGAGGAAGGTGCCCAGCCCCGCCGCGCCCGAGGCGAAGGCGGCGCCGATCGCCAGCCCTTCGCCGAGATTGTGCAGGCCGATGCCGAGCGCGATGAAGGTGGCGAGCGCCAGACCGGTCGGCGTCCCACTCCGCCGGCCTGCAGCCATCAGCAGGAGGAAACTGGCGGCGGCGGCAAGCACCACCATCGTCGGCCCCTGGAACAGGGCGGCGGCTTCGCCGGCCAGTTCGAAGGCATCCTCCAGGGCATCGACGAAAAGGAAGGCGAGCAGCCCAACGGTCAGGGCCAGAAGAAAGTCCATGCCGCCCCGTCCGACGCCGCGGAGCGCGGGATAGAACATAAGGCCGATCGCTACCGGCAGGATCCCGACGAAGGCGCCGAGCACCGCCTGCGCGGCGAAGCTCAGCGAATCGCGTGTCGGCGTGGGTACGGCTACGGCGATCTCGTGCCCGAATGTCGTCCCGGTGCTGGTCACGACGTTGATCGCATGCGCCTCCCCCAGCACCCAGGGATACGGCAGGCTGATCCACGCCGTGGCGCCGCGCGCGATCGGTCCAGGAGGATCCTGCGTGAACTGCCAGAAGGCATCGTCGACCTGGACCTGCGCGACGGTCATCGCTTCCGATCCGCCGCCCCGGACAAGGACCCGGATGCCGTCGGCCCCCAGGATCGTCCGTTCAAAGGTGAGGTTCTCGACCGGCGGCGCGCCATTGCGGAAGCTCGACAGCGGGTCAGAGGAGACCAGCCAGGCGATGGCTAGCCCGAGCACAACGAGCGGCAGTGCGACCCAGAGCAGATGGGCAGACCTTGGGCGGTCGGCGCGCGGATCGGCAGAACTCTGGCTCAGGTCGGTCACGACACGGCCTCCACGACGTCGAACATGCCGGACCAGCCGAGTTCGGTGAATTCCGACTGATGGGGGTGGAACATATAGAGGCCCGGTTCGTGGTCGCGGAAATGGAACTCGAGGATGCCGCGCTCGGCCTGGCACTGGGTGATCAGGTCGACGGTCCTGAGCGTGGGCGTCAGGGTTGTGCCCTGATTGTAGTAGTCGAAGAAATTGGCGTGCAGGTGGAAGGAATTGATCGGATCGAACTCGACGACATTGACGAGATATATGCGGACAGGCTTGTCCTTCAGCACCCGGATCGGCTTCTTGGCATAGGCGTGTGCGACCGTGTTGACGGCGTAGACCTCGTTCTCGTTGTCGAAGTTGGTGTCGAAGGCATTCATCACCATGACGAATTCCTGCCAGCCGGCATTCTCCGGCGTGCCGAGCAGGCGCGATCGGGCGACCGTTTCATGCTCCGGATGCCGGGCCGGATCGGGGTCGATCACGAAGGCCCCGTACATGCCCTTCTGGATGTGCCGCTTCAGCGGCAGGGCGTGGCAGTGATACAGGTGACAGCCGAACGGCCTCGCATCGAACTCGTAGACGAACTCCTCGCCCGGTCCGATCAGGCCGGCGCCCGGAACACCGTCCATGCGCGCGGCATGGATACCGTGAAAATGCATCGAATGCGGATGCGAGCCTTGGTTGCGGAAGACGATCCTCAGCCGCTCGCCTTCGGTCGCACGCAGCGTCGGTCCTGGCACACGGCCATTGTAGGTCCAGGCCGGGAACATGATGCCGGGCGCGATCTCGATCTCCTTGTCCTCGGCAGTGACCTCGAAGGTCCGAAGCGTCCGCCCGTCCGGCAGCATCGACACCGTTCCGGTGTACCAGTCGCTCAGCATCTTCGATGGATCGAAGCCGTTGCGTGCGTCGTCGACCTCGCCGACTGTAATCATGGCGCCATGGGCTGAGAGATGCGCCGGCGGCGCTTCAGCGGCAGCGGCCGCCGGCATCTCGTGACCGGCGTGGCTTGTCTGACCGCGGGCGGCATTCGCCGCGACCACGGTGCCGCCGGCAGCCGCAAGGCCACCGGCCAGAAGCAGCCTTCGATCGAGCTTTCGCTCCAGCCAGAGTTCCCCCTCGCGCATGCCGGCATCCTCCTTGCAAATGAGACTTGCGGCCACAATAGCGCAAGCTTCAAGAGTTAGCTACAGCTATATTTCGGCTTTGGCGCCACCCGGCGGGCAGCATCGGGCCGGACTGGGTGGCGATTGCCACATCCGGCTGGCGGCGGCGTCGGCGTTCGTTTTCCATGATGATGGCCGGGCGCTGCGGCTGCCTGAACCGCCAGATCAGGAGCGCTGCCCAGAGCAAGAATGCCTACCAAGGATCGCCGCACCATGCCGGCTTTTCATCGCGCCTCGAGACTTCAGAATGCCCCCCGTTTGGCCCAATATCAGGCGATCCTTTGCGCCATTTCAGCGGCGGCGGCGCAAACATCTTGTTTCGGGCAACCTATGGGTTTATTTGATGGCTATGTTTCCAGCCTGACTCCCACAGGCGTGAAAGGATCGTCCATGAGCGGTATCAACGACTACATCGACAACGAAGTGAAGGGCAACGACGTCGTCCTTTTCATGAAGGGCACGCCCGGTTTTCCGCAGTGCGGATTTTCCGGCCAGGTCGTGCAGATCCTCGACTATATCGGCGCCGACTACAAAGGCGTGGACGTGCTGACCTCGGCCGAGCTGCGCCAGGGCATCAAGGAATATTCCAACTGGCCGACGATCCCGCAGCTCTACGTCAAGGGTGAATTCGTCGGCGGCTGCGATATCGTCCGCGAGATGTTCCAGGCAGGCGAGTTGCAGACGTTCCTCGTCGAGAAGGGCGTCAGCGTCAAAGGCGCCGCCTGATTTCTGTTTGCGCATACGTTAAGCGCCAGGGCAGCCCCACCTCGGCAATTTTATGTCCCTGATATCGGGACCAAGACGAGCCAATGCGCCGGCCCGCCGGCGCGTTTTCGTTTGAGAGATCGGACTTGCCGTGGACCAGCCAACAGCCGCGCCGCAATCGGCAAGCAAACTGCCCATTCCGCGCTGGGAGTTCATCGCCTTGTGCGCCGCGCTGATGGCGCTGAACTCGCTGGCCATCGACATCATGCTGCCAGCCCTGCAGCAGATCGGCGCCTCGCTCGGCGTCGAGAATGAAAACCATCGGCAATATGTCATAACAGCCTATATTCTGGGCTTCGGCGGCGGCCAGCTTTTCTTCGGTCCGATCTCGGATCGTTTCGGACGCCGCGCGCCATTGGTGGCCGGGCTGGTGATCTATGTCGCCGCGGCTGCAGCGGCGGCTGTTGCGCCAAGCTTTGCGACGCTTCTGTTGTGCCGGGCCGTACAGGGCATAGGCGCGGCCGCGACCCGCGTCATCGCCGTCTCGATCGTGCGCGACACGTTCGACGGCCGGCGCATGGCCGAGGTGATGTCGCTGATCTTCATGGTGTTCATGGCCATCCCGGTCATCGCGCCGGGGATCGGCCAGTTCATCATGCTGTTTGCAACCTGGCATTGGATCTTCGTCACCATGGCGGCCGGTGCGCTGATCGTGTCGGCCTGGTCGTTGCTGCGCCTGCCTGAAACGCTGCATCCCGAATACCGCCGGCCGCTGACCGTCAACTCCATCGTCGGCGGTTTCCGCATCGTGCTCACCAACCGCGTTGCGATCTGCTATGCCTTTGCCAGCACCTTCATTTTCGGGGCCATGTTCGGCTTCATCGCCTCGGCGCAGCAGATCTATGTCGACATATTCAACGTCGGCGAGATGTTCCCGGTTATCTTCGCCGGGGTTGCGGGCGTGCTTGCTTTCTCCAACTATCTGAACTCGCGTCTTGTCGGCCGTATCGGCATGCGCCGCCTGTCGCAGAGCGCGCTGCTGTTGTTTCTGGTCATCAGCCTGGCCTGGCTGGTCGTTTCGCTGGAAATGAAGATGCCACTCTGGCTTTTCATCACCTTCTTTGCATGCGCTATGCTGCCTTTCGGTGCGCTCGGCGCCAATTTCAACGCGTTGGCCATGGAGCCGCTCGGCCAACTGGCCGGCACGGCATCGTCCATCCTGGGTTTCATGCAGACCTTTCTCGGCGGCATTCTCGGCACGCTGATCGGTCAGGCCTTCAACGGCACGGTGACGCCATTGGCCGCCGGCTTCTGCAGCGTCTCGGTCGCAGCGCTGCTGATGATTTTCATCGCCGAGCGCGGCAAGATGTTCCAGCCCCACAACCCGCCGGTCTCAGGGCATATGGCCGACTTGCATTAAACCCGCCGGTTCAACACCGGCCGCAGGAACAGGTGCTATTCTGCCCAGAGTTCGCGGCGCAACTCGTGCCAGCTTTCCCGGTCGGGCGCGACAAGCAAGCCACCATCCAGGTGCGACGGCAGATAGGCGCTGCCGTCGAAGCGCGCGGCGTGGCCACCGGCCTCGGCATGGATCAGCACACCGGCCAGATGATCCCACGGCATCAGCTTGTTGTAGACGACGAAATGGGCGTGGCCGCTGGCCAGCAGGCGGTATTCGTGGGCCGCGCAGCGATAGGCGAATTGCGACAGGATCTTCGTCTGATTGCGCGCCAGCCGCGACCGCTCCGGTTCGGGCATGTATTGCCAGGAGACGGAGCCGGTCATGTCCGCGATCAGCGCAGGCGCCGCGACGCGCACCTTCTCCAGGCTGCCATGCGCATGCCTGATATGGCTGCCGGCGCCCTTGGCGCCGATCAACCAGTCCTTGCCGACCGGATCGTGGATGATGCCGGCAACGGTCTCGCCCTTGACCACCACTGCCAGCATGACGCCGAACAGCGGCACGCCGGATGCGAAGTTGAAAGTGCCGTCCACCGGGTCGATGACGAAAGCCAGATCGGCATCGCCCAGGCCATTGAGCAGCGCCGGATCGTCTGAACAGGCTTCCTCGCCGACCACCATCGCCGAGGGATAACGCGCGCGCAGCCTTGCGGTGATCAGCCGCTCGGCATTGACGTCGGCTTCGGTCACCAGGTCGGCGGCCGAGGTCTTCTGCCGGATGTCGCCGTCGCCCAGACGGCGAAAGCGCGGCATGATCTCGGCCTGGGCTGCCTCGGCCAGAAGGCCGGCCAGCCAGTCGATCGCGGTGTCGTCAAATTTCATCGGGAACATCTTGCCTGGTGGTGAGGGTGTCGTTGAGCGCGGCGAAGTCGAACAGTTTTCTGTCGAGCAGGTGCGATGGCCTGCCGTTGGACAGCGCACGCAGCATGGTTTCCTTGCGGCCGGGCATGCGCTTTTCGATATCCTCGAGCATCGCCTTCATGGCGTTGCGCTGCAGGCCTTCCTGACTGCCGCAGAGATCGCAGGGAATGATCGGAAACCGCATCGCCGCGGCAAATTTCTCAAGGTCGGTTTCGGCGCAGTAGCTCAGCGGCCGCAGCACCATGACGTCGCCCTCGTCGTTGAGCAGTTTCGGCGGCATGGCGGCAAGACGGCCGCCATGGAACAGGTTCATGAAGAAGGTCTCCAGAATGTCCTCGCGATGATGGCCGAGCACCAGCGCCGAGCAGCCCTCTTCGCGCGCGATGCGATAGAGATGGCCACGCCTGAGCCGCGAGCAGAGCGCGCAATAGGTGCTGCCCTCGGGCAGCTTGTCGGTGACGACGGAATAGGTGTCCTGATACTCGATCCGGTGCGGAATGGCGTGGCTGTCGAGATAGTCGGGCAGGATGTGTTTGGGGAAATTCGGCTGGCCCTGGTCCAGGTTGCAGGCAAGCAAATCGACGGGCAACAGCCCGCGCCATTTGAGGTCCAACAGCACGGCGAGCAGCCCGTAGGAGTCCTTGCCGCCAGACAGCGCAACCAGCCAGCGCTGGCCGGGCTTCACCATCGAGAAATCCTCGATCGCCTGGCGGGTGAGACGCAGCAGCCGCTTGCGCAATTTGTTGAACTCGACCGAGGACGGCACGTCGGCAAACAGCGGATGAAAGCCGCCGTCGCTGTCGGCAATCGGTTCAAGCGTTTCGATGTCTGGCAGCATGTTCATGGCATGTCGCTTTCGGTGGACCGGTCATCGTTTCAAGGAAACGCCGACCGCTCTATCACTTTGTTCGGAGCAATTCCGGACGGAAAACCGATTCCCGCTTTTCCTGGAATTGCTCGGAGCGCTCGGATTAGCGGACATGGCCGACAAAGAAAAGGCCGCCTCGACGGGCGGCCTTTGGAGGGTATCGCAAATGCGTTCGCTCAGCGCGAATGGAATTCGCCGCTTAGCGCGAATAGAATTCGACGACCAGGTTCGGTTCCATCTGCACGGCGAACGGAACGTCAGCCAGGCCGGGGATGCGCGAGAAGGTCGCGACCATCTTGTTGTGATCGGCTTCGATGTAGTCCGGCACGTCGCGTTCGGCCAAGCCCACCGATTCCAGGACGATGACCAGCTGCTTCGACTTTTCGCGGACTTCGACGACGTCGCCCGGCTTGCAGCGGTACGAGCCGATGTTGACGCGCTTGCCGTTGACGTTGACGTGGCCGTGGTTGACGAACTGACGGGCGGCGAAAATCGTCGGCACGAACTTGGCGCGGTAGACGACCGCGTCGAGACGCGACTCGAGCAGGCCGATCAGGTTCTCGGAGGTGTCGCCCTTGCGGCGATCGGCCTCTTCATAGACCTTGCGGAACTGCTTTTCCGAAACGTCGCCATAGTGACCCTTCAGCTTCTGCTTGGCGCGCAGCTGCAGGCCGAAATCGGAAAGCTTGCCCTTGCGGCGCTGGCCGTGCTGGCCGGGGCCGTATTCACGCTTGTTGACCGGGGACTTCGGGCGGCCCCAGATATTTTCGCCAAGACGGCGGTCGATCTTGTACTTCGCGGATTCGCGCTTGCTCATCGCATTCCCTTTTCAAAACAACACACCCGGAACCTCATGGTCCGGGTAAAGGAAACGCGCCCTCCTCTGGCCTCCGTTTTCGAGACCTGACAGGGTTTTCCCACGCAACGCGGCGGAAAACCCACGGGACACGTCATTTCAAACAAGATCAGAAACGATTAGGCATCCTGATCTTGCGCATACAAAACAAAAACCGGACATCGCTGCCCGGTGGTTGTGACGGCTGGTTAAACCGAGATTTAACCGGTGTCAAGCTTGTGACTGGCATAGGGCTCGGCGACGAGATACCCGTTTTCCCGCGTAGATGCAGTGCCGGATGTGGCGGGAGGTTGTTGCGCCAACGGCATCAGGAACGGACTGGAGCTCGAGGAGCGCAAGACTTATGAAGAAATTCTTCCTTACCCTGGCTGGTGCTGCGGTGCTTGCGGGTTCGATGGCGGTGGCGCCGGAACCGGCGATGGCGCGTCATTGGCACGGACACAAACAGGTTTGCCGCATCATCGTGAAGAAGAGAGTGGTGTGGCGGCATGGTCACCGCAGGGTGATCGTCCACAGGGTCCGGCGCTGCCACCGCTGGTGACATCAGACTGGATCGGTTGATCGGGGAAAACAGCCCATCCGTCACAATGACGATAGCCCGCGGTTCAACCGCGGGCTTTCATTTTTTGACGCCCTTCTCCAGATGACGCTGCCAGGGTCAGCTGTCCGATTTCCTCTCCGGCAGTCCCTTGCGCTTCGTCTCGGCGAATTCCTCGAGCTGTTTTTCGCTCATCGATTCATACATTTCCTTCGAAGCGCCTTTGAGCTCGCTCTTTTTCGTCTCGCCGCGCTTGGCCGACAGAGCGGCGCCGGCGGCTTTCTGCTGGGCTTTCGAGGTGGCTGGCATGGCTGTTTCTCCCTTGCTCTCAGAAGAAACGCCGCGCTTCGGTGACGGTTCCAGCCCCGGTGGCTCGGTTCCCGGCCCGCTTGGTGCCAGTTCGCCACGTGGTCAGGCTTGGTGATTTTCGTTGGCAGCCTTCCCGTGTCTGGAACCCCAGTGTAGGACGGCTGAATGAAATCTCTGACCGATCCCTCACAAGCTCTCTCCACTGGCCTGGCGAAAATCCGCACCGAATTCCACGTGCCAGATGGATTTCCGGTAGTCGTAATGGCCGCCGCGGAGGCGGCGGCCAAACGTGTGCCCAACCAGCATGCCGATCGAACAGCGATGCCCTTCGTCACGCTCGATCCGGCGAGTTCCACCGATCTTGATCAGGCGTTCTCAATCGAAGTGAGCGGCGGCGATCTTCTGCTGCATTACGCCATTGCCGACGTAGCCTGGTTCGTCGAGGACGGTGACGCGATCGATCTCGAAGCCTGGACGCGGGGCGAGACGCTTTACTTGCCGGACGGCAAGGCCGGGCTCTACCCGCCGGTAATTGCCGAGGGTGCAGCGAGCCTGTTGCCGGATGGATCGCGGCCAGCGGTTGTCTTCACGGTTCGGGTTGCGCAGGACGGCGCGACGAAGTTGGACGGCGCGGAGCGGGCAATCATTCAAAGCCGCGCGAAGCTCGCCTATGACAGTGTGAAGGCCTCCGACGTTCCGGCCGGCTTCGCCGAAATGGCGCGACGCATGGCAATGAACGAAAAGCGTCGTGGTGCTTCGCGCGTCGATCCACCCGAGCAGGAGGTTGAAAGGCTCGCCGATGGTACATTTCGGCTTTCGTTCAGACCGCTGCTGCAATCCGAGCAAGACAACGCCGCGCTTTCGCTGGCTGCAAACATGGCGATTGCCGACGCCATGTTTGCGCACCATACCGGGTTGTTTCGGGTGATGTCGGAGCCAGATGCCTTCAGGGTGCAAAGACTGCGCAGCGCGGCACAGGCTCTCGGGCTGTCTTGGCCGGCCTCCACCAGCTTGCGCGACTATCAGCGGACCCTTGACCCGACCGATCCGCAACAGGCGGCGCTGATGCTGGAAATCCGCCATGCGAGCGCCGGCGCATCCTACCAACCCTATAAAGAAGGTGTTGTCCCTTGGCATGAGGCGATGGCAGCGACCTATGCCCATGCAACGGCGCCACTCAGGCGACTGGCCGATCGCTACGTCGTGCGCTGCGCACTGGCCATCGCCAATGGCCAGCCGGTGTCCCAGGCTGTCACCGACGCGTTCGCCAGATTGCCGCAGGTGATGGGGCGTGCGGATAGCCACGCTTCGCAGATCAACCACGCAGCTATCGACCTTGCCGAGGCGATAATGCTGAAGGGACGCGAGGGCGAGACGTTCAAAGCTGCTGTCACCGACGTCGTCGACCATGGCGTGCGCGTTCAGCTTGCCGACATGCCTGTCGTTGTCAACGTAAAGGCCTCCGGGCTTAGACAGGGCGACGATCTGACGCTAAGGCTGGTCTTGGCCGATCCAGATCAACGCAGCATCGTCTTCGAACCTGTTTGAATGGCAGACGTTTCCGCCGCCATCTAGCTCACGACCAGCCCGAACCCCTGCATCAGCCGGCTGGTGGCGAAATCCACCTTGCCGGAGGTGAAGACCGCAATGTCAGGCTCACCCACCGGCAGTGGTCCATTGACGGGCGCCAGCAGCGACATGGCGCGGCGGGCGATCGCTTCGGCCGGATCGATCCAGTCGACCGGCCAGGGCGCGGTCTTGCGCATGCGGTTGGCCAGGAACGGATAGTGCGTGCAGCCGAGCACGACGATGTCGGTGCGGGCGCCGTCCTTCTCGACGAAGCATGGCGCGATCTCGGCGCGGACGATCTCCTCGTCGACGAACCCCTCGCGCATGTAGATTTCCGCCAGCGGCGCCAACCGGTCCGAGCCGACCAGCCGCACATGGCATTTCTGCGCCCATTTGCTGATCAGGTCGCGCGTGTATTGACGCTTGACTGTGCCCGGCGTCGCCAGCACCGAGACGAGTCCGGAGCGCGTACGCTCCGCCGCCGGCTTGATCGCGGGCACCGTTCCGACAAAGGGATGACCGGGGAATTTCTCGCGCAACGCGTCGATCACCAGCGTCGAGGCCGTGTTGCAGGGAATGACCGAAATCTCGGGCTGGAATTTTTCCAGCAGCGCGCCGAACAGGCCGAGGATGTGGGCGTTGAGCGCCGGCTCCTCCCAGGCGCCATAGGGGAAGGCGGCATCGTCGGCGACGTAGACAAAGCGGCGGTCAGGCATCAGCACACGCGCCTCGCGCAGCACGGTGAGCCCGCCGATGCCGGAATCGAACATCAGGATCGGCCGCTCAGTCATTATCGGTTCCTTTTCCGCCGAGCGGCGGCATGTCGTCGTCTTTGCCGGTGGCCTTGCCGGCAAGGCGATCGCCTTCCGCCTTGCGGGCGCGCGCCACGGCCGCGGGCAATCGTCTTGGATCGTCGCCCGGAGACCCCTCGCCACGCGGCATCGCCGGTGAAAATCTGTCCAGCGACGAGATTATGCCGCGCAGCACCTTCAGCTCCGGTTCGGCAAAGCCGGCACGCGTCAGCACGGCGCGCAGATTGTCGACCATTTTCGGCTTCTTCGGTGCGGGACGGAAATAACCGCGCGCTTCCAATGCGCCTTCGAGATAGGCGAACAGGCCGTGAAGTTCTTCCTTGCTTGCCGGCTTCATGTCTGGGCCGGAAAAATTGGTTTTGGTCTTGTCTTCCAGGCCGGACTTCATCCATTCGTAGGACATCAGCAAGGCCGCCTGGGCGATGTTGAGCGAAGAGAAATCGGGATCGACCGGGAAGGTGACGATCTCGTCGGCAAGGCCGACCTCGTCATTGTAGAGGCCGAAGCGCTCGCGTCCGAACAGGATGCCGGTGCGCTGCCCCATTGCGTGACGGGTCCGGAGCACCCTGCCCGCTTCCACCGGGCCGCGCACGGATTTGAAGCCGTCGCGCTGCCTGGCGGTGGTTGCGAAAACGAAGTTCAGGTCGGCGAGCGCCGAGGCCAGATCGTCGAACACTGTCACGGCGTCGATGACGTGGTCGGCGCGGCTGGCGGCGGCGCGCGCCTTTTCGCTCGGCCAACCGTCGCGTGGATTGACCAGGCGCAGCTCCGACAGGCCGAAATTGGCCATGGCACGAGCGACCATGCCGATGTTCTCACCGAGCTGCGGCTCGACGAGGATGATCGCCGGGCCAGCGGTCATGAGGTCGCGCTGAAAGTCCGTTCCTGCCATGTGTTCCAGGTGATTGCGTTACGAAGTCTTCGCGTCCTGCCATATCGATACGGCTTTTTGAAGAGTTATCGGCCGCCTGACAGACAAATACTCTTCTGCCGCTCCCCCAGGTTTGCGCGAAAAATCCAGATGCGCGTCACCGGGGGGCTCGCGCAAATACCAGACTTGTCCAAGCAGTTGAGCCGCGCGCTCCGTCCCTCAAGAGATTGGTGGGATGCGGCATCGCACTCGTGCAGTTGGCGACAAGACATCTGGTCTTGTTGCGGCAAATGGCTCAACCATTGCGACCCCAAACCGCTGACAAATGGATCGGCCCGTGCTCGCTGTTGCTATTGATGATATTTTCCATTTGTAGAAATCATCTACGATCCGAATGAACGTTTATTTACGATGACGCATCGCGTGACTGGGAAACCAATTTAGAAAGCGGTAATATCGAAACCGCTTGGGTTCAATTTTTATCGACGAATAGTATTTGGAACGATGGAGTGCGTTTTGCGCGCTCCTGTCATTTATCTATGCCCCAAGCATCCAACACTGATTCAATGGCCGACGAAGCGTCAGCCAAACCTAGGAGGGGTAAATGAACGTCGTACGGTTTTTCCTTTCACTCGCTGTGTTGCTTCTCGCGTCAGCCTTCCTGATTGCACCAGCTTCCGCGCAAGCGACGCGGACGTGGGTTTCCGGCGTTGGCAACGACGCCAATCCGTGCAGCCGAACCGCGCCTTGCAAGACGTTTGCCGGTGCTATCTCGAAGACGGCGACGGCCGGCGAGATCAACTGTCTCGACCCGGGCGGCTTTGGCGCGGTCACCATCACCAAATCCATCACCATCGACTGCAGACACACAGAAGGTAGCGTGCTTTCGTCACTCACGAACGGCGTCATCGTCAACACGCCCGTCGGCTCCATAGTGCATCTTCGCGGCATCAGTATAAACGGTGCGGGCAACGGGATCGACGGCGTCCGTATGGTGGGTCAGGGTCAGCTGCATATCGAGGACAGCAACATAGAGCGGATAACCAGCAACGGCGTCGAATTTCTCGCCAACGGGAACAGCGAACTCTACATAAGCAACACCCGGATAGCCGAGGCAGGCGCTGACGGTGTCCTCATCAAGACGACTGGGGCCGTCGGAATTAATGCCATCCTTTCGAGGGTGGAAATTACCAACAGCGGCAGCGGCATTCTTGTCGACGGCACAGGCAACACCGTTGCCATGAACCTGACACTGACCAACAGCCTGATCAGCGGCAACACCGGCAACGGGGTGGTGATCAAATCCATCGCCGCGGCATCGCCGGTGCGCGCGACGATTACCGGCAACACGATCAGCGCCAATGCCGGCACCGGCGTCAACGCGAACGGTGCCGCTGCCAGCGGCAACGGAAGCGCAATCGCCTTTCTCGGCGGATCGACGATATTCGGCAATGTCACCGGGGTCAGCAATAGCGGGAGCGGCGCCGTCCAGTCGTACAAGAACAACATGATCGCCGGCAACCTCACCGACGGTACACCGCTCACCGCCTTCCCGGGCCCTGGCGGTACGCCATTGCAATAAGCGCCTGCCGCCTGCGCCGCAGTAGGAAACAAAGGCGATGCCGCCTGTCCCTCAAGGGCAGTGCGGCATCGCCTTTTTGTACTCGACTGCCAGCAGAAGCCTGCGTCTTTCTCTGCCACCGGTTTGCATCGCCCGACCATGCGCCAGCCGACAAATGGACCGGCCGCTGTTGGCATTGACGATGTTTTCCATTTGTAGAAATCATCTACGATCCGAATGCATATTTATTTACGATGACGCACCGCGTGACTGGAGAATCAAATTAGAAAAAGGTAGGCTCCCAGCCGCTTGGGTTTTCAATCTGTATCGACGGTTGGTATTTGGAAGATGGAGTGTGTCTTGCACGCTCCCGTCATTTATTTATGCCCCAAGCATTTCGACACGGGTTTCCATGGCCGACGAGGGCGTTGGCCAAAATCTAGGAGGGGCAATTGAAAGTTGTACGGTTTTTCCTTTCACTCGCTGTGTTGGCACTGGCGTCAGTCTTCCTGACCGCGCCAGCTTCCGCGCAAGCGACACGCACGTGGGTTTCCGGCGTTGGTGACGACGCCAATCCGTGCAGCCGCACGGCACCTTGCAAGACGTTTGCAGGTGCCATCTCGAAGACGGCGGTAAGTGGTGAAATCAACTGTATCGACCCTGGCGGTTTTGGCGGGGTCACCATCACCAAATCCATCACCATCGACTGCAGGAACACTGAAGCGGGCGTGCTTGTCAGTGGTACGAACGCCATCATCGTGAACACGCCTGTCGGCGCCGCGGTTCATCTTCGCGGCCTCGACATATTCGGTGTGGGCACCGGCCTCGACGGCGTGCGTATGGTCGGCCAAGGTCAGCTGCATATCGAGGACTGCAACATCGAGCGGTTTACCGGCAACGGCGTCGAATTTCTCCCCAACGGCAACAGCGAACTCTACATAAGCAACACGCGAATAGCCGAAACAGGCGCTGAAGGTGTCCTCGTCAAAACGACTGGGGCCATTGGCATCAATGCCATCCTTTCGAAGGTGGAAATTACCAACAACGGCAGCGGCGTTCTTGTCGACGGCACTGGCAACACCGTTGCCATGAACCTGACACTGACCAACAGCCTGGTCAGCGGCAACACCGGCAACGGTGTGGCGATCAAATCCATCGCCGCGGCATCGCCGGTGCGCGCGACGATTGTCGGCAACACGATCAGCGCCAATGCCGGCAGCGGCGTCAACGCGAACGCTGCCGCGGCCAGCGGCAACGGAAGCGCCATCGCCTTTCTCGGCGGATCGACGGTGTTCGGCAATGTCACCGGGGTCAGCAATACCGGAAGCGGCGCCGTCCAGTCGTTCAAGAACAACATGATCTCCGGCAACGTAGCCGACGGCACGCCGATCACGGCCTTCCCGGGCCCTGGCGGTACGCCATTGCAATAACCACCTGCCGCCTGCGCGGCCGCAGAAACAAAGGCGATGCCGCCTGTCCCTCAAGGGCAGTGCGGCATCGCCTTTTTGTTACCGATCTCTACAGCAGAAGCCTGCGTCTTCCGCCGCCGTTGGTTTGCACCGCTCGGATCGCTTTGCTATAGGCGAAGTCCCTACCCTGGCGGGGCCGGCCCCGCCATCACCCAACTGTTGAACGAGGCATTCTTTCCATGGCGAAGATCAAGGTGGCAAACCCGGTCGTCGAACTCGACGGCGACGAGATGACCCGGATCATCTGGCAGTTCATCAAGGACAAGCTGATCCACCCTTATCTCGACCTCAAACTTGAATATTACGACCTCGGCATCGAGCACCGTGACGCCACCAACGACCAGGTGACCATCGATTCGGCCAACGCCATCAAGAAATACGGCGTCGGCGTGAAATGCGCGACGATCACGCCCGACGAGCAGCGCGTCGAGGAATTCAAGCTGAAGAAGATGTGGAAGTCGCCGAACGGCACCATCCGCAACATCCTCGGCGGCACCATCTTCCGCGAGCCGATCATCATGAAGAACGTACCGCGTCTGGTGCCCGGCTGGACCAAGCCGATCATCGTCGGCCGTCACGCCTTCGGCGACCAGTACCGAGCCACCGATTTCCGCTTTCCCGGCAAGGGCAAGCTGACGATCAAGTTCGTCGGCGAGGACGGCAAGGTGATCGAGCACGATGTCTACGATGCGCCGGGCGCCGGCGTCGCCATGGCCATGTACAATCTCGACGATTCGATCCGCGAGTTCGCCCGCGCTTCGCTGAATTACGGCCTGCTGCGCAACTATCCGGTCTATCTCTCGACCAAGAACACCATCCTCAAGGCCTATGACGGCCGCTTCAAGGACATTTTCCAGGAAGTCTACGAGGCCGAGTTCGAGGCCGAGTTCAAGTCGAAGAAGCTGTGGTACGAGCATCGCCTGATCGACGACATGGTGGCCTCCAGCCTGAAATGGTCGGGCGGCTATGTCTGGGCCTGCAAGAACTATGACGGCGACGTCCAGTCCGACACCGTTGCGCAAGGTTTTGGTTCGCTTGGCCTGATGACCTCGGTGCTGATGACGCCGGACGGCAAGACGGTGGAAGCCGAAGCCGCGCATGGCACCGTCACCCGCCACTACCGCCAGCACCAGAAGGGCGAGGAGACCTCGACCAATTCGATCGCCTCGATCTTTGCCTGGACGCGCGGCCTCGCCCACCGCGCCAAGCTCGACGACAATGCCGAGCTGAAGCGCTTTGCCGAGACGCTGGAAAGGGTCTGCATCCAGACCGTCGAATCCGGCTTCATGACCAAGGACCTGTCGCTGCTGATCGGCCCCGACCAGCCCTGGCTCTCGACCACCGGTTTCCTCGACAAGATCGACGAGAACCTGCAGAAGGCGATGGCCTGACCAGCCAAGACCCGGGAGGGCACATGGGCAAACCGGTCGTCTACGGCGCGGACTATAGCGTCTATGTGCGCATCGTCCGCCTCGTGCTTGCGGAAAAGGGCATCGACTACGAGCTTGTGCCGGTCGATGTCTTTGCCGCCGAGGGCATCCCCGCCTGGTATTTCGAGCATCATCCGTTCGGCCGCATCCCGGCCTTCGAACATGACGGGTTTCGGCTTTTCGAGACCAGCGCGATTGCCAGATATGTCGACGAGGCCTTCGAGGGGCCGGCGCTACAACCGAAGGATCCGCGCGGCCAGGCGCGGATGAACCAGATCATCGGCATGCTCGACGCCTATGCCTACAGGTCGATGGTCTGGGATGTCGCCGTCGAGCGGCTGGAGAAGGACGCGCCCGACGAGACCCTGATCGCCAACGGGCTTTCGCAGGCGCGCAAAGCGCTTCAGACGCTCGCCTCGCTGAAAGCGCCGGGGCCATGGTTTTTGGGCGACCAGTTGACGCTGGCCGATCTGCATGCGGCACCGATCATCAGCTATTTCATCAAGGTCACCGAGGGGCAAAAACTGCTCGCCGGGTTCCCCGAGATCAAGGCGTGGTGGGACCGGATCGCGGCCCGTCCAAGCTTTGCCGCGAGCGGCCCGGCGACCTGATCAGCCTGCACCTGCTGTTTATTCCGGCCCGCCATTCATTCCGGAAGGTAGATTTCCGCCTTCATGAAGGTCCTGGCGCGGCCCTGGATCAGCACGCGATCCCCGGCCAGATCACACAGCAGATGCCCGCCGCGCTGTGAACACTGGAACGCCGACAGATGGGTCTTCCCGAGTTTTTCAGACCAGTAGGGCACCAGCGTCGCATGGATGGAGCCGGTCACCGGATCCTCGGGAATGCCTGCTCCCGGGACGAAATAGCGGGACACGAAATCATGCGCTTGACCGCGCGCGGTAATGACCAGGCCGAGCGGGTGGAAGGTTCCGATCCGGAGCAGATCGGGTACGAAGGTCCGGACGGACTGCTCCTCGGCGAACTCGACGAACAGGTTTTCAAAATTGCGAAAGCCCGCGACCGGAAGCGGGGATAAAATCTCCTGCAGCGCCGACATGGTTTCGCCATCGACAGGCTGCGGCGGAAAACATGGCAGATCGAGCTGAAAGGCGCCTTGCCGCTGCGAGACCCGCAACTCGCCCACGCGCGTGGCAAAGGCCATGTCCTCAGCCACATCGTGTTGCGACGCCAGCACATGGGCGGTCGCCAGCGTGGCGTGACCACAGAAGTCGACTTCGTGAACCGGTGTGAACCAGCGCAGATCCCAGCCTTTGCCATTCGGCCGCGCAAAGGCGGTTTCGGCAAGATTGTTCTCGTTTGCGACAGCCTGCATCACATCGTCCGCCAGCCAGTCCTGCAGGATGAGGACGGCAGCGGGGTTGCCCTGAAAGGCGCGGTCGGCAAAAGCGTCGACCTGATACATGGTCAGTGTGGGCACATCATCCCCCAAGATGTCCGCCGGGCCGGCTGTTACCCCAGCTTCATCTCACTGGCGCTTGTTACGCCGCCTCGCTGATCGCAGCCCTTACCGCGGCGATCGCATCATTGGCTTTCGAAGCGTCGGGGCCACCGGCTTGCGCCATGTCGGGCCGGCCACCGCCGCCCTGCCCGCCCAATGCGGCGGAGGCCACGCGCACCAGATCGACGGCGCTGAAGCGGCCGACGAGGTCGTCTGTGACGGCCACCACGACGCTCGCCTTGTTGTCTTCCCCGGCGCCGACAAAGACGACGACACCGGAACCGAGCGAGCTCTTGCCGGCATCGGCCAGCGGCTTCAGATCCTTCGGCGAAACACCCGAGACCGCCTTGCCGAGGAAGCCGACACCCGCCACGGTCTCGTTTTCCGACGGCGCACCCGCCGCGGCACCGCCGCCCAGCGCAAGTTTCTTGCGCGCTTCGGTCAGTTCCTTCTCGAGCTTCTTGCGCTCGTCGAGCAGTGCTTCGACGCGCGCCGGCACGTCGGCCGGCGAGATCTTCAGCGTCGAAGCGACCGATTTCAGGCGCCGGTCCTGCTCGTCGAGATGCTTGCGCGCGGCTTCGCCGGTCAACGCCTCGATGCGGCGCACGCCGGCGGCGACCGCACTGTCGGACACGACACGAACCAGACCGATATCGCCGGTCGCCCTGACATGCGTGCCGCCGCAGAGCTCGACCGAATAGGGCCGGTTGGCCTTGGCACCATGCAGGCCGGTGCCCATCGACACGACGCGCACTTCATCGCCGTATTTCTCGCCAAACAGCGCCATGGCGCCCTCGGCGATGGCGTCGTCGACCGACATCAGGCGCGTGGTCACCGGGCCGTTCTGGACGACGATCTCGTTCGCCATGCGCTCGACCTCTTCGAGATCCTCCGGCGAAATGGGCTTGTTGTGCGAGATATCGAAGCGCAGGCGCTCGGGTGCGACCAGCGAACCCTTCTGTGCGACATGGCTACCCAGCACCTCGCGCAGCGCCTCATGGATCAGATGCGTCGCGGAATGGTTCGCGCGCAGCCTGGAGCGGCGCGAATGATCGACCTTCAGTTCGACGGCAGCACCCGTCTTGACCGTGCCGCTGGCCACCTTGCCGATATGGACGAACAGCCCATCGGCCTTCTTCTGCGTATCGGAAATCTCAATCGAGAAGCCCTCGCCTGAAATGATACCCGTGTCGCCCATCTGGCCGCCGGACTCGGCATAGAAAGGCGTCTGGTTGACGACCACGGCAACCGCGTCGCCCTTGCCGGCGCTGTCGACGGTCTTGCCGTCCCGCACCAGCGCCTGGATGAGGCCTTCCGCCTGCTCGGTCTCGTAGCCGAGGAATTCGGTCGCTCCGGCCTTCTCGCGCACCGGGAACCAGACAGTTTCGGTGGCCGCGTCACCGGAGCCTGCCCAATGTGCCCGCGCCTCGGTCTTCTGCCGCTCCATCGCATTGGTGAAGCCGGCAAGATCGACCGAGATGCTGCGCTGGCGCAATGCATCCTGCGTCAGATCGAGCGGGAAGCCGTAGGTGTCGTAGAGTTTGAAAGCCGTCTCCCCATCCAGCATGTCGCCGACACCCAGCGTTTCCGTCGCCTCCGCAAGCAGGCCGAGGCCACGAACCAGCGTCTTGCGGAAACGGGTTTCCTCGAGCTTCAGGGTCTCGGTGATCAACTGCTCGCCACGCACCAGTTCCGGATAGGCCTGGCCCATCTCGCGCACCAGCGCCGGCACCAGCTGCCACATCAGCGGGTCGCGGGCACCGAGCAACTGCGCATGGCGCATGGCACGGCGCATGATGCGGCGCAGGACATAGCCACGGCCTTCGTTCGACGGCAGCACGCCATCGGCCACCAGGAAGGAGGATGAACGCAGATGATCGGCAATGACGCGGAACGACGCGACCGTCTCCTTGTCGGGACCGTGCCCGATAGCGGACGACGCCGCGTCGATCAGATGACGGAACAGATCGGTCTCGAAGACGCTTTCCACCCCTTGCAGGATGGACGCCATGCGCTCCAGGCCCATGCCGGTGTCGATCGACGGGCGCGGCAAGTCGATGCGCTCCTCCTTCGTCACCTGTTCATACTGCATGAACACCAGGTTCCAGAATTCGAGGAAGCGGTCGCCATCCTCCTCGGGGGTGCCGGGAGGTCCGCCCCAGATGTGTTCGCCGCGGTCGATGAAGATCTCCGAGCACGGCCCGCACGGTCCGGTGTCGCCCATCGCCCAGAAATTGTCGGAGGTCGCGATGCGAATGATGCGGTCGTCGGAAAATCCGGCGATCTTCTTCCAGAAGCCGGCCGCCTCATCGTCCGTGTGATAGACGGTGACCAGCAGCTTGTCCTTGTTCAGCCCGAATTCCTTGGTGATCAGGTTCCAGGCAAGCTCGATGGCGCGCTCCTTGAAATAGTCGCCAAAGGAGAAATTGCCGAGCATCTCGAAGAAGGTCAGATGGCGCGCGGTGTAGCCGACATTGTCGAGGTCGTTGTGCTTGCCGCCGGCGCGAACGCTCTTCTGGGCGGTCGAGGCGCGCGAATAGGGCCGCTTCTCGAGGCCGGTGAAGACGTTCTTGAACTGCACCATGCCGGCGTTGGTGAACATCAGCGTCGGATCGTTGCGCGGCACCAGCGGGCTCGACGCGACGATCTCGTGACCCTCCTTGCGGAAGTAGTCGAGAAAAGTCGACCGGATCTCGTTCACGCCACTCATGAATACTGCCTTTTCGAGAGAGCCGCCGGCAAACCGGCGGAAATGGACATGGCCTTTTAGCCGTCACATCGCACCCTGTCCAGAAACACGGAATTGGTCCAATTCGCGGCCTTTGCCTGCCGTTCGAACCCAGGCTGCTTCGCCGTCAAAATGAAAAACCGCCGGCTCGAAAGCCGGCGGTTTGGAACGCGAAAACACAGAACTCGATTACATAAGCCTGAGATAATGAAACAAAATTATGGCCGATCTTCGACCGGCATCTTGCGCACGACGCTGCTACATCGCGCCGGATTCCTCCTCGAAACCGTCGTCGCCACTCTCGGCGCCGCCATTCTCGAGGAATTTCTCGGCGATCAGCCCGGCATTCTGCCTGAGCGCCAGCTCGATCTCGCGCGCTGTGTCGGGATTGTCGCGCAGGAACAGTTTGGCATTCTCGCGGCCCTGGCCGAGACGCTGCGAATTGTAGGAGAACCAGGCGCCCGACTTCTCGACCACGCCGGCCTTGACGCCGAGATCGACCAGTTCGCCGGTCTTGGACACGCCCTCGCCATACATGATGTCGAACTCGACCACCTTGAAGGGCGGCGCCAGCTTGTTCTTGACCACCTTGACGCGGGTCTGGTTGCCGACGACCTCGTCGCGGTCCTTGACCGAGCCGATGCGGCGGATGTCGAGGCGGACCGAAGCGTAGAATTTCAGCGCATTACCGCCGGTCGTGGTCTCGGGCGAACCGAACATGACGCCGATCTTCATGCGGATCTGGTTGATGAAGATGACCATGGTGTTGGAGCGCGAGATCGAGGCGGTCAGCTTGCGCAGCGCCTGGCTCATCAGGCGGGCCTGCAGGCCGGGCAGCGAATCGCCCATCTCGCCTTCGATTTCGGCGCGTGGCGTCAGCGCCGCGACCGAATCGACCACCAGCACGTCGATGGCACCGGAGCGCACCAGCGTGTCGCAGATTTCCAGCGCCTGCTCACCGGTGTCGGGCTGCGAGATCAGGAGGTTTTCCAGATCGACGCCAAGCTTGCGGGCATAGACCGGATCGAGCGCATGCTCGGCATCGACGAAGGCGCAGATGCCGCCCTTCTTCTGGGCCTCGGCCACGGTGTGCAGCGCCAGCGTCGTCTTGCCCGAGCTTTCCGGCCCGTAGATCTCGACGATGCGGCCGCGCGGCAGGCCACCGACGCCAAGCGCGATGTCGAGGCCAAGCGAGCCGGTCGGCACCGTTTCGATCTCGACGACCTGCTCGTTCGCGCCGAGCCGCATGATCGAGCCTTTGCCGAAAGCCCGCTCGATTTGCGACAGCGCCGCATCCAGAGCCTTTGATTTGTCCACCGCTTTGTCCTCTACCAGCCGCAAAGAATTCTGAGCCATGATACATCACCCCTTGGTCGTCAATGAAGGCCGGACAATCCGTAATCCCTGCCTATTTGTACCTTTTTTGTTCTCGTTTGGCAAGGGGGTTCAAATATCTGAAAAACAATCAATATCCCGATTTGTTCTTTTTTTGTCCCAGGAATTCGATCAGGAATGCACCTCGCATTGGGCCAGGCGGCTCGATTGTTTCGATCTGCCGAATCGCGGCCTTGGATGCGAAGCTTCGTCACGCAGCCTAGCGCTTGTGCGGCTGGAATAACAAAGGTCATATCGCCGGCATGCTGAAATCCGCGAAAATACTGGCCGTAGGTGGCGCCCATATCGATAGGCGCGGCCAGGTGTCCGGCCCCTACGTGCCAGCCGCGTCCAATCCCGGCACGATGCGCGAGGATGTCGGCGGCGGCGTCTTCAACGCTTTGCGCAGTGCGGTTCGTCGCGGTGTCTCCGCGTCGCTGCTGTCGGTTCGTGGCGGCGATGCCGCCGCCGATACCGTTTCACGAGCCATCGCCGAGGCCGGTATTGCCGACCTGTCGGCGGTGTTCCTCGATCGCACGACGCCGAGCTATACGGCGCTGATCGACAGCGAGGGCGAGTTGATCGTCGGCTTCGCCGACATGGCGCTCTATGAGCTGGCGTTTCCCAAGCAGATCAGGCGCTCCAAGGTGAGAGAGGTTGTCGCTGCCGCCGATGCCGTCTTCTGCGACGCCAACCTGCCGACGGCGGCACTGGAGCGGCTGGTGGCACTCGCCGCCGGCAAGCCCGTCTTCGCCATTGCCATCTCGCCGGCCAAGATCGTGCGCCTGAGGCCAGTGCTCGGCCATCTGGCCGTCGTCTTCATGAACCGGCGCGAGGCGCTAGCCCTTGCCGGCCTGGACGGTGCGGCCCCAGGGCAGGACATCGTCGGCGGGCTGAAACGCGCAGGGCTCAAAAGCGGCGTGGTGACGGCGGGCGGAGCTGCCATGCTGGGCTTCGATGAAGCCGGCACCTTCTCGATCCTGCCGCCGACGCCAAGAAAGGTCGCCGATGTCACCGGCGCCGGCGATGCGCTGGCCGGCGCGGCGGTCGCCGCCTTGCTGCGCGGCCTGCCTTTGCGCGCAGCGCTGCGCGAAGGCATTGCCGCTGCAACGCTGGCCATCGAGAGCGCCGACGCCGTTCCCGATTTCTCCGCAGCTGATTTCACCGAGGCGCTGGCTCTTGTGCCGGATGCGCAGGAAGTGGCATGAGACCGGCCAGTTCATAGCACCGGTATGCAGCTGCGCGTCCAGATGGATGCGCCGCACTCCGGGTTGGAGATCAAGATGACACCAGAAACCGCCAGCCCCTTCATCGACATCCATGCGCCCGTGGCGCAAGCCCTGGCCGCCGGGCGGCCGGTGGTGGCGCTGGAGAGCACCATCATCACCCATGGCATGCCCTACCCTGACAATGGCACCATGGCAGCCGATGTCGAAAAGATCATCAGTGATGGCGGCGCGGTGCCGGCCACGATCGCCGTGGTTGGCGGCCGCATCAAGATCGGCCTGTCGGACGGCGAGCGCGAATCGCTGGCCATGACCGGCGACGCCATGAAGCTGTCGCGCGCCGACCTCGGTTTTGCGGTGGCGCAAGGACGCACCGGCGGCACCACGGTCGCCGCCACGATGATCGCCGCGCACATGGTCGGCATCAAGGTGTTCGCCACCGGCGGCATTGGCGGCGTGCACAAGGGGGCGGAAAAGAGTTTCGACATTTCCGCCGACCTCGATGAACTGGCGCGCACGCCGGTGATTGTCGTGTCAGCCGGCGCCAAGGCCATCCTCGACATCGAAAAGACGCTGGAAGTGCTGGAGACACGCGGCGTGCCGGTGGTCGGTCATGGCTGCGAGACGATGCCGGCTTTCTGGTCGCGGCATTCGCCGTTCCGCGCGCCGCTGACCTTGCACGGAGCGGAAGAGATCGCGCATTTCTACCAGACGCGGCAGGCGCTGGGGCTCGCCGGCGGCATGCTGATCGCCAATCCGGTGCCCGAGAACCACGAAATCCCGGCCGAGGAGATGGCCGGTTATATCGAAGCGGCGCAGAAGGCCGCCGAAGCGCTCAACGTGACCGGCAAGGCGGTGACGCCGTTCCTGCTGTCGAAAATCCTCGAACTCACAGGCGGTCGGAGCCTGAAGACCAACATCGCGCTGGTCGAAAACAACGCAAGGCTGGCGGCGGAGATCGCCAAGGCTTTGTAGTTCCGACGCAGCTACTTGCCGGCGCGCCGCCCTGCCTCATAGGCGCGGCGTGCCCATGGCGCCATCTCGTCGGGATCGTCGAAGGCGCTGTCGGGAATGGTCCAGTACGGCATGGAGACAAGCTTGCCGTGGCGAGAGCCGGTATAGGTCCATTGCCGGCATCCCGCGGCTTCGAAGTCGGGCGCGCTTTGCGCGTCGGCCTTCAGCATCAATTCGCCGCGCAGCACGATGGCGACGATGACACCGTCGAAATAGATGCCCTTGCCGCCGAACAATTTGCGGATGCTGACCGGGCCGAGGCCCTCGAACAGTTCGGCGATGCGTTCATTGTCCATGCCGCAATCATGTCACCGGCATTTGGCATTGTCATGCCGCAACCAAAATCATGCTGACAGGTTGAGAGCCATCCGTTGGAGTTTTTGCCATGCCGCTTCTGCTAAAAGGGTCCTGCCGCTGCAATGCCGTCAGCTTCGAGGTGGGGAGCCACACGCCGGCACCATTCATGCTGTGCTACTGCTCGATCTGCCGCAAGCAGCAAGGCGGCGGCGGCTTTGCCATCAACCTCGGCGCCATCAACGACACCCTGAAAATCAAGGGCAAAAGGAGCCTCGGCGTTTACCGGGCCGAGATCGAGGACGACGAGCGTCCGCAGTGCGAGATATCAACGGGCGAGCGCAATTTCTGTCGCAAGTGCGGGTCGGCACTGTGGCTCTACGATCCGACCTGGCCGGAGCTCGTGCATCCGTTCGCATCGGCGATCGACAACGACCTTCCCAAGCCGCCCAGCCGGGTGCATCTGATGCTGAAATACAAGGCCAACTGGGTCGAGCCCGTGATCGGCAAGGGCGACAAGACGTTCGATGTCTACCCGGAGGAATCGATCGCCGACTGGCACAAGCGGACGGGCATGTGGGTGGACTAGCGTTCTTCACCCCGTAAACGGGGCGAAGGGCACTCAGGCCGTGGCGCGAGCTTCCGCGAGAGCCTTGAGATCGGCCGGCTTCAGCTCGACGGATTCGCCGCAGCCGCAGGCCGAACTCTGGTTCGGGTTGTGGAAGGTGAATCCGGTGCGCAGCGTCGTCTGCTCGAAATCCATCTCGGTGCCGAACAGGAAAAGGGCTGCCTCCGGCGCCACATAGACATGCGCGCCGTCGCGCTCGATATGATCGTCCTTGGTGTTGGGCTCAGTCACCAGGTCGACCGTGTATTCCATGCCGGCGCAGCCGCCCTTTTTGATGCCGAGGCGAATGCCATGCGCGCCGTCGCGCGTGGCGACGATCTCGCGCACCCGGTCGGCGGCCTTCTCGGTCATCGTGATGACGGCAAAGCGTCCCATTTTTCTTTCTCCGCATTCACGCAGGTTCAAGGCCTGCCGAACGATTCCTCACCTAAAATGGTGAAGTTTTATGACTGGCGCAAGTGCGCCAACCCCTGTCGGGCTCGACGCTAGTACCAACCCACCGCGACCTGCGCCTCTTCGGACATGCGGTCGGGCGACCAGGGGGGGTCGAAGGTCATGTTGACCTCGACGCCGGACACCCCTTCGACGGCGCCGACGGCGTTTTCCACCCAGCCGGGCATTTCGCCAGCGACAGGGCAGCCGGGGGCGGTCAGCGTCATGTCGATCTTGACCGCGCGATTGTCCTCGATGTCGATCTTGTAGATGAGGCCGAGTTCGTAGATGTCGGCCGGGATTTCCGGGTCATAGACCGTCTTCAGCGCCGAGACGATGTCGTCGGTCAGCCGCGCCAGTTCGTCGGCGGGAATGGCCGAAGCGGAAACCAGCGGGTTCATGGCCGGTTCCGGTGCGGTCTCGGTGGTGTGGCTAGCGTCATCCATGGTCGTCACCCAAAAAACTTGCGCGCTTTTTCAAGCGCTTCGGCCAAAGCGTCGACTTCGGTCCTGGTATTATACATGCCAAACGATGCCCTGCATGTGGAGGTTACGCCAAAGCGTTTCAACAGCGGCTGGGCGCAATGGGTACCGGCGCGGACGGCAACGCCTTGCCTGTCTATCACCATCGACACGTCATGGGCGTGAATGCCTTGCAGTTCGAAGGAAATGATGGCGCCCTTGCCCGGCGCGTCACCGAAGATGCGCAGCGAATTGATGGCGCGCAGCCGTTCATGCGCATAGGTCTTGAGATCTTCCTCATGCGCTGCAATGCGCTCACGGCCGACCTTCTCCATATAATCCAATGCCGCGCCCAGCCCGATCGCCTGCACGATCGGCGGCGTGCCGGCCTCGAAGCGGTGCGGCGGCTCGTTGTAGGTAACGATGTCCTCAGTCACCTCCTCGATCATCTCGCCGCCGCCCATGAATGGCCGCATGCCTAGGAGAATGTCCTTCTTGCCGTAGAGCACGCCGATGCCTGAGGGGCCGTAGACCTTGTGGCCGGTGAAGACGAAGAAGTCACAGTCGAGATCCTGCACGTCAACAGGCATATGCACGGCGCTCTGGCTGCCGTCGACGAGGACGGGAATTCCGCGCGCATGGGCAATGCGGACGATCTCCTTGATCGGCGTCACCGTGCCCAGCGCATTCGACATCTGGGTGATGGCGACCAGCTTGGTGCGGTCGGTCAGCCGCTTTTCGAATTCCTCGATGTGGAAGACGCCGAGATCGTCGACCGGCACCCAGACCAGTTTCGCACCCTGCCGCTCGCGGATGAAATGCCACGGCACGATGTTGGAGTGATGCTCCATGATCGACAGCACGATCTCGTCGCCCTCGCCGATGTTGGGCATGCCATAGCCATAGGCGACGGTGTTGATGGCCGAGGTGGTGTTCGAGGTGAAGACGATGTTGTCGGTGCTTGGTGCGTTGAGGAAGCGACGCACCGTCTCACGCGCCTTTTCATAGGCGTCGGTCGCCGCGTTGGAGAGGAAATGCAGGCCGCGATGGACGTTGGCATATTCCTGGCTGTAGGCATGCTGGATGGCGTCGAGCACCGCCTGCGGCTTCTGTGCCGAGGCGCCATTGTCGAGATAGACCAGCGGCTTGCCGTAGACCTCGCGCGACAGGATCGGGAAGTCGCGGCGGATCGCTTCGACGTCGTAGGGGAAGTTTTCGACTTTCTGGTCCATTTCGAAGTCCTTGCCGCTCTAGGCCGCGTTCCTTCCAGAACCCCTCATCCGTCTTGGCGCTTCGCGCCAATCCACCTTCTCCCACAAGGGGAGAAGGGAGGGAGCTACCCGTGTGTCACAAACCAGTCGTCGAGCTTCGCTTCCAGGGCCTCGACGATCGTCTCGTCGTCCAGTTCCTCGATCACCTCGGCGACGAAGGCTTTGACCAGAAGGCCCCGCGCGGTCTTCTCGTCGACGCCACGCGCCATCAGGTAGAACAGATGGTCGTGGTCGATCTCGGTGACCGTCGCGCCATGGCCGCAGACGACGTCGTCGGCGAAGATTTCAAGCTCCGGCTTGGTCGAGAACTCGCCATCATCCGACAACAGCAGCGTGTTGCAGGCCATCTTGGCGTTGGTCTTCTGCGCATATTGATGGACGTTGATGCGGCCCTGGAAGACGCCGCGCGCCTTGCCCGTCACCACATTGCGGATCACTTCCGTCGAGGCCGTGTGCGGCACGGCGTGGTCGAGCACCATGGTCACGTCGGTGTGGGTGTCGCCGGCCAGGAGGTTGATGCCGCGCAGTTTGAAGTCGGCGCCTTCGCCGGTCGTCCGGACCATGATCTCCTGGCGCACAAGCTTGCCGCCGGCATTCATGACAAACAGCGTCAGTTTCGCATTCTTGCCGATATGGGCCTTGAACTGCGCCAGATGCGTCGCCGTCTCCGGCTGCTCCTGGACGATCAGCCACGTCACCTCGGCGCCTTCGCCGAGCACGAGCTGGCTGACCGAGCTGACCAGAGCAGCCCCATCGCCGGCCTGACGTTCGACGATGACAGCCTTGGCGCCGGCGCCGACACGCACCGGCAGGCGCACATGGGTCTGGCCACCGGCCTGCAGGTTCTGCAGTTCGATCGGCTTTTCCAATTCGGCGCCATCGGCGATATCGACAAAGTAACCGTCGGCCACGAAAGCCGCGTTCAGCGCGCCGATGGCGTCGTCGCTGCCATAGGGGTCGAGCCCCGGCGCGATGCTGCCGTCGGTCAGCTTTTCCGACAGGCGCTGCACGGTGACGCCCTCGATATCAGGCACTTTCGCGCTCGACACGCCGTTGAGGATCGCCAGCACGGCGGAGCCTTCCACGATCGGTGCAAGAGCTTTGGGCGAGGCGGCCGGATCGAAGTCCGGCACCGCGCTCAACAGCCGGCGCAGGTCGGTGTAGTGCCAGGATTCGATGCGCCGGGTCGGCAGACCGTGCTTGATCGCTTCGATGGCGTCGTCGCGCTTCAGCATTACCGCGCCGTCGCCCGGCAGCAGCGACAGCCGGTCGCCAAACGCGTCGATCAACGCTGTTTCGGCCGGTGTCCGCTGCGGTTGTGCGTGCATGTTCATCGGTATTACCTCTGGCATCTCACGCGGCTTCGCCGATCACGCCGGCATAGCCATTGGCTTCAAGATCGAGCGCCAGCGACTTGTCGCCGGACTTGATGACCTGGCCCTTGTAGAGCACGTGCACGCTGTCGGGCACGATGTGTTCGAGCAGGCGCTGGTAGTGGGTGATGACCAGGAACGCGCGGTCCGGCGCGCGCAACGCGTTGACGCCGTCGGAAACAATCTTGAGCGCGTCGATGTCGAGGCCGGAATCGGTCTCGTCGAGCACGCAGAGTTTCGGCTCCAGCAGCTTCATCTGCAGGATCTCGGCCCGCTTTTTCTCGCCGCCGGAGAAGCCGACATTGAGCGGCCGCTTCAGCATCGCCATGTCCATGCTGAGCGAGGCGGCGGCTTCCTTCACACGCTTGAGGAATTCCGGGATCTTCAGCGGCTCCTCGCCGCGCGCCTTGCGCTGCTCGTTCATCGCCACCTTCAGGAATTCCATGGTGGCCACGCCCGGTATCTCCATCGGATACTGGAAGGCGAGGAAAATGCCCGACGTGGCGCGCTCGGCCGGGTCCATTTCGAGGATCGACTGGCCGTTGTAGAGGATATCGCCCTCGGTCACCTCATAGTCCTCGCGGCCGGCGAGGATGTAGGACAGCGTCGATTTGCCCGAGCCGTTCGGCCCCATGATCGCGGCGACCTCGCCGGCTTTCACCGTCAGGTTCAGGCCGCGGATGATTTCGGTGCCATCATCGATGATGCGGGCGTGCAGGTTTCTGATTTCAAGCATTCTTTGTTTCCTGAATATGTGTCCGGTCAGCCGACCGAGCCCTCAAGCGAGATCCCGATCAGCTTCTGCGCCTCAACAGCGAACTCCATCGGCAGTTGCTGGATGACGTCCTTGACGAAGCCGTTGACGATCAGCGCGATCGCTTCCTCTTCGGGAATGCCACGCTGCATGACGTAGAATTTCTGGTCCTCGGAAATCTTCGACGTCGTCGCTTCGTGCTCGAACTGCGCCGTCGAATTCTTGGCTTCCATGTAGGGCACGGTGTGTGCGCCGCACTGGTCGCCGATCAGCAGTGAATCGCAATTAGTGAAGTTGCGGGCATTGGTCGCCTTGCGGTGCGCCGAGACCTGGCCGCGATAGGTGTTCTGCGAGAAGCCGGCGGCGATGCCCTTGGAGATGATGCGGCTCGACGTGTTCTTGCCGAGATGGATCATCTTGGTGCCGCTGTCGACCTGCTGATAGCCGTTCGACACCGCGATCGAATAGAACTCGCCGCTGGAATCGTCGCCGCGCAGGATGCAGCTCGGATACTTCCAGGTAATGGCCGAGCCGGTCTCGACCTGCGTCCACGAAATCTTCGAGCGGTGACCGCGGCAGTCGCCGCGCTTGGTGACGAAATTGTAGATGCCGCCCTTGCCCTCGGCGTCGCCAGGGTACCAGTTCTGCACCGTCGAGTATTTGATCTCGGCATCGTCGAGCGCCACCAGTTCGACGACGGCGGCGTGCAGCTGGTTCTCGTCGCGCTGCGGCGCCGTGCAGCCTTCGAGATAGGAGACATAAGCCCCCTCCTCGGCGATGATCAGCGTGCGCTCGAACTGGCCGGTGTTCTTCTCGTTCATGCGGAAATAGGTCGACAGCTCCATCGGACAACGCACACCCTTGGGCACGAAGACGAAGGAGCCGTCGGTGAACACGGCGGAATTGAGCGTGGCGTAGTAATTGTCGGAGGTCGGCACGACCGAGCCGAGATATTTCTTCACCAGCTCCGGATGCTCGCGGATGGCTTCCGAGATCGAGCAGAAAATGACGCCGGCCTGCGCCAGTTCCTTCTTGAAAGTGGTGACGACGGAGACGGAATCGAACACCGCGTCGACGGCGACGCGGCCCGACTTGTAGACATTATCGCTGACTTCCTCGAGCTCCGAGGCGTCGGTCTTCTGCACACCGGCGAGGATTTCCTGCTCCCTCAGCGGAATACCGAGCTTTTCGTAGACCTTCAGCAGTTCGGGATCGACGTCGCTCAGCGACGTCGGGCCGGGCGTGCTCTTCGGCGCCGCGTAGAAGTAGATGTCCTGGAAATCGATCTTCGGGTAGTGAACGCGCGCCCAGGTCGGCTCGTCCAGCGTCAGCCAGCGGCGATACGCTTCCAGACGCCATTCCAGCATCCAGGACGGTTCGTCCTTCTTGGCCGAAATGAAACGGATGATGTCTTCGCTGAGGCCCTTGGGGGCCTTGTCCATCGCGATTTCGGTCTGGAATCCGTATTTGTATTGGTCGACGTCGATCTTTCGGACCCGATCGATCGTGTCCTGCACAGCAGGCATATGCGTTCTCCATCCACGCCGGGGTCAAGGCCCGACAGTTTTCAAACTATGGCACCGCCAAAAATGAACGCCGAAGGGCATTCGCGGCAGCGTAAGTTTCATATAGTGCGTTTCGACCGGAAATTCACCCGGCCAATATGAAACGCACGGCTCTGCCAGGCCAAAGGCCTGTTTGTGTCCGGCCGCTGCTCATGCGGCCTTTTCCCTGTTCGCCCGGCGTGCGGCGATTGCCGCCAGCGCGGTACGGAACAGTTCGATGTCCTCTGCGCCGGTCGCCGAACCGATCGACACGCGCAAGGCGCCAAGACTGTCACCGTACCCCATGGCTTTCAGCACATGGCTCGGGCCGACCTTGCCCGACGAACAGGCGGAGCCGGCCGACAGCGCCACGCCGGCCAGATCGAAGGCGATCTGCGCGGTTTCGGCTTTGATGCCCGCAATAGCGAAGAATGTCGTGTTGGCAAGCCTTGGCGCACCGGTTCCAAAGATTTCCGCGTCCGGCACCAGCATTTTCACGATTGCCTCGATCTCGTCGCGGCGATGGCGCACCGCATCCATGGCCGTCAATCCGGTGAGTGCCTCGCGTGCAGCGGCGCCAAAGCCAGCAATGGCGGCGAGGTTTTCCGTGCCGCCGCGATGGCCCTTTTCCTGGCCGCCGCCATTGATCAAGGGCTTCGGCATCATCAGATCCGAGGCGGCGACGATGGCGCCGACCCCCTTGGGACCACCGATCTTGTGCGAGGACAGAATCAGGTAATCGGCGTAACCCGCTGACAGATCGATCGAAACGCGCCCTGCGGCCTGGACTGCATCAACGACGAGGACGCCGCCCGCTGCCTTGACGATCTCGGCGATACGATCGATCGGCTGGATGACGCCGGTTTCGTTGTTGGCGGCATGGATGGCGACCAGCGGCAGGCCCTCGGCCTTGTCGTGATGGGCGAGTGCGGCCGCCAACGCGTCGAGATCGGCAATGCCGTTGGCGTCGACGCCGATCCGGGCGACCTGCGCCGCCGGGAAGCGCCCGCCATTCAACAGGCAGGGATGATCGGCCGCCGACACGTAAAGCCGGCTCATGCGCACGCTGCCGCGCCCCATCTGCCAGTCTGATGTCAGCAGCGTCGAGGCAGCTTCCGTCGCGCCGGAGGTGAACACGACGTGCTCGGCCCTGGCGTTGACCAGCGCCGCCACGTCACGCCTCGCGGTCTCGATCAGGCGGCGTGCGGCGCGTCCCTCGGCGTGGACCGACGACGGGTTGGCGGCGACGTCAAGTGCCGCGACCACAGCCTCACGCGCCGCGGCAAGCAGCGGCGCACTGGCATTATGGTCGAGATAGGCGCGTGTTCCGGCCATTTTCGTCCGTTTGGTCCCGTCAGAAGCCATTCCGCTGTCGTATCGCGTTATTTCCTTGAAATTCCAAGGCGAGCCGTCCTATTTACGCGGCTTGCGGCGCGGGTGGCCGGGCTCGACTTCTGGCCACTCAGTTTTGAACAATTCTAAACTAGCTTCTAAGAAGACGCTCGCCCTGCGTCAAGGCCAGAGGAAGACACGTTCCGGGCGCCGCGCATTCGCATACCAAGTGGAGTATTTCATGCCTGAGGTCATTTTCACCGGTCCTGCCGGCCGTCTGGAGGGACGCTACCAGCCTTCCAAGGAAAAGAGCGCGCCGATTGCCATCGTCCTGCACCCGCATCCGCAATTCGGCGGCACGATGAACAACAAGATCGTCTACGACCTCTTCTACATGTTCCAGAAGCGGGATTTCACCACGCTTCGCTTCAATTTTCGCGGCATCGGCCGCAGCCAGGGCGAGTTCGACCACGGCACCGGAGAGTTGTCGGACGCCGCTGCCGCGTTGGACTGGGTGCAGTCCCTGCATCCGGATTCCAAGAGCTGCTGGGTCGCCGGTTACTCCTTCGGCTCCTGGATCGGCATGCAACTCCTGATGCGCCGGCCGGAGATCGAAGGCTTCATCTCGATCGCGCCGCAGCCCAACACCTATGATTTCTCGTTCCTGGCGCCCTGCCCGTCGTCTGGCCTGATCATCCATGGCGATGCCGACAAGGTGGCGCCGCCGAAAGATGTGCAGGGCCTGGTCGACAAGCTGCACACGCAAAAGGGCATCACCATCACGCAGAAGACCTTGCCCGGCGCCAACCACTTCTTCTCCAACGATGCCGACCTGCTGCTCGAGGAATGCGCGGACTATCTCGATCGCCGGCTGGCCGGCGAATTGTCGGATCCGCGCCCCAAGCGGCTGAGATAGGCGAAGCGGTTGAGATAGGCAAAGGAAACGGGCAGCGATGTACGAGCCTCCTCATTTCAGGGAAACGCGGCCGGAAATCCTGCACGGGCTGATCCGGGCGCATCCTCTGGGCCTGTTGATTTGCAACGGAGCCGAGGGGCCGGTCGCCAACGCCATCCCGTTCCTGCTCGACGCCCCCTCCGGGCTCAATGAAGGCCTGCCGCCGAACGGCAGGCTGCGCGCCCATCTGGCGAAGGCCAATCCGCAATGGCAGCTGTTGGCCGACAATCCGGCATCGCCGGTGCTGATCGTCTTCCAGGGCACCGATGCCTATGTGACGCCGTCCTGGTACGAGACCAAGCGCGAGACCGGCAAGGTGGTGCCGACCTGGAATTACGCCATCGTGCAGGTGCGAGGCACCGTCAAGGTGATCGATGACCAGGCCTGGCTGGCGCAGCAGATCGCCGACCTGACCGCGTCCCAGGAAGGCGCCCGCGCCGCGCCCTGGGCGGTGACCGATGCGCCGGCGCCCTTCATCCAGTCGCAGATCAAGGGCATCATCGGGCTGGAAATCGAGATCAGCGAAATCCACGGCAAGTGGAAGGTCAGCCAGAACCGGCCGGTCGCCGATCGCGTCGGCGTTGCGCAAGGGCTCGAAAACGAAGACCACCGCTCGCCTGACATGGCACGCCTGGTCAGATCCTATGGCGGCCTGGACGGCAATTAGGTCAGCCGAAACGTTCCCTTGCGGGCCGGCAACCCCGACGGCATCGGGCGAAAGATGAAGCCGAGCCGGGCAAAGACCAGCCCGCAAGCCAACGCGAAGGCGCAGCCGAGGCCGAAGCCGGCGACGGTGTCGCTGGGATAGTGCGCGCCGACGAAGACCCGCGTCGAGGCAATGCAGGCCGTGATCGCCAGGGCGATGTACCAGCGCCGCGGAAACAACAGCAGAGCCACCCCGAACACGGCGCCCATCGTGGTGGCGTGGCCGGACGGGAAGCCGGCGAAGCGCGCATCAAAAGCAAAGGGATGCAAGGCCAGCACGCCAAAATCGTCGAAATACAGCGGGCGAGCCCGACCGATTGCATATTTCAGCACATTGACGGCCAGGCCGGACAGACCGGCGGCGCTCAGCATCAGAAAAGCCAGGCAGGTCCAGTTGTAGACCAGCATCAGCGATCGCCTTGAAAGGCTTCGCCAGTCCGTCAGGTTCGCGGCAACGAGCAAAAGCGCTGATGGGATGAGATACCAGCCTCCCAGGCCGAACTGCGTGAAGAAATCGGCCAATTGGACGAACCCTGGCGACCACTGGCCGTGAGACATTCCTGCCGGGGTGTCGAGGCGAACAAACGCCGCCGCCGTCAGCAAAATCCAGACCAGGCCCCAAACCGGCCACACGACGTTCGGGTATCTGGCGGGACGAGCGGCAAAGCGCCTTTTTGCGATCTGCATCGTATCGCGAAAATTGTCGAGGGACCGGCGCCCCACTCCAAGGAGCATACCTGAAACGGAAGGGCGCGATTTCACGAGCATTGGAAACTCGACCCTGTCATCGACGAGCCGTCATTGGGCCACACGATAGAGGCCGAGCGACAATTTGTCTCCCGACGAATAGTTGAGCCCGTCGATCTCGGCAACGCGGTTCACCGATTTGCCGTATGCCGCCAGCATGCCATTCAGTTTCTGCTCGTCCGCGATCGGCGCCAGTGCGAGCGCGCAGGCCGGATCGGTAAACAGATGCCTGGCGACGCCCTCGACATTGGTCAGCACCGTTTTCGTGCCGACCAGGAACACCAGGCTCGGTTCCTGATAGCGCGACGAGGCGAGTACGGTGGTGTCGCAAGGCTTGTTGGCGCGCACCGCCGCCTCGATGGCCGGGCTCAGCCAGATCGGCTTCAGCGACGGCGCGATGACGCCGAACAACAGCCCATAGGTGATGCCGGCACAGACCGCGACAGCTCCGATGCGGCGCAGCGGCACTTGCAACTCCCGCGAAAAGGCGAAGTAGCCGGCGCCGAGCGCTGCCGCCGCCGCCGGAATGCTCCACCAGGAGAAGGCGCCGGTGAGGTAGATCGGCGCGCCGATGCAGACCGCCGCCAGACCGAGGCTGACCACGGCGAGACCAAAGGCGGTCGACCACCACAACCAATCCTGCCAGCGCTTGAGCGGTGCGTTCGCATCCTGCGGCTGCAACGTCAGCAGCCAGCCGATCAGCAGCGCCATGCCGGGATAGGCCGGCAGGACATAGTGCGGCAGCTTGGTCGGGATGAGCTCGAACACCAGCCAGAACGGGATGTACCAGGCGAGGCAGAAGCGCAGCCGGGGATCGTCGCGCAAGCGGTTGAGGGCCTGCAGCCCGGCGCCGACCGCGATCAGGCCGAAGGGCCACATGAACAGGGAATAGGTCAGCATGTAGAAGCCGGGCGGCAGGCCGTGCGATTCCTCGCCCGACGCGACCTTGCCGATCATGTCCTTGCCGACGGCCTGCTGCAGGAAGGCGCCACCGCTCTTCCAGGTGATCAGCGCAAGCCAGGGCAGCACGATCAGCACCACGAGCGCCAGGCCGCGCCCCGTCTTCAGCTTCGACAGCCAGCGCCCGTCACGCTCGAAGGCAAACAGCACGGCGATGGTGAGCGCCGACAGCAGCGGCGCGATCGGCCCCTTGATGAGGATCGCCGCACCTTGCGCTATCCAGAAAATCCACCAGAGATGGCCGGCGACAGGTTGGTTGCGGCGCGATGCCAGATAGATCTGCGCCAGTGCGCCTTGCGCCGCCACGCAACAGGCCAGCAGCATAGCGTCGGTCTTGGCGTCGCGGCCTTCGAAAGCGGTGGCGAAGATCGCCGCCATGACAAGGCCGGCGGCGATGCCGGCATTGGCGCCGAACAGATTGGTGCCGGTCCAGGCGATCGCCAGCACCGCAATGGCAATGCCAAGCGCCGAGACCGTGCGGTAGACCCAGATCGGCGCTTGGGCGCCGTCGCCGCTCAGCGCCACGGCCGCCGATTGCAGCCAGTAGATGCCGATCGGTTTCTGGTAGCGCGAGGCGTCCTGAAAGCGGATGTCGACATAGTTGCCGGTCTCGGCCATCTGCTTGGTGGCCTGGACGAAGCGCGACTCGTCGCGGTCGATCGGCGGCATCGAGGCCAACCCCGAAACCGTCATCACCAGGCTGAACAGGAAGAGAAGGATGTAATTCCTGTTCACCGCCATGTTCTCAGCCTCTCCAACCGTTCTCTCGATGCGCCAGACTGCCCAATCGACCGCTGCTCAATCGACCTTGGTCATCGCCGCCGCCTTGCGCTCGTTGGCGATCAGCCAGAGATTTCTGATATAGATGAACATGCCCATAGCCTGGCCGGCGATGAACACAGGATCCTGGCGCACGATCGCATAGATCAGCAGCAGGCCGCCGCCGAACAGGGAAAAGAACCAGAAGGCGACCGGCACGACGCTGCGCTTGGCCTTCTCGGAGGCGAGCCACTGCACGACGAAGCGCATGGTGAAGAAGAACTGGGCGATGAAGCCGAGCAGGATCCACGCATCGAACTGCTTGACGAAAACCTGGTGAAGCCAGGTCACCAGTTCCTGAAGCACGTTAACCACGGCTGATTTCCTCTACTTTGGGCATTCTGCGGCGCCGGCGGCGCAGCCACCAGACGCCACCGAGATCGAGCGCACCCTGCAGGCCGCGATCGAAAATGCCGTAATTCGACTTGCCATGCCGGCGCGAGCGATCGACGACATCGCAATGCACGACGCGATAACCCTCCTGGATGACCAGGGCCGGAACGAAGCGATGGGTGCCGTCGAAGAACGGCAATTTGCGCAGGATATCGGTGTGGATCGCCTTGAGGCCGCAACCGGTATCGCGCGTGTCGTCATGCAGGATCGCGCCCCGCAGCCAGTTGGCAAAACGCGACGCCAGTTGCTTGACCTTGCTGTCGCGACGCTTGAGGCGTTGGCCCTGTGCCGCGCCGAAATCGGGGCCCGCCTGCCGCAAGGCATCGACCAGCATGGGTATGTATTGAGGGTCGTTCTGGCCATCACCGTCGATCGTGGCGACGATGCCGCCGCGCGCGGCCCAGGCGCCGGAACGCACCGAAAGGCTCTGGCCGGCGGATTTCCGGTGCCGCAATTCCCGCACCGGAAACGGGCGAAGTGCTGCTTGCGCGGCCAGAACCGAAGTGGTGTCGTCGGTCGAGCCATCGTTGACGATGATCAGCTCGAAGTCGCGCCCGGCCATGGCGGCCTCGATCTCGTCGATCAACAGCGGCAGATTGGCCGCCTCGTTCCTGCAAGGAATGACGATGGATATCAATGCGTCCGGCATGTCGCGTCGGGGCTCTGTCGTCGGATATGGCATTTTGTGGATGCCGTGCGGTGCCGCTTGAGGTCGTGGACTGCAAGAACCTTTGGCGCGGCGCCTCATTACGCCAGCCGAAACGATGAAGCAAGCATGGGAGCCGGACGGTGGATTGCGGCAAATGGCCAGTGGGCAGCAGCGGCTGCCGCTCGCAACGTGCGATCGCGCCAAAACCGGATTCCACTTTTGCTGATCGCGCTTGGGTGCTAAACGCCCGCGTTCATGCACGCCACGCTTGGGCCAGATCGGCCGGACGCTTTCGGGAAACAAAAAATGCCTGCCTTCAAATCCGATTTCCTGCGCACGATGAGCGAGCGCGGTTTCATCCACCAGACTTCGGATGATGCCGGCCTCGACAATCTCTTCGCCACGGAGACGGTGACGGCCTATATCGGCTTCGACGCGACCGCCAGGAGCCTGCATGCCGGTTCGCTGATCCAGATCATGATGCTGCACTGGCTGCAGCAGACTGGTCATCGGCCGATCGCGCTGATGGGCGGCGGTACCTCGATGATCGGCGATCCGTCCTTCAAGGACGAGGCGCGCAAGCTTTTGACCCCGCAGGATATCGACGACAACCTCGCCGGCATCCGCCGCAACTTCATGCCGTACCTCAAATTCGGCAGCGGGCCGAATGACGCGATCATGGTCAACAACGCCGACTGGCTGATGGAGATCAACTACGTCAATTTCCTGCGCGACGTCGGCCGTCACTTTTCCGTCAACCGCATGCTGGCCTTCGATTCCGTCAAGCTGCGGCTCGATCGCGAACAGTCGCTGTCGTTTCTCGAATTCAACTACATGATCCTGCAGGCCTATGATTTCGTCGAGCTCTACAAGCGTCTCGGCTGCCGCCTGCAGATGGGCGGCTCCGACCAGTGGGGCAACATCATCAACGGTATCGATCTCGGCCGCCGCATGGAGGACGCGCAGCTTTATGCGCTGACGACGCCGCTGCTCACCACCTCATCGGGCGCCAAGATGGGCAAGTCGGCGTCGGGCGCGGTCTGGCTCGATGCGGACATGCTGAGCCCGTATGAGTTCTGGCAGTACTGGCGCAATACCGAGGATGCCGATGTCGGCCGTTTCCTGAAACTCTACACGACGCTGCCCTTGGACGAGGTCGCGCGGCTCGAGCAACTCGGCGGATCCGAGATCAATGAGGCGAAGAAAGTCCTCGCCACCGAGATCACGGCCTTGCTGCACGGTCGCGCAGCCGCCGAACAGGCCGGCGACACGGCGCGCAAGACATTCGAAGAAGGCGCACTCGCCGAATCGCTGCCGACCGTCGAGGTGGAAAATGCCAAACTCGAAGCCGGCGTCGGCATCCTGTCGCTGCTCGTGACCGCCGGATTGGCGGCGTCGAACGGCGAGGCGCGGCGGCATGTGCAGGGCGGTGCGGTGCGGCTGAACGATCTGCCTGTCAGCGACGAGCGCAAGCTGGTGACATCTCAGGATTTGAGTCCGGAAAACGTCGCAAAGCTTTCACTCGGCAGGAAAAAACACATTCTCGTGCGGCCTGTTTGAGGCCGGTCACCGGTATTCGAAGATCGACCTGAATATCCCGGGCGCGATCACCGACAGCGGGTTGATATCCAGAACCGGCTTGTTGGCGTTGCCCTTGAGCCGGTAGGTGACGCCGATCAGGCCGCGGTCGCGGCCATTGCCGAGAAGCGCGCCAACGATGGGCAATTCGCCGAAGATGCGATTGAGGCCATAGACCGGCATGAACGTGCCGGTCATGTCCATGTTGTTGTTCTGGTCGTAGAGCGTGCCTTGGAACGTCGTGCCGATGCGCGGGCCGCGCAGCACGCCATTGGCCAGTTTCAGATAGCCGCTGCCCTTGTCGATCTCGGCGTAACCGCGTTCGAACTTCACCCGCGACGTGTCCAGATTGCCCTTGACCGCCTGGTTTAGGCTTCGGTTGTCGCCGGCCGGCGTGGTCGAGACGATGGAGGCCAGTTTCGGTTCGTTGACCACGAAAAAGTTGCTGGTATCCACCTTGCCCGTCAGCGATCCGTCGCTCGGCCCCGCCAGCGCCAGGGTGATCGCTCCGCCCTCCATGTGCTCGTAGATGTTGAGAAACCTGAGTATCGCGCCAGCGTCGGCGGACTGCATGTTGAGCGTGCGCCGGCCGGCGCCGGTGGTGTTGCTGATGGTTATGGCGGCGCCCGAACTTGCCGTGGCGCTGACCTTCAGTCCGTTCACGCGCGAACCAGCCGCGCTGTAGTCGAGCTTCAGGTTGGACAATTGCTCGTCGTGGAAACCGGTCAGCTGGTCGACATCGGCGCTGACGGAAATAGAGTCGGAACCCGTGGTCTTGGTCGCGGTGTCGACGTCCGAGGTGAACTGCTTGATCAGCGAGCGGGCGTCCAGCGCGTTGCCTGATATGTTGACCGCATAGCCTTTGCCGGACCGCTTCACCGACACCGCGACATTGTCGCCCCTGTTCAAGGTGACCTTGCTGAACTTTGCGGAAGACAGGGCGCCATTGACCAGCACGATGTTGCCATCGACGGAGAAACTCTTTCCGTCGAGTTCGAAGTCGGACAGCGTCGTGGTGTCGCCGGACTTGGTCATGACGAATGTGACATTGGCGGGAACCCCCGCCCCCTTGCTCCAGCCGGCCCAGGGAATGTCCAGCCTGGCGTTGGTCAGATCGGCCGAGACGTTTTGGTCGCCGCTGCCGCTCTTGTCGATCGCGACCTTCACCGTTCCGCTAAGCAGCGGCGTCAAGCCGGGCATTGCGGCGGCACGGATCTTGTCGTCGAGAACCAGGGCCACCTTGCGGCTGGGCGCCGGCCCATCATCCCGGAGCGGCTCGATCAGGTCGAGTTCGGCCGGAATGCCGTTCAGCGATGCCTTGGCGGAAATGACTGCCTTTTCCGGGTCGACGGTGATCGAACCGTCGGCGTCCGTCACGGTCTGGCCCTCGAAGGGCTTGGCCAATGACAGGCCGCTATAGTCGAGCGACACCAGCCAATCGAGCTTCGAGGAGTCAACGCCGGACTGCAACGGAATGTCAGCCCTGACATGACCGGTGACGCTGCCCGACAGGTCATCGGGCAGAAGGCCGACATGGCGCATGGCGTTGATCGGCTCGTACGAGGCGAGTTCAGCGATTGCCGGCGCTTCGCCTTCAACATCGATGTCGAGCGCGCCGATGACCGGCGGATGATTGGCCGCCTTGACCGTCAGCGTGCCATTGCTGGCCGCCACGGTGCGGCCGCTGGGCAGGTAGACGGTGCCCGAGGACAGGGAGACGTCGACATCATTGCCGTGGAAAGCAACAACGCCGACCGCATCGCGTATCGGCGGAATGCGCCCGGCCGTGTCAAAACGCGATCCCTCGATCTGGAAGCGGCCGAACACCTCATCGGCGGACAGCGGCACGCCATTGCCAAGGCGGCCCGGGACGACCTGGAACTGCAGGTTGGCGTCGACGACGCGGCCGCCAAACAGATTGGCCAGCACCCACAGCCGGGCGTTGCGTGCCGAAAACCACGGCCAAAGCTGCTTGACGTGAGAGACCTGCATGTTGTGGACGTTGAACGCCAGATTGATCCCCGGTGCCTGGCCGTCGACGAATTCCACAGCGGCGGTGCCAAGCACCTCGCCGGAGGCGGCGGACCGAATCGCGATCTGATCGGCCACGAGCTTGTGGCTCACTGTGTTGTAGACACCGGCAATCCGAGCGAGGAAGGCGAGCGCAGGCTCGGGCGACTCCGAGGGCGCGAGCGACGAACCGTCGCTGGTCAGGTCATAGCGATAGGACGGTTCCTCACCTGCCGCTCCGGTTGCCGGCTTCGGCCCGATCGAACCGGCAAAATCGAATGTCGACCGGCCGGTCTTCAGCAACAATCTGTCGACCTGGACCTTGTTGCTGCCCGCAACCAACGTCGTGTTGACATCGACATCCGCCGGCAGCAACCCGCGTGCGCCGAGATCGAGCACGGAACCGGTCGATGACAGAGTGGCCGTCAGCCGCGATGCATTCGTGCCGGCCCCTTCCGATCCCGACAGCTTCAGCGTGACCGCGCCCAGCTTTCCGGCAACAGCCGTGGTGTCGCCGGCCAGATCGATGCTGGCATCCAGAGCCGTCACGCGGTGTGCCGCGACATCGCGGGCGGCGGACGCGGCAACGGCAACCGCCCTGCCGTCGACATCGGCCTCGGACGAAAACTGCATGCCGCCCGGTCCCGACTGCGCGACGGTGGCGTCGGTGATCTTGATCAGCTTGATCGTCCCGGCTTCGGGCAGCACGAATTCGACATTGCGAAATTCGATCCGGCGCAGTGAATCTTCCCGCACGGCATCGAGCGCCCGGTTGACGTTGCCGAACACCGCAGCGGACAGTTTCTCCGGATCGATGAGGCCGTCCTCGTTGCGCAGGACAGCGGTCCAGTCGCCGGACGGCATCGCCGCCACGAAGATGCGCGCATCGGAGATCCTGGCGCTGGTCAGCCGCACATCCCCCCACAGCAGCGGTATCAGGCGCACACCGAAGCGCACGCGGCCCGCATCGGCCATCGGCTTGCCGCCGGCTGTCTTCAGGCTGACGTCGCTGACCTGCAACGCAATGAAGCTCGATCCATCAAGGGTGATGCGCGCCGGTCCGACCGAAACATCGACATCGACGCCGGCCAGTTTCTCGATGGCCGTTTCCGCTTCCGCCCGAAGCCGCTCGGAGCCAACGCCGGACACACCGACCAGATAGACAACAACTGCCGCCAACAAGACGAAGCTGGCGAAACCGGCGAACACCCTTGCCAGGATGCGAAAGCCGCGTCCGATCCGCGCCTGACCGAGCGGCGGCACGCGGCACGCGGACGGAAAGGTCCCCAGGTCGGTGATCTCATCCCGCCTGAACCGTATCTTCTCGTGTTGCGGTTGCTCCTGATCCACGCATTTTTCCGTTGTACGAACTCGATCGTGGACGAATCCCCGCTCGACACTATATCGGTGTGGCGTCGCGCGTAACCACAAACAAGGGCATCGGTATGACTGACCTCGACGTAGGCGATCTCGCGCCGCAATTCGACCTGCCGCGGGACGGCGGCGGATCGCTCAGCCTTGCCGCATCCTCCGGCAAGCCCATTGTGCTCTATTTTTATCCGCAGGACGACACAACAAGCTGCACGCAAGAGGCGATCAGCTTCTCGCAGCTGAAGCCGGACTTCGAGAAGGCGGGCGCCGTTGTGATCGGCCTGTCGCCTGACAACGTCAAAAAGCACGACAAGTTCAAATCGAAATACAGTCTCACCATCGACCTCGCTGCCGACGAGGAGCGCAAGGTGATCGAGGCCTACCATCTGTGGGTCGAGAAATCGATGTATGGCCGCAAGTACATGGGTGTCGAGCGCGCGACGTTCCTGATCGGCCGCGACGGGCGGATCGCCAGGATCTGGCGCAAGGTCCGGGTCAAGGGCCATGCCGAGGAAGTGCTGGCGGCTGTCCGCGCGCTTTGAGTTTGTCGGCACAGCCGACGCCCCTTGCCTACAACCTCATGCCCGCATGGCTGGTAATCGTTGACGGCAAGCCGGCAGCGCAAAACTTTGTTAACCCTAATAATGTGTAATCAAGCTTGTCGTGGTGTCGTAAACGAAAGCTTGGTCCCGTGAAGGCAACCGGTCAGTCAGCAGTCTTCGGCAGGCGTAAAGAGCCCCACACGATCATCATCGCCCGGGGTAATGAGATCAGGCACTTCACGATCCGACCCTGGCTCGCGGCCTTTGTCGGCTCAGCGCTGGCCGCCATTGCCATCGGCTACCTCCTGGCCACCTCCTACCTCGTGCTGCGCGACGACCTGATCGGCGCCACCACGGCGCGGCAGGCACGCATGCAGCAGGCCTATGAAGATCGCATTTCGGCGCTTCGCGGCCAGGTCGACCGCATCACCAGCCGCCAGCTGCTCGACCAGCAGCTGATGGAAACCAAGGTCAGCGAACTGCTTGAACGCCAGAGCCAATTGAGCCAGCGTCACGGCCGCCTCGGCCCGCTGCTCGAACGCGCCGAGAATGACGTCGGCACGGCGCCAGCCGAGGATCCGGCTGCGGCTGGCAAGCCGGACAAACCCGCCGAGGTAACCGGCAGCATCAACCCGCCAGCGCAGACCTACGCGGTCGCCAGTCTGAGCGCCGACCTCGGTGCCGGCGACACCAGGCCATTCTCGCTATGGTCGACCCGCTCCGATCCGCTGCCCAACGATTCAGCCGCCGACCGTGCCGACAGGCTGTTCGTCTCGATCAACCAGTCGCTGAAATCCATCGAGAACGAGCAGCTGACCCGCATCAGCACGCTTGCCGACAACGCCTACAAGAGCGCCGACGCCATCACCCAGGCCCTGCAAGCGGCAGGCTTGCCGGTCGACAGCGATTTCGGCAAGAACGAGAGCGACGTCGGCGGACCGCTGATCCCGCTCGACAGTTCGATGATGTTCGACAGCAAGGTCAAGGAACTGGACGAGGCGCTGGACACGCTCGACCACCTCAAGAAGGAAGCGCGCCAGCTGCCGCTGACCAATCCAGCCCCCGGCCATTCCGTCACCAGCCCGTTCGGCGTGCGCACCGACCCGATCCTCGGCACCGCCGCGCTGCATTCCGGGATGGATTTCAGGGCGCCGATCGGCATGGCCGCCAAGGTCACGGCGCCCGGCGTCGTCACCAAGGCAGGCTGGAACGGCGGCTATGGCCGGATGGTGGAAGTCGACCACGGCAATGGTTTTGCGACGCGCTACGGACATCTCAGCGAAATCGACGTGACCGTGGGCGAGAAGCTGGATGCCGGCGCCGTCATCGGCAAGACCGGCAGCAGCGGCCGCTCGACAGGTCCGCATCTGCATTACGAAGTCCGCCACAATGGCGAAGCCATCGATCCCCTGCGCTTCCTCACGGTCGGCAAGAAGGTCGCCCAGTATCTCTGAGCGTCGCAAGCGCTGAGCTGATCGGCGGCCCACTCCAGACCCAGCTCGCCCTGAAGGCCCTGATGGTTCGCCAATTGTCAGCGCCGCAGAAAAGGTGCCGGTGACGCGGTCAGCCCCCTTCCCCCCGTCACCATACGGGGAGAAGTGCCCGGCATGGCGATGGGGGCGGCGCCGACTTCGACAATTGGTGATCTTCCCCGCAAATTGGAAACTGTCGTCGATCTGAAGTGATTGCCCTTGGCGACACCGCTTGGGCGTTGACAGCATTCCAGTTGTAGGATGATATGTATAAGCATACACACCTGCATCAAAACCGGCCCGACAATGACCATCCACGGCATCTCGCCTGACGTTCTCTCTGCCCTCGAGCATGTGCTGGGGCAGAGCGGCGTGGCTGCCGACGCCGCGGGCATGGCCAGATATCTCGCAGACTGGTCCGGCGACCATCATGGCGGCGCCCTCGCCGTTCTGAAGCCGGCTTCGGTCGCGGAGGTTCAGGCCACTGTCCGGCTGTGCGGCAGGCTTGGGCTGGCGATGATCCCGCAAGGCGGCAACACCGGTCTTGTGGCGGGTGCGATCGACATCGGCACGAACCGGGGCGCGGTGGTCATCAGCCTGGAGCGGCTGAACAGCATCCGTCTCGTCGACGTCGACAATTTCATCCTGCAGGCCGATGCCGGCTGCATCCTGCAGCACATCAAGGATGCCGCCGAAAACCAGGACTGCCTGTTTCCGCTGGCGCTCGGCGCCCAGGGCAGCTGTCAGATCGGTGGCAACGCGGCAAGCAATGCCGGCGGCGTCAACGTACTGCGCTACGGAATGGCCCGCGATCTCATTGTCGGCCTCGAAGTGGTGCTGCCGGACGGCGAATTGTGGAGCGGCTTTTCCGGCCTGCGCAAGGACAACCGCGGTTATGACCTGAAGCAGCTGTTCGTCGGCAGCGAAGGAACGCTGGGCATCATCACCGGCGTCGAGGTCAAGCTGTTTCCGAAACCCGGCCGGGTCGAGACCGCGTATCTGGGCCTTCCCTCGTTCGAAGCAGCGATCGCGCTGTTCGGGCAAGCCCGACGCGGATGCTCGGACCTGATATCCGCCTTCGAGATCATCGGCTCTGAATGCATGGAGCTTGCGCGTTTGATCGATCCGGACATCGTCGCGCCGGTCACCGCCCCTGTTCATGTGCTGATCGAGTTGTCGGCGAGCGCTGCCATCGACCTGCGCACGCTGCTGGTCGACTTCCTTGCCGGAGCCATGGAAAAGCATCTCGTCACTGACGCCATTCTGGCCGAAAGCGGCGCACAAGCCAGGGCTTTCTGGGCCATTCGCGAAGGGCTGGTCGAGGGCCAGGCCAAGCGCGGCTACCATGTACGCACGGATCTTTCCGTGCGCATCTCGGACATCCCCGCGCTCATCGCCCAGGCCCGCCAGTTTGTCGCGCTGGAGCATCCGGGCTGGATCCCCCAGGCCTACGGCCATGCAGGCGACGGCAACATCCATTTCAACGTGCTGCCGCCGCTCGACCTTGCCGAGCCCGAGTCGCGCGCCGCGGGCGTCAGGATCACAGCCGGGTTGTACGACATCATCAACGCCCTCGGCGGTTCGATCAGCGCCGAACACGGCATCGGGCGCACCCGCCAGCGCGTGTACTGGGTTGGGCTCTCTCCCGTCCACCGCAGGCTTGTCGCCACACTCAAAAATGCCCTCGATCCGAACAGGCTGATGAATCCCGGCTGCCTCTTACCCACGACGGAGACCGTTTCATGAAACAACGACTGGCTGCCATCGGTACTGTCGAGGCGCTGCCGCACCGGGTCGCAGCGTTCCTCAGCCGCGAGATCGAGTCCGGCGATCTCAATCCGGGCAGCCTGCTGCCGACGGAGCAACAGCTTTCGGAGAAATTCGGCGTCAGCCGAAACGTGGTGCGCGAGGCAATCGCGCAATTGCGCGCCGATGGCATGGTGGAGGCGCGACAAGGCATTGGCTCTTTCGTCCTGGCCCCGGAGCAGCGCGCGGCAATCCGCATCGACCGCGAGACGCTGAAGGAAGGGCAGAACATGGAGCGGCTCTTCGAGCTGCGCTGCATCCTCGAGGCAGAATCAGCAGCACTTGCCGCCGAGCGGCGCGAGCAGGAACATCTCGACGCCATCAAGGCGGCTCTCGACCGCATGAGCGGCGAGGAGCGCTGGGAAGACGGCAGCATCGACGCCGACCTTCTGTTTCATCGCGAAATCGCCCGGGCGACAGGCAACAGCTATATCCACACGTTCATCTCCTTCGTCTGCGAACAGATCCGTCGCTCGATCTACTACGCGCGTCTCACCAACCCCTTGCACGACCTGGTGGAAGTCAATGTCGGCGAGCATGTGCGCATCTACGAGGCGCTGGTGGCCGGTGATCCGGCAGCCGCCGAAGCGGCGATGCGCGCGCACATCATCGGCGCTGCCGACCGCGTCGGCGTCAAGCTGCCGGCGTCGCGCGCCCAGCGCGCCGACGAAAGGAAATAGCCATGTCGCTCGGCACCGCATATCGGATTTCGGACGTCTGCCTGCTTGTCGAGGACATCGAGCGCACAGTGGCGTTCTACGTCGACAAGCTCGGCTTCCGCCTGCGCCGGCGCGCCGAGGGTTTTGCCGACTTCCATGGCGAGGGCGTGACGCTTGCAGCCTGGGAGATCGACCATATCAGCCAGCACGCTGGCGTCTCGAAGCTGCGTTCGCCGCGCCATGCGCACAAGGTTTGCGTGGCGGTCAAACTCGACGCGCCCGGCGAAATCGACCGCCTCTACGCCGATCTGACGGCCAAGGGCGTGCCCTTCCAGGGCCCGCCAGGGGACTATGTCTGGAACGCGCGCTGCGCCTATTTCACCGACCCGGACGACACGCTCTGGGAACTCTACGCCTGGCTCGACGGCGGCCCCGGCGATTACCACGAAGAACGGCCGTAGACGACAGCGCGCCGAGGGACCGGCGTGCAATGAAGAGACAGACAAGTCTTGCAACAGGAGCGAAAAATGAGTGGGAACAAACATTACGACATGAACCGCCGCAGCTTCATGAAATCCGGCATGGCGGCCGTTGCCGCCGCATCGGCAGGGATGCAACTGGTGCTGACCCCGGGTGCGAAGGCGGCCGGAAAGGTCGTCATCCAGTACGACTGGCTGATGTCCAACGGCCAGATCGGCGACATCGCGGCCGTCGCCAATGGCTATTTCAAGGATGCCGGGCTCGACGTGGAATTCAGCCCGGGCGGCCCCAACGCCTCGACAGTGCCGCCGGTGATCTCCGGCGCGGCACAGCTCGGCCAGTTTTCCGAAACGCCGCAGCTTTTCGCGGCGCGCGCCAGCGGCGTGCCGGTAAAGATCATCGCCTGCGGCTTCCGCACCGGCCCCTATGCCTTCACCTCGAAGGCGGCAAACCCGATCCGCGGCATCGCCGACCTCAAGGGCAAGAAGATCGGTATCCAGCCAACCGCGCGTTTCGTCATCGACGAGATCCTGGCCAAGAACGGCATGGGCCCGTCCGACGTCACCGTCGTCAATGTCGGCTTCGACAAGGCGCCACTGATGCGCGGCGATGTCGATGCCATTGGCGGCTGGATCACCAACACGCAGGCGTTGAGCGTCGTCGGCGATGATCGCATCGACCTTCTGGTGCGCGATCTCGGACTGAATTCCTATGCCGACGTCTATTTCGCCACGGACGCCGCGATCGAAAAGGATCCGGACACGCTGGCGAAGTTCATCGGCGCGGTCGCCAAGGGCTGGGGCTGGGTGCATGCCAACCCGCAGGAGGCCGTGAAGAAAATGGTCGCCGCCTATCCGGAAATGGACCTCGGCTGGGAAGAGAAGACCGTCAACCTCGTGCTCAAGCTGTCCTTCGATGCGGCAACGGCCAAGGACGGTTGGGGCACGTTCGATCCCGCCTCCCTCGAGGAGCAATTGGCGTTGCTCGACAAGGTGGGACAATATCCGAACGGCCGGCCGGCGGCCGCAGACGTCTACACCACCAAGATCCTCGAACTTTCGGCCGCCGACCGGCCGAAGCTCGACGCGCCCGCCGCCTGATGGCGAACGCGATCGAAACCCGCGGACTGGATGTCGGCTATGGCCGCCGCCAGGCCGCCGTCAAAGTCCTCTCCGGCCTCGACCTCGACGTCGAGGCCGGATCTTTCCTGGCGATCCTCGGACCTTCGGGCTGCGGCAAGTCGACCTTGCTCAGGGTGGTTGCCGATCTGCTCGATCCGCTTGGCGGCACCATCAACGTGCTCGGCGACACGCCGCACGCTGTGCGATCGCGCCGCGATGTCGGCTTCGTCTTCCAGGATTCGACCCTGCTGCCCTGGCGCACGGTGCGCGACAACGTTCGCCTGCCGCTTGGCGTCGGGCAAGGCAGCCTGACCCGCAGCATCGAGGATCGCAGCGACGAATTGCTGGAGTTGATGGGGCTTGCCGGCTTCGGCGAGCGCCTGCCGCACCAGCTCTCCGGCGGCCAGCGCCAGCGTGTGGCAATCGCTCGCGCGCTGCTCGGGCAACCGAAGCTGCTGCTGATGGACGAACCGTTCGGGGCTCTTGACGAAATCACCCGCGACCGCCTCAACGACGAGTTGCTTGGCCTGTGGCGGCGCACCGGCACGACGATCCTGTTCGTCACCCATTCGATCGCCGAAGCCGCCTATCTCGGCGAAAGGGTCATCGTGCTCGCTGCCAATCCGGGGCGACTGGCCAAGGACATCGACATGCGGCCGTTCAAGCAGGATGGCAACCGCTGCTCGCGCGAAGACCCGGCGATCGTCGCCGCCATGGCCGAGCTGCGGACCGCGCTGGAGCGCGCGTCATGAGGCCGGCACCACTGTCTGCGCAGATGGCAATCGCCCTGCCCGTTCTCGGTGCGGCGTCGATCCTTCTCACCTGGCAGTTTCTGCTGCCCGCTCTCGGCGTGCCGGCCTATATCGTGCCGACGCCGACGGCGATATCAGGCGTCTTCCAGAAGAGTTTCGCGCTGCTCATCGACAATCTCAGGCCGACGCTGATCGAGGCGCTGGCGGGCTTCGTGATCGGCAATCTTGCGGCCGTGCTGCTCGCCGTTCTGTTCGTCCACAGCCGCATCCTTCAGGCGGCCTATTTTCCGATCGTGCTGTTCTTCAACACCATTCCGATCCTGGCGCTGTCGCCGATCATCACCCTGATCTTCGGGCTGGGCATGACACCGAAGATCGTCATCGCGTCAGTGGTCTGTTTCTTCCCGACGCTGGTCAACATGATCCGCGGCCTGGACTCGGCCAGCGACAACGAGCACGAACTGTTTCGCGTGCTGTCGGCGACGCGCTGGGAGATCTTCTGGGGCCTGCGCCTGCCGCGCGCGCTGCCGATGCTGTTCTCCTCGCTCAGGATTGCGTCGGCGACGGCGGTGATCGGCGCCATCGTCGGCGAATGGATCGGCTCGGACAAGGGCCTCGGCGCGCTAATCATCCAGGCGAGCTTCAACTACCAGTCGGACCGGCTTTACGCGGCGATCGTGCTGTCGTCATGCCTGTCGATCGCGCTGTTCTGCGCCGTGGTGCTGGTCGAGCGCCGGATCATCAAATACTGAACAGGCGACCCGCTTTCACCGATTGGTCAGCCGGGATTTTCCCGTTGCATCGACAGAAACGTCGTGGCCGCGGAAACCAAGGTCGCGGCGCCGACTTTCAAGGCGGCCTCATCGACGCGAAACCTCGGATGGTGAAGCGGAAAGACCGATCCGACGTCTTCATTGCGGATTCCGAGCCGAAAATAGACCGATGGGCGCTTGTCGCTGTAGTAGCCAAAATCGTCGGCGATGGTCCATCCAGGTGTGTTGAGGACATTGTCGGGCCCGATGCAGGCCTTGGCGCTGGCGACAATCAGCTCCGTCATCTCGGCGTCGTTGACGACCCCCGGTTCGCCCTTGTGGATGTCGAGTTGCACACTGGCGCCGTGGCTCGCCGCCATCCCCTCCAGTATGGCACGAACGCGCCGCCAGGCTCGCTCACGCGTTGCGTCGCTGGCGCTGCGGATGGTCCCTTTCAATGCGACCTTGCCGGCGATCACGTTGTAGGCGCTGCCGCCGTTGATCCCGGTTACGGAGATGACCAGCGGATCATAGGGGTCGATTTCGCGCGAAACGATCTTCTGCAGTTCGCTCACCATGGAGCAGGCCACGGCAATCGCATCGATGCCCTCATACGGCTTTGCCGCATGTGCCGCCTCGCCGACGACGAGGGCATCGAACGTATCGCACGCCAGAGTGTACGGCCCGGAATTCACAGCGATCTTGCCGGATGGTGTGTACGGATCGACGTGAACGCAGATGGCGGCGTCGACGTCGTCGAGAAGCCCCTCTTCCACCACGCGTCTGCCGCCCGACGGCTCGTCTTCCTCGGCCGGCTGGAAGATGAGGCGGACGGTTCCGCCAAACTCATCCCGCGACTGGTGAAGATGCGCGGCAACCGCGAAGGCCATAGATGCGTGGGCGTCGTGGCCGCAGGCATGCATCACACCTGGATTGATCGACGCAAAGTCGACACCGGACGCCTCCTCGATCGGCAAGGCATCGATGTCGGCGCGTATCGCCACCTTTCGGTTTGACGGCTTGCCCGTGCCGACAATGTCGACCGCCAGGCCAAAGCCCGCGACGTCGCGAATGTCGACAATTCCCTGACCAGCCAGCATCTGCCTGAGATAGCGCTGCGTGTTGGCTTCGTGGTTCGAAAGCTCCGGATTGCGGTGCAGATGGCGGCGGATCTCGATCATGCGATCGAGAATTCCGGCATCGATCTCGATCGTGTCGGCATGCGCGCCTGCCGGGGCCGCACTTTCATGATTTGACATGGATTTCTCGCGGAAATTTCGTCAGCGTCTCATTGCCGGTTTCGGTAACCAGGATGGTCTCGCTGATCTCGATGCCCCATCCGTCCATCCACATGCCAAGAATGGAATGAACGACGTTGCCTGATACAAGCACCGTCTTGTCGCCCGGCCTAAGGCTGATCGTGTGTTCGCCCCAATCCGGCGGATAGGCGACGCCGATCGAATAGCCGATACGCGACTCCTTCTTCAGTCCATAGCGTTGAATGACCTTGCGCCATGCGCCCTCGACGGCTTCGGCTGATATCCCCGGCCTGACCGCATCGAGCACCGCATCCATGCCTTCGATCACCGCCTTTGCCGTATCCGAGACATTGGTCGGCGTCTTGCCGAGCTGCAGGGTTCGCGCCAGCCCGGCAGCATAGCGGCGGCAGACACCGGCGAGTTCCAGGGCGATCGTCTCGTTTTCACCGAACCGCCTGCCGCTCCACATGATATGCGGCGCGGAGGCATTCTCGCCGCCGAGAATTGTTGGCGGCAATGCGGTGATGTCACCGGCGAAGTCCGGGCTGCCGGCGATCTGCGCCGCCTGGATGGCGGCAATGGCATCGCACTCGCGAACACCGGGCGCGATCACTTCGAAGGCGCGCGAGACCGCCGCTTCGGCCAAGGTTGATGCCTTGCGCAAATACGCGATCTCGGGCGCCGATTTGACCGCACGAATCCAGTTCACCAGGAGATCGGCGTCGTGCCATTTCGCATTGGGAAGTCCGGCGACAAGCCGGGCATGCCCTTTCGGCGAGAAATAATAGGCTTCGAGCTCGATGCCGATGTGCCTGATACCCCAACCCTTGGCGACGATCCAGGCCGCGATCCAGTCCATGGGATGACGATCGGCACGCTGAACGTGGCCCTCCGGGAAGCCAACGACGTTCTCGGGCTTCATCCACGCCGTCAGAAGACCACCAGCCGCATCCATGGCGCGCCCGATCCAGACCGGCTCGACCTCTTCGATTGGAACCAGCACCACCTGCGGCGTGTAGAAGGACCAGCCATCATAGCCGGTGATGTAGTGCTGGTTGGCAACATCGTTGATGATCAGGAGTTCGAGACCGCGCTTCGCCATCTCGGTGCGGATCTTTCGAAGCCGCTGCTGGTACTCGTCGCGGGCAAACGGCAATTCGATCATCTCTGCTCCATGTTTGTTGGCTCAACGGTTGCGGGCTCGCCCACCCTTGAAGCGGTTTTGACATCGCGCAATCGGCCAGGAACAGCATGTGAGCCAGTCCTGAACCGGATACGGCCTTCACCGGCCTTGGTTTGATTTGAATTTTGTCATCGTTATCGCGCGGCCGCGCTCGAATTCTCCAGCTGCGGTATCACCGGCAACGGCGTCGAACCCGGCAACATCCTCACCAAGCGATCGAGCTGCATCGCGTCGCGGCCTACATCAAGAACATGGAGGACTCCATCCCGCTCGGCCGCCTCGGCAGCCCGCGCGACGTCGCCAATGCCTTCCTGTTCCTCGCCTCCGATGATGCCAGCCACATCACCGGCACGACCATTGTCGTCGATGGCGGTCAACTGCTGCCCGAGGGCAACGACTTCCGAATCGGGTCTCTCGCAGAGTGAAATGTCTTGACCCGGCTAAACACCATTCCTGTCGTCGCGACCGGTCGAGGCAGCAACGGACGCGTTATCGCCAACCGTCATGCGATGTCCAATGGGACGGCACCCCGACTGAGCGGCGCACCAATATCAGAGACAAGCTTGACGAGGTCCGCCTGCCGCGTCGTGTTGGTCTTGGCAAAGATGCGGCCAAGGTGGGTCTTGATCGTGTTCTCTCCGACCCCGAGCGATAGCGCAGTCTTCTGCATGGTCAGTCCGCCACCCACGGCCAGCAAAACCCGCACTTCCGCTGGCGTGAGATCGAACAGTGTCGTCAGCACCGCCCCCGAGGGCGGCGCGGCCGAGGTTGTCGTCGAGATGAAAATGGCGGCGCATGCGGGATGGAAAGCCGCGCGCGCGGTCCCCTCGGTCAGTGGTAATACATAGGCAACGGCTGGCGGCTGACCGGCCGCGGACAAGGGCAAGCCGATGCCGCGCGCGCCAAGCGACGCATCGGCATGAGCGGCTCCCGATATCGCTTCCAGCAGGGCACGGCCCGTCATCGGATTTTGTGCCTGGAGGATGCCGTTTCTAGAAAAGATGGGCTGCTGAGTCGAAAGCATCGCCTCGGCACGGCCGTTGGCATAAAGGATCGCGCCATCCGCGCTGGTCAGAACGACAGCGCTTGCAAGATTGTCGAGCGTCGCGCGATAGAGACTGGCGGTGACGCGCGCCTGATCGAGCAGGTCGCCGATCAGCGAAGCGCGGCGCAAATGCGGAGAAAGCAGCGCTATGAAGCGCTGCTCCTCCGCAGTGACGGCACCCCTGCTCGCGCGTGTCGTGAAGCTCACGAGGCCGATCCGATCCGAGGTGTGCACGAACTTGGTGATGCAACCCTCGCGCAATCCCTGCGGGCCAGCCCAGTTCCGGTAGAAAGGTGACAGCTGAAGCTCGGCTTCACTCATGCTCGACAATGTCGACAACGGTGTGTCGATGTCGCCGAAGACGACGGCCTTCAGACCTGGAATGTCCTCGAAGCCGTAGTCCTGCTGGAGAACGCGCATCTGCTCCGAATCCCAAGGCGACTGGGCCGCAAAACGTCCATGTTGACCGCCGGGGTCAGCCAGCGCGATGGTTGAATAGGCGGCGTCCACGGACTCCGTGAGCCGGACCATGACGCCGGTCCAGAACTCCGAATTGAGTGCACAATCGTAAATGTCGCCGATGATCGACGAAAGCAATTCGTTGCTCAGCCTGCTCATTTTGCCCCCGCCCAGCAGCGCCCTCCCTTTCTGTCAGTCAGGGATACCGCCCGTCCCTGCCTATACCAGCTTGGTCTCGAAAAGCTCAACGCAAGCCGAAGGATTTCCGAGAGCTCATCCTTTCGGGTGACGACATTGCAACACGCCGGGCCTAGTGGGCGGCGGTAAAGCAGGTTCCAGAACGCGCCAATTCAGGTGCCGTGGCCCTGAGTAGCGTCGGATTCCAAGACTGTATCCAGGCGCAACGACTCAGGAAAACTTCTGCTTCAATTGAGAATTTGTTTTGACGGGGGTCAGAAATGTCGGTTTGGAATAGTCTTGCAGGTGGCGCGTGGTCAACCGCTTCAAATTGGACTGGCGGCGTGCCTGACGCAATCGGTGCTACAGCCGATTTCAGCAATCTCGCCGGTGCCAACCTCACGCATCACATCGACCTGGCGGTTCAAGGTCCATTCACTGTCGGCACCTTGACTCTGGCGAGTTCCCCAATCGAGAATTACAGTCTCGAGAACGGCTCGCTCATCATGAACAAGGCGGGCGGTGCGCTCATCAGCGTGACGTCGAGCGGCAATCCACTGGCAAGTGTTTTGGCGTCGTCGCTGACGCTGCAGCTCAATACGGCAACGTTGATCGCGACGAGCGGAGCCAACACCACCCTCGACGTTCAGGCACAGATTACCGGAACGGGACTGCTAACCAAATCCGGCGTCGGCACCCTGAAACTGTCCGATGCGACCAACAACTGGTCAGGTGGAACGCAAATCGATCAAGGCATGGTTTCGTTTGGCGCCGCCGCGTTCGGAACGGGAGACATCGCGTTCGCCGGCAACAGCACGTTCCGGTCTACAGGCATCACGACGCTTGCCAACGATCTGGTCGAACTTGCCGGCGTTTCGACGACCATCAGAGCACAGACGGGCACGTCACTGACGTTGACCGGTACCTTCGCAGCGCTCGGCGGGGCCGGGACTACGGTGCATTTTGGCAGCGCAGCCGATGCGGGAACGATTCACTTTGTCTCAACTAGCATCACCACCAACGATGCGGGCTCGCTCGCCATTGATGGCGGCACGCTCAGTGTGGGTGCGGCGTTCGCGTCTTTTACCAATGGGCTGGCCAACACGAATATCGCAGCCGGAGCGGTTCTCGACGCGAATGGCTTCAATCTGGAACTGAACCATCTGACCGGAGGGGGCTTGATCAGCAACAACGGCCTTTCCGATGTTGTCGCGAACGTCAATGAAGCCGGCATCTCCAGCTTCTCGGGTGTTTTGGCGAATAGCTTGAGCCATATAGGATTGAACAAGATCGGCATCGGAACGCTGACATTGTCGGGGCTCAATACCTATTCCGGCGCAACCACTGTCGCGATCGGAACATTGCGCGCGGGAGCCGACCACGCCTTCAGCGCTGAGAGCGTTGTCACCGTAAACGCCGGAGCGACGCTCAACATCGGCGCTTTCGATCAAACGGTTGCAGGGCTGGCCGGCAGCGGCGAAGTCCGGGCCGACACAGTGACCTCGGCTACGCTGACAGTCGACCTCGAATTGGGAGCACGGACGTTTGATGGAGTGATCTCGGATGGCTCCGGCGTCTTCGGGAGCCTTAACCTGACGAAGAGCGGTGACGGCACCCAGGTATTTGCGGGCGCCAACACCTATACGGGGGCGACAAATATAGCGGATGGTTCGCTGTATCTGATTTCCGCCGGCACAATAGCGAGTTCATCGGGTCTGGTCATCGCCGCCGGAAGCGCTCTCGACATATCCGGCATCTCCGCAAGCGGGGCGACGATCCAGGACCTGATCAATCACGGGGGCATTGGCCTGTATGGCAAGTCATTGACCCTTTCGCATCAGTCGACGAACGTGACCGGTACCTTCTTTGGCGGCGACGGAGCCGACAATCTCGTCGTCAATCTGGACGCTATGACCGCGAACGTCAGCCTGTCGACGACAGTCTTCGCCAACAATTGGACTGACACGAGCGACGCTATCACTGTTACGGGCAATGGTCTTGCCAATACGATCACCGGTTCTTCCCATGCCGACACCATCAATGGCGGCCTCGGTAATGACATACTGATCGGCGGAGGCGGCGAGGACAATCTGAATGGTGGCGACGGTTCGGATACGGCCTCTTATGCAAGTGCCGCCGCAGGCGTCATTGCGAACCTCTCAAATCACAAGGTCAATACGGGTGACGCCGACGGCGACAGCTATTCCCTCGTCGAAAACCTAACCGGGTCGAGCCATACGGACCAGCTTTACGGCAACGATGTTGCCAATATTCTGGACGGCGGCATCGGTGCCGATACCATGACTGGCGCACAGGGCAATGACACCTACTATGTCGACAATGCCGGCGACCTTGTGGTCGATGTGATTGGCCAGGGCACCGACAATGTGCAGGCCTATGTCAGCTTCAATCTCTCCGGTCAGGAACTGGAGAACCTGCAGCTGCGCACCAGCGCCTCCATCAACGGCACCGGCAACTCCATCGCCAATGTCATGTCAGGCAATTCGGGCGTCAACATCCTGATCGGGCTTGGCGGCAACGATACGCTGGACGGCAACACGGGTGCCGACACCATGCAAGGTGGCATCGGCAACGACACCTATTATGTCGACAATGCCGGCGATCAGGTCATCGAGACCGTCGGCCAGGGTACCGACAATGTACAGGCCTATGTCAGCTTCAACCTTTCCGGCCAGGAGCTGGAGAACCTGCAATTGCGCGGCGCCGCATCCATCAACGGCACCGGCAATTCGATTGCCAACATTATCAACGGCAACAGTGGCAACAACATCATCAACGGCCTTGGCGGCGCCGACACGATGAGCGGCGCTCAAGGCAACGACACCTATTATGTCGACAATGCCGGCGATCACGTGGTCGATGTGATTGGTCAAGGCACCGACAATGTGCAGGCCTACGTCAGCTTCAACCTCTCCGGCCAGGAGCTGGAAAACCTGCAGCTGCGCAGCGCCGCGTCCATCAATGGCACCGGCAATTCCATCGCCAATGTCATCGGCGGCAATTCCGGCAACAACATCATCAACGGGCTCGGCGGCAACGACACGCTGTCCGGCGCGCAGGGTCAGGACAGCTTCGTCTTCACCTCAGCGCTCAATGCCTCGACCAATGTCGATATCATCACCGACTTCACGGTGGTCGACGACACCATCCAGGTCGACAATTTGATCTTTGCAGCGCTTGGCGGCAACGGCACGCTGACGGCCAACCAGTTCGTCAAGAACACCACCGGGCTTGCCGGCGACGGCAACGATCACATCATCTACGAGACAGACACCGGCTGGCTCTATTATGACAGCAACGGCAGTGCCGCGGGCGGTTCCACCCACTTCGCCACCCTCGCCGCCAACCTCGCGCTGACCAACGCCGATTTCGTCGTGGCGTGAGAAGATGAATAGCAGCAAAAGCCTGCTTCAGGGCTGGAGCGGGCGCTGCAACTTTCAGCCGAAACCACCGATGGTTGCAATCCAAGCAGACCGCCGCCTCCGGCGGCGCGACTTCTACTCTTCCTGTTATTCATGGCGTTCCTGAAAATAAAACCGCCAAGCGGTCGCCTCAGCGATTACGATCTGTATGTATTCCATGAAAATTTTCTTTTATCCTCAACAATACTATTGGGATTATAATTTCTGGGCACCTCGTTGGCGCAGAACAGAATGATTCTACGGCTCTCTATATGAGATGACTCTAATACAACCTTCGGATACAATCATCCTTGAGATAATGCCAAACAGCACGGGAGGGCTAAAATGGCTGTCATCAACGGAACTATCGGCGACGACATCAACCCCGGCGTTCAGGACCTGGTCGGCGACGACACCATCAACGCATTGGCCGGTAACGACTTAATTTTCATGGCGATTGGCGGCAACGACCAGGTGAATGGAGGGGACGGGGAGGATGACGTTGTCTACGAGGCTTACACAAATGGCCTGACCATCAACATGCAGACTGGTGTCGTCACCGACGGCCTGGGCAACACCGATACGCTCGACAGTGTCGAGGGGCTGAACGCCAGCTACTTCGCAGACAACATCACGATGCGAGATGACGGCTTTTGGGCGTTTGCGAGGGCGGGCAACGACACCATCCAGATGGGATCAAACGGCGGCAGGGTAATGGCCGGAAGCGGCACCGACACCATAGTTGGCGGCGCCGGCGTGGATACGATTTCCTATTGGGACGACGGCTTTGACCTTGGAGTCGACGCCGACGGCGGCGGCATCATCACACATGGTGCAACGATCAATCTGGCGACCGGCATTGCAATTGACGGCTGGGGCTTCACTGACACCCTGAGCGGCATCGAGAACGCTGAAGGCAGCCAGTTCGCGGACACCATCACCGGCACAACCGGCAACAACGTCATCAACGGCCTTGGCGGCGCAGACACCATGCAGGGCGGTCTCGGCAACGACACCTACTATGTCGACAATGCCGGCGACCAAGTCATCGACGTGACTGGCCAGGGCACCGACAACGTGTTCAGCGCCGTCTCCTTCAATCTCTCCGGACAGGAACTCGAGACCCTGACATTGATCGGCGTGGCGTCCATCAACGGCACCGGCAACTCGATTGCCAACATCATCACCGGCAACAGCGGTAACAACGTCATCAACGGCCTTGGCGGCGCTGACACCATGCAAGGTGGTCTCGGCAGCGACACCTACTATGTCGACAATGCCGGCGACAAAGTCATAGACCTGACTGGCCAGGGCACCGACAACGTCTTCAGTTCGGTCACCTTCAACCTCTCCGGCCAGGAACTGGAGACCCTGACATTGACCGGCGCGGCGTCCATCAACGGCACCGGCAATTCAATCGCCAACGTCATCACCGGCAATTCAGGCATCAACACGCTGATCGGTCTCGGCGGCAACGATACGCTGGACGGCAAGGCGGGCGCCGACACCATGCAAGGCGGCATCGGCAACGACACCTATTATGTCGACAATGCCGGCGATCACGTGGTTGAAACCACCGGCCAGGGCACCGACAATGTGCAGGCCTATGTCTCCTTCAACCTCTCCGGCCAGGAACTCGAGAACCTGCAGCTGCGCAGCTCGGGGAACATCAACGGCACCGGCAATTCGATTGCCAACATCATCAACGGCAATTCCGGCAACAACATCATCAACGGCCTTGGCGGCGCCGACACGATGAGCGGCGCTCAAGGCAACGACACCTATTATGTCGACAATGCCGGGGACCATGTCATAGACCTGACTGGCCAGGGCACCGACAACGTCTTCAGTTCCGTCTCCTTCAATCTCTCCGGCCAGGAGCTGGAGACCCTGACACTGACAGGCGCGGCGAACATCAACGGCACCGGCAATTCGATTGCCAACATCATCACTGGCAACAGCGGTGTAAATACACTTTTGGGCCTCGGCGGCAACGATATCTTCAGAGGAGGCCTCGGTCATGATGTCATGGATGGTGGAGATGGCCTCGACACGGCCGACTACAGCAACCAGGTCGCTGCTGTTGCTGTAAGTCTAACCAAGGCCGTTGACGCTCAAGTCACGATCGGCGGGATCGCGGAAGATACTGTTCGCAACATCGAGAATGTCACCGGCGGCAGTGGTGGCGACACATTGACCGGCGACGGTTTCGTCAACGTTCTCATCGGTGGAGGCGGCAACGATACAATAAGCGGCAGGGACGGGAACGACACGCTCATTGGGGGAGACGGGAATGACATCATCAACGGCAACTCAGGCGACGACAGGCTGATTGGCGGACGTGGAAATGACACGATCAATGGCAATTCCGGCCTTGACACGGTCGACTACAGTACCGACGTCAACAGCGGCGCAGTACATGGTATCGTCGTCAATCTCTGGGCTGGCGGCTCGCAACTGGGGGTGGCAGCCGATACCGCCACGGATTCGTTTGGGAATACGGATTTCGTAACCAATATCCGCAATGTCACCGGTACGCAGTTTGCGGATCAGATATTTGGCGGCGGGCATGACAACATCCTGACTGCCGGCGCGGGCAACGACGTCCTCGACGGCCACCTGGGCAACGACACACTGATCGGCGGAACTGGCAGCGACTTCTTCGTTTTCCATACAGCGCTCGACGCCTTGACCAATGTCGATACCATCACCGACTTCTCAGTCGCCGACGACACCATCCAGGTCGACAATTTGATCTTTGCAGCGCTTGGCGGCAACGGCACGCTGACGGCCAACCAGTTCGTCAAGAACACCACAGGTCTTGCCGGCGACGGCGACGATCACATCATCTACGAGACCGACACCGGCTGGCTCTACTATGACAGCAACGGCAATGCGGCGGGTGGTTCCACCCACTTCGCCACGCTGGCCACAAACCTCGCGCTCACCAACGCCGATTTCGTCGTGGTGTGAGAGGCTGAATAACAACTAAGCTTGCTCCAGGAACCAGAGCGAGCGTTGCAAATCTTAACGAGAACCAATGGTGGTTGCGACGGTCCGCCGTTTAACAAATCGCTAGACCAACAAGCACTCCAGCAGACGCCCACCTCTGCCGGTGCGGCTTCTGCTCTTCCTCTTTTCATGACGCTCTTGAGAGTCGAGCCGTCCAGTGAGCGCCTGGCGCTTCCAACTGTAGTGCTTCCTCGAAAAACTTCGATGCTGCCCGACAATACAATTGGAACTAAAATTTCTGGGCCCCTCGTTGGCGCGGAACAGTTTGGTTCTACGGCCTTCTATATAAGATGACTCTAATACAACCTTCGGATACAATCATCCTTGGGATAATGCCAAACAGCACGGGAGGGCTAAAATGGCTGTCATCAACGGAACCATCGGCAACGACATCAATCCCGGCGTTCAGGACCTGGTCGGCGACGACACCATCAACGCATTGGCCGGCGACGACTACATTATCATGGCGATTGGCGGCAATGACCAGGTGAATGGAGGGGATGGAATCGATGACGTCATCTACGAGAACTACACGAACGGCCTGACCATCAACATGCAGACCGGTGTCGTCACCGACGGCCTGGGCAACACCGATACGCTCAACAGCGTCGAGGGGCTGAACGCCAGCTACTTCGCAGACAACATCACGATGGCAAATGTCGCCTTTTGGGCGTTTGCGAGGGCGGGCAACGACATCATCCATATGGGATCAAACGGTGGGACAGTGTTTGCGGGAAGCGGCACCGACACCATAATTGGCGGCGCCGGCGAAGATATGGTTTCCTACAGGGACGACGGTCTTGACTATGGAGTCGACGTCGACGGTGGTGGCATCATCACACATGGTGCAACGATCAATTTGGCGACCGGCATTGCCGTCGACGGCTGGGGCTTCACGGACACCCTGAGCGGCATCGAGGATGCTGAAGGCACCCAGTTCGCCGACACCATTACAGGCACAACCGGCAGCAACTATCTTGCGGGCGGCGATGGCGCCGATACAATCAATGGCGGCGTGTCGGCCACTGTGGACGTTTACGATTTCTTGCGCGGCGGCAACGGCAACGACACCGTGACGGTGGTTTCCGGTACCGTGTCGGGGGACCAGGGCAATGACAGAATCATTGCACAGACATCCGGAAACACCGACATCGATTATGTCGAGACCCGCTATGACGACGCGGCGACTGCCGTGGTGGCCAACCTCACGGCACAGGCCCGCGCCGGCCTTGCGGCCGGATCGAATGCCATTGGTTTTGCCATCGCAGATGGGCAAGGTGGTGTCGATCGCGTATCCGGCATTCATGCCATCGACGACACATCCTTTGGAGACACTTTCATCGTCGATGCCTCCTTTACCAACACGTTCGGCGGCTACATGGATTTCTATCTCACGGCCGGGAACGACGTTGTAAAATTCCTCGCCGGGGCGGGAGGCCGGGTCAACTACAACCAGGCGGACGGCGCGGTTCTGGTCGATCTGCAGGGCGGCTATGCCCACGACATGGATGAGAGCAACCTCTTCATCGGCTACGACACATTGGTCGGCGTGAATGACGCGCGTGGAACCACGTTCAACGACGCGCTTTATGGCAACGCGGCTGACAATAAGATGCGTGGCCGTGGCGGCAACGATGTTCTGATGGGCCACGACGGTAACGACACGCTCTGGGGCGATGAACGTGATGGTTCCAACGACACGCATTACGGCAATGACTCAATTTACGGCGAAGCTGGAAACGACACGTTGAACGGCGGCCGGGGAGCCGATCTTCTGGATGGTGGCACAGGCGTCGATACCATGCGTGGAGGTGGCGAAAACGACACCTACTACGTCGACAATGCCGGCGATCAGGTCATCGAAACCGTCGGCCAGGGCACCGACAATGTGCAGGCCTATGTCAGCTTCAACCTCTCCGGCCAGGAGCTGGAGAACCTGCAATTGCGCGGCGCCGCATCCATCAACGGCACCGGCAATTCGATTGCCAACATCATCAACGGCAACAGTGGCAACAACATCATCAACGGCCTTGGCGGCGCCGACACGATGAGCGGTGCTCAGGGCAACGACACCTATTATGTCGACAATGCCGGCGATCACGTGGTCGATGTGATTGGTCAAGGCACCGACAATGTGCAGGCCTATGTCAGCTTCAATCTCTCCGGCCAGGAGCTGGAAAACCTGCAACTGCGCAGCGCAGGGAACATCAACGGCACCGGCAATTCCATCGCCAACGTCATCGGCGGCAATTCCGGCAACAACATCATCAACGGGCTCGGCGGCAACGACACGCTGTCCGGCGCGCAGGGTCAGGACAGCTTCGTCTTCACCACGGCGCTCAATGCCTCGACCAATGTCGATACCATCACCGACTTCTCAGTCGCCGACGACACCGTCCAGGTCGACAATTTGATCTTTGCAGCGCTTGGCGGCAACGGCACGCTGACGGCCAACCAGTTCGTCAAGAACACCACAGGTCTTGCAGGCGACGGCGACGATCACATCATCTACGAGACTGACACCGGCTGGCTCTATTATGACAGCAACGGCAGTGCGGCGGGCGGCTCGACCCACTTCGCCACGCTTGCCGCAAACCTGGCGCTGACCAACGCCGATTTCGTCGTGGTGTGAGGGAGAGCGGTTACGCCTGGCCGCTCTGCTTTCGGGGCGGCCGGCGCGATCGAGCGCATTTTACATCGTGCCGCCTTTTGCGCATGGGCCGGTGGCTTCAGCCGGCCAAAACGCACAACTCTCGGTTCAACGGATCTGCCCAGTGGCAGAATTACAAGGATCGTGCAGTATCCCCTACCGATCCAGCGGTTCCACTCCCCGTGTGACAAGCCTCACCTGCGAAAACAGTACGGAACGCAAGCACCTCTCAAAGGTTGTTGATCAGGCAACAACCGGCAGAGGGGCTGGAAATGATCAATCCACTCAGAACCGATCACATCTTTCAGCGGGCGCATGTGCTGGCGGAAAGCGGTACCCATGGCAGTCCGGCCATCATCATCGCCACATTGGTTGCCGAGGGCTATCCGGAGGCGACCGAACTGTTGAACTCCGACAATATCCGCGCCGACCTCAGCCGCGTCTGTGAAGCCGCCGCCAACGGGTGGCCAGCCGCACCCTGTCGCACGCTTCGCCATTGACGCGGCAGCGGAAGGTTTCTGTGGAATGGTGGGCGATGACGGGCTCGAACCGCCGACATCTTCGGTGTAAACGAAGCGCTCTACCAACTGAGCTAATCGCCCGCTCCGGGCCGGACCTTTAAGCGGTCGGGGTCGGCTTCGCAAGGCCAAATGAGCTGAGCATGCCCTGGTTGGAGGCTGGTTTTGCCAACAAAACGCCGGCTGTCAAAAAACCTTCTCCTGTTTGCCGTTATGCTGTCTTGCCGCGCTTGACACCCGGTGGCGAACCCCTTATCCAGCGCCCCAACGACGAACACGGCTGACACGTGCTCGTCAATGCGCGGGTGTAGCTCAGTTGGTTAGAGTGCCGGCCTGTCACGCCGGAGGTCGCGGGTTCGAGCCCCGTCACTCGCGCCATTTAACTATTTGATAGTTAAATGGTTTTCGCGCTAAGTAGGCTTCGGCCATGTCAGGGAATTTTCCCATATAAGCACCATGTAAGCAGCGGGAATGAAATGGCCCGCCGCCGCTGGGCCGGCAATTGCGGTGCCAACTCTTTCCTGCGACTATCGAGAGAGGTCCGACAAGGCACAAACGAAGGTCGCTAGAGAAAATGGATGTTCATCGGGCGGTGGCCGCTTGGTATCAGGGGCGTCTTGTCGATGAGGAACCAATCGTCGGCAAGTTTTTCATTGTTCTCCCTGGCGATCGTTATGAGCGACACTGGACCTCTCAAGCGGCCCACGTCCTGGTCGACTTCTATCTCGCACATTGGAAATGGATCATCGGGACATGCATGGCTTGGCCGCTCTGCTATTGACGTTCCTAAGATAAAAAGCCCGCCACCGTGAGGCGGCGGGCCAATGTCCGTAATGGTGACGGGATGTCAGTGCCGCCCCGTATGCTTGGGAATCGGCCCTACGGCGCCCCCGACGCCGACCGTTGAAAGCGAGTGAGCTTCTTGCGGCTCCAGTCTCGCAATAGCCGAACCGGCGACTGAGCCTGAACGATCGGAATGCAGATGTCTTCCATCTCGCCTATGGCGGCTTGCATAAGGGCCCCAATCTTGTCTTGGGCCGAGGGGTGTCCCCAAATTGCGGAATCAAACTCCATTCGCAAGTCCTGACCCTCTGTTCCAACTCTATCGCCCCTAATACTCTCGTACCTCACCGAAGCTGCAGCGGTGAACGTTCGCAGCGCCTCGTCGACCTTGTCGAACGGCTTAGCAGCTTGTGGTCCGAACAGAGCCTTCATCCGAAACTTGTAGGAGAAGAAGTCCTTCCAGAATTCCCTTTGCGCCTGCCATCGGGCAATCGGTACATAGTGCGAATCTCGAAGTCGCGCCTCTGATTCAGACTCGTTTTCTCGCTTCGGCCGGTCTGCAGATTCAATGGTTGGGTACGACATCGGCATCCGAAGTTCGCGTACCTTTTCTTCGCCTTCGTAAAAAAGAGCTATTACGTGCTGGCAGAGCTCGATGTCTCGGCGTCCCTTCATTTCGCTTTTCCAGGCCTTAAGGCCTGCGAAGGCAATGTATGTACCGCCTCCGGTGGCGATTATTGTCGCGATCGTCTGAATATTTGCCAGCAGTGTAGGTTCGTCAGCCATGCACAAGACGCACCATGAATCCCGCAAGCGGTCAACCTGAACGAATTCTTGCTTTCCAAATCCTTCCTGCGACTATCGGCAAGTCCATGCGGCATGGACGTGACATGGAGGGAGTGGTGGCTCTCGACGAATTTATCTCGGAAACGCTTCGGCAAATTCTTTCGGGAATAGCTAAAGTTCAGGAGACGGATCTCGGCAAGAATGTAAACGCTGCCTTTCCAGGTGGACTTGGCAGCAATCTGACTGTGCACACCGAGCTTGGCGCATTTGCCAGGGTGGATTTCGATGTCGCTGTGACGGCAGAGACATCAACAGGCGGCAAGGGATCGATAAAGGTTTGGGGCATGGGCGCCGAAGGCGGCAAGGACAGCCGTTCTCAGACGGTTAGTAGGGTCGTTTTGGCAGTGCCGTTGCGGTTGCCCGACGGAGATCAATCGAAGAAATTGGCGGCGGATAGGACCGAGGGCGAAAGCAAAGAGAGGGTTCGACAAGCGCAGGCGCGGCATTTAGAAGAACTCGGCAAACGGCTGGCATGACGGCTCGCCACCGTGAGGCCTGCGGCGAGATAAAAAAACGCCCACCACGTTTACGCAGCGAGCGCTAGTTCGGGAGGAGGTCGGGCGTCCCCTTTGCCCGTGAACAACGGTACGCTTCGCTTGGCTGGATAATAAGCTCGCTCCGGTTGAAGGTCTGCATATTCAAGCTGCGTGACTTTTCTGCCACAAGATAAATGGAAGCCCCCGCCACCGTGAGGGAGCCTGGAACGATTGCTGTGGGGTCGCGTTACCGCCACATGCTCAAGAACATCCCCTTCGCTGCCGTGCTTGCCCAAATCGCCGTGATATCGGCTCTCATTGCCCAGACGTTGCTTTCCACCCCTACCCAGGCTGCAAACGTGCAACCGGTCGTGAAAGCCGTTGTAGTTGTCACCGACAAGGAATGCACCACGGCCACCTGGCCCGATATCCCCCAACATTGCCTTGAACGGGTGGCGGCGAGAGTTCTGGCGCCTGCCAAATAAAATGGAAAAGCCCGCCACCTTGAGGCAGCGGAGAAAGGCCCGGAAGCCGAAGCCGCCGTCAAATTATTGCCAGTTCGAAAACCACGGACTGGTGTCATATCCTAAGCGCGGATTGTAATGATCCAGGAAGTTTGCGCCCCCATTTGACGGTCGCGCAACCACTGTGCCTGTCGATTTGCAATCGAGTTTCGAGGTCGGCTTTCTGCCAGCCTTCATATGAGCTGCAGAACACGAGGTTGCAGCCTGAGCGGTGGCCACCTTTTTCTTCTCTTTCGCAACAGCTGCTCCGGTGGCGGCCAATACCATTGCTACGCCAAAGACAACGAGTTTCATTGAAACGCCCTCACGCTGCACAACAATCCGAAATATTGCGCCTAGTTAACGTAACGTCAAACCACATTTTGCCCGGCGAACAGTGCCAGTAAATAGAGCCCGCCACCATGAGGCGGCGGGCTAGAGTGGAAAAGTTTTCCTCTCTCCCTCAGTAGTGGTCCGGCTGCTCTGCCATCTCCCCTGCGTCTTGCTCGCCGTCTTCGAACCACAGAGATGCGACCTTCATGCTCAATCGCTGGTCAATATGGTTCGTCCAGCCAAGCGATGGCTCGCTATCCTCCCATGTTTCGCCAAGCTGACCGCCTTGCGCCTCGTCGTTGATGTCGCCGCCATGCGAACGGTAGCCGTCGAACTTGACCTCGTGAATCCAACCGTCGCCCTCGGGAGGCTTCTCCACGAGGGTCGGCATCAAGGGCAGGACAAACTTCCAGAGCATGCACAGACTCACGGAACGCGATTCAAGGCGTGGCGCCTGATCTTAGTTCCGAAGTATTTTAGCAAAATTGAATATTCGAATGAACGGCCTATAATTTGCCAGTCGGCAAACCTACCCCGTTCGCCGTTTAGGGAGGAAGTTATGACAGACGTGATGCCTAGAAATCAGAACGCCGACCTCGTACGGCGCGGTTATGCGGCGTTCGAAGCAGGAGACATGGACACTCTCAAGCAAACGAACGACGTGTCCTGCACGTGGCATAGTCCGGGGAAGAGTTCGCTCGCCGGAGACTACAAGGGCCACGAACAGATTTTTGGCTACTTCGGCCGGATGGGCAGCGAAACTCACGGGACGTTTAAATCCCACCTTTTGCACGTAACGGAGAGCGAGGACGGATCAGTCGTCGCCGTCCATCGTGATACCGGGGAGCGGAACGGCAAACGGCTGGATGTACTCACTTGCATCGTCTACGAAATCAAGAACGGCAAGGTGATAGACGGCCGGGAATTTATCCACGACCTCTACGCCTGGGACACATTTTGGGGTTAAGCCTAGTGTCGGGCGGCGCCGAGTTTAGCCGGCGCCTATCAAGCAGCGTGCGCAGATCGGCAAAGTCGTCGACCAAAGAATCCTTGGTGTAAGGCACGCCGGCGCGCGGCCGGCCGCCTTTCGGTCCCGGTGCGCATCGCAGCGGCGGTAAGCACCTTTGCGCTTGCCGTGAAGGCATCCTATTCTGGATGGTAGTAGCCGCTCGTGGGCATAGAATGTCGGTACTGCCTTTCCTAAGAATCTACGCCCCGCTCAACGCGGTGCTGGCTGCGCCTGGGCTTCTGGCGGTGGCAGCGCTCACGACACCGAACATGTCCGGACGAAGCAGACTGGCTCTGGCTGCCCTGCTCGCTGTCATTTGGAGCGCCTATCTTCTGCAGATGGCCGCGACGCTGCTCAAGCGCCGGGCTGGAGACGTACGGAACAGGACGCCGGCAATCGCCATTGATGTGCTCGCGGTTTTGGTTCCACTCGCCGCATTTCTGCTCGTCCGCACGCCCGACCGGAGCCTCTACTGTGCTGTCTGGCTGCTGAAACCGCTGCGCGACTCGACTTTCTTCCCGGTGCTGGGCAGGGTGCTGGCCAACGAAGCGCGCAACCTGATCGGCGTCACCACGCTCTTCGGCGTCGTTCTGTTCGGTGTCGCGCTTGCGGCCTATGTCATTGAGCGCGACATCCAACCGGAAGAGTTCGGCAGCATCCCCCAGGCAATGTGGTGGGCGGTGGTCACGCTGTCCACCACCGGCTATGGCGATGCTATTCCGCAAAGCTTCGCCGGCCGTGTCCTCGCCGGGGTGGTCATGATGAGTGGCATCGGCATCTTCGCGCTGTGGGCCGGCATTCTTGCCACGGGCTTCTATCAAGAAGTCCGTCGCGGGGAATTCGTCCGTAATTGGCAATTGGTCGCGGCCGTACCGTTGTTTCAGAAGCTCGGCCCGGCCGTACTAGTTGAGATCGTGCGCGCGCTAAGACCTCGCACCGTGCCGGCAGGCGCCGTGATCTGCCGCAATGGCGAGCCCGGTGATCAGATGTTCTTCGTCGTGGAGGGGCGCGTTAGCGTCGCGACGCCGAACCCGGTGGAGCTTGGCCCTGGCGCCTTCTTCGGCGAGATGGCGCTGATCAGCGGCGAACCGCGTTCGGCGACCGTCAGCGCCGCAACGGCGGTCTCGCTCCTATCGCTGCACGCGGCGGATTTCCAGATGCTGTGCAGCAGCAGCCCCGAGATCGCGGAAATCATCCGCAAGACCGCGCTCGAGCGGCGCGGCGCGGCACCGATGGCTTGACCGTACTGTCAGCAAGCTGCATGGGGAGCATCGAGGACCGATGAAATCAGGCGTAGAAGAGCAACCTCGCCCGCCCACATCGATTCCTGGCAAGCCGCAGACGCAGAATCGGCGGCTACGGCGCAGAAATACTGTTGATTGGCGGCTTCGCGCCTCAAAGCAGACTCTGTTACCAGTCCGGAGGCCGGTTATGGCCAGTAGGGACTTTAGCTGGCCAACGTGGAAAACGTGCTTCAAAACATTAGTTGCATTTAAAACCAAATGCCCGCCGGCTTTTACTGCTTCGCACGGCTCGTGCTCTCACGCCCACTAGCGCGCGTTCTTGCCGGTGGTACCGCCGATAGACGTAATTGCGCAGTTGCTAATATGCCGATAGATTAATCAGTGCGGCAGGAACAACCCACCAAGAGTGGGCCGGTACGCTGCATGACCTTGGCAATTGGCGTTGGAGATCTGGTGGCGGTCACGGCCACGGTCCGCAGGCGGATTGATGACGAGCGCGTCAGCGTGTCAGTCGCGAACTATGATTGCCAGCAATCGATACGGAGCTATGACTTTGCGCTTTCGATCCGTACCAAGGTGCAGCGGGGAGATCAGATCGAGCTTGCTGGCGAGGTCACCCGGATCGATGGCGAGACGGTGACAATCGACCTGGGGCCGCTGGTGACGGTCGAAATCGATACGGTCAGGCTTATCGAGAGATCCCGCAGCGTAAGGCGATGAACCGCGTTTGCCTGGCAGCACTATTCGTAATGGCGGCTCTCTCTGCTCACGCCGATGTGCGCTGGAGCATGATGGCGGCGTGCGAGTGGGCAGTCCGGATGACAGTCAGGATCAAGTCGGGAGTCCTATACGCCGAAGACGATTTCGCCGCGCGTACCGCAAGGATTGAGTACGCGACCCCAGACGACCACGGCACATTTGTCCATCATTCGGCCCAGTGCCTCTTTTAGCATCGCCGCTTGAGTGGGATGAGCATCGACGACGATGTTGAGGGACACATCATCATTGATTGACCCGCTGCCGGCGCAGCGAGCCGCGCATCGACTAGCAAGGCGGTCGCGCGAGAATGGTCTCCGCCTTAAATTAGCAATCGCTAAGCACTGGTGCGATAACGCCATCGTTGAAGGGATTCCCATTTAGCTGAATCCGATCTAGAATCTTGGGCATGGAAGCGATCTTTGACGACCTTTCCCACGCCCTGAGAGAGCCCCGCACCGATGTCTGGGGTTCCGTCCGCGCCTTCGCCCTCGATCTAGCCTGCAAGCTCGCTGGCGGCCTCGCCATCGGCCTTGGCATCGCGATTGGATACGCTTTGGCCGGCTAAACTTTACGGCGGGCTGGATATGTAGGGGTGACCTCCTGCCAGACGATGCGCCACGAGGCAAGACTCGGCCATCAGGGAACGATTTCGCCACCCAGGTGTTAGAAACGGATGGACACCATGGAACCCCACGGCCACGGGATGGCGGCCGATATTTTAACGTCGGAAGTTGCCAATGCCAGGCAGCGCATCATTCGGGCCGAGATCGCACTCGAACGCACAGCAGAAATGCTGGCCGAGAATGTGGGCCTGTGCGGCAAGATGCGGTGTCTGGTCGAGGCCGCAGACCACTTGGTGAGGATTGATCCCCCCAGTTGAACACCCAGTCCGGCGGCGGCCTCGGGCCTTTGTTTGGCCGATCTCATTCCGCCGCCAGAAGACCGCCGACGAAGTTTGACCAGCAGGATCGCCAGGCCGGCGTCACACCGGTATCGCCCGAGCCCACGCACCGTGTTCTCGTCGGGACCTGCATAGGCCCTGCGATTGTCCCCGCGCTTCGATCCGCTTCGCTGCAGCAGGTGGCTAGCAAACGGCGATGAAGCTGATCGAAATTCAATTTCTTTTGCGTAGCGCCCTGCCCCGCCTGGCCAGAAAAGCCCGCATAGTTCGGCGCCTAATATGACGAATAGACGCGCACAACGGCACGATTTGGGCCGGAAGCGGAAGGTCGGCTTCTAGGTGTCGATGGGCAAAAGCGGGCGCTCGCATATCTTACTTTGGCCGAACCGGTGAAGTTAGCAGGCTGTTGAGAAAGGATCTCGCCACAGATCTGCAACGATGATCCATTGTCTGCAAAGGGATTCTTAAACAGCCCGCTAGGGCGCGCGTGCCCGACCCTGCGGGTCTGAACCCTTCTGCCGCTCAGCCGCAATGAGCATCTCGACGAAAGTGGTTACCTTAGGCGGGCGGAACCGTGCGGCGGGATAGACTGTATAGATTCCCCCTGAGGGAAGCCGCCATTCGGGCAACACGTGGACGAGCCGCCCCGTGGCGAGGTCGTCGCTCACCAGGAAATCCGGCAGAACCGACAGGCCACCGCCAGTGCGGACGGCCAACAGCACTGCCGGTGTGGCATTGATCGAGATTGTTGCCTGCATATGCACGGCGTGATGTTCGAGGTCGCCACGCGAAAATTGCCACAGCAGCGGCTCACGCAGCGCCGTGTTGGCGACGAAGGGCAGCCGGGCAAGACCTTCTGGTTCGGTAGCCGTCATCTGCCCAGCGAAGCCCGCGCCGCATACCAAGAGTTGCCGGAAGGTACCGATCCGTCGCGCCTGGAGGCTGGAATCGGCAAGCCAGCCGACGCGGATCGCTACGTCCATCCTGCCGGAAACAAGGTCGATCATCTCGTCACCAAGTGCCAATTCCACGCGACAGGCGGGGTAGCGCGCGCTGAAGGCGGTCACCACCGGGACGACCGCACACGTGCCGTAGTCGTTCGGTGCTGCGATCCGCAGGGTGCCAGCCGGCTCGGCGGCGGCCTGCTCAAGCTCGCCAAAGGCATCCTCCGCCTCGCGCAGGATCATCAGGCAACGGGCATGCAATGCCCAGCCCGCCTCTGTCGGTTGGACCCGCCGCGTTGTGCGGATCAGCAGCGTCGTTCCCACATCGCGCTCCAGCCGCGCTACCTGCTGGCTCACAACCGCCTTGGTGATGCCCAGCCGCTCGGCGGCCCGCGTGAAGGAGCCGGCATCGACGACCGCCGCGAAGTAGGCCAGTCGGTTGAGATTCATGCATAGCCCATAGCAGCTCGGCTCCCACCTTATTGTATGTAAGCAGCATACATTATGTCTGTTTTGTTGGTCTTATCAATCGATCCGCGCGTGACATATTTTCGCCCATCGAAACGTTCGCTCGCGTTACCCCCGACCAACACAGGGCCTTGAGATGACAACCACACTGATCCCCTGCGTAGTTCTTGCCCTGTCGGTTCTGCTGACCGGAGTGGCCACTCCCGGCTTTGCCCAGAACGTGCAATATGGCGCTCCTATCAGCATCGAGCAGGCCAAGCAGGCGGCACAAGCCGCCACGACGGAGATGCGCAAGCGCAATCTCGACATGACCATTGCGATCGTCGATTCCGGGAGCAACCTTGTCTATCTGGAACGCGCCTATCAGGCCGGCATCGGCACGATCGAAGCGGCGATCGGAAAGGCCAAGGCCGCCAACGGAATCAAGTCACCGACCAAGGCCATCCAGGATCTGATCGTCACGCAAAACCAGATCCGTTTGCTTGGGGTGCCGGGCGCCTTTCCGGTCGAAGGCGGCGTGCCTCTGATCGTCGACAACAAGGTCGTCGGAGCGATCGGCGCCAGCGGCGGCATGCTGCCGGATGACGGCGCGGTTGTTAATGCCGGAGCAAAAGGCCTGCTCCCCTAGAGGGCCAATGTGCCATCCGACCAAAGGCTTCCCGAGCTCGGCGGGAACACGAACCATCACACCTGAACTCGCGTGCTTAACCAACACCAAGGAGACATCCATGTTTACCAGGAGAACCATCATGAAAACGACCCTCGCCGCCGGTGTCGCTGCCGTCTTTGCTCCCGCAGGGCTTGGCCATGCTGCCGCAGGACTTTCCTGGAAACATTTTCCCGCCGGGGAAAATGGCTTCTTCCGAGCCCCCGTACTGGTCTCAGGGGCCACTGAAGCCGTGCTGATCGACGGCGGCTTCACATTCCCCGATGGCAAGGCCCTGGCCGACGCGATCAAGGCGACGGGCAAGAAGCTCACCACCATCTATGTCAGCCAGTCCGACCCGGACTATTACTTCGGCCTCAAGCCGATCAAGGACGCTTTCCCCGATGCACGTGTGATCGCCGCCTCCGAGACGGTGGCCGCCATCAAAGCCAGTGTCGACAAGAAGCTCGCCGTATGGGGGCCGCAGCTCAAGGAGAACGGTCCGCAGACGCTCGCCGATGTCGTCATCCCGGAGGTCTTCGACGACAAGACGCTCACCATCGACGGCGAGACCATTGAGATTGTCAGTGCCGAAGGCCTCGCCAACCGGCGCTATCTGTTCGTGCCGTCGCTGAACGCGGTGTTCGGCGGCGTGATGATCTTTGCGGGCGTGCATGTCTGGACCGCCGACACGCCGACCAAGGAACTGCGCGCGGCATGGATTGCCAATCTCGAGAAGATCCCGGCCCGCAAGCCGGCGATCGTCGTTGCCGGCCACATGACGCCGCAGTCCCCTACCGACCTCTCGGGCGTCGAGCACACCAAGGCCTATCTCATTGCTTTCGAGGAAGAGCTGGCCAAGGCCAAGGACGCGGCCGCGCTCAAGAGCGCCATGGAATCCCGCTTCCCCGGCCTCGGCATGGGGGTCGCGCTCGACATCGGCTCCAAGGTTGCCACCGGCGAAATGAAGTGGGGCTGAGATGGGCGCCAATCTCGATCTGATCCGCGCCACCTATGAAGGAGCGTCGGAGGACAACGGCCGCAACCTGCTGGCCGCTCTCGCCCCCGATGCACGGTGGACCGAAGCCGAAGGTTTCCCATACGCCGGGACCTATGTCGGCGCGGAAGCTATCATCGCCGGCGTCTTCCGGCGCCTGGCCACGGAATGGATCGGCTACCGTGCCGACGTTCACACCTATCTCGAAGACGGCGACCGTGTCGCCGCCTTCGGAGTTTACTCCGGCACCTACAAGGCGACGGGCAAGTCGATGCACGCCGCCTTTGCCCATCTCTACGAGGTGAGAGGTGGCAAGATCGCGCGCATGACGCAGTACGTCGACACATTCCTGGTCCAGCAGGCGCTAACCCGGACGCTTGAAGTGGCTGCTCCCACTACTGCAAAGTTCGAGACCTCTGGCTCGGATCTGGCGCAAGCGATTGCGCCAGATCCGAGCGGTGGTAACCTAGCCGCGCCTGTTTAGGAGGCATCGTTGCCCAAAAGCAGTGTATTTTATGTCGTTGGCGCAACCCGCGGGACCGGCTTGCAGATTGCCACCCAGTTGCTGCAACGGGGAGACCCTGTGCGTGTCGTCGCTCGCGACCCCGACAAGGCGCGGCAGCTTTTGGGCGATCGGGCACAAGTGGTCGGCGGCGACGTGACGGTTCCGAGTTCGCTTCTTGCGGCCCTGGACGCCGATTGCCGTGCCATCTTCTTTGCGGCCGACATTACCGGCGGCATTGGCGGGCGATCGTTTTTTGGTTCCGTGAGCAAGAATCGGGATGTGACCTATCAGGGCCTCGTCAACGTCGTCGAGGCGGCACGCAAGAACGGATTCAGCGGGCGCATCGTCCTGCTGTCAGGAATGGGAGCTGATCGACCCTCGCTGGCAGGCGCGATACTCAACACCCTCAAGGGAAACCTGCAGAAAAACCAGTTGGATCGCGAGCAATATCTGAAAACTTGCGGTCTCGAGTACACGATATGCAGAGGTGCCATCCTGACTGATGAACCGGGTGGGCGGCAACGCATCCGGGTTACGGCGCCGACCCACGGACTTGATTTCCGATACAAGATTGCACGGGCTGACTTCGCACGCGTCCTGATCGTCGCCTCGGAACTGGCGGCCGCCCCGGGAAAGGTTTGTGACGTATTCGGAGAGCCGGGCGGCGCCAGCGATGAACGGGAAATAGCTACACAGTTCGACGGGATATGCTGATCAGCCGGCTTGTGCCGCTGCGGACAATGGTGAGGCCCAGCGAGGGCGGCAAGGTCCATACCGGACCACACGGCAACAGCGCTGCGCTCGGCCCGTTGCCGGTCTCGCCTTCAAGCCTCGATTCGGTGGCAGCCAAGCCGGCCCGCTATCAGAGCCTGCTACATCGCGCGTCGATTTATGTGCTGGTCAATCATCTCAAGTCGCGCGGCATCGAGATCAATCGGGTGCGGGAACTGGATCCCCTGCCGCCGGGGGCGCGCGAGCCGTTGTTCGAATGGATCGACGATTGTGCGAACGCGCTTGTCGAGGCGATCATCGCCATCACCTCCGTCATCGACATCGAAGCGATCGTTCTCGACAGCATCCTGCCGCGGCCGATCCATCTCGAACTGCTGGCAAGGGTGCAGACGCAGTTCGCCATCGGCATCGTCGCGCCGGAAATCGTCTCTGGACAATTCGGCTCCGAGGCTTCGCCGATCGGCGCTGCCATGTTGCCGTTCTCGGCACTGCTGGCCCCCGACAGCGGCGTGCTGATGATCGGCAAGGATAGGACGAAGTTAATGAGCAGCCTTTTGGCGTTGGCTGGCTGAAGCTGATGAGGCCGAAGTGCTGGGTAGCGTCAGCGATACCCTTGGTTTCCAACGTCAAACCCTATGGCGAGTAGGGTTTTGGTCTAGCGGTCAGGCCACTTTCACCACCGGAGATCGGCACCGCCCATAACTGACCTTCACGGCAATTCCTCCTCGCACATCTTGGAAAGATAGCACTGCGGAATGCCTATGTCCGTGAGGTCACGGGTTCGCCTCTCTGTTGCGAGCGAGAGGCACAGCTTGATCCCGAAGCGAAGGCAGAGGGTCATCAACGAGGCGTAGTGCCTCTGTGCGGTCTCGGTCGCGCTTTCGCATGTGATCCGGCTTATTCGCTTGTTGCCGATCCTGTGAAAGACCAGCTCCCCTCGACGTTGCTTTGCTGAACAGTCGACGCTCAGTGCTCCGATCGGGTCTGCAAGTCTTCTCGGTTCGGAAGAATTTCGTGGTCTGCAAAAAGGTGATATCAAGAGTCCGTGCTGGGCGCTATCCGAGAGAACACATCTGGCTAGACTTTCTGGTGGAACGCGTGATCGGAGCCATGCGCGTGCGCACGCGATTTGAGGTGAGGCGGAGGACTTATGGGACTTGTGACGCTGAATCATTTCGCCAGCTGTGTCGGCAGTGCGTTCGACATCGACATGGGGCAGAGCTCGATGGCGCTGACGCTGTCGGAGGCCAGACCACTGCCGGAGACCGGCTTTCCCGGCATGAAGCGATCGCCCTTTTCCCTGATGTTTCGAAGCGGCTCGCCGATCGTGCTGCCGCAAAAGCTCTACAAGTTGAAGAATGCGACCTTGGGCAGCCTCGAAATATTCCTCGTCCCTGTCGCCAAGGACAAGGAAGGCATCGTTTATCAGGCGATCTTCAACTGAGCGCTTCGGCCGGGGTTGGATATAGGAGCCGAGCAGGCGGAAGGCGCTCAGGCCGTAGACCACTGCATCCCGATATGGGTATCGCTGGACTCGACTTGCCGAAACTGAAGGCGGTGGTAGAGCGCCTGAGCGCGGACGTTGCGCCGCTCGACATGTAGGAAGACGCTCGATGCTGCGTGGCATTGCGCCTGAAATTGAATTGCCTTCAGCAGTGCGATCCCTCGGCCGCGATCGCGCCATTGCGGCAGGAAACCTATATCGATAATATGCCAACGCTGTGCGGTGGTATCGACATAGAGTCTGCCGATCGGCTCACCCTTGGTCTGAAGGATCAGGAAATCGGCGTGTGAAAACACGCTGATATAGTGGCGATGCTGATGATTGAATTGCCCGTCGATGAACGCCCGCTTCATCTCCTGCAGCCAAGGCACCGGTTCCATTTCCTCCATGCGGAATGACCAGTAAAGCCGGCGCAGAAACGGAATGTCCGTGAGCGTCGCGCGGCGGGATGCGCCACGTGAAAAATTCAACCGTGAGTTTTCGCCGGCTGGAAATGCCGGCAACCCTTCTGCTTCGATGGGTATCATCAACCGAAGGACGGATAGACCCCCACCATCGCTATACTGTAATTCAGCGCGAGATAAGGCTGACGATTCTCATGCGGCTGACTGCTCCCGGTGGAGCCGAGCATGGTTGGCGGGAATTGAGCGTTCGGCTGCGCATTGGCCACAAAAGGACTGGTGCTTCCCGGCGGGCTCAATGAGTTGCCGGCAGAAGGCGAGCCCGATTTCTTGGCCAGATCCGGCTGATTGTATATTGTGAACTGATGCATGTGCGCCGGCATTTGCGCCACCGTCAGCGTCTCGCTGCTTGCACCAAACGTCTCACCGATGAAGCGACTTGAGAGACCCGGACCCTGGCCCTGATTGCAGCCGGCACGGTTGGCAAAATTGGGCAGCTGAAAGGTGGTGGTGCCATTTCCGCCAAAGTTGACGCCAAGCAACGAGAACAGCGCCGAATACTGCTGGATCGGAACAACGGCGCCATTGCAGGACGCCCACCCGTTGGGAGCAAAGTTGAAGCCGAAGACCTGTATCTCACCGAGGAAGGGTTCAGTCATTGGAGTGTCCTTGCGATCTGGATGGCGAACCGGTTTCCATAAAAATCCCGAGCGCAGGGCTCAGCCCTGCGATGGGTAAATTCCCGCCCAGGCAATGCAGAACTGCACTGTCAGCGTCGGCATCGTGTTTTCGTGAGCCGTGTTCCCGCCGACAGTCTGCGTCGATTGTGGAGCGGTGATATAAGGCGTCGCGCCGGCAATGTCGGTCACATACATGGTGTCGTTTGAGACGGCAGCAAGTTCGACCGTCGTGTTGACCGATTTGCCATCGGCGCTCGCCGGGGTCGCGGTCATCGAATGGTTGTGCTGCGGCATCTGCTGAGGGAGCAATGTGACGTTCTCGCTGCCGGCCGCCTGGCCCAGGACATAGCTCGAAAGGCCCGGCCCGGTGCCCTGATGGATGGGCACACGACTGGAAAGACTGGGCACGGCGAACGTAGACTGGCCATCGCCGCCATAGGTGGTGCCGATCAGTGTAAACAACACCTCATATTCCGAGATGGGATACAGCCTCCCGTCGCAGGCGAACCAACCATTCGGCACGCGCGAAAAACCGAACATGCGGATCTCTCCGACAAATGGCGTGCTCATCGATGGACCTCCTCCGGGCAGTGATTTGGCGTGCAGTGGTCTGGGTGGTGGCTGGCGGCGTCAACTGCGTGACGGAAAAATCCCGCTCATCGCGATGTTGTAGTTGATGGTCTCGTAAGGCTGTATGTTCGGGTGCGGCTGGTTGCCGCCGACATAGGTGACGGTGGGAGCCGCCAAGGGAACCACGCGGCCATTCGGCGCGGTATAGATGGCGTTTGTGGTGGTGCCATAGAGCGCACTGCTGGGATTGCGCACCGCACCCGCTGCCGTGGTCGCGTTACCCACATGGTTGTGGGCAGGCAGTTGCTGAGAAAGCAGCGTGACGTTTTCAACGCCGCCCGTTTCACCCCACTGATAGGGGGACGGGTTCCAGTTCGGATCAGCGGATGGGCCAAATCCGACCGGGGTGCGGCTCTGCAGATTGGGTAGGCCAAAGGTCGTGGTGCCATTGCCACCGTAAGTGGTGCCGAGCAGCGAAAACAGCGCCTGGTTCTGAGCGATGGCGATTATCGAGCCGTTGCAAAGGGCGAAGCCCTTTGGCGCGAACCCGAACCCCGTCATCATGATCTGGCCGAGAAAAACTTCCGCCATTAGACTCCCCTAATATTCGACAGGTAGTTCGTTGAATTCATCATTGCTCATAAACCATGGATTCTGCAAGTGGAGTCTTCTACCTGAGGTAGACATGGTGAAGACTGTATGATTTACTTGATTTCGAATCCAAAGAAGGTGATCGTACCCGGATTCTTAGACAGCTTAAAGATTTGATTGGTCGATATTTTTCGCTTCGGCACTAAAGCGTATCGATTGGCGGCATGGGGGCGTGCATTGAGTCGGACTGTAAAGTATTGCGCCGGGGGTTCGGACGCGCTTGCCAGCAGGTTCCTGCTATGGGTTGCGATGCTCGCATTTGTTGGCATGACTGCCTTGGCGCCATCCCGGGCGCAGGCCGCGCCATCCGTAGGCTGCCCCGCCCCGATAACGTTTACCGTGGCATCTGGCGGATCCCACCAGATCGACGCGTCATCATGCGATCCTTTCGGAACAAACCCGCAGAGCCAAGTGGTGCAGCCCGCACACGGCACCGTCACCATCGACAACCCGTCTGCCGGGCTCCTGACCTATGTCAACAATGGCGACGGCGCCCTGTCGGACAGCTTCACCTTTGAAGATGCCTCCGCAGGCGTCGTCACGGTCAATGTGACAGTCTCCCCTGCCAGCTCGCCCATCACCGTCACCCCCGCAAGCCTGGCGACGCCGGCAGTCGGCACTTTCTACGACCAGACACTTTCCTCTGCCGGTGGCGTGGCGCCGTATACCTTTACGCCGGGCGGCGGCAGCTTGCCGCCGGGTCTTAGCCTTGCGTCCAACGGCAGGATTTCCGGCACGCCAACGGGCTCGGGCCCTTACAATTACACCGTGCACGTGACGGATTCGACGCCGACGACGCCTTTGACGGCCGATAAAAGCTACAGCTTCAATATCCCCGGACCCACCTTGGTTGTTTCTCCAACCAGCCCGCCTGCCGGCGCCGTGGGCCTCGCCTACAGCCAGCAATTCAGCACGAGCGGCGGCACCGCGCCCTACACCTACAGTCTCGATAGTGGCAGCCTGCCGGGCGGGCTGACATTGTCCCCAAGCGGCCTGCTTTCCGGAACGCCGTCGGCCCAGGGCAGCTTTACATTCACGATGAAGTCGCAAGACAGCACCACGATCTCGACCGGCGGCCAATGGTTCGTTGCTCCGAGCATCACGGTCGTCATTGCCGCCGCCCCGACCGTCGTCGTTGCCCCAACGAGCCTTCCTGGTGGCGCGACTGTCGGTTCCGCCTACAGCACGACCATCACCGCCAGCGGCGCAGTATCCCCCTATACTTTCACCATCAGCGCGGGTGCGCTTCCCGCCGGAATGACGCTGTCGACGGCGGGCGTGCTTTCCGGCACGCCGACCGCCGGCGGAACGTTCAATTTCACGGTCGAGGCTACCGACAGCAGCGGGACGCCCCAAAGCGGCACCCGCGCCTACGCCCTGACGGTTGCCGCGCCGACCATCACCTTACCTGCGACGGCACTTGGAAACGGTACCGTGGGCACGGCTTATTCGGACGCGCTCAATGCTGCGACCGGCGGCACCGCGCCCTATACATATGCATTAACGGCTGGAGTCCTCCCGCCAGGCGTATCGCTGTCCGGCGCGGGTGCGTTGTCAGGAACGCCGACCGCAGAGGGAACCTACAACTTCTCTGTCACCGCGACAGACAGCAGCACGGGGACCGGCCCCTATTCGAGTGCGCCCCGCGCCTACAGCATTCAGATCGTCAACATTCCGCCGGTCGCCAACGCAGTGTCGGCCACGGTCGCCTACAACAGCAGCGCCAATCCGATCACGCTCAACATCACCGCCGGCACCCCGACATCGGTTGCGGTCGCCACTCCGGCTGCCCACGGCACGGCGATAGCCAGCGGCACATCGATAAGCTACACGCCTACTGCCGGTTACGCCGGCCCCGACTCGTTCACCTACACGGCGACGAATACAGCCGGAACGTCCGCACCAGCGACAGTCACCGTCACGGTCAGCAATCCGACGATCACAGTCGTTGCATCCGGGACTTTGACCGCGCAGGTTGGCGTGGCCTACACACAGACCTTCACCGCATCTGGTGGCGCTGCGCCGTACACGCTGTCGGTGAGCGGCTTGCCGGCAGGTCTTTCCGCAACGGGGACGACAGCTAACAGTGTGATCGTCTCCGGGACACCGACCGCGGGGGGCAGTTTCGGCCTCAGTGTCACGGGGTCAGACAGCAGCACCGGAAATGGCCCATTCCCGATTTCACAACCCTTCACGCTCACCGTCAGTGCGCCAACGCTTTCTCTTACGCCCGCCGCAGGAACCCTTATCGCGACCTATGGCACGGCGTACAGCCAGCAGTTCTCGGCGTCTGGCGGCACAGCGCCCTACAACTACATCGTCAGCGCCGGGGGGATTCCGGCAGGACTCTCCCTCGATCCTGCGACCGGGCTGCTCTCGGGAACACCCGCTGCGACCGGCCTGTTCACCTTCTCGGTGCGGGCAGCGGATAGCAGCACCGGTGCTGGCGCACCGTTCGCCAGAACGCAAAACTACGTCCTGCAGGTCGGCGCGCCCTCCATCGCGGTTGCTCCGGCAACGCTGCCGAATGCGACGGCGGCTTCGGCCTATTCGGCCACCGTCACCGCATCCGGAGGTGTTGCGCCATACAGTTTCTCGTTGTCGGCCGGTACGCTGCCGCCCGGCCTGTCGCTCAACGCGGCCGGCACCTTGTCGGGCACACCGACGGAATCCGGCACGTTCTCGGTCACGGTCCAGGCGACAGATGCGCATGGCCAGACAGGTACGCACCCATACACCCTGATGATTGGCGTGCCCAGCCTGACCCTGGCGCCTGCCAGCCTGCCAGGCGGCACGGCCGGATCCGCCTACAGCCAGGCGCTGTCGGCAAGCGGCGGCACCGCCCCCTACACCTATGCGGTGACCGCGGGCGTGCTGCCGGCAGGAATGACCCTTGCGGCCGGCACGCTCTCGGGCATGCCGACCGTTGCCGGAACCTTCAACTTCACCGTAACGGCGACAGACAGCACGACGGGCACCGCGGCGAACGGGTCTGTGGCCTACTCTCTGGTGATCGCCACGCCGACCATAGCGCTGGCACCAGCCAGCCTCCCTGCAGGCCAGTACGGCGTTGCCTACAGCCAGACGCTTACGGCCAGCGGAGGCACCAGCCCTTACAGCTACACGGTGACCACGGGAACGCTGCCGGCCGGGATAACGCTGTCTTCGACAGGTACGCTTTCGGGCACCCCGACGGTTGTCGGCTCGTTCAACGTTACCGTCACGGCGACAGACAATCTCGGTTTCACCGGCACGGCGAGCTATACACTGGTGATCGGCAACAACCCACCGGTCGCCAATGCGGATACGGCCGAGACGCTTGACGGGCAGGCCGTGACCATCAACGTCACGGACAACGATACCGGCGACATCACCTCCATAGCGATCTCGACCGCACCGGCACACGGCACCGCGACAGTCAGCGGCACCGCAATCGTCTACACGCCCGGAGCGTCGTTCACCGGACAGGATACGCTGCAGTACACGGCGACCGGGCCGGGTGGAACATCGGCAGCATCGGTCACGATCGAGGTCAGGCCTCGTCCTGTTCCTGCCGCGCAGCACGTCACGACAGTGTCGGGCAAGGCAGTGGTGGTTGACCTGACCAAGGATGCGGCCGGCGGTCCGTTTACCAGTGCGACCCTGGTTTCGGTGCCTCCCCCTTCGTCAGGCACGACATCGCTGAGCGGGTACCAGCTCACCTTTACACCGACGGCAACTTACCAGGGCACGGCCACGGTGACCTTCACCTTGAGCAATGCCTATGCAACATCGGCGGTGACGGTGATCACCATCGAGGTCGTGGAGCGTCCAGATCCGACGCTGGACAGCGAGGTCATGGGCATCCTCAACGCAGAGACCGCCGCAACGCGCCGTTTCGCCACCTCGCAGATCGGCAACTTCCAGCAGCGCCTGGAAGGCCTGCATGACAGCGACAATGGCCAGGAACCCACGGATGGTCTGGCCTTCGTCCAGGGCATCGTGCTCTCCTTCGACAGCACCTGCGGCGAAGCCGAGCAAGCGGCAAAAGGACCAGACTGCGGTCGCAGCAAGGCTTCCGACCCGGACTGGCCGTTTAAATCGTCCCTCGACGACACGACCACATCGGGCACTCCCGGCGGCTTCGGCACCGGCAGCTTCGGCCACAGCAAAGTGACCATCTGGACCGGCGGCTCGATCAATATCGGCGAGCATGACGGCGACGACGGCTACAAGTTCGAGACCACGGGCCTCAGCGCCGGCGTCGACTATCGCTTCAGCCGCGCGTTCGCAATCGGTCTGGGCATGGGTTACGGCCGCGATGTCAGCGACATTGGTGACAATGGCAGCCGCAGCACCGGCAAGGCCTACACGGCGGGACTCTATGCCACCTATCATCCTGGCCAGGACTACTTCATCGACGGTCTGGTCGGATATCAGTGGCTGTCATTCGACTCGCAGCGTTATCTGACATCCGGTGGCGGCTTTGCCACCGGCGAGCGGGACGGTGGCCAGTTTTTGGCCTCGGTGTCAGCCGGCAAGAAGTTCGAGATCGAACAGTGGCAGATTTCGCCCTATGCGCGCCTCGACGTGGCACGGGCGACGCTGGATGCCTTCACCGAAAGTGGCGATCCGTCGTCGGCCCTGCACTATGGCGAGCAGGATATCAGCACCACCACCGGCAATCTCGGCCTGACGCTCAACTACAAGTTCGCCACCGACTTTGGCCTGGTTTCGCCGCAATTGAGACTGGAGTACCAGCACGACTTCCAGGGCGACAGCTCCATAACCATGAATTATGCGGACTTGTTCGGCGGACCTTTCTATCACACCAGCATTGATGGCATGGGGAAGGACCGTTTCGTGCTCGGCCTTGGAGTGAATGTGCAGACGGTCCAGGACTTTGCCGTACGGCTGGAATATCGCGGCCTGCTCGGCAGCGATGGCGACACCGACAACGGGTTCCTGGTCAATCTGGGCAAGACGTTCTGATCCCAAGCTCTGGCTGAAAACTGTCGCGCGCCTGTTTCGCCTTCGCGGCATCGCCGGCCACGAAGGCATCGCGGGGCTGCCGGAGTGACGGTCAACCATATGCCGCCCGGCGGTCTTTAGCGCGTGGGTCGCACCTACGGCGCGGGCTTGCCCGGATATTCGAAATACCGGCCAGACGACAGCCGATCCGAATTCAGATCAACTGACACGCTTGCAAAAGGCAAGTCCGGCCGTTCCACGCGGCCAGACATTCGCACTGTGCCCGAAAAAAGTCGTCGTGGCGATGCGAACCTGGTGGCCCAGTCAGGACATCCAGCGAAAATTGTGGGAGTTAGTTCGATCCGACTCGGTCAAAAATAACGAGGACTTTGTTCATGAGCGACCATTCCGGGATCCGCCCAGATATTCTTGAATCCACGCTTGCCGCGTCTCAGCAGGATCAACGGACTCTCGACGAGCAGCGGCAAAACATTGCGCCTCTGGTGGACGGCATGTCGTTTTTCGACAGCATCCGGCACAATGATGACCGCGGCAGCGTCACGGAGGTCTATGACCCGCGCTGGGGCTGGCATGCCGATCCGCTCGTCTTTTCCTACATCTTCACAATTCGCCCCGGCATGGTGAAGGGTTGGGGCCTGCACAAGCTGCATGAGGATCGCTATTTTGTGGTCAGCGGCGAGTTGGAGCTGGTCCTTTATGATCCTCGCCCCGAATCCAGCACATACGGCATGATTTCGAAGGTTTACCTCTCCGGCGATCGTCCACGCCTGGTCAATGTTCCGAAATTTGTCTGGCATGCCGACCGAAACATCGGAACGTCCGAAGTGGTCGTCATCAATTTCCCAACGATACAGTACGACCACTCAAATCCCGACAAGTATCGCCTGCCCATCGACACCGATCTCATTCCCTATGATTTCGGCAGCGCCAAGGGATGGTGAGCAAACCCCGCATTTCCATCCTGATGCCGACGCATTCGCGCGTGGATGTCATCGGCATGGCCATCCAGTCGGTGCTGGATCAGACCGTCGAGGATTTTGAGCTCCTGGTCGTCGGCGACGGCTGTGCGCCCGGCACGGCCGAGGTGGTCGAAACCTTTCAGGACGCCCGCATCCGCTTCTTCGATCTGCCCAAGGCGCCGAACTTTGGCTACGCCAACCGCAATATCGCGCTGCGCGAAGCGAGGGGCGAGCTGATCGGCTTTACAGCCGACGACGATCTCCTGTTTCCGGATCATTTTGAAGTCCTGACGGAAGGCCTGAAAGGCGGGGCTGCCATCGCGTACAGTCAGGCGCTGTGGGTTTCCACCGATGGCATCGCAGCACCCTTCCTGACCAATCTGGAGCTGGCCGACGAATTCAGGATGTTCACCGAGGTCGGCAACACGATACCCGCCAGTTGCTTCCTGTACCGGGCTGATAGCCTGCCTTCGCTGGATGTCTGGCCGGAAGACCTCGCATCGGCCGGGGACTGGCAGCTATGGCGACGCATCATACGCGAGAACCCGCGCAATCCCCTCACCTATTGCCGCGTCCCAACCGTCCTGCATTTCAGCGCCAAATGGAAGAATTCGCGCCACTCCCAGGCGGGACAACTGGCTAGTTTTCTCGATGTCGCGGACGGAGCAGGCTGGTGGCCTTCAGCCTTGCGCGTCTGGATACCGAACGCCAGCAACGAACAATATGAGTATGCGCGGCTGATGCGCGCCGACCCCGCAGCCTGGAGCGAGCAGATACGCCGTGCCGTCGGTGATCTGGTGGCGCGGCTTGCCTGGGAGGATGTGCAAACGACGCGACCGATGCTTGCAAGCGCTGAGACCGAGAAAGCGACGTTGCAGTCTGAAATCTCAAGGCTGCGCAACGAGCTGCAGTTGGCTCAGCAAGGCAATGCCGAGCTACAGAGGGCCGCTTCGGACGCGAGCAACGAGGAAGCTGCGTTGCTGCCGGAAATCTCGAGGTTGCGCAGCGAGCTCGATCTGGCTCACCAAAGCAACGCCGAGCTACGGAGCGCCGCTTCGAATGCAAGGAACGAGAAGGACTGGATCGAACAAACGCTGCATGTGTGCCAGATGCAGATCGCTGCGTTGCATCAGTCCAGAAGCTGGCGCTTCACCGCTCCCCTGCGCAGGATCTCCACGAGCTTGCGTTCGAAAAAATCATAGGGCTCAAAACTTTTAACAACAGACCGGAGGCGGCGTCGGCAATCGGTCCGCCAAGCCGATCTCACACTCTTGCCAGCAGCGCCTCGACCTCCTGCAGCGTCGGCATGGATGGCGCCGTACCGGGCCGGGTCACCGAAATTCCGGCAACGGCGCAGGCGAAGCGCACCGCCTGCAACGGCTCGACACCTCGCGACAGCGCGGCGGCCAGACCACCATTGAAAGCATCCCCTGCCCCCGTGGTCTCGACGACCGGGCCGGCATTGATGACGGGAATGTGCTCGGAGCGATCCTTCGAGTGCAAAAGCGCACCCTTGTCGCCGAGCGTGACGATGACGGTGCCGACGCCCTTTTCCAGCAGCTTTCCGGCGGCGGCGCGTGCATCGTCGACCGAGGAGACCTTCATCCCGGTCAGTTCCTCCGTCTCGGTCTCGTTGGGGGTGAGGTAGTCGCACAGCGTGTAGATGCGGTCGGGAAGCTTTGCCGCCGGGGCCGGGTTGAGGATGGTCGTCACCCCTGCCCCGCGGGCGATCTCCAGCGCCCGCATGGCGGCATCGATCGGCTGTTCGAGCTGGGTGACAAAGACGCCGGCACTGCTGATCAGCGCGGCATTGGCTTCGATATCGGCTGACGAGATCAGCGTCGCCGCGCCGGGGCTGACGATGATGGCGTTGTTGCCGGTCGTCTCCTCAACGAAGATGTAGGCGGCGCCGGTATAGCTCTCCGGCGTGTCGATGACTGCATTCTTGACGCCCGCCTGGGCCCAGGTTTGCCTGGCCATATCCGCGAAGGGATCGACGCCGAGGCGGGTGAGGAACGTGACGTCGGCGCCAAGCTTGCCGGCGGCCACCGCCTGGTTCGAGCCCTTGCCGCCCGGCCCCAGCTTGAACGAGTTGCCGAGGATCGTCTCGCCCATGCGCGGCTGGCGATCGGCGCGATAGGCGGTGTCGGCGACGAACACACCAAGGATGACGACAGGCTTGCCCGAGGCCATGCTGCTACTCCGCATCCGGGGGCACGACGCCCTTGCGGAAGGCGAAGCAGCCATAGAAGCGGCGCTCACCGGTCTGGATGACGCAATAGGCCTGTTTGGCGCGCTCGTAGAAGGCGTAGCGCTCGACCGCCATCATCGGCCACGACTTGCCTTCGGCTTTGTCGATTTCCTTCTGCACTTCCTTTTGCACGGGCGGAATCTCGTCCGGCTTGCCGACGATCTCCATGCGCGCGGCGGAGTCATCGACGAATGTATCCAGCGGGTAAAGCGACAGTACGGCCTTGACCACCTCGGCGGCCGGCGCATCGATGCGCAGCAGGCGGCCGAGCGCGGTCTGGCGCGCCACCGAATCGGACGGGAAGTTGGTGTCGGCGATGATCAAATCATCGCCATGCCCCATCGCCCGCAATGCCTGCAGCACGTCGGCATTGAGCAGCGGATTGATGCCTTTGAGCATGGTCTTCCTCGTGAAGTCGTTTGAGATCAGAGACGCTTGCCGGTCTCGGCGTCGAAAAGATGGATCTGGTCCAGCCTCGGCTTCAAGGTGAGCGTGTCGCCGGGCTTGAAGTCGTGGCGCTCGCGGAACAGCGCCACCATCTCGCCTTCGCCGAAGCGCAGGAACACCAGCGTTTCCGAGCCGGTCGGCTCGACCACCGAAATCTTCGCCGCCACGCCGTCGGGATGGATCTCGAGATGTTCCGGGCGCACGCCATAGACGACGGCCTGACCGTCCTGCGCGGCATTGTCCGATGCAATCGGGAACAGCGTGCCTGCGATTTCGACACCAGGCTTGCCGCCCTTGCGCATGACGCCCTTGAGCAGGTTCATCGAAGGCGAGCCAATGAAACCGGCAACGAACAGGTTGGCCGGCCGGTCGAACAGTTCCAACGGGGCACCGACCTGCTCGATCCGGCCATCGCGCATGACGACGATCTTGTCGGCCATGGTCATGGCCTCGATCTGGTCGTGGGTGACGTAGATGGTGGTGGTCTTCAGCCGCTGGTGCAGTTCCTTGATCTCGGTGCGCATCTGCACGCGCAGCTTGGCGTCGAGATTGGACAGCGGCTCATCGAACAGGAACACCTGCGGATTGCGCACGATGGCGCGGCCCATCGCCACACGCTGGCGCTGGCCGCCGGAGAGCTGCCTTGGATAGCGTTTCAGGTAGGGATTGAGGTCGAGGATGTCGGCGGCGCGCTTGACCCGCTCGGCGACCACGGCCGGATCGGTTTTCCGCAGCTTGAGCGCAAAGGCCATGTTCTGCTCGACCGTCTTGTGCGGATAGAGCGCATAGTTCTGGAACACCATGGCGATATCGCGCTTGGCCGGCGGCAAGTGATTGACGATGCGGTCGCCGATGGCGATCGTACCGCCGGAGACGGTCTCCAGCCCGGCCACCATTCGGAGCAGCGTGGACTTGCCGCAACCCGAAGGGCCAACCAGCACCACGAACTGTCCGTCGGCAATGTCGACGCTGACTTCGTGCAGGACCTTGACGGTTCCAAACGCTTTGGCCACCTTGCTGATTGCGACTTGAGCCATATCTCCCCCATCGGCTCCATCGGCCGTAGACGCAGAAGCTAACCAACGCGAACGGTCAGGGCAAGTCAGTCTCTTATAGATAAAAACCTGTTCTCGTTGACACGGCGTTTGGTTGTGAGAATAGTGGCGGGCGCTGGTCCAAAATCGGTACCGCTATCGGAGCTTCAATCAAGCAGGTGGGGTCCTGCGTAGTTCGTTTCCGAGCCGGGAGAATCGTTGGCGCTCCAGCGTCCGACAAGGTTGGCCATATCCATTCACGCTGATGTTCTGGGAGGAATAGTCGATGAGAACAGGTCTTTACGATAAACTGGTCCGTGCTGGCGCCACAAGGCGCGACATCTTGAAGGGCGCGGCCAGCATGGCCGCGATAGCAGCCGCATCCGGCGCCGGACTTGGCGCCTTCACGCGCCCTGCTTCCGCGGCCAGCGAGCTGCGCTCCAAAATCCTGCAGATCCCAGGCGTCGGCAAGGGTCAGCCGACCGACGCCGACTTCCAGAAGGTCGGTGAACTCTGCCTCGAGGCGACCAAAGCCAACGTCAAGGAAGGCGAATTCGCCGGCGTCGAACTGACCTTCATGGGTCTCAACAACCAGAACCTGCACAATGTGCTGTTCCGCGGCTTCCTGAAGCCATGGGAAGCCTACACCGGCGCCAAGATCAGCTGGATCGACCTGGCGCAGGCCGACTACAACGCTCGCCTGCAGCAGTCGATCGCTACCGGCACCGTCGATTTCGACATCATCGAGATGGGCGCGCCGTTCGAAGGCGATGTCTGCGGCAAAGGTCTCACCTCCGAGATGCCCGACTGGGTCAAGACGCAGATCGATTTCGACGATCTGGTCAACTACCTGAAGCCTCCGGTCGGCACCTGGGATGGCAAGCAGTATCGCGTGACCATCGATGGTGACACGCACAATTTCAACTACCGCACCGACGTGTTCGCCGATGCCGACCTCGCCAAGGCCTGGAAGGACGGCGGCGGGGCCGGAGAATGGGGCGTGCCGAAGACCTGGCAAGAGGTCCAGGCCGTGACCAAGTTCCTCAAGGGCAAGAAATTCAAGGGCCAGGACGTCTACGGCTATCTCGATGCGCCCAAGCCCTGGGGCGGGTTCGGCTTCTACTTCCTTGGCAGCCGCGCCACCGCCTACGCCAAGCATCCCGATGACAAGGCCTGGCTGTTCGATGCCGACACCATGAAGCCGCGCATCAACAATCCGGCCTGGGTGCGCGCCATCCAGGACGTCATCGATGCCTTGCCTTCGGAACCGGCCGACCAGATCAACGCCGACCCGAACACCACTGGCTTCCAGCAGTTCCTGGCCGGAACCGGTTCGATGATCCCCTGGTGGGGCGACATCGGTTCCAACGTGAAGACCAACGATTCCTCGGTGGTCGGCGACGTCACCGGCTTCTCGATCCTGCCGGGTTCGGACGACGTCTACAATTCCAAGACAGGCGCCTGGGAGAAGCTCGCCAGCGGGCCGAACTACTCGCCGAACTGCGCCTATCTCGGCTGGGGCGTCTACGTCATGGCGCGCGTCGATGCCGACGAAAAGAAGAAGAAGGCGGCATGGTCCGCCGCCGCCCATCTCGGCGGCAAGGACCTGTCGATATGGACGGCCATGTATCCGTCCGGCTTCCAGCCCTACCGCAACTCCCATTTCGACATTCCGGAATGGGTGGCGGCCGGCTACGACGAGGCGTTCATCACCTCGTACCTCAAGTCGGAAGGTGACTCCTACAACCATCCGAACGCGGCGATCGAGCCACGCATCCCCGGCATCTTCCAGTACTACAGCGCCGCTGAGGACATCCTGGCCAACACCTTCGCCGGCAAGATGAAGGCACAAGAAGGCGCCGACGCCATTGCCGCGGCCTGGGAGAAGTTGACCGACCAGATCGGCCGCGAAAAGCAGATCAAGCTCTACAAGGCCTCCCTCGGCATGTAAGCTATGTGAAACCGTGGTCCGGCGGCAACGCCGGACCACAGCCGATCGGCTCCGGCTCCTCGATGAGCCTTCAAACGGGCGAAATTTGTGGCTGACCAGACTTCGACCGCAAACCAGTGGCCGGCAGATGCCGCCCCTTCCGATCTGATTTCACCAGGCCGCAAGCGGCTCGGCTGGGTGTTGATGGCCGTTGCGACACTTGGCCTGCTGGCGGTTATCGCGCTTGAGATCCTGTACAAGACCGAAACCAGCACGGTCGGTTTCGAAACCTGGCGCCCTGTCGTCTACGCCTATGTGCTGTGGGGCGTGGCAATCGGCATTGGCCAGGTGCTGACGCGCGGCGAGGATGGCCAGCGAGCGCTGTTCCTGCTGCCGGCGCTGCTGTTCACCATCGCCATGGTGATCTTCCCGACGCTGTTCGGTTTCTACATCGCGCTCACCGACTGGAACCTCAGCTCTTTCAGCGGCCGCAGGTTCAACGGGCTCGACAATTTCTGGCAGATGCTGCGCGACCCCTACTATCGCAATGCGCTGTTCAACATGGTGCTCTATGTGCTCGCCGTGCTGGTCGAATATGTCATTGCCTTCGGCCTGGCGCTGTTGCTCAACGCGCAGATCCGGGCGCGCAAGTTTTTCCGCGTCGTCTTCCTGATGCCGCTGATGCTGTCGCCGGTCGCGGTGTCGTGGATGGTCGGCAAGTCGCTGATGGAATATCGCTTCGGGCCGGCGGCCACACTGGCGCGCCATCTCGGCTGGGAAAACCCGGCCTTCTTCTCGGATCCGATCATCGCCCGTATCTCGATCATGGTGCTGGATGCCTGGACCTTCATCCCGTTCATGATGATCATGCTGCTCGCCGGCCTGCAGGCGATGTCACGTGAGATCCTCGAAGCGGCGCGGGTCGACGGCGCCAATGCGTGGCAGACCTTCTGGCAGGTCACCTTTCCGCTGATGCTGCCGGTGTCGGTGACGGCGGTCATCCTGCGCATCATCTTCAAGCTGAAGCTGGCCGACATTATCATCACGGTGACCTCGGGCGGGCCCGGTGGCGCCACCGATTCCGTTTCCAGTTTCATCTACCGCGAATACCGCGACCGCTCGAATGTGGGCTACGGCACCATGCTGGCGATGGCCTATCTCGTCATCATCATCGTGTTCGTGACCTGGCTGCTGAAATTCGCCAACCGCTTCGTGCGCAACGTCAACTGAGCGGCGGGGATCATGAGCGTTCAAACCACCGAATACACCGTTTCCGAAATCCGCTCTCCGGCGAGTTTCATCACCAGCCGCGTCTTCATCTATGGCGCGCTGGTGTTCTGGGCCTTCATCTGCCTGTTCCCGATCTACTGGACGCTAACCACCTCGTTCAAATCGGCGGTCGATGTCACCCAGGGCCACCTGATCCCGTTCGTCGACTTCCAGCCGGACTGGAAGGGCTGGCGATCGCTTGGCCTGTCGCCGGATTCGATCTTCCAGACCTCCACGGTGCGCGATGAGTTCTTCAAGCGCTTCATGAACTCGGTCATCACCTCCGTCGGCGCGTCGAGCCTTGCAATTGTCATCGGCAGCCTGGCGGCCTATGGGCTCACCCGCTATCGCTACCACTTCGCCTGGTTCAAGAACGAGGACATCTCATTCTTCTTCCTGTCGCAGCTGATCCTGCCGCCGGTGGTGCTGGCGCTGCCTTTCCTGGTGCTCTACCGGGAAGTCGGGCTGCTCGATACGCGCATCGGGCTGATCCTGCTCTACACGCTGATGGTGCTGCCGATCGTCATCTGGATCATGCGCGACCAGTTCAACTCGATCCCGGTCGAACTCGAGGAAGCAGCGCTCGTCGACGGGCTGTCGATCTGGGGGGCGTTCTTCCGCATCGTCATGCCGATTGCATTGCCGGGCATGGTCGCCGCCTTCATCCTGGCGATGGTGCTGTGCTGGAACGAGTATTTCTTCGCAGCGCTTTTGACCTCGACCGATGCCAAGACAATTCCGGTCATGGTGGCAAGCCAGACCGGCTCGCAAGGCATCAACTGGTGGTCGATGGCAGCGCTGGCCACCGCGGCAATTGCGCCATTGGCCGTCATCGGCATCGCGCTCGAACGTTACCTCATCATGGGCATGACTGCCGGAGCGGTTAAATAGGCGATGGGTGCCAAGTACTGGTTCGCGCGCAACATCCGTGTCGGTGATGTCGGCCGCGGCCGCTACGGCAGGGGCGCCATGCCCCTCGGCTGGCAAGGCCGCGCCGTCATCGCCGGTTTCGTCATGGCCATGCTGTTCGGTGCCCTGCTGATGGCCCTGGTGGGCTTCTACGGCAACCACCTTGCGCTTGGCATAGCGCTCTACGTCATCCTCGCCCTCTGCGGGGGCGGCACCTTCATCTGGGCCGTGGCCACCAAGAGCGACCCGAACAAGTCTATGGCCGAATACCGGGCCGAGCGGCAGCGCGCCAGATCGAGTGGCGCATAATTCTTGACCGGTCAGCCAAGAAGCGTCGCGCGCAGATGATCGAGGATCATGGCCACACCCTTTTGCCCGAGCTCGGCCGAAGCGTCCCTGGCGGTCGCCGTATACCAGCTCTTGTTGTCTTCGAAGTGAGCGGCGTCGACCGCCTCCGGGCATAGCGCCATCATCAGAGATGTCTCGCCGATGCCGGCATGGTCGAACGGGTACTTCATCGTCGCCGACATCAGCGGATGCACCTGCACCCAGTTGAAGAAGTTCTCACCCGCGGCATGTCCGGAATAGTAGTCGGCCATCGCCTCCGAGCCCCACCAGCCCTCGCCACGCTCCTTTTCGAGGAATTGGAAGATTGCCTGGCGGCCGGCGGTCTTGAAGGCGAGATCTGTCGGCATGCCGGCGGCGAAGTTCTCGGTCTGGTGGTGGATGATGGCGTGGATGTTGCGAAAGCCGATGCGCAGCAGGCTGTAGAACAGCTCCTGCGCGAACGGCGCCAGCGCATTGCCACCGACCTGCACCGAGCCGCTGCCCTCCGGCGCAGCCACCGCGTAGCTCGCCGCGCCATAGTAGAAGGGCGGCAGGATGACGATGTCGGCCTCCTTTTCGAATAGTTCCAGCGTCTTGATGACGGCCAGCGTGTCCATGCCGACGGCCATGTGCTCGCCATGGTATTCGAGCACGCCGAGCGGCAGTGCGACAGGCCAGTTCTCGGCGATCGCCTTGCGGATCTGGTGTGGCAGCATCAATTCGTAGCGCATGATCTATTCCATGTTGGTGTGGCGGGCGCGCATCGCTTCGGGCGACGCGCCGATCAAATCCCTGAGCTTCAGCACCATCACCTCGAACAGCAGGAACAACGCGCCTTCGAACACCGAGCCCATCGGCAGGACCGATGTCTTCCGCGCTCCCTGGTCGTTGGCCATGGTCTGCGCCGGGATGAGCAGGGTGAAATCGGCGCGCTCTGCCGCGCTGCTTTCGGCCTGGGCGGTCAGCAGGAGATTGGTCGCGCCTGCACCATGCGCGACCTGCATCAAGGTCAGCACGGTTGAGGTTTCGCCGGGTCCGGAGCTGACGAGGAAGACATCGCCAGGCCCCAAGGGCGGCGTGGTCATGTCGCCGACCACAGAGACCGGCAGGCCCAGATGATAGAGCCGCATGGCCAGACCCTTGACCTGCAAGGCCTCGCGGCCGCAGCCGTAGACGATGATCTGCTTGGCGCCGGCCAGCATCTTGCAGGCGGCGTCGATCCGGCTCTCGTCGAGGCCAGCCAGCACGCTGCCGAGTTCGTCCAGTGCGGTCTTGAACAGGTTTTCGTTGTTGCCGCTCACCACAAACCTGCCATCGAAACCACCCTGGGATTGCCGCCCTTACTGCCACGAACAGCTTGATTTCGTTCATGCTATCAACCGCGAAAATGCGTGTCCAACGGTCCGCGACGCTTTTGCCGGGCCACAGGCATGATAGTGTCATGTCAGACAAATCAAGTGAGGCAAACAGCAGAATATGAAGACACGGCATTTCGACCGCATCGGCAATGGCGGCATCGACTTTACGGAGCTTGGCTTCGGCACGGCGCCGCTCGGCAATCTCTACCGTGCCGTCTCGGACGAGGACGCCAATGCCACGCTGGAGGCCGCCTGGGCGACCGGCTGCCGCTACTACGACACCGCGCCGCTCTACGGGCTTGGCCTGTCGGAAACGCGGCTCAACCCGTTCCTACGCGGCAAGAAGCGCGACGACTACGTGCTGTCGAGCAAGGTTGGCCGCATCATGCGCGCCTGCCCGCCGGAAGAGCGCACCGGCATCGGCAAGTTCTTCGACACGCCGTCGCGGCGCGAGGTTTACGACTACAGCTATGACGGCGTCATGCGCTCGTTCGAGGCCTCATTGGAGCGGCTTGGCGTCGATCGGATCGACATCCTCTTCGTGCACGATGTCGACATCTTCACCCATGGCAGCAAGCAGGCGTCCGACCAACGCATCGAGGAGTTCATGCGCTCGGGTTATTACGCGCTGCTGTCCCTGCGCGACCAGGGGGTGATCAAGGCGTTCGGCGGCGGCATCAATGAGTGGCAGGTCTGCCAGGCGCTGGCCGAGCGCGGCGACTTCGATCTCTTCCTGCTTGCCGGCCGCTACACGCTGCTGGAGCAGGAGGCGCTGGCATCCTTCCTGCCGCTCTGCCAGAAGCGCGGCATCGGCATCGTTCTCGGCGGACCCTACAATTCCGGCATCCTGGCGACGGGGCCGAAGCCTGGCGCCTATTACAATTACACCGAGGCGCCACAGGACGTGCTCGACTGCGTGGCGCGCATCGAGGCGGTCTGCAAGCGCCATGGCGTGCGGCTGATCGAGGCCGCGTTGCAGTTTCCGCTGCAGCATCCATCGGTGGTGTCGGTAATCCCGGGTGGCCAGCGGCCGAGCGAAGTCGAGAGCAATCGGTCGCTGCTCGATGCGAAGCTGCCGGCAGCGCTTTGGGCCGATCTCAAGAAGGCAGGCCTGATGCGAACTGAAGCGCCGACCGCCTAATCCACTTCGCGGGCGACCACGCGCGTCGGCGTCGGGCACAAAAATGAAAAGCCGGGCAAGCCCGGCTTTTCTGGTCTCTGAAAGAAAAAGGCGCTTAGTTGACTGCGTCCTTGAGGCCCTTGCCGGCCGAAAACTTCGGCACGGTGCGCGCCGGGATCTTCACTTCGGCGCCGGTCTGCGGGTTGCGGCCGGTCGAGGCCGCACGCTTTGACACGGTGAAATTGCCAAAGCCGACAAGCCGGACATCGCCGCCCTTCTTCAGTTCGCCGGTGATCACGGAAAATACCGCATCGACCGCCGACTGCGCGTCACCCTTCGAAATGCTCGCGGCGTCGGCGACAGCGGACACCAGTTCGTTCTTGTTCATAAAAATTCCCTTCCATGAGAACACCGGAACTTACGACTCATCCGGCAGGAAACGGACTTTAGAAAGAAGCGTTCCCGCAACCAAGTCGAAAAGGCAGGAAAAAATCGGAAAAAGCCCGGAATTCCGGGGTTTTTCACATGAAAAAGCCGGGCGCGAAGCCCGGCTCTCTGTTTTTGCACTGCAACGTTAGCGAAAACTAACGCATGGCCCTGAAAACCGTAGTCGGTTTTCGGAAAGGACCATGCGCAAGTCCAAGCGTTAGAGCGTCCTCTGCGCGTCCAAGTGGACGCGCGCCGCTCTAATGCGCCAGCGTCTTGCCGGCATCATCCGCGCTGTCGGTCGCGGCCGGAGGATTGACCGGTTCGACCCATTCAATCGGCTCCGGCATACGCACCAGTGCATGGCGCAACACCTCTCCGACCCGTCCGACCGGAATGATCTCCATGCCGTTCTTCACGTTGTCCGGAATCTCCGCCAGGTCCTTGGCGTTGTCTTCCGGGATCAGCACCTTCTTGATGCCGCCGCGCAGTGCGGCCAGCAGCTTCTCCTTCAGGCCGCCGATCGGCAGCACCCTGCCGCGCAGCGTGATCTCGCCAGTCATGGCGACATCCGCCTTGACCGGAATGCCGGTCAGCACGGAAACGATCGCGGTGGCCATCGCCACGCCAGCCGATGGTCCATCCTTGGGCGTCGCGCCTTCCGGCACGTGCACGTGGATGTCACGCTTGTCGAACAGCGGCGGCTCGATGCCGAAATCGATGGCGCGCGAGCGGACATAGGAGGCCGCCGCCGAAATCGATTCCTTCATCACGTCGCGCAGGTTGCCGGTCACCGTCATGCGGCCCTTGCCGGGCATCATGACACCTTCGACCGTCAGCAACTCACCGCCGACCTCCGTCCAGGCAAGCCCGGTAACGACACCGACCTGATCGTCAGCCTCGACCTGACCGAAGCGGAAGCGCGGAACACCGAGATAGTCGGCGAGGTTCGCCGCCGTGATGTTCACCGTCTTCTTCTTCGTCTTCAGGATCTCGGTCACCGCCTTGCGCCCGAGCTTCATCAGCTCGCGCTCCAGGCTTCTGACGCCCGCTTCACGGGTGTAGGTCTGGATGATGGCGCGGATTGCGTCCTCGCCGACGGAGAATTCCTTCGGCTGCAGAGCATGGTCGCGCACCACCTTCGGCATCAGGTGCCGCTTGGCGATTTCGATCTTCTCGTCCTCGGTGTAGCCGGCAATGCGGATGATCTCCATGCGGTCCATCAACGGCGCAGGGATGTTCAGCGTGTTCGCCGTCGTCACAAACATCACGCTCGACAGGTCATATTCGACCTCGAGGTAATGGTCCATGAACGTCGAGTTCTGTTCAGGATCGAGCACCTCAAGCAGCGCCGACGACGGATCGCCGCGGAAGTCCTGGCCCATCTTGTCGATCTCGTCGAGCAGGAAGAGCGGGTTGGACTTCTTCGCCTTTTTCATCGACTGGATGACCTTGCCGGGCATCGAGCCGATATAGGTGCGCCGATGGCCACGGATCTCGGCTTCGTCACGCACGCCGCCCAGCGCCATGCGGATGAATTCGCGACCGGTCGCCTTGGCGATCGACTTGCCGAGCGAGGTCTTGCCGACGCCGGGAGGGCCGACGAGGCACAGGATCGGCCCCTTCAGCTTCTTCTGGCGGCTTTGCACGGCAAGGTACTCGACGATGCGGTCCTTGACCTTGTCGAGGCCGAAATGGTCGGTGTCGAGCACGTTCTGCGCGAAGGCCAGGTCCTGCTTGACCTTGGAGTTCTTGCCCCACGGGATCGACAGGATCCAATCGAGATAGTTGCGCACAACGGTCGATTCCGCCGACATCGGCGACATCGTCCTGAGCTTCTTCAACTCGGCTTCCGCCTTTTCGCGGGCCTCCTTGGAAAGCTTGGTCTTCTTGATGCGCGCCTCGATCTCCGCAGCTTCGTCGCGGCCGTCCTCGCCCTCGCCAAGCTCCTTCTGGATCGCCTTCATCTGCTCGTTGAGGTAGTATTCGCGCTGCGTCTTCTCCATCTGGCGCTTGACACGCGAACGGATGCGCTTCTCCACCTGCAGGACGGAGATTTCGGCTTCCATGAAGCCCATCGCCTTTTCCAGCCGCTCCTTGACCGAGAGCGTGGCCAGCATCTCCTGCTTTTCAGGGATCTTGATGGCGAGATGCGAAGCGACCGTGTCGGCGAGCTTGGAATAGTCGTCGATCTGGCTGGCGGCACCCACCACTTCCGGCGAGATCTTCTTGTTCAGCTTAACGTAGTTCTCGAAGTCGGTGACGACCGAACGAGCCAGCGCCTCGACCTCGACCTCTTCCTCTTCCGGCTCGACAAGCGCCGCGGCGCGGGCCTCGTGGAAGTCGGGACGGTCGGTGAACGAGACGATTTTCGCGCGCGAAGCGCCTTCGACCAGAACCTTGACGGTGCCGTCGGGCAGCTTCAGCAATTGCAGCACATTGGCGAGCGTGCCGATGTCGAAGATGGCATCGGGCTCGGGATCGTCATCGGCGGCATTCATCTGGGTGGCAAGCAGGATCTGCTTTTCCTGCCCCATCACCTCTTCCAGCGCCTTGATCGACTTTTCACGCCCAACAAAGAGCGGAACGATCATGTGCGGGAACACCACGATGTCGCGCAGTGGGAGGACTGCGAAGACACCGTCGCTGGGAGCCTTGGATATTTTGGCCATTGTCCAACCTTTCATGTCGCGGCCGCCAATCAGCCAACCGCGAATCTTATATTAACGACCGGGGATCGTTCCGCCTACCACCGTTTGTGACGGGAGTTTTACAGCACAGAAATCGGGCACCTCGGCCTTCTCCAATTAGTTGGATGCACGATCCACAAAGATCAAGGGGCCCGTACAAATCCGCTCCTCCAACTTGCCCGCAAGTGACACATTTGCGACGCCAAGACCGGGCGCAGCCGCAAAACCCTGCGTGACAGCAAAACGGCGCCTTGCGGCGCCGTTTCAAAACTCCGCTGCGGGCTCATGTCAGGCGCTGACATTGCCCTTCTTTTCCTTCTGTTCGGAATAGATGTAGAGCGGCCGGGCACTGCCGGTCACCACCTCTTCCGAAATCACCACCTCGCGCACGCCTTCGAGCGCGGGAAGTTCGAACATCGTGTCGAGAAGGATCGCTTCCATGATCGAGCGCAGGCCGCGCGCGCCGGTCTTGCGCTCGATAGCGCGCTTGGCGATCGCCGACAGGGCGTTCTCGTGGAAGGTCAGGTCGACATTCTCCATCTCGAACAGCCGCTGATACTGCTTGACCAGCGCGTTCTTCGGCTCGGTCAGGATCTGGATAAGCGCCGGCTCGTCGAGGTCCTCCAGCGTCGCCAGGACCGGCAGACGGCCGACAAATTCGGGGATAAGACCGAATTTCAGCAAATCCTCGGGCTCGACCAGGCGGAAAACATCGCCGGTGCGGCGATCCTCGGGCGAAGCGACGATGGCACCAAAGCCGATCGAGGTTTTCCTGCCGCGATCCGAGATGATCTTGTCCAGCCCTGCGAAGGCGCCGCCGCAGATGAACAGGATGTTGGCGGTGTCGACCTGCAGGAACTCCTGCTGCGGATGCTTCCTGCCGCCCTGCGGCGGCACAGAGGCGACGGTGCCTTCCATGATCTTCAGCAGCGCCTGCTGCACGCCCTCGCCCGACACGTCGCGGGTGATCGAGGGATTGTCGGACTTGCGCGAAATCTTGTCGATCTCGTCGATGTAGACGATGCCGCGCTGGGCGCGCTCGACATTGTAGTCGGCCGACTGCAACAGCTTCAGAATGATGTTTTCGACGTCCTCGCCGACATAGCCGGCTTCGGTCAGCGTCGTGGCGTCAGCCATGGTGAAGGGCACGTCGATGATGCGGGCCAGCGTCTGCGCAAGCAGTGTCTTGCCGCAACCGGTCGGGCCGATCAGCAGGATGTTCGACTTCGCCAGCTCGACATCGTTGTTCTTGCCGGCATGCGCGAGGCGCTTGTAGTGGTTGTGGACCGCCACCGACAGCACGCGCTTGGCGTAGGGCTGACCGATGACATAGTCGTCGAGAACCTTGAGGATTTCCTGCGGTGTCGGCACGCCCTCGCGCGACTTCACCATCGAGGTCTTGTTCTCCTCGCGGATGATGTCCATGCACAGCTCGACGCATTCGTCGCAGATGAAGACCGTCGGACCGGCGATCAGCTTGCGCACTTCGTGCTGGCTTTTGCCGCAAAACGAGCAGTAAAGCGTGTTCTTGGTATCGCCGCCGTTGTTGCCGACCTTGCTCATTTTCATGTCCTTTCATGGCCGCCCGCCGATGGTCTGGCTGAAAGGGCGCATACTCAATCTATCGCGGGAATCCGCCGCCGCCAGTATAATCCGGCTCCCCGCAACGCATTCCGTACGAAACACAAATCAGAAAACGTGGCAATGATTCGCGACAGCCCCGCATAAAGCTAAGCCGCCGAAACTCAACATAGCCTTAACGTAGGCAATCCTGACCGCCGAGGGAACAGCCAATTGTGGCCGAAATGCCGCAAGACACGCCAAAAGCGCGTGATGTCGCCATCCAACTGCCAACTAGCCCTTATGCCACAGCGCCTTCAGCCGGCTCGCGCGACGAAATGACCTTGTCGATGAGGCCGAAATCCCTGGCTTCGTCGGCGGTCATGAAATGGTCGCGGTCGAGCGTCTTCTCGATCTCTTCGTAGCTCTTGCCGGTGTGCTTGACGTAGACCTCGTTGAGGCGACGCTTCAGCTTGATGATGTCCTGGGCATGGCGTTCGATGTCGGATGCCTGGCCCTGGAAGCCGCCGGACGGCTGGTGAACCATGATGCGGGCGTTCGGCGTGGCGAAGCGCATGTCCTTGTGGCCGGCGGTCAGCAGCAGCGAGCCCATCGAGGCCGCCTGGCCAATACAGAGCGTCGACACGGCCGGCTTGATGAACTGCATGGTGTCGTAGATGGCCATGCCGGAGGTGACGACGCCGCCCGGCGAATTGATGTAGAGGTTGATTTCCTTCTTCGGATTCTCGGCTTCGAGGAACAACAGCTGCGCGCAGACCAGCGTCGCCATGCCGTCCTCGACCGGACCGGTGATGAAAATGATGCGCTCCTTGAGGAGGCGCGAGAAAATGTCGTAGGCCCGCTCGCCGCGATTGGTCTGTTCGACCACCATCGGAACGAGGTTCATGTAGGTTTCGACGGGGTTCTTCATTAGTTATCTCTTATCTCGCGGTGGGATTCCGGCGCCGGGAATGCTGGCAGATCGGGCAGAATCGGTTCTGGATCGTTATTCCGTAAATAGGATGCCGGCTCATCCTTGTGCAAGGCCGCCCCCTCCTAGCCATCTGGGTAAGTCGAATCAAGGTTACATTCTCGGGATTCATCGACCCGTACCGTGATCGATCGGCGACGTCGTCACCATCCGTAGCAATTTCTTAACCGCATTGCTTAACGAAATACGGCAAATTCCCTTTCACCAGACGCCTGATCCCCTACGATCCAACGTTGAACCGTCATCGTACCGTTCAACAGGGGGAGTGTCATGTTCAGGAAAACCGCATGCTTCACCATTGCCGGGCTGACCATGCTCGGCACGATTTCCGAGACAGCGGCCGGCGGCCGCGCCGTCGAATGCTATGAGCCCGTCCGCACGCCTGATGTCTACGACACGGTCTACGAAGACGTGCTGGTCAGCCCGCCCGGCCAGCAGGTCGACTATGTTCCCGCCATCTACGGCACCCGCGACCGCGTGGTGATGACCGTTCCGGCACAAGTGACCTACGAGGTGGTGCCCGCCATCACCCGCACCGTATACCACACGGTCCAGATCGATGATGGCGGCTATTCCTGGGAATGGCGCGTCATCCGTGGCCGCAAGGTGCTGTGCAAGATCTGGCACAAGGCGCGCTACGGGCGTGTCGCCGAGACCGTGGTGATCCAGCCGGAGCGTACACGGCGCGTCGTCATCCCGGCGCAGTACGACAGGATCGCAGAGGAGGTGCTGGTGCAGCCGGAACAAAGGCGCATCATCAATGTTCCCGCGTCCTACCAGACGGTGGCGCGGCGCGTGCTGGTCCGCGAAGGCTCATCCGGCTGGCGGCGCGTGCATATTCCCAGGCACTGCCAGGATTAGGCTAGGGTCTGGACCCACAAAAGTGTTGGCATGAGGAGCGAGTTGTGATCGCAACCCGCCATGACCGCAACGCCGTGACGTTCCGATCTGTCGCGGCCGCTGTGTCCTACTGGTTCTGAGTTCAGACCCCGGGTCAGACGGTCCAGGTCCAGTCGATGGGGTAGTTGACAATGGGGGTGAACGTCACGCCGACCGCCTCCATATCCCTACGGCCGTCGACAACCATCTCCTTCAGCAGGTCCAACTGCGCCGCATGCTCGTCGGTGTCCCAGACACTAACTTGCACGATCGAGCCCGTCGGCGAGACGCCCGCATAAAAGTGAAGGAGCCCCGGCAACCGTCTGATGGCCGGGATGATGTACTCCGAGGTCTTCTTGCTCGCGGCGTCGACCTCGGCGAACCGGCTCGGGTCGTAGCTGGCGCGCGAGACCCGCACGACGGCGGTTGTCGGCAATGACTCGGCGATGGTGATTCTATCCGTCATGGGATCCTATCTCTCTCGCTGCGGTCTGCATCGCAGCCGCTGTCTCCTACTGGTTATGAGTCCGGACCCTAGCTCCAGCGGCGTTCAGGCCACCTCCGCCCGCAGCCAACGCTTCAGGCCGGCGATGTCGCCATCACCAATGGCGGCCGCCACGCGCCTGCCGACGGCGGCGCCGAACTTGTAGCCATGGCCCGAGCAGGCCGAGACGATCAGGCACTTGCCCTTTTCGTGCGCCATGAATTTCTCGTCGGCGGTGAAGGTGTAGGCGCAAGTGACGACCTCGGTCACCCGGTATTCATCGATGCGCGCGATCGGCGGCGAAAACAGGTTGCGGATCGCCTCGCCCTCGCCCGCCACCGGGTCACGGTTCCAGTCGGCGTCGCTGGTCGGCACCCTATGCAGCCCGGAACCGAACTTCATGCCGGCGCCGCCGGAGGGCGGGATCGCGTGACCGTCGACCGGGCCGCCGATATCGAGGACAACCGGCGCCACCTCCCAAGCCGCCTTGAGGTCGGCCGGCGGTTCGATATAGGCAAGTGCTGTTCGATAGGTTTTCAACTCGCCATCCAGTTCCGGAAACAGTTTCAGCACCCAGGCGCCGGCGGCGACGACGATGCGATCGGCCTGCATGGTTTCGCCGCTTTCGAGCACGATGTGACCAGCCTCGGCATCAACTTCGACGACCTTGCTGTTTTCGTAGACATTGGCGCCCGTGGCCCGCAGCCATCTGGCGAGGCCGGACGCGATCTTGCGGCAATGCAGCACGCCGCCTTCGGTCGAAAAATAGGCGTAGCGGAACGAGCCTGGCTCAAGGAACGGCCAGCGTTCAACAGCGGCATCCGGCTCCCGCAATTCGAACGGAAAATTCCCCTCCTCAAGGCCCTCGCGGTATTCCTCGGCCTCGTCGCCCGGCTCGCGCGAAATGCAGACAAAGCCGCGCGCATCAAGGTGGCTTTCGCCGAGATCGGCCCACATCTCGTCCCAGGCCTGATAGGCCTCGGTGATCAGCCGGCCATAGCCGGTTCCGGCCCGGTAGGCGCGGCGGATGATACGGTGATGGTCGCCGGATGCCGCCAACGGGTTGGGGATCGGGCCCTGCTCGACGATGGAAACGCTGTGGCCGGCCTTGACCAGCGACCACGCCGTGGAAAGACCGGCAATGCCCGCGCCGACAACGATCACATTCATCAGGTCAGTCTTTCCGCAGCCGCATCGGCTGGCTCAACGCATTGGGCTGCCAACGTTTTGCTCACTGGCCGCAACATACGGTCTGGAACCGGGCTGGCAAGCCGCGCTATTGGTCTGGCATGACCAAATTGACGCCACTCACCCCAGCCTTTGATCCAGCCACCCGCCGCCTTAGGCTTGACCCGCACGAGCCTGCCTTCTTCCAGGATCCGTACGAGGCCTATGCCTTTCTGCACGGCGCATCGAATGCGTTCTTCTGGGAAGAATTCGGCTTCTGGTGCTTTGGCGGCTTTGACGACGTCAGCAGGCTGCTGCGCGACCGCCGCTTCGGACGCCAGAACCCGGCCGGCATTCCCGACAGCCGCGGCGTTGGCAAGGACCGTAGCCATCTGAAGGCATTCGACGGAATCGAAGCCAATTCGATGCTGGAACTGGAGCCGCCGGTGCACACGCGGCTCAGAACGCTGGTCAACCGTGCCTTCGTCTCGCGTCAGGTCGAGCGGCTGCGGCCGCGTGTCGAAGCGCTCGCCAACGACCTGATCGACCGTTTCGAACCGGGCCAAGCCGTCGACCTCCTGCCCGCCTTCGCAGCGCCGCTGCCGATCACCATCATTGCCGAAATGCTCGGCGTGCCGGTCGAGATGGGGCCGCAACTGCTCGACTGGTCGCACCAGATGGTTGCCATGTATCTGCATGGCCGCACGCGCGAAACCGAGGAGACGGCCAACCGCGCCGCTGGCGAATTTGCCGATTTTCTGCGTGGCTATATCGCTGAGCGGCGCAGGAACCCCGGCGACGACCTTCTGTCGCTGCTGATTTCGGCGCAGGAGGACGGCCAGAAACTGTCGGAGGACGAGATGGTGTCCTCGGCGATCCTGCTGCTCAATGCCGGCCATGAGGCGACCGTGCATCAGACCGGCAACGCCGTCCGCTCGATCCTGGCGCAAGGCGGCGATGTCAGCCGCTTCTTCGGCTCACCGGAAGCGACAGCGGCAACAGTCGAGGAATGCCTGCGCTTCGACGCGCCGCTGCACATGTTCATGCGCTACGCCTATCAGGAAATCGAAATCGTCCCCGGCATCGTCGTGCAGCCGGGCCAGACGATCGGATTGCTGCTTGGCATGGCCAATCATGATCCGCGCGCCTTCGCCGACCCGCTCGCCTTCAGCCCGGATCGTGCGGACCAGAAGAACGTGTCTTTCGGCGCCGGCATCCATTTCTGCATCGGTGCGCCGCTCGCCCGGCTCGAATTGCAGGTGTCGCTGAAAACCTTGTTCGACCGGCACCCAAAGCTCCATCTTGCCGAACAGCCGCGCTTCCGCGACACTTACCACTTCCATGGGCTGGAAACGCTCGCCGTCGGCTTTTGACGATCGCGGGCCCGGGGCGGCGAATGAGGTTGTTTTCGAGATCGGCGACGGCGTTCGCAGTGGCATGGCTTTGCGCCTCGATGGGTTGCTTGGAAGCCGATGGCATCGCGAAATGATGGCCCGATACGGGTTTTCGGACAGCGACATCGATCGCGTCGTCTGATCCGGGTTGGATGCCTACAGCTTGATCACATACTCCTTGCGAGTCGTCTCAAGCACTTCCCAGCTTCCCTTAAACCCGGGCCTGAGCACAAAACTGTCGCCGGCCCGTACCATGCGCGCTTCGCCACCATCCTCCGCGATCACCGAAACACCGCACAGGATGTGGCAGAATTCCCATTCGTCGTAGACGATGCGCCACTTGCCCGGGGTCGATTCCCAGATGCCGGCATAGAGGCCGCCGTCCCGCTCCTCGACATTCCAGGTGCGGAATGTCGGATCGCCCGAGATCAGACGGTCTGGCGCCGGCGCGCCAGATTCGGGTTCGACGGTTTTGGTGTCGACGGAAAGAAACACGCTCATGATCGATCAGACCTTGGCAAGCGCCTGTTCGAGGTCGGCGATGATGTCGTTGACGTCCTCGATGCCGATGGAAAGCCGGACTGTGTCCGGACCGGCGCCAGCCTTGACCTTCTGTTCGTCGGAAAGCTGGCGGTGGGTGGTCGAGGCCGGGTGGATGACCAGCGACTTGGTGTCGCCGACATTGGCGAGGTGCGAGAACAGTTCGAGCGCCTCGACGAACTTGACGCCTGCGTCATAGCCGCCCTTGAGGCCGAAGGTGAACACGGCGCCGGCGCCTTGCGGCGAGTATCTCTTCTGCAGCGCGTTGTTCTTGTCGCTCGGCAGGCCGGGATAGTTCACCGAAGCGACCTTGGGGTGGTTGGACAACCAGGCGGCGACCGTCACCGCATTGTCGCAGTGGCGCTGCATGCGCAGCGGCAAGGTCTCCAGGCCGGTCAGGATGAGGAAGGCGTTGAACGGCGAGATCGCCGGGCCGAGGTCGCGCAGGCCAAGCACACGCGCGGCGATGGCGAAAGCGAAGTTGCCGAAGGTTTCGTGCAGGATGAGGCCGCCATATTCGGGGCGCGGTTCCGACAGCATCGGGTATTTGCCCGACTTCGACCAGTCGAACGTGCCGCCGTCGACGATGGCGCCGCCGATCGAATTGCCGTGGCCGCCGATGAATTTGGTCAGCGAATGGACGACGATGTCGGCGCCGTGCTCGATCGGTCGAATGAGGTACGGCGAGGCCAGCGTGTTGTCGACGATCAGCGGCAGGCCGTGCTTGCGGGCGATATCGCCGATCTTTTCGATGTCGACAAAGGTGCCGGCCGGATTGGCCAGGCTCTCGATGAAGATCGCCTTGGTCCGGTCGTCGATCTGGCTCTCGAAGGTCGAGATGTCATTGGTGTCGGCCCAACGCACCTCCCAGCCATAATTCTTGAAGGCATGGCCGAACTGGTTGATCGAACCGCCATAGAGCTTGTTGGCGGCGACGAAATTGTCGCCCGGCTGCATCAGATTGTGGAACACAATCACTTGCGCGGCATGGCCGGAAGCGACCGCAAGCGCCGCCGTGCCGCCTTCGAGCGCCGCGATGCGCTCTTCGAGCACCGCCTGCGTCGGGTTCATGATGCGGGTGTAGATGTTGCCGAAGGCCTTGAGCCCGAACAGCGAGGCGGCATGATCGGCATCGTCGAAGACGAAGGAGGTCGTCTGGTAGATCGGCGTGGCGCGGGCGCCGGTGGCCGGGTCGGGCTTGGCGCCAGCATGGACGGCGAGCGTATTGAAACCGGGCGTGCGGGTCATCGAAACCTCCCTTTTTGAAACTCTTGAAATGGCGGGGCATTCTTGGCGAAGCCCGGGCGCGAATGCAAAGAAGAAAATACCCTTCAGCGAACGATCCGCGGCCAAGGCGCGAGAAAATGCACTGCCTTACGGAATAATTTTTGCGTCTACTTCTGGCGAACGCCGAAACTCTGATATCCGGAGCGCATCAGCGGCTTCTTCGACGACAGCACGCCGGAATTGACGCCGGTCCAGCCGATCTCGCCGGACAGCTTGCCATATTCGATCTTGGGGCAGCGGTTCATCACCACCTTCATGCCGGCAGCTTCGGCGCGCGCGGCTGCCTCGTCATGGCGTACGCCAAGCTGCATCCAGAGGACTTTCGGCAAGGGATCGAGCCGCAACACCTCCTCGACAATGCCAGGCACTGCTGTCGCCCCGCGAAAAACGTCGACCATGTCGATCGGTCCGGGAACGTCAGCGATCCTGGCATAGGTCATCCGGCCGAGGATTTCCTTGCCGGCCTGGCCAGGGTTGATCGGGAACACCAAAAATCCCTTGGCCAGCAGATATTTCAGCACGAAGTAACTCGGCCGCACGTCATTGGCGGACGCGCCGACCATGGCGATGGTCTTCACCGAATTGAGGATCCCGGTGATGTAAGTGTTGTCGTAACTGTCGTGGTTCATGCGGCTTCCTGCGGTAGTGAAACGGCCGGACCTTCGCGGCAGGCCTGTTCGATGCGCCAATTGAGTTCGTCGTCAGTCACGCGTCATCCTCCCTCAGCGCTTCTTCCATAAAGGCCTGCGGATCGGAGCAGAAGTCGCGCATCATGCGAAAATGGTCGGTATCGCTGAAATCGGTCGGGTCGAGCCCGAAGCGGCTGATGCGGAACAGCCGCGCGCCGGGACAAGCCATCAGCAGCGGCGAATGCGTGGCCATGATGACTTGCGCGGTGCCCGACTGGTCCATGCGCCGCAGCATCTTGAGCAGTTCGATCTGGCGTGACGGCGAAAGCGCGCTTTCGGGCTCGTCGAGGATGTAGATGCCTTGCTTGCGGCAGCGTTCCTCGAAAAAGCGGATAAAACCCTCGCCATGCGACCAGGACAGGAAATCAGGAGGCGCCCCACCAGACTCCAACGCCGCCTGGTCGAGATAACGCGCGACGGCGTAGAAGGATTCGGCGCGAAAGAACCAGCCGGCGGTGACCTTCGGCAGCCAGTGGCCACGCAGCGTGTCGGCCAGTGCGGCACCGCTCTTGTCGATGGCGCCGGAATGGTCGACCGGCCTGTAACCTTTGCCGCCGCCCGCTTCGTCGTAGCCGGCAAGCGCGCCGATCGCCTCCAGCAGGGTCGATTTGCCGGTGCCGTTCTCGCCGACGATGATAGTGATCGGCGTGGTGAATTCGAGCTCGAAATCGTGGCCGCGAAACAGCGGCAGGTTCCAGGGATATTTTTCCCAATCCTCGACCCGCGCGGGATCGACCAGGATGCGCTTGAGATAGGGTGCCTTGAGCCGCGTCAGCTGCTTGCGGTAAGCCATCAGTCAGGCAGGGAAATCGTGCCGTCTTCCGCGATCGGAAAGGCCGGATTGTGCGCCACTTCCCAGACATGCCCATCGGCATCGGCGAAGTAACCATACCAACCGCCCCAAAAGGCGCGGCCGGCCGGCTTGACGATACGGCCGCCGGCTTTTTCCGCCATGGCGAGCACCTCGTCGACTTCGGCGTCGGAGCGGGTGTTGTAGGCGAGATAAACCGCCGACGGCGCCCCGGCGAAGGCGATGCCGGAATCCCCCTCGGCGCTGGCGCGCGGGAACAGGCCGAGAATGGCGCCGCCCATCTGGAAGAAGGCGACACCGTCGGTGATGCCGGCATGACGGGTAAGGCCCATCGCCTCGTAGAAACGCACAGCGCGGTCGAGATCGTCAGTCGCGATGGTAATGATGGAGATGCGCGGTTCCACGATTACTCGTCCGTCCATTCCGGCTTGCGCTTGCCGATGAAGGCGCCGATGCCCTCCTCGGCGTCACGCGCCAGCATGTTCTCGACCATGATCCGGCCGGTGTAGGCATAGGCGTCGGCCAGCCCCATCTCGGCCTGCTCGTAAAAGGCTTCCTTGCCGGTCTTGATCACCAAAGATGATTTGGAAGCAATGGTTTGCGCGTATTTGGTGACGATCTGATTCAGATATTCGCGCGGCACGACGCGGTTGACCAGGCCGAATTCCTTGGCGGTTGCCGCATCGATCGTCTCGCCGGTCAACAGCATCTCCATCGCATGCTTGCGCGAGACATTACGCGACAGCGCCACCATCGGCGTCGAGCAGAACAGGCCGATGTTGACGCCCGGCGTGCAGAAGGTCGCCTCATGCGAGGCGATCGCCAGGTCGCAACTGGCGACCAGTTGCAGCCCGGCGGCGGTGGCGAGGCCGTCGACTTCGGCAATCACAGGCACGGGATTACGCACGATCGCCTGCATCAGTTCGGCGCAAGCGGCGAACGTCTCTGCGAAGAAGGCCTTGCCACGATCGGCGTCGGCGCGCCGCGCAGTCATTTCCTTGAGATCGTGACCGGCGCAGAACACCTTGCCGGCTGCCGACAGCACGATGACGCGAACGGCCTTGTCGGCTTTGGCGCGCTTGAGTTCCGCCGTCAGCGCCGCCATCACCGCCAGCGACAAGGCGTTGGCGGGTGGATTGGCGAGCGTGAGGCGCAGCACGCCCTTGTTCAGTTGTGCGACAACCGGGCCGTCAATGGCGGCAGGCTTGATGGCAAGGATTTCAGCCATGGATAAGGTCTCCGCGATTCCGCTCGGGCTGGGAGAGTATCTAATATCGGATCGGCTTTCATCCAACATCCATCGCTTGCGCCAGGGGACGAAAGTGTTGCCAGAAATGCCGCGCTGCGTTCATACAGGCTGGCGCAAAACGAGAGGCCGACATGCCCGCCCAGACCAATCTCAAGCCCGTGCTGACCGCAGCGCAAGTCAATACCCTAATGAAGACCGTCTATCCGCAACTCAACGAGCAGTTCGCCTTCTATGAGGCGATCGACGTATTTCCGGGCGGTTGCACCGTGCGGCTCAATGCCGGCGAGCAGCACCTGCGTCCCGGCGGCACCGTGTCCGGCCCGTCGCTGTTCACGCTGGCCGACATTGGCGGCTACGTCTGCGTGCTTTCGCATGCCGGTCCGGACGCGCTTTCCGTTACCGTCAACCTCGACATCAACTTCGTCCGCAAGGCCGAGGCCGGGCCGATCGACGGCCATTGCCGCATCCTGAAGCTTGGCAAGAACCTGATGGTCTTCGACATCGACATCGTCGCCGGTCCCGACGGACACACGATCGCACATGCCACCGGCACCTATTCGATCCCACCGAAGCGAAATGGCGATGTGGTAAAATAATACCTTTTATCCAAAGTACTGTTTTTGCTACACTTTACCCGCTATCGGCCTTTTCAAGCGCCTTGACGCAGCAACTGCCCTCGCCTATAAGCCCTCACGAAGCAGCGGCCCGCAAAGGCCGCCGTTTTGTTATTGGCGGCGGGCAAGCGCTTTTCGCCAATCCAAGCAACAAGAAACGCCTTCCGTTGTGAAGGTCCGAACCGAAAGCAGAAACCATGACAACCTTTTCGCAGAAGCCTGCGGATGTGGTGAAGAAGTGGATCCTGATCGACGCCGAGGGTCTCGTCGTCGGCCGTCTCGCCACTGTCATCGCCAATCATCTTCGCGGCAAGCACAAGCCGACCTTCACCCCGCATGTCGACGACGGCGACAACGTCATCGTCATCAATGCCGACAAGGTGGTGTTCACCGGCAAGAAGTTCACCGACAAGGTCTATTACTGGCACACCGGCCACCCCGGCGGCATCAAGGAGCGCACCGCGCGCCAGCTGCTCGAGGGTCGTTTCCCCGAGCGTGTCGTCGAGAAGGCCGTCGAGCGCATGGTGCCGCGTGGCCCGCTCGGCCGTCGTCAGATGAAGAACCTGCGCGTCTATGCAGGTGCCGAGCATCCGCATGTCGCCCAGCAGCCCGTCGTGCTCGACGTGGCCAAGCTGAACGCCAAGAACAAGAAGGTCGCATAAGATGGCTGAGCTTTCCTCGCTCGCAGAACTGGGCGCCGCCACCGGCAACACCAACACCCAGCCGGCAGCCCCCGTCCACGTCCAGAAGCTCGACAAGTCGGGCCGCGCCTATGCCACCGGCAAGCGCAAGAACGCCATTGCGCGCGTCTGGGTGAAGCCCGGCTCGGGCAAGATCGTCGTCAACGACAAGGAATTCGCGACCTATTTCGCGCGTCCGGTCCTGCAGATGATCCTCAACCAGCCGATCATCGCCGCCAACCGCTCGGGCCAGTACGACATCGTCGCCACCGTCATCGGCGGCGGCCTCTCGGGCCAGGCCGGCGCGGTGCGTCACGGCATCTCCAAGGCGCTGACCTACTACGAGCCGACGCTGCGCGCCGTGCTCAAGAAGGGTGGCTTCCTGACCCGCGACAGCCGCGTCGTCGAGCGCAAGAAGTACGGCAAGGCGAAGGCCCGCCGCTCGTTCCAGTTCTCGAAGCGCTAAGCAGCTTCAGACAATCGAAAAGGCCGCCTCCGGGCGGCCTTTTTGTTTGGGACTCGGCAGTCACCCACTCGCGATTGCGGCACGACCTCCCCATCAAGGGGGTCGCGGCAGTTTCGCCGGCCGAGCAATCTGCGAAGTCCAGTAGCAGAGCAATGTTCGGAATACAGAGCGCGGCGCGCCCTACCTCCCCTCGATGGGAGGTAGGGCGCTGGGCGTAGCTCATGCCTAGCGGCAGGTCAGGACTTGCCGGCCTTGATGAAATCGATGAACGCCCGCAGCGGGGCCGGCACGAGGCGCCGGCCGGGATAATAGAGGAACGGCCCGGAAAAGTTCTGCCACCACGGTTCGAGAATGGGCTCAAGGGCGCCGCTGTCGAAGTGAGGACGAAGCCAGCCCTCGAAGAGGCCGATGATGCCGGTGCCGGCGATGGCCGCATCGACGGCCAGGTCGGTCGCGCCGCCGATCCGCACGATCAGCGGCCCCGTCGGGTCGACCCGGACCACCTCGCCGTTGCGCTCGAATTCCCATGGCAGCATCGCACCGCTGGCAAAGCGGCCGCGCACACAGGCGTGGCCGAGCAGGTCGCTCGGATGTTGCGGCCGCCCATGGCGATCGAGATAGGCGGGGCTGGCGGCAGTGGCGAAGCGTTGCACACGCGGTCCGATCGGCACCGCGATCATGTCCTGTTCCAGCCGCTCGTCGTAGCGGATGCCGGCGTCGCAGCCGGCCGCCAGCACATCGACAAAGTTCTCATCGGCGATCACCTCCAGCCGGATGCCGGGGAAGGCGGCTAGAAAACTCGGAACGATGTCGGGCAATATCAGCCGCGCGGCGCTGACCGGCACATTAAGACGCAACGAGCCCGCCGGTCTGTCGCGAAAGCCGTTCACCACGTCGAGGGCTGCCTCAACCTCCGACAGCGCCGGGCCAAGCCGTTCCAGCAGGCTGAGGCCCGCCTCGGTCGGGACAACGCTGCGCGTCGTGCGGTTGAACAGCCTGACACCGAGTTGCGCCTCGAGCCGACGCACCGCCTCGCTCAGGCCCGAGGCGCTGCCGCCGCTGGCACGCGCCCCGTCGCGGAAGCCGCCGGCGCGCGCCACCGCCACGAAGGCGTTCAGATCACCGAGGTCCATCATTGTTCGCTATTCCGCACGACCTGTGTGGATTGTACCTGATTATCACGAGGTTGAGCAGCGGCTATCTTCGTCTCCTCAAAGGAGATCAATTATGTCTGATATTCAACAGTCCGGCAGCTTCACCCTTGGCAGCCACACCGTTAAGCGTCTCGGCTATGGTGCCATGCAGCTCGCAGGACCCGGCGTATTCGGGCCGCCCAGGGACCATGACGCGGCACTGGCCGTGCTGCGCGAGGCAGTTCTGCAAGGGGTCGACCACATCGACACCAGCGACTTCTATGGCCCGCACGTGACCAACCGGCTGATCCGCGAGGCGCTGGCACCCTACCCCCGGAATCTGGTCATCGTGACCAAGATCGGCGCCAAGCGTGGCACGGATGGATCATGGCTGCCGGCCTTCTCCGCCGAAGCGCTGACCCAGGCGGTGCACGACAATCTGCGCAATCTCGGGCTCGATGTGCTCGACGTGGTCAACCTTCGGATCATGTTCGATACACATGGTCCCGCCGAAGGATCGATCGAAGCGCCGCTGACCGTGCTGGCCGAACTGCAACGGCAGGGCCTGGTCAGGCACATCGGACTGAGCAACGTGACATCGACGCAGATCAAGGAAGGACGCCGGATTGCCGAAATCGTCTGTGTGCAGAACCAGTACAATCTGGCGCATCGCGGCGACGACGCCCTGATCGACGACCTTGCCCGTGACGGCATCGCCTATGTGCCGTTCTTCCCGCTCGGCGGCTTCAACCCGCTACAGTCTTCGACGCTGTCCGATGTAGCGCAGCGCCTCGGCGCCACCCCAATGCAGGTCGCGCTCGCCTGGCTGCTGCGTCGCGGACCCAACATCCTGCTGATCCCCGGCACATCATCGGTCGCGCATCTGCGGGAGAACCTCAGTGCTGCCGAACTCGCCCTTTCGGACGATGTGCTCAGGGAATTGGATGGTATGGCGAGCGTCGCCGCGGCCTGACCAGTGGCGCTGCGATAGCAGTGTCCAACTGACGATCTTGAAAAGGCCGGCTGCGCGCGGCCTTTTCATTGAGCATTCTCATCCGGCGGCATGGTCCGCATCGCGGATAAAAAGGAACGCGCAGAGCGCCGAGCCGGCCACCGCAAGCGCCGAGGCCAGGAATGCCAGCCGCATTCCCTCGATGGTGCCCAGCGCCAACGCGGAGCCAAACAGCGCCACGCCGATCGCGCCACCCGACTGGCGCACGGTGTTGAGCACTCCGGACGCAGTCCCCGAAATCTCTGTCGGCACCGCGGACAGCAACGCCGTGGTCATGGCGGGAACGGCAAGACCAATCCCCACCGGCAGGAACAGCAGGCGCCACAGCAGCGACAGATACGATGTGTCTGCCTGGATCGACGCCATCAGGCCGAAACCGGCCGCGCCGATGGCCAGGCCGATCGCCATCGGCAATCGTGGGCCATAGTTTGCGGCAATGCGCCCGGCGGCGATGTTCGACACGGTGACGGCGGCCATGAACGGCAGGAAGGCGAGCCCGGTCATCTCGGGCGAAAAATGCCTTTCCTTTTGGAAATAGAGGCTGAGCATGAAGATCGTGCCGTAAAGCGTCAGGTTCACCGCGAGCCCGACGAGGCTCGTCACCGCCGGCACGCGGCTGGCAAACAGGCCGAGGGGAAACATCGGGGCCTTTGTCCTGCTCTCGACCAGCAGGAAGACGCTTCCGGCAATGGCCGCCAGCAGCAGTCCGCCAATCACCGGCACCGAAGTCCAACCCGAGGAGCCGGCTTCGATGAAGGCGCCGGTCAGCGCAAACAGCGTCAGCACGACAAGTCCCTGCCCGGCCCAGTCGATCGGCGGCCTCTCGGCCTTGAGCGGCGTTTCCTGGAGAACCCGGTAAGCCATCCAGATGGCGAGCGCGCCGATCGGCAGGTTGACCAGGAAAATGCTCTGCCAGCCAAGCGACGCGACCATGAAGCCGCCGAGCACCGGTCCAGCCGACAGGGCGATGCCGCCCGCCGCTGTCCACAGGCCAACGGCGCGCGCCCGGCGTGCCTTGTCGGAAGCGTAGGCGCGATTGAGGAGCGCCAGCGAACACGGCATCAACAAGGCAGCGCCGGCGCCTTGCACGGCGCGCGCCGCGATCAGCATCCATGCACTCTGTGCCAGGCCACAGGCCAGCGACGCAATGCTGAACAGCGCCATGCCACCAACGAAAACGCGGCGGGCGCCGATCCTGTCGCCAAGCGCGCCGCCGGCCAGCAGCAGCGAGGCGAACGCGAGCGTATAGGCGTCGACGACCCATTGCAGGCCGCCTATGCCCATCGAGAGTGCCGAACCGATCCTGTTAAGCGCAACATTGACGATGGAGACATCCAGCTGCACCACCACGAAGCCGAGACTGGTGGCGGCGACGGTGGCGGCATAGGCGAGATGGGCGGGGCGCTTGAAGAGCATGGTGTCGGACATGCCCATGGATAACGGCTTTTCACTGACACCGTTCCGTCAGCAGACACTGGCCCGCGACAATGTGCCGAAACCTCAGTCGCGGCAGGTCAATTGATGCTGGCGGTCGCGGCAGGTTCGATGCGCGGCTCGGCATAAGGCACGCGGTAGCCGTTGGCCGCCAGCCAATCGATGGCCGCTTTCGGCTCGTCGGTCTGGATGATGGTGGCGCCGCGATCGGCCCAGAAGCCCCAGGCTTCGCGCGGCAGGCTGGCCCGCACCGCCAGTTCGTCGCCGCGGCCGCCGGCCAGGAAGCCGCCCGGCTTGTTGACGATGGCGTATGTGTCGGCCCAGATGTGCCAGTTGCCACGCACGACAGCCGCGCGCATGCGCGTGCTGAACAGCGGTCCGCCGGTCTCGGTCAACGTCTCGGCGCCGGCCCGCCAGTTGATCAACTCGGTCGCGCGCGGCGAGAAGACGTGGTCGACTGTCTCGACGAAACCGGCATCATGCACCGCGTCGTCTGCAATGATCGGCATGAACTGGAAGCCGCCGCCGATGGCATCCATGGCGGCCTTCACCGTGGCAATCCGGGTGGAGTTCCACAGGTTCTCCTTGACGATGACCTGTTCTGCCATGCCGAGTTCGCGAGCCACCGCGATCATGCCAGAGAGGTCGCCGACATCGAGCTTGTTGTCGAGGTTGATGAGGATCCTGTCCCGGGTTGCCAGCAACATCTCGCGCAGCGTCGAAACCGTTTCACCCGATACCGCACCGGTGCCTTCGACCACCAGCCGGCAGGTCCTAAGTTCGGCCAATGTGTACTTGATCACCTCACCCTTGCAGGTCGTGGTGCGGTCGAGCCAGCTGTCGTGCATGACGACGAACTCACCATCCTTCGCGCGCCTGATGTCGACCTCGACGATTTCGGCGCCCATGGCGATCGAGCCTTCCACGGCCGCGATCGAATTCTCGGGATAGAGCGTCTTGCCGGCCTGCATGCTGCCGGCGCGATGCGCGGCCACCATGACGTGGTCGCGCCACTGGTTGGCGTGCTCGAAGCGGTCGAGAATCTGCCTGGCGCGGGTCTCGCCGGCCAGGGCCTGGCCAGAGGCGGCCGCAAGTGCCGCGGAAAGCAGAAGGCTTAGCCAGATGGTCCGCATCGAGAATCGCTCCTTGCCGGATCAAACCCGGATAGGCGATGCCCGTGACAGGCCGGTGAACGAAGCCGGCTAGCGGCTTCCCCCAACAGCTCGGGTTCAGATGCGTTTCGAGAGCCGGCGGAACCACGCCATGGCCGGCATTTCGACGAAGCGCCAGGTGATCCAGGAGGCTGCAATGGTGGCGACAAGCATGACGACGATCGCCACGGCCCCTGTCCAACCGGAACCAAAGCCCGTTGCGGGCTGGCCGCGCAGCACCAAGTCGTCGATCAGGCCCAGGCCAAGCTTGCGCTCGACGAGCCCGGCGACGTTGATCATGCGCGCCTGGACGAAGATGTGGACCATGTAGATGGAATAGGACAGCGCGCCGAGCGTCAGCATGAACGGCGTCCTCAGCAAGGCGCTGATCCAGCCGCCTTCATGGGCGAAGAGAAACAGCGCCAGCGCGAACACCAGGGGTGCCGCGATGCCGAAATCATTGTCGCCCGCCAGCGAGACAAAAAGCACGATGACGGCCACCATGACGATTTCGGCAAGGGTCCAGGCCCTGTGCGGGCTGCCCTTGGCCAGCGCCTGTCGCGCCCCTGCAATGGAATCATGCTGAAACCAGGCCAGCAAGGCACCGAGCGAGAAGCCGTACAGGCAGCGGATGAAGCCGAAATCGAAGGACACATCCATATGATGGGTCGAGAAGCCGAGCAGGAACAGCGGCGCGGTGACGGCAGCGCCGACGAACCATACCCAGGCGCGCGCGCCGGCGACGAACACCACGCCCGCAAACAGGAGGTAGGCGAAGAACTCGGCCGAAATGCTCCAGCTCGGCGCGTTCCAGGTCAATTGATCCTCGAAGCCGACGCCTTGCAGCAAGAGAAGGTTCGCAAGCAGACTCCTAGGGTCGAAACCGCCGGTGAAGGGAGCGGCCCCGGTGCCATGCAGTTGCGGCAGCACCAGCCGCAACAGCTCGAAGCCGACAAAGGCGGCAAGCATGAGCAGGTGCAGCGGGTAGATGCGGCCGAAACGGACTAGGGCGAAGCGCGCCACCTCTTCCGGCTGGCTCAGCCGGTTGCCGTAGCTGCTGGCGATGACGAAACCGGAAAGAACGAAGAAGAAGTCGACGAAAAGGTAGGACGAACCGATGAAGGCGCTTTGCGAAATCGTCGAACCGGTCGGGAAGTGAAACAGCGCCACCAGCAGCGCGCAGATGCCGCGCCACGAATCGAGAACCAGGAAGCGTTCGCCGGCGATCGTGCCTATGTGGGTCGACACAACGGGGCGGGGAGGATTAAGGAACGCGGTCTGCGTCATGATGATACAAATCCTGTTTTGCCATGGCACTTGAGGGGCGCCATTTCGTCTCCCCAAGCTGTGACTGGCATGTTGCGTGCCGGTTCTGTAGTTGTGGCACCCCGATGAAACCGAGGATCCGTAATGGCGACCAACAACATCGACCATGCCTTCACCGCCCGCTCCAAAACGGGCGCGGCCCTCGAGCCGACCTATTCCGGCGCGCTGTCGTTCATGCGGCGCAAATACACGAAGGACGTGAAGGGCGCGGACGCGGTGGTGTGGGGCATTCCCTTCGATGCCGCTGTCACCAACCGGCCCGGCGCCCGATTCGGACCGCAGGCTATCCGCCGCGCCTCGGCGATCCTCGACAACGACCCGCAATACCCGTTTTCACGCGATCTGTTCGAGCATCTCGCGGTGGTCGACTATGGTGACTGCCTGCTCGACTCAGGCAACCACCAGAAAACGCCCGGCACCATCGAGCGCGAAGCGGCGAAAATCCTGAAATCCGGCGCCTTCCTTTTGTCGCTTGGCGGCGACCATTTCGTCACCTGGCCGCTGCTCAAGGCGCATGCCGCCATCCACGGACCGCTCGCTCTGGTGCAGTTCGATGCCCATCAGGACACCTGGCCTGATGACGGCAAGCGCATCGATCATGGTTCCTTCGTCGGCCGCGCCGTCAATGAAGGCGTCATCGATCCCGACCGGTCCATCCAGATCGGCATCCGCACCCATGCGCCCGACACGTTCGGCATCAAGATCCTCTACGGCCATGAGATCGAGGAGATGCGCGCGTCCGACATCGCCTATGCCATCGTCGACCGCACCGGCGGCAGGAAGACCTATCTCACCTTCGACATCGACTGCCTCGATCCGGCCTATGCGCCGGGCACCGGCACGCCGGTTGCCGGCGGACCGTCCTCGGCAAAAATCCTGTCGACCCTGCGCCAGCTCAACCAGATCGATATTGTCGGCGCCGATGTCGTCGAGGTTGCGCCGGCCTATGATCACGCCGATATAACGGCGATCGCCGGCTCGATGGTGGCCATGCAGTATCTCGGCCTGCTGGCCGAACGAAAGGCCCGGCTTGAAGAGCTGAACAACGGCAACCACAACGGTGCCGCGGTGAATCACGGTCAGGGCATATAGTCTTGAAATATCAGGGAATTTGATCAGGCAATGAAACCGAAAATCTTCATCGACGGCGAGCACGGCACCACTGGTTTGCAGATCCGGGCGCTGCTTGCCGAGCGCGGCGATCTGGAGATCATCTCCATTCCAACCGAGCGCCGCAAGGAAACGGCGGCGCGGGCGGAGTTTCTCAATGCCGCCGATGTCGCGATACTGTGCCTGCCCGACGATGCGGCGAAGGAAAGTGTCTCGCTGATCGCCAACGACACCACCAAGGTCATCGATGCCTCGACCGCGCATCGCGTCGCCGAAGGCTGGGCGTACGGCTTCGCCGAGATGGACAAGGGACAGGCAAAGACGATCGCCTCGGCCAGGCGCGTCGCCAACCCCGGCTGTTGGCCGCAGGGACCGATCGCAACGCTGCGGCCGCTGGTCACCGCCGGCCTGCTGCCGGCGGATTTCCCGATCACGGTCAACGGCATTTCCGGCTATTCGGGCGGTGGACGGCCGATGATCGAGGACTATGTCGCCAAGGGCGAGGACGCCTTGGAGTTCCTGCCCTATGGCCTCACCTTGCAGCACAAGCACGTGCCGGAGTTGAAGGCCTATGCCAGGCTATCGCATGATCCGATCATGCAGCCGGCGGTCGGCAATTTCGCGCAAGGCATGATCACCGTGGTCCCGCTGCAGCTCGGTGGTCTCGCCCATATACCGACGGGTGCGGAGCTTCATGCGGCCATTGCCGACCATTTCGCCGCCATCAAGGGCGGTGTGGTCGAGGTGGCACCCTATGCGCATCTGGAGCGCGTGCCGGACATCGATCCGGAGATCTACAACGGCACCAACCGGATGAAGGTCTACGTCTTTGCCAACGACAAACGCGCGCAGGCTCTGCTGCTGGCGGTCTACGACAATCTCGGCAAGGGCGCCTCGGGTGCCGCCGTCCAAAACATGGACCTGATGCTCGGCCTCTGATGGACGCGCCAGCATTTCCGGCGCGCTGGAGGGTCAGCGCGCCTGAACTCATCGTCGAGACCTTTTCGAGCCGAATCTGGAAGGTGCGGCGCGAGGACGGTTCGCCGGCAATCGTCAAGGCGCTCAAGCCATTCGATGATGTCGCTGATGAATTGCGCGGCGAGCACTATCTCGCCTGGCGGCGCGGTGAAGGCTCGGTGCGCCTGCTCGGCCGCGACGGTCATAGCATGCTGCTCGAATATGCCGGTGAAACCCTGCTTCGGCAGGTTCTCGACGAACAGGGCGACAACGCCGCGACCGCAATCGCGGCGGATCTCTTGGCGAAACTGTTTTCGCCATCCAAGCACCCCTTCCCGCCCGAGCTTCAGCCGCTCAGGGAGCGTTTTTCAAGCCTGTTCAGGAAAGCCGCAACCGACCGCGACGCCGGCAATGGCACCATCTACGTCAAGGCCGCCATCATCGCCGATCGGCTGCTGGCCAATCCGCACGATATCAGGCCCCTGCATGGCGACCTGCACCACGACAACGTCCTGCATGGGCCGCGCGGCTGGCTGGCGATCGATCCGAAGGGCGTAATCGGCGATCCCGGCTTCGACGCCGCGAACATGTTCTACAACCCGCTCGACCGGGACGGGCTTTGCCTGGATCCTGAGCGCATCGCGTATATGGCAGAAGTCTTTGCCGGAACATTGGCCCAGACACCGCCCGCGATCCTTGATCATGCCATCGCCTATGGTTGCCTGTCGGCGTCCTGGCATCACGAGGACGACAATCTGGTCGAGGAGAACCGCGAGTTGTCGATCGCGGCGGCGATCCAGGCGGTGCGGGCAAGCTTCTGATCCGACCACTCGACCGGCGGCGGTAACGGCTTGTTCACCATGATGGCCTACTGACGTGGGCGTGGCTCCATCAGGGATTTGTCATGGTCAGCGCGATTTCAGGTTCCTCCCAGGCAACCCAGTATTCCTCTTCCAGTTCATCGAGCAATGCGGCCCAGGAGGCCGCGCTCGAAAAGCAGATCCAGGATCTGGAAGACCAGGCCAAGGCGATCAAGGATCAGGTCCAGGCCGCCCAGGTGCAGCAGGACATCGCCGTGGCCCAGGCCAAGCTTGACGCACTCAGGGCCGCCGACGCCGACAAGGCTGCCAAGGCCGCTCAGAGCCAATCAACGCCATCCGCCGCAGCTTTGCGCCAGGCGGAGTTCGACGGCGAGAAGACGACATCTTCAAACGAATTCTGGATGTAGCTGGCTGAACTCAGCTTCTAAGAGCTATTTCCGTCGGCAAGGGATAGGCACCCTTGGTACCGCGCCAATGCGCGGCGGCAAAGCCCAGCACAATGAGCGCAAACCCCTGATGGGTCAGCGCCATATGCAGCGGCACGTGCATCAGCAGCGTGCCGATGCCGATCGAGGCCTGCACCAGCACAGCCAGGAACAGCAGCGTCGCGCGGCGGGCATGCGTTGAGCCCGGCAGCCGCCGGCGCGTGGCGATCATGTGCCACAAGGCCACGATGAACAGCGTGTAGGCGCCGAGCCGGTGCACGAACTGCACCGTCTTGGGGCTTTCGAAGAAATTGCGCCACGCCGGCTCGAGGATCAGCAAATCACCCGGGACGATCTTGCCGTCCATCAGCGGCCAGGTGTTGTAGCTCAGGCCCGCGTCGAGCCCTGCGACCAGCCCGCCGAGATAGATCTGGATCAGCGCCAAAAGCACGATGAAGCCGGCCAGCCTTTGCGTCGACCGATCGGCGGCGGGTTCGGAATGCGGCGCCAGCCCCCGCGCCACGATCATGGTCGCGGTAAAGATCAGCGCGGCCAGCGTCAGATGGGTCGCCAGCCGGTACTGGCTGACCGAGACCCGGTCCACCAGGCCCGAGGCCACCATCCACCAGCCGATGGCGCCCTGCAGGCCGCCAAGCAAAAGGATGCCGGCGAGTTTCGGCCCCAGGCCGCGCTCGATGCGGCGCGTCGCCCAGAAGAACAGCAGCGGCAAGGCAAAGACCAGGCCGACGCTGCGCGCCAGAATGCGGTGCGCCCATTCCCACCAGAAGATCGACTTGAACGCCTCGATGCTCATGCCTTTGTTGAGTTCGGCATATTGCGGGATCTGCTGATAGAGCTGGAATTCCTCTTGCCACTCGGCGTCGTTCAGCGGCGGTATCACGCCGTGGATCGGCTTCCACTCGGTGATCGACAGGCCGGAACCGGTGAGCCTGGTGGCGCCGCCGACCAGCACCAGCGCAAACAGCACCAGAACCACGACATAGAGCCAGCCGCGCAGCAGTGCCCGGTTGTGCAGGTCGCGGTCGCGAGCCACGAATGGCGCGGCAGCTGATATGGCAGCCATGGTCTTGTCCCGGCAGGTTGGTTTGGCGGATTGGTGGACCATCGCACCCGTGCTGGCAAGACCAGGCGGCGCGGCACGCCGTCGCGCCGCGTCTCACCGGTTGCACAGGGTCGCGTCAAGGCCTATGCGAAGCCAACACCCTGAGCTTGCCGGGACCGAATTCCCGACAGCCTAGACCAGGAGGCCAACCATGCCCTTGCGCCTGAAAAAGCTGATCGGAGCGTTTCTGCTGGTGGCGCTGGTCATCGTCTATGCGCTGCTCGCATCGATCTTCGCGGTCGCCCGGCTGTCGGAGTCGGGCCCGTGGGTGCATTTCCTGTTCTTCCTGTTCAGCGGCCTGCTCTGGGTGCTGCCGGCGATGGGCATCATCAAGTGGCTGATGCTGGAGCCACCGGCGAAGCGCTGAAGCGGAACCCGGCCTGCTGCCGTCAGATGGTGACGACCATCTTGCCGGCGTTGGCGAGCGGCGTGGTCACGCCCGACAGCATGGTGCGGATGTGGGCGAGGCTCTGGTAGCGGCCGTTGACTGAAATGCGCGGCAAGGCATGCAGGAACCCGGCATGTTCGGCGCGCAGCACGCCGTGGCGCGTGGTCACGGCGGAGGTGTAGCCGGCGTCGCGGACAAAGCCCACTTCCCGGCAGCCCACCGCGCTGGCATAGCCATAGGGGTAGGCGAAATGGCTGGGCTTTTCGCCCAGTTCGGCCTGCAACATGTCGCTCACGGCACCGATCTCGTGTCGCGCATCGGTTTCGGAGAGCCGCTTCAGATTGCTGTGATTGATCGTGTGGGCGCCGATCGTCACCAACGGATGCGCGGCGATGCTGCGGATTTCGTTCCAGCTCATCAAGGTCCGCAGGCGCGGGCCGTCGGCGTCGACGCCATTCGAGCCAGCCAGGTCGCGCAGCACGGCCTGCAGCTCCTCCTCGCGGACTTCGGAGGTGAGATAGGCGTGCAGGCGTGCGTTGGCCTGCAATTTCTTCGCAGGGGTCGAGCAATCGATCGTCAGCAGACCATTCGGGCGCGTCAGGGTGAGGCTGTCGCGTGCGCTGACAACATCCTCGACCACATCCCACCACAGGTCGGCGGTGCCGTTGATCAGCCCGGGCGCGACATAGATGGTGATCGGCGCGCCGTGCTTCTCCAGCACCGGCAGCGCCTCGGTCATGTTGTCACGATAGGCGTCGTCGGCCGTGATGGTGGCGAACTCACCGCCCTTGCCGCCTGCCTTGATGCGCTCGACGGCTTCGTCCATGGAGACAAAAGCATAGCCGCTCGCCTTCATGTCTGCGATCACGGCGTCGAGAAAGCCGGGCGCGATGTTCAGATGCCGGTTGACGCTGTCGGGCTTTTCCGGCGTCGCGGTAACGCGGTGCAGCATCAATATGGCGCCAATGCCGCCGATGAACGGCTTGGCCAACGGTGCAAGACCGGTATAACGGGCGACGTTCAGCGCCAGTTTCCGGATTGCCTCGCCCCCGTCGATCATTCATTCACCTTTTGCGCCTAGGCTGAACCAAGCACGGAATGCGCCTACGCGAACCCCCAAATTGCGATCAATACGCCCTAAGGATTGAGGTATGGTTGACGCAACAGCGTCATTTGACGGCAATCGGCTTGCGGCGACCGAGTCGTCGCGCGCCTTGCCACGGCATCAGGCCGGCCTGTCGATTTCGGTGGTATCCGCGGAAGGACTGTCAGCCTACGGCGAGTTCTGCCGCTCGGCCCTGTTCGCGCCGGCCCAGAGTGCTGTCTGGATTCTGAACTGGGCCGGTCAGATCCAACCAAATCTGCTTGTCGCGACGCTCAACGTGGAAGGCAGGCCGGTTTTTGCGCTGGCCCTGGAGGTCACGGCGAAAGGTCCGTTCCGTGTCGCCCGTTTCATGGGTGGCCACCACGCCAATGGCAACTTCGTCGCCGCCGATCCGAACTGGCTGGCCAAGGCGGATGTTGCGTCCATCCGGTCGATGCTGGCGGCTATTGCCAAGGCACGTCCGGACATCGATCTCATCGCGCTGGAGCGGTTGCTGCCCGATCTCGATGGCGTCGCCAATCCCTTCGCCTTGCTTGACCACTTTGCCAGTCCCAATTTGTCGCTGGCCGTTGACCTCGCCGGCGGCTTCGACGCGCTGCTTTCCCGCGCCAGCGGCAAACGAAAGCGCAAGAAGCACCGCTCGCAGATGCGCAAGTTCGATGCCGTCGGCAGCCATAGCCGCATCGAAGCGCGCACGGCGGACGAGGTGGACAGGCTGCTCGATGCCTTTTTCGAGATGAAGGAACTCCGTTTTCGCAAGATGGGCATCGCCAACGTCTTCGGCGACGAGCAGGTGCGCGCCTTCTTCCGTGCGCTGTTCACGGACGCGCTTGCCGAGGACAAGCCCTCCTTCGTGCTGCATGGGCTCGAAGTTGCCGGCAAGCTCCGCGCCATCACCGGGTCAAGCCGCTCGGGCAAGCGCCTGATCTGTGAGTTCGGCGCCATCGCCGAGGACGATCTCGGCCATACCAGCCCCGGCGACTTCCTGTTCTTCGACAACATCCAGGAAGCCTGCGAGACCGGCATCCAGGTCTACGACTTCTCCGTCGGCGACGAGCCTTACAAGCGGCTATGGTGCGATATCGAAACCCAGCAGTTCGAGGTGCTGATCCCCTTGACGCTGAAGGGCCGCGTGCTGGCGCTGACGCTTCGGCAAGGCGCTGGGATCAAGGCCTTCATCAAGAACAGCCCGACGATCTGGAAGCTGACGAAGATGCTGCGCCGCAAGGCCGTAGGGCAGGCAGCGCCAGCAGCCTCGGGCGCGGAGGATGAGAGCTAGTTAGCTTTCAGAAATTGAGCGCTTCCCGGAGCGCCGGGCCGGCCCTGACGCGCAGATCCAGATCAGCCTCGATGTGGTCGATGTGGTGCAGCATCAGCCGGCTCGCCAACCCGGAATCGCCGCTCTCCAACGCGCCGACAATCCCCGTATGCTCGCTATGCCCGCAGGCCGACACGCCAGATCGGCCGTAAAGCGCGATGACCAGCGAAGAGCGCGCCACAAGTTCTTCCATGAAGCGCTGCAGGATGGCATTGCCGGCGACCGAGGCCAGCAGCAGATGGAAATCGCCTGACGCCTTGATCTCGGAGCGCCGTGCATTGGGCCCGCGCTCGGCGATGAAGCGGCCCTCCTCGTCGAGTTGCACCCTGAAGGCAGCGATGTCGGCAGCGGTGACGCGCCCGCAGGCGGCGATGGCTATGCCCGGTTCGATCAGCCGGCGCGAGGCGAACACCTGGCGCGCTTCCTCGGGCGAAGGATTGGCGACGAAGGCGCCACGGTTGCGCTCCGTGCGCACCAGGCCCTCGAAGGACAGCATCTGCAGCGCCGCGCGCGCCACGGTGCGGGAGACGTCGAACAGGGTACCGACCTCGCCCTCCGACAGCTTGGTGCCCGGCGCCAACCGACGGTCGACGATAGCGTCGCGCAACTGGTCGCGGATCGCCTGGGCGCGATCCTGCGTGGCGCTGTCGGTGGCGGAGTAGATCTGGTCGGCAATGTTCATGGCGGAAGTCTTCCTGTCTCCTTCTAACGCGACTCGTCATCCGTGCACGAGAGGCAAAGTGAACACGAAGTCAAAAAAGATTGCATACGATTTTTGTGCACATCGCCGACAATCGCCCATAATTTGTGCAATGCACAAACAAGCTCGTTCAGCGGGCAGCAGACAAGAAACCTGATTTTCCCGACAATTCAATCGCTTGGACGTGCACGCGGCGATTGGCACGCATGATGCATTGGTTAATGCGACCAAACGGGGAAGCCTGATGTCCAAAGCCGCCGAAATCGACATTGTGTCCGTTTCGAAAGTCTATGGAACGACGACCGCCGTCGAGGACATCAGCCTGAAGATTCCGGCCGGCACCTATTGCTGCCTGCTTGGCCCTTCCGGCTGCGGCAAGACTTCGACGCTGCGCATGATCGCCGGCCATGAGAGCATCTCGTCGGGTGACGTGCGCCTCGGCAACACCGTCGTTACCGACCTGCCGCCGGCCAAACGCGGCACGGCGATGATGTTCCAATCCTATGCGCTGTTCCCGCATCTCGACCTCATCGACAATGTCGCCTTCAGCCTCAAGATGAAGGGCGTCGACAAGCAACAGCGCCGCGCCAAGGCGCTGGATATGCTCAAGCTGATGCAGATGGAGACCTATGCGACGCGGCGGCCGGCACAGCTTTCCGGCGGCCAGCAGCAGCGCGTGGCGCTGGCGCGCGCTCTGATCACGGACCCGGAGGCGCTGCTGCTCGACGAGCCGCTGTCGGCGCTCGATCCATTCCTGAAGATCCGTATGCGCGCCGAACTGAAGAAGCTGCAGACGTCGCTTGGCATCACCTTCGTCCACGTCACCCACAGCCAAGAGGAGGCGATGGCGCTTGCCGACCTCATCGTGGTGATGAATGACGGCCGTATCGAACAGGCGGCCCCGCCGCGCGACGTGTTCGAGCGGCCGGCCACCGCTTTCGTCGCACGCTTCATGGGCGACCACAACGTCATCTCCGGCCGCGTCACCGGCAGCCGGGATGTCATGGTCGTCTTCGACGTCAATGGCGGCGGCTCGCTGGCGGCCAGCGGAAAACCACACGAGGTGGGACAGCCGATCGACATCGCCATCCGCACCGACCACGTGCGCATCGGCGCCGCGCCCTCGCCCGGCCTCGGCTTCACCGGCATCGTCTCCAACATCGAATATCGCGGCGCCACGGTGAAGCTCTCCGTCACCGGCGGCGGCATCGACGATTTCACTGTCATCATCGACGATTCCGACTTCTTCGCCAAACCCGTCGCCATCGGCGACGCCGTGCCGCTCGCCTGGGATTCCGAGGATGCGATCGCTCTCGGCCGCCTTCATTCATGACGTCAACGAAGCAAACCAAAACAGGGGAAAAAACATGACAAACACCATAGAAACCAAGACCGGCATTTCGCGCCGCTCGCTGCTCAAGACGGGCGCGGCCGCCGTCGGCCTTGCCGCCGGCTCGGGCGCCATAACAGGTTTCCCGACCATCTGGGCGCAGTCCAACATCACGCTGCGCCAGTTCGGCACCGGCGTGTCGAACCTCAATGCCATCGCCGACAAGTGCAAGGCCGACCTCGGCATCACGCTGGAGATGACAGCGACCGATTCCGACGCCGCCGCCCAGCGCGCAGTCACCCAGCCCGACAGCTATGACATCGCCGACATCGAATACTGGATCTGCAAGAAGGTCTTCCCAAGCGGCGTGCTGCAGCCGATGGATGTCAGCAAGCTGAAATATTACGATGAGCTGGTGCCGCTGTTCAAAACCGGCAAGCTGACCCCCGACAGCGTCATTGCCCAGGGCACCGCTCCGCACACGGTCGGCTACGTCGAAGCGCAGGACTCAAAGACCTTCGCCAAGGCGCCGACCAACTGGTTCACCATGGTACCGACCATCTACAACGCCGACACACTGGGCATCCGCCCCGACCTCGTCGGCCGCGACATCACCACCTGGGCCGACATCATGGACCCGGCCTTCAAGGGCAAGACCGCGATCCTCAACATCCCGTCCATCGGCATCATGGATGCGGCGATGATCATGGAAGCCATGGGCAACATCAAATATGCCGACAAGGGCAACATGACCAAGGAGGAGATCGACAAGACGATCGACTTCCTGATCAAGGCCAAGCAGAGCGGTCAGTTCCGCGCCTTCTGGAAATCCTTCGACGAGAGCGTCAACCTGATGGCGTCGGGCGAAGTGGTCATCCAGTCGATGTGGTCGCCAGCCGTGGCAGCCGTGCGCTCCAAGGGCATCGCCTGCCGATTCCAGCCGCTCAAGGAAGGCTACCGCTCGTGGGGCGGCGGCCTCGGCCTCGCGGCCCATCTCAAGGGCGCCGAGCTCGACGCGGCCTATGAATACATCAACTGGTACACGTCGGGCTGGGTCGGCGGCTATCTCAACCGCCAGGGCTACTACTCGGCCAACATGGTCTCGGCCAAGAAGTTCATGACCGAGGACGAGTGGGGCTACTGGATCGAAGGCAAGCCGGCCAAGGGCGACATCAAGGCGCCCGACGGCACCGTCATGGAAAAGGCCGGCGCGCTGCGCGATGGCGGTTCGTTCGAGGAGCGCATGGGCCATGTAGCCTGCTGGAACTCGGTGATGGACGAGGACCGCTACAGGGTGAAGCGCTGGAACGAGTTCATCGCGGCGTAACGTGAGGCAGCGCCCCTCCTTCTCCCCTTGTGGGAGAAGGTGGCCTCGCGAAGCGAGGTCGGATGAGGGGTGTTCCAGCTTGGCGACACGTCACCACCAACGGCACCGAGACGATGCGGAGTTATCAAGCCCCATGTCTTCCAGCACCCCTCATCCGTCTTGGCGCTTTGCGCCAATCCACCTTCTCCCACAAGGGGAGAAGGCAAGGCCGCTGCGCCGCTTCGCGAACCTGCACCGGGCGTAGCGATGACAGTTGCTCTCGAACGCCCCGCAATGTCCGCCGCCAGACCGGCGAGACGCCGCCGGCTCTCCCTCGGCGCGGTCACGCCCTACCTCCAATCGGCGCCGCTGGCGCTGATCCTTGGAGCGTTCCTGCTTCTGCCCATTGTCATGATCGTCGTCGTCTCCTTCTGGGACTACGACTTCGCGGCCATGTATCCGGATTTTCTGACCACCAATTATTCCGACGTGCTGGGCTCCTGGGTCACCTGGAAGACCTATCTCAACACCATCAAATTCGCAGTTATCGTCTGGGCCCTGACCTTGTTCATCGGCTTCTGGGTCGCCTATTTCCTCGCCTTCCATATCCGCACCACGGCCATGCAGATGGTGCTGTTCCTGGTCTGCACCGTGCCGTTCCTGACCTCCAACATCATCCGCATGATCTCGTGGATCCCGGTGCTCGGCCGCAACGGCCTGATCAACTCGACGCTGGTGCAGCTGGGCCTGGTGCCGAAGCCGATCGAATGGCTGCTCTACTCCGAATTCGCGGTCGTGCTGGCCATGGTGCATCTCTACACGCTGTTCATGGTGACGCCGATCTTCAACACGCTGATGCGCATCGACAAATCGCTGGTCGAGGCCGCGCGCGATGCCGGCGCGTCCGGCTGGCAGGTGCTGTGGAACGTCATCATTCCGCTAGCCAAGCCCGGCATGGCGATCGGCACCATCTTCGTCGTCACCCTGGTGATGGCCGACTTCTCGACAGTGCAGGTGATGTCGGGCGGGCAGAGCGCGTCGGTGGCACTGATGATGAAGAACCAGATGTCGCTGCTGCAGTATCCGGCCGCCGCCGCCAATGCGGTGGTGCTTCTGGTGCTGGTGCTGTTGATGGTTGCCGGCATCCTGCGCATCGTCGACATCAGGAAAGAGCTGTGACGTGAGCCACGAAAAACGCACCCTCGAATTCTACGTGCTGGCGGCCTTCTTCACGCTGTTCGTGCTGTTCCTCTACGGTCCGCTGTCGGCGATCCTGATCCTGTCCTTCCAGGGCGAAACCGGTGGCCTCACCTTCCCGCTCAACGGCGTTTCGCTGCACTGGTTCGCCAATTTGTTCGAGCGTCAGGCGGTCGGTGATTTCGGCGGCAGCTTCAAGCGCTCGCTGGTGCTGGGTGTCATGGTGATGATCGTCACCGTCGCGGTGTCGCTGCTCGCCGGCCTCGCCTTCCGCCGAAAATTCCGCGGTGCCACCGCACTGTTCTACCTGGCGGTCGCCAGCCTGGTCGTGCCCTCGATCATCATTTCACTGGGCATCGGCGTCGTCTTCCAGCAGGTCGGCTTTCGCCCGGCCTGGTACACGTCGGCTTTCGGCGCCCATCTGACCTGGACGCTGCCCTTCGGCGTGCTGATCATGTTCGCCGTCTTCAACCGTTTCTCGCCTGCCTATGAAGAAGCCGCGCGCGATCTTGGCGCCTCGTCCTGGCAGACCTTCGCCCATGTCGTGCTGCCGATGATCGCGCCGAGCCTGATCGGCGTCGGCCTGTTCGGCTTCACGCTGTCCTACGACGAGTTTGCCCGCACGCTGATGACGTCAGGCACGTTCAACACGCTGCCGCTGGAGATCTACGGCATGACCACCAACGTCACGACGCCGGTCCTCTACGCGCTGGGCACGGTGACCACGGTATTCTCCTTCCTGGTGATCCTGGCGACACTCGGTGCCATCCTCTATGTCGGCCGCCGCCGGGCGAGAGCTTGAACGTGCAGATTCTTGTGGTGAACCCCAACACGACTGCGAGCATGACCGTAACCATAGGTGCCGCGGCGCGTGCCGTCGCCGGCCCCTGGACGGAGGTCGTTGCCGTCACCTCGTCCATGGGACCGGCTTCGATCGAAGGCTATTATGACGAGGCCCTCGCCGTGCCCGGCCTGCTGATGGAAATCGCTACGGGCGAGCGCCGCGGCGCGCAGGCGGCGATCATCGCGTGCTTCGACGATACCGGCCTCGACGCCGCGCGTGCAATGGCCGCCATTCCGGTCATCGGCATTTGCGAGGCGGCACTCACCATTGCGTCCTTCATCGCGCAGCGCTTCACCGTGGTGACCACCACCGAGCGCTCGCGCGTACCGGTCGAGGGGCTTGTGCAGCGCTACGGCATGGCGGGACGGGCGCGCGTGCGCGCCGCCGACATTCCGGTGCTTGCGCTTGAAGATCCGACATCCGGCGCAGTCGGGAAACTGCGCGACGAAATCGCCAGGGCGATCAACGAAGACCGCGCCGAGGCCATCGTGCTCGGCTGCGCCGGCATGGCCGATCTTGCGCACCGGCTGCAGGCGGAGTTCGATCTGCCGGTCATCGACGGCGTCGGCGCGGCGCTGAAACAGGCGGAAGCGCTGATAGCGCTCGGCCTTTCGACATCGAAGCGCGGTGCCTATGCCAGCCCGCTGGCCAAGCCCTATCATGGTATGCTGAAATCCTTCTCACCCGGAGCCGTCGCCGCGGAGTGAGAGGAATGAAGCCAACCATCCGCACACTGTCGCTGCACGAGCTGGCGGTTCTCATTGACTGGGCGGCGGGGGAAGGCTGGAACCCCGGCCTCGAAGACGCAGCGATGTTCCAGGCTGCGGACCCCTCGGGCTTCATCGGTGCCTTTGTCGGCAACGAAATGGTCGCGGCAATCTCGGCAGTGGCCTATGGACGCGAATTCGGCTTCATCGGCCTCTACATCTGCCGGCCGGACAAGCGCGGCAAAGGCTACGGCAAGGCGGTGTGGACCGCCGGCCTGAACAGGCTTGCGGGCAGGACCATCGGCCTCGACGGCGTCGCCGAACAGCGGGCCAATTACCGGCGCAAGGGCTTCAGGCCGGCCTACGAGACCATCCGCTACAGCGGCCGCGCGGCAGGCCCGGCGGTCAGGGTCGACGGATTGCGCACGGTGACGACTCAGCTCGTTCCCGACATCATCGCTTACGACGCGTATTGTTTTCCGGCACCCCGGCGAGCCTTCCTGCAGCGGTGGCTGCAGGCGCCGCATCACGGGCTGGCGGCGATCAGCTCGCGCGGCACCACCGGCTATGCCGTGGCTCGGCCGTGCCGTTCAGGTTTCAAGATCGGCCCGTTGTTTGCCGACAGCACCGACACGGCGCTGCAGCTGCTGAACGGACTGGCGGGTGCCTGCGAGGGCGGCGAGCTGCACATCGACGTTCCCGCCGAGAATACTGGTTTCATTGCGGCTCTCGAGGCGGCCGGCTTTGCGCCGACCTTCAGCACCACCCGCATGTACAAGGGCCCGCCCCCGGGCCTTGGCCTGCAGCGGCTATTCGGCGTGACGACCCTGGAATTAGGGTAGAACCAGGCGGAGTTTCCGGGAGGCTTGCGCCGCAGGTTTACGGCTCTTTCAGGCCGCCGAGCGCCGTCCCGGCACCGGATTGCCCGGCGGTTCGTGGCCGAGCGGCGTCACCAGCGTCAGGTCGGGATAGCCGCTTTCGATGAGCTTGACCGCGGCCTGGGTCACCTCATCATCCGGCTCCAGCATGGACAGGAACACCTCGGTGGCGTCACCGGCCAGACGGCCGATGCCTTGCGCGTCGGCCGGCCCGCACTCGACCACGACCAGATCATAGGCTGTGGTCAGCGACTGCATAATGATCGGCAGCCGGTCGGCGGCGCGCATGGCGCGGACCGGATCGGCGGTGCCGACGGGAATGACGTGACAGTCCGAGTAGAGATCGGCGTGGATGACGTCGCTGAACTGCGCTTCCGAAGCGAGCAGGTTGGTGATGCCGGGGAAAAGGCCGCTATCCAGCATCGGCCGCGAGGCGGCTCCCGAAGCGGTAAGGTCCAGCAACAGGACGCGCAGGCCGGCGTCGGCGACCTCGCGTGCCACCAGGACCGCCGATGCGGCAGCCTCGTCGCCCTCCGGCGAGACGAATATGGCGCGCGCCGCACCGCTGGCGATCAGCTTTTCGGCGGCCTTCTCAACGTCAATCTCGCCCAGGGTGGAACGAGCCGGCTCGGCCTCGACAGCCGTCTCCTGCGCTGTCGCCGCATCGGGCATCACGACCCTGTCAGGCACCTCGGCCTTATAGGGCATCGAAGCTGCGTAGGGATCCGCCTCTGCCTCTGCCGAACGTTCTCCCATCTCCTGGCGAGCAACGGGGTCCTGTCGAATGACGGGGGTCTGGAGGACGGTGGCCTCCTGGCGGACAACCGGCATCGCAACCTCATCGATGCGCTCGAAGCGGGAACCGGTCGCCGGCCGCATCGCGCGGCCGGAAAACAGCTCCCGCAGAAGCGTCACGATGGCCATGACCAGCAACGATGCGACGAAAGCCGCACCGACGATCGGCATAACCTTCGGGAAATACGGCTCGGACGGAACCTGGGCCAGTGAAACCACCCGGGCATCGACGGGCAGATAGTTGCGGTCCTTGCGCGACGCCGCGCTGAGGTAGTTGGCCTGGTACGATTCGAGCTGCTGGCGCTTGGCGGTCGCATCGCGCTGCAAGGCATCAAGTTCGACCTGCTGTTCGCCGGCGCGCGCCGATGCGGCCTTCAGTGTGTTGACGTCGGCGACGAGTTGGTTCTCACGAGCCTGCGCGGTCTGCGCCTGGGTCATCAGACCCTTCATGAGTTTTTGCGCCTCGTTGCGGATCTGGCCGTCGAGGTCGACAAGCTGAGACTTCAACGCCCGGATGCGCGGGTGATTGTCGAGCAAGGTGGTGGAAAGATCGGCAATGTTGGCCTTGAGCTCAACCTGCCGCTCGCGCAGGCGCTGGATCAGATCGGAAGACAAGACCTCAGGCACGGCATCGAGCGAACCGCCGCCCTGCAGCGCCTTGCGCACGCTGTCGGCCGTCGCTTCCGCCGAGGCGCGGTTGGCGCGCACACGCATCAGTTCGCTCGACAGTTCGGAAAGCTGCTGCGTGGCTAGCACCGAATTGTTGCCGCCCATCAGAAGGTCGGATTGCGCGCGGTAGGTGGCAACCTTGGCCTCGGCATCCTTCACCTGCTGCTGCAGGGCGGCGATCTCCGGTGCAAGAAAGTCAGCGGCGGCATTGTTCGATTCGAGCTTGGCGGCCCCTTGCCCCGCGATATAGGCGGCAGCAATGGCGTCTGGTACGGCGGCAGCGAGCTTGGGATCTTCCGATGAGAACTCGATGGCAATGATGCGGGTCTTCTCGACACCATAGACGTTGAGCTTCTCATGCATTTTCTTGAGCACGCGTTCTTCCGTTGGAATTTCCATCGGGTCGCTCTTCAAGCCGACGAGGACCAGAGCACGGCTCAACGGCGACATGTCGAGCGCATCGTCGAACTCGGGCAGCTTTTCCAGATTGAGCTTTTGCGCGACCTGCTTGAGGATTTCGTTGGAGGAAATTATCTGGACCTGAGTGGCAACGCCCTGTTCATCGAGAATCGGCTTGTCCGTGTCGTTGTTGCTTGCCGGCCGCGTATAAACCGATTCACGCGGAGCAATCTCCACCTGCGTCTGGGCCTTGTAGTGACGCGTGGCTAGCGAGGCGAATGCGAAAGCCGCACCGGTCACCGCCAGCGCCACGATAACGATGCGCAGCCAATTCCTCGCCAGGCTGGCGAAGAGCTGCCTGAGATCGACGTCGACATCTGCGGCCGCGGACTGAACGGACATGCATCCCTACTCCGATACTGGGTCAGGACACACCGTAAACAACTATGGTAACTCAGCCGTTAAGATGGCGGCAAGTTCGCGTTAGGGTTTACTGGCGAGTGACAAACAAAACCGCCAAAAATCGTAAAACTCTTGCCGATGCGCCATGCGCCGGCCGCTCCCTTTACCGGCCATTAACCCTAACAGGATGATAACGACCTCGATCCTAGAGTTTGCTGCGACGCTGCAGCGACCAGTCGAAGGTACCTGTCCGGTCATGAAAAGCACTGCTTCCCTGTTTCGCGCGCTGCTTGCCGTATCGATGCTCGCCGGCTGCTCCAGCTACCGGCCGACACCGGCCGCTTTCCACGAGGTGCTCGATCAGCCCTATCGTCTTGGGGCCGGCGACCGCGTCCGCGTCACAGTGTTCGAGCAGGATGGGCTGACCAACACCTACAGCGTCGACCAATCCGGCTACCTCTCCTTCCCGCTCGTCGGCGCCATTCCCGCGCGTGGCCACACTGCGCAGCAGATGGAAAAGGAGATCGCCGACAAATTGCGGCAAGGCTATCTGCGCGATCCCGACGTTTCGGTCGAGATCGACCGCTACCGGCCGATCTTCGTCATGGGCGAAGTGGGCGCCGCCGGTCAGTATTCCTATGTCCCCGGCCTGACGGTGCAGAAGGCGATCGCCATTGCCGGCGGTTTCACGCCGCGCGCCAACCAGGAAAGCGTCGACATCACCCGCGACATCAACGGCAAGGTGATGACCGGCCGCGTGGTCACGTCCGACCCGCTGCTGCCCGGCGATACCGTCTACGTCCGCGAACGCCTTTTCTGACGAACCACGTGGCGGACAACCTCAGGATCGTCCACTGCTTTCGCTCACCCGTCGGAGGAATTTTCCGGCATGTGCGCGACCTGACCGAGGCGCAGGTCGCCGCCGGGCATTCCGTCGGCATTGTCTGCGATTCGACGACCGGCGGCGAGTTCGAGGAACGCCTGTTCGAGCAGATGAAGGATATGCTGGCGCTCGGCATCCATCGCACGCCGATGCAGCGCCATGTCGGCCCGGGCGACCTCGCGTCGGCCTGGCGCACGTACAGGATCATCAAGGAATTGCAGCCGGACGTGTTGCACGGGCACGGCGCCAAGGGTGGCGCCTATGCCCGTCTGTTCGGCTCATTGTTGCGGGTATCAAGGTCTCGCGTAGCCCGCCTTTATTCGCCGCATGGCGGCTCCCTCCACTATGACGAGAACACGACCACCGGTAAGCTGTTCTTCGCGCTCGAGCGCTTCATGGCGCGCTTCACCGACTACCTGCTGTTTGTTTCCGACTACGAAAGGCGCACTTATCGCCGCAAGGTCGGGGAGCCGCCGATTCCCAACACCCTGGTCTACAATGGCCTGCGCGCCGTGGAGTTCGAGCCGGTGTCGAGCAAGTCCGACGCAGCCGATCTGCTCTATATCGGCATGATGCGCGACCTGAAGGGGCCCGACATCTTCATCGATGCGCTGGCCAGTGCCGGCCCGCGGATCGGCCGAGTGCTTACCGCGGTGATGGTCGGCGACGGCGACGACCTGCCCCGCTATCATGCCCAGGTGAAGCGGCTCGGGCTTGAAAGCCATGTCCGCTTTCTGCCGCCGATGCCGGCCAGGGAAGCCTTCGCGCTGGCGGGGCTGGTCATCGTTCCCTCGCGCGCCGAAGCCATGCCCTATATCGTCCTGGAAACGCTTGCCGCGGGAAAGCCGATGATCGCCACCTCCGTTGGCGGCATACCGGAGATCTTCGGCACCGGCTCCCCGGCCTTGATCCGGCCCGACCCGGTGGAGCTGGCCGACAGGATGAGCCAGGCGCTGGCCGACCCCGCCGCCTATGGCAGACTGATGCCCGACGGCGCCAGCCTCAAGGCGCGCTTTGGCGCCGATGTGATGGCCGCCAACATCGAGAAGGCCTACTTCGCCGCGCTCGATAGATAGGCCTCAAGCCCAAGCCGTTTCAAAGCCACTCGTTGTTTCAAGGGTTTCTTAGCTCTCTTTTGCTATTCACCGTAGGGAAGCTTGCGGAAAGCCCCATGAACGAGATCGACCCCGCGCGCCGCTTTTCAGCAGAGGCGGTGCGTAAATTCGACGGCCCGGCCGATGGCGACACGCCCGGCGGCATGAACGATGTCGCCCGCCAGGTCGCTTCGCAGTACAGGCGCGATACCATGTCGCCGATCATGGTCAGCGGCGTCCTGCGCATGGTCGAATTCGGCTTGCTGTTCCTGTCCGGGCTCGCCGTCTATTTCCACTATGTGGGGTTCTTCAACTATCTGGCCTGGCAATATCCGCTGACGATCGCCGCCTCTTCGTTCTTGGCAGTGGTGCTGCTCGACGTCACCGATTGCTATCAGATCGTGGCCCTGATGCGGCCCATCGCCAATTTCGGCCGCGTGCTCCTGGTCTGGGCCGGCACTTTCGCCCTGATGGCGCTGACGGCGTTCGTCATGAAGATGTCGGAAGACTATTCACGCCTGCTGTTCGGCACCTGGTTCGTCGTCGGTTTCGTCCTCCTCTTCGGCCTCAGGCTGGTGATGTCGAAGGTGATCCGGCGCTGGGCGCGCGATGGCCGCATGGAGCGGCGCGCCGTCATCGTCGGCGGTGGCAAGGCGGCTGAGATCCTGATCCGCTCGGTCGAAAAGCAGCCATACAACGATATCCGCATCTGCGGCATCTTCGACGATCGCGGCGACAAGCGCTCACCGCCCATCGTCGCCGGCTATCCCAAGCTCGGCACCATTTCGGAACTGATCGAGTTCGCCCGCATCGCCCGCATCGACATGCTGATCGTATCGCTGCCGCTGACCGCCGAATCGCGCGTGCTGCAGCTGTTGAAGAAGCTGTGGGTGTTGCCGGTCGACATCCGGCTGTCGGCGCATTCCAACGCGCTGCAATTTCGCCCGCGCGCCTATTCCTACATCGGCTCGGTGCCGATGCTCGATATCTTCGACAAGCCGATCAACGACTGGGATTCGGTCGCCAAGCGCGCCTTCGATATCGTCTTCAGCCTCGTCGGCATCGTCATGTTCTCGCCGGTGATGCTGGCGACCGCTATCGCCATCAAGCTCGACAGCAAGGGGCCGGTGCTGTTCCACCAGAAGCGCCACGGTTTCAACAACGAGATCATCGAGGTCTACAAGTTCCGCTCGATGTATACGGACAAGGCCGACCCGACCGCCAAGCAGACGGTGACCAAGAACGACCCGCGCGTCACCCGCGTGGGCCGCTTCATCCGCAAGACCTCGATCGACGAGCTGCCGCAGTTCTTCAACTCGCTGCTGGGTTCGCTGTCGCTGGTCGGACCGCGCCCGCACGCCATCGCCGCGCAGTCGCATAACCTCCTCTACAACGAAGTGGTCGACGGCTATTTCGCGCGCCACAAGGTCAAGCCAGGCGTCACTGGTTGGGCGCAGATCAATGGCTGGCGCGGCGAGATGGACACCAACGAGAAGATCCGCATGCGGACGGAGTATGACCTCTATTACATCGAGAACTGGTCGCTGCTGTTCGACTTGCGGATCCTGTTCCTGACGCCGATCCGGCTCTTGAACACGGAAAACGCCTATTGAGCGCGATTTCCCACGAGCTGCCGCAGGCCGCGGTCAACGCCAAGCTGATCGCGCTGATTTCCTCGGGCGCGGTCTTCCTCGGCATATTCCTGTCCGGCTTCGTCATCAGCGAACCGGCGCCCTATGAACTCTACATGGCCGGGCTGATCGCCATCTGGGCTCTCTTCGGCCTGAGGGTGTCGCGCGCGGCAATGCCGCTGCTGGTGCTGCTGGTGACGATGAACATCGGCGGCATGATGGCGATGACGCAGATGGCGGATCTGGCCAACACGCCGCTCTATCTCGCCGTCTCGCTGTTTCTCGCCTTCACCGCGGTGTTCTTCGCCTCGGTGACCGCGGTGCAACCCAGCCTCTACCGGCTGATCTTCTTCGCCTATGTCGTGTCGGCGGTGATCACCTCGCTGCTCGGCATAGCGGGCTATTTCCACGCATTTCCGGGCGCGGAGATGTTCACCAAATACGACCGCGCCGCCGGCGCCTTCCAGGACCCGAATGTGTTCGGCCCGTTCCTGGTGCTGCCCGGCATCTATCTGCTCTATCTGCTTTTGACCGGACCGATCCCACGCATGCCGCTGCTGGCGGTGCCGCTGCTGATCATCACCGCCGGCATCTTCTTCTCCTTCTCGCGTGGCGCCTGGGGCATGTTCGCCGTCTCGGCCGTCCTGCTCACCGGCTGCCTGTTCCTGCAGAGCGCCAGCGGCATGTTCCGGCTGCGTGTGGTGGTGATGACGATCGCCGCGCTGTCGCTGCTGGTCATCGCCATGGTCGTCATCCTGCAGCTGCCCGGCGTGTCGGAGATGTTTTCCAACCGCGCCCATCTCGAACAGAGCTACGACACCGCCCGCCTCGGCCGCTTCGCCCGCTACGCAATCGGCTTCCAGATGGCGCTCGAGCATCCGTTCGGCATCGGCCCGCTGGTCTTCGGCACCATCTTCGGCGAAGACACCCACGACATCTGGCTGAAGATGCTGATGGACTATGGCTGGCTCGGCTTCGTGTCGTTCCTGACGCTCGTTGCCTGGACGATATCGGCCGGATTCCGCATCCTGCTGCGCGACCGGCCGTGGCAACCCTACCTGCTGTGCGCCTATGTCGCCTTCATCGGCAATATCGGGCTCGGCACCTTCATCGACATCGACCATTGGCGCCATGTCTATCTGCTGCTCGGGCTGATCTGGGGCGCCATCGCGCTGGAATACCGCCATCAGCGGCTGTTGCGACCGGATCCGGTTCAAGCCCAAGGTGGAAAGCGAGCTATGGAAGGCGGTTGGTTTGCGAGCGTCAAGGATTTTGAGCGCTCGTAAGTTCCTGTATTTTCTCGAGGAGGTTTTTGACCAGTAGCTGGTAGATCTGCGTGAGTTCCCCTGGCGATAGTTCGACTCTGATGTCGTACTGCCCGGAATAATTCACCTGCAGATTTACTGTCCCGAACAGCGTCGTAGCGCCATCGCGAATGTCGGTCGCCACAATCATGTTTTGCAATGACTGGTCCAGCAGAATGACACCCGGTTCTCCGGGGTGATTGTGGGTTGTCGTCCTGATCTTCACGTCATCCTCCTTTTCCGACTTTCAAGAAAAGCGCAGACCAATCTCGCAATGATATAGCACACCAAACCCCGCCTCACTCACATGGGTTCCAACGAAGCCAGCCGAGATTGCCGCAGTTGCCCTGGCACTACAAATCAGTCACCGTTCCTCTTTGAGATCGAAATTCAAGCTCGCGGTGGCATGATCGATCACGCTCGGCCGGCTTCAAGCTGTGGGGCGTGGCTTAATCTCGGTGCCTACAACTCGAATTCCATCAAAGTCTAACGACTGGAACAATGCACTAGAAAGCACCTGCGGTAACAGTTGATTCAACCATCACTGGTATATTAGAGAGTGTGAGTAGCGGCTCCGACAGTGGGCGGGCGCTGAGTGCCGGAGCCGCCTGCGCAGTCCGGTTGGGGTTTGACCGCGCCGTCCTATTCTGGGACAGCGCGGTCAATGATTCGTTAAAATTTTCCGGAACTAATTAAGTGCACGCTAATCGACGTCGCGCGACTTCAAGCGGGTTTAGGCGCTACCCAGCCGCGGCGCTGTAGGGCGGCCAGGGCAAACGCTCGCCGGCCGGGGAAGTCTGTCACTCGATGTAGGTCACCGCACCCGTCTGGAGATCATAGATCGCCGCGACAATCTTCAGCTTCTGCGACCCGGTGAGACCAGCCAACACCTTGCTCGACGCCGTCAGGCGCCTCGCGGTCCTGCGTGCGCTCTCCTTGGCCGTGTTGTCGACGAAATCGCCCGCTTCGTTCCGCGCCGAGATCGCGGCGGGCAGGATCGGTTCGATCATCGGGCCGATAGCGCCGGGATAGGTGGCGTTCTTCGTGACCACGTCGCATGCTGCCTTGACGGCGCCGCAGCTGGTGTGGGCGAGGACGACGATCAAGGGAGAGCCGAGAACCGCAGCACCGTATTCGACCGTGCCAAGCGTGGCGGTGTCGACCAGGTTGCCAGCATTCCGGGCGACGAAAAGTTCGCCGACGCCATGGCCGCCGAAGATCAGCTCCGGCGGAACGCGGCTATCGGCGCAACTGATGATCGTGGCCCATGGCGCCTGATGCCCGGCGACAGCGTTCCGCTGCGCGGCTAGGTCGATCGAGCAGAGCTCCGGGTGGCTGACATAGAGCTCGTTGCCGGCTTTCAGCGCGGCGAGCGCTGCATCGGGGGACAGCGCCGGCGCAGCACTCTCCGCCGCGCGCGCCGACCACGAAGCACCGCCAAGACCGATCGCAAGCAGCCCCGCGCCGATTTTGAGGAAATCCCTGCGGCCGACCCCTTCACCGTCGCAATTGCTGCACACTATTTGGCTCCCCCCAACGAGTTTCCGAGACTGTTGCAGGTCGACTGTATACACGCTTCCTCTAATATCTCCGAAACACATAAACCACGCGTCCGGTGCAGCGCCCCTTTAACGGAGCGCTGAAATTTCCCTTCGCGGAAAGCACCCTGGGCAAACAGCTTGAGGCGAGTTCGGGCTGGTCGGGTCGATTGCATCACCTGCCCGCCTTGCAATTCGACTACGGCTTCGCTCGATGGCGGCCGCGATCGGCGCCCGGTGTTTTTCACGGTCATTCCCGACTACCAAGGCCAGCACGGGAGCGGAACCGCGACTGGAAACCGACTTTTGAGCGGGGGACTTAGGGACTTCGGTCTTAGTCCAGCCAATAGGCTTAATTGCGCAGCTGATAATGTGCCCATAGTTTTGGCAGCGCGGGGGACGTCCAAAACAAACCCGCAGTGGCCGGTGCGGCCTACCCCAACACCAAACACCCCGACCGTACCGGCCATTTCCCTTTAGAGACGCGGCCGGGCGCTGCTGGCCTACATCCTGATCGAGACATACGACAACAGGTAAAGGATCGCCACGGTCGCCGTCACGAGCACGACCCATAAGCCTAAGCTGCTCATGCTTCCCTCACTTCCCGCGGTGCGCCGTTGGGCAGGGTGTTGGGATGTAAGGGACGCCGGCCCAGGCGGAAACATCCGCAAGCACAAGCTAATATAATGGAGATGCAGACGCCTATGGTGTGATCGCGGACCCCGTCCAGGGCTTAGGCGCATAGGTTGTCACCGGCACCTGTCAGCCAAAGCCCGAGCCTCGCTCGTGAGCGTTTTTGAAAAGCGGCATTGGCGCACGGTCCTGGCCACCAAGGACAAGGCCAAAGCCCTGGCCATGGCGAAAGAGATCGGCGACAAAGGTGAGGGTTGAGGAGATCACGCCGAAGGTAAAGAGGCGCTGACTGTTCCGAGTCTTGCATAATTAGCTTCTGAAATGCCGGTGCTGCTGCCGAAGGGAGAGGGAAACGCGGGGCCGCTTCCGACCCGCGTTGCCAAGCGCCGCCGATAGCTGGACTTAGACTAAGGGTTAGTTGCAACCCGCCGCGAGCACCCCAACATGATATGCCGGACCTACTGTCCGAGAGATCTTGCTGGGAATATCGCGCTGCTTGTTGAGTGAAGATAGTGAGAAGTCTAGCCCGCACCACCACCGTGATTGCCTCGATAGCTGTGGCTATCGTGCTGACTTTTATGGCAGCTAAAGGATTTGAGCTATCGGCACCAGATCCGATCGTGGCTCATACCTTCGAGAGGAACATTTGAGGAGCACGAGGCGCGGCTTCCTCTGCCCGCTAGGGCAAGCCGGGCAACACTAGACGCCACCATTGCAGAGCCGCCCTGCGCCGTGCGAGTTTTGTCAACCAAATGGCCCATCATGGGAGTTTAGTCATGTCCATTCGCCGGATTGCGTTGACCTGGGCAGCGGTCACGCTTGCCTTCACAACCCTCGCCCAGGCCCGGCCGGACACCCGCGGCATGACCTGCCAACAGACGCAGGCGCTAATCGAGAGCCGTGGCTCGGCGGTGCTGACCACAGGTCCGAACACCTATGCCCTCTACGTCCGCCAGCACAGCAATGCGTGCGACTGGTCGGAAATCCCAGCAGTAGCGTTTGTGCCAACGCGCGACGGCCAGTGCTTGGTTCATGGATGCAGAGAGCCGCTCTTCACTCCTCGCAGCTGACGACAAGGCGCCAAAGCCGGCGACCTCTTGAGCCTCACACGGCGCCCTCCACAAGCTTCGCCCCTGCAAGGGCGCGCTTGACGATTTCAGTCGAAGGAAAAAGCCGGCGCCGCTCGCTGGAGGTTGCCTGAAAGGCGCCGGCAAAGCGGACGCCAAGTCCGCCGCGCTTCCTGATAGCTGAGTCTTGACCTTACGTCATCTGGAGGGGCGTTAAGTCTTCGCCTTCCGCTTCGCGGGCGCCTCCTTAACAGGTTCAGCCTTGCGACCTAAACCACTAGCCTTTGCCAGAGCCGATCTGCGATTGGAATACTCCGGTGCGACCATTGGATAGTCGTGCGGCAAGCCCCATTTCGCGCGGTATTCATCCGGTGTCATGCCAAGCAAACCAAGGTGGCGTTTCATTGACTTGAATTTGCGGCCGTCTTCCAAGCTCACGATGTAGTTCGGAAACACAGACCTCTTCGGATTGACGGCGGGCGCCTGCTGTTCGGCTGGCGGTGCTGCGGGAAGATTGAGACCCGAAAGCGAGAGATGCACAGAGGCGATCAGGTCGGGCAGCGAAGTGGCTGGCAACGGGTTGTTGCTTACGTATGCAGAGACAAGATCCGCCGTTAGCTCGGCCAGCGCAGCGGCGTGGTTGTCGGTTTCGTTGGTCATTTGTCGGTCCCCCGTTGTTAGCTGACAAACAACGTCTTTATTAGAGACTTCTTAAATACGCAATTCTCCCGAGGCCCTGGCAAGCATCAGCCCGCCAGGCGCGCCCGACAGCTATTCCAATTCCAATCGCCAATCCGGTGGCGAGTTTTCCGCCAACGTCGACGCCTGACCGCTCAGCATCGCAAATGAGACAAGGCCCGCTTCGGCGGACTTTTTGTTTGTATGTCAGACAATAAAAACCCGCTGCCGGAGGGGATGGCAGCGGGTTATTAATGGCTCGCCACGGGGGGGCGGTGGTGAGCGCGGGGTCAGCGATCTGAATGGGAGGAAAGAACCGCCGACAGATGGAAATCTACCACAGCGGCGCCGTTCCTCAATTGTGCGAAGGTGTTGCTGACGTAAGCAAAGGCGTTACCGGATCACACGAAAGGTTTAGCCCGCTTCGCGCGGGCTGTTCATTGCTGGCTACAATGTGGCTAGAAATTTTATAGCCACCTCTGGGGGATGTGGCTAAGCCTTTGTTTTAAATGGTCGGAGTGGCCGGATTCGAACCGACGACCCCTTGACCCCCAGTCAAGTGCGCTACCGGGCTGCGCTACACTCCGGACCGGTCGCGATGTATCGTGATAACCCCGCTCGGGTCAACCGAAATTCGGCGACTATCGGGCCGATGCCATCGTGGGGTGCCAGCGAACTCCCAACCTATCCCTGGCAAACATCGACCCATGCGGCGCCGGTGAGGTCGACCATGCGCTGCGGTGTAATCCGCACGGCGGCGTTGGTGGCGCCGGCGGCGGGCACGACCGCGTCGAAATCGCGCAGCGACGTGTCGCAATAGACCGGTAGCGGCGCCGGCAGGCCGAACGGGCAGACACCGCCGACCGGGTGGCTGGTTGCTTCGACAACCTCAGCGGCGTCGAGCATTCGCGGCTTGCCGCCGAACTGGTCCTTGAACTTGCGGTTGTCCAGCCTGGCGATGCCACTGGTGACGACGAGCATGGTGCGGTCGCCGACGCGCAGGCAGATCGTCTTGGCGATTTGCGCCGGCAGCACGCCATGCGCCTCTGCCGCCAGTGCCACCGTTGCCGAGCTCGCTTCGGTGACGATGACATCGATGTCGGGCGCGTGGGCGGCAAAGAAGGCACGAACGGTTTCCAGGCTCATATCGAAAACCCACGGTTCAAGATTTTTTGGACGGCGGCCGTGATTGGCAGCGGATCGGTTCGCCGCGCGTATAAACACGTGCGGTGCACAAATCGGCAAGTCCCAAGCTGGACAGAAAGGCTGCGGCACCAACAAAAACAAACCCGCCAAGGATATCCTTGGCGGGCTGTCGGGCATGCCCGATGTTGATCTATGCTAGGGATCGACCTTGCGCGGCCGGCGTGTGCACAGCCGAAGCGATCAAAGCGTCCTGGGGAAGTCGAAGCGCGGACACAATACGACGCAGCTTCGACGGATCGGTCACCTTGCCGCTCTCGATATCTTCAATCTCGTCGGCAGCCAGACCGCATGTCAGGGAAAGCTTTTCCACACTGTAGCCGCGGGTTTCCCGCATCGCTCTGAGGGTGTTGTAATCTGGCCCGATCTCATTGGCTACCGGTTCGGAGAGGGCTTCGCGTTTTGCATTTTGGGGCATTGGCAACTCCGTGGGCTGAAAGAGTTTGATCAAATGACGTTGTTGCCTGAGACGATCGGGAAGATGCCCGCTCGCCGGCGATTTGCCAAGTCCCAATCTGACCGTCACGGGATCGTGAACCAGGCGGCTTGCGCGGTCGGATCGCGCACACGTGGCGATCAAGTTGTTTTGACCGTCCAATCGCCTTTTTGTTCGGCAGTTTCGCCCCGCCCGTTCGTTATCCCGAGGTCGCTGGCATGAAACCATCCGGTTTCAGCCAGCCCGTTCCCGGAAGGATCTCTGCAATGAACTTGAAGACACTCATCATCGTGCTCGGCACGATTTCCAGCCTTTCCGCTGCCGGCGCAGGCGCTGCTCAAGCGGCGGATTTACTGCGCGTGCGCGGCACGGTGGCCAGTTTCGCGCCATCGCGGCTCACCGTGAAAACCCGCCTGGGTGATACCTCTGCGATCAAGCTCAATGCCGGCTGGAAGATTTCAGGCGTCGCCAATGCATCCGTAAAGGACATCCAGCAAGGCGATTTCCTCGGCATCGCCTCCGTATCGAAGGCGGATGGCGGCAGTGGCGCGCTGGAGGTGGTGGTCTTTCCGGCCGCTTTGAAAGGCACTGGTGAGGGCGACCGCCCCTGGGACCTGCAGCCAAACAGCCGCATGACCAACGGCACCGTGGCCGACGTCACCGATGTAAACGGCCGGGCGGTCACGCTGACTTATGACAATGGGCAGACGAAGAAGATCTCGATACCCGACACCACACCTGTCGTGACCTTCGCGCCGGCCACGCCGGCCGACCTCAAGCCAGGTGCGACGGTCTTCGTTACCGCCCAGCGTGAGGCCGACGGCACGCTGAGTTCCGGCCGCGTGGTGGTGGGAAACAATGGCGTGGTTCCGCCGATGTAGGCAAAACAGGCGCAAGAGCGCGGCTTCTCGGCCTTGGCGATGATGGTGGCGGAAGCCCGGTTTCCGTAGAAACAGTCCAGAAACAAAATTCTACAATCGGGAAATACCGAGGAAAAAATTCAGGAGCGTAATTCCATTCGCGGCGATCAGATCATCGACCCGATTCAAATCTGCCCGCTAAAAAAGGAAACGATCCATGAAGAAGTCCCTCCTCTCGGCCCTCGGGCTTGCAGTTGCACTTGCTTTCACGGTGCCGGTAATCGGCGCGACGAGCGCGGATGCGGCTCCGATGGTAAAGCATCATCGTCACCATCATCATCATCCGTACCATCCCGTCCATCACCGCCATCACTACCATCATCATCACCACCACGTGACGATGAAGAAGGCATAAGCATACCAGACTGCCAACGAGAAGACCGGCCTTGGCTTCTTGTTCAAGGCTCGTCTTCTCTTGGCAATGCGATGCGAGCCCGACAGGATAATGCGCTTTCGAAACCACCGCGCTGGTCCAGATCTCGGCGTAAACCCGACACCGATGCACCGGCGCAACCTTCACGCAAGGACAAACCGCGATACGGCAAGGGATGTTCTGGCCGGCGCGCTCCACCAGATCAGGCTTGGCCAACAAGGCTGAGGTATCCCTGTGACGGCGTATTCCCGATGACGGCCAAGGCCGAGGGCTAGCGCCGGCTGAAGAGCAGGCTGGCAACGAGACCGACCACCACAAGGCCGACGGCGGCAGCCGCCGCCGGATGGTCGCGGGCCGATTTCTCGATCACCCTGCCCTGCTTGCGGATGGCCGGCACCGCGTCCCGCAGACGGCCCGCAAGATCGGAATAGGTGTCGAGCGCGGCATCGCGACCGTCTTCGTAGTAAGCGCCGCCCCGTCTCGACACCGCCTTCTTTAAGCCGGCCAATTCCCTGGTGAGAGCCGCGACCTGCTTGTCGAGGTCGATGTCCGAGAGGGTCGAAAATGATGCCATGACGAGTTTCCTTGCATTGTAGAAGGAAACGTAACGCCTCACCGGAAGACCGGTTCCGGTTTTCGAGACGCCAGAGCGGTTTAAGGCAATTCCAGACGGAAAACCGTGTCACACTTTCCTGGAATTGCTCAAGTCGGTCCGTGCGGAGCGGTCAGCGCACCTGGTCGAGCAGCCGCTTGCATTCCAGGAGGTCGAACAGCGCCTCCTGCAGCAAGGCGCGATTGTCGCGCGAGAGTTTCGACGCGTCCGGCTGCACCGGACCGTCCTCGTCGCTCTTGCCAAGGCCGAAAAAGCGGCGGCTGGGTTTGACACGCGGCTGGCCAACCAGTTCGTCATCCATGCCGCGCGGCTGGGCTGCGGGCGTCAGCGGCACCTGATCGGCCTGCCGCCGCTGCGAGATCGCCTCGACGGCCGCCATGTCGCCATTGCCGATGGCAACCAGGAAATGATTGCCGTTCTCGCGCAGCAGCTTCTGCACGCCCTTGATGGTGTAGCCCTGGTCGTAGAGCATATGGCGAATGCCCTTGATCAGTTCGACATCCTGCGGCCGGTAGTAACGACGGCCGCCACCACGCTTCATCGGCTTGATCTGGTTGAAACGCGTTTCCCAGAAGCGCAGCACATGCTGCGGCAGGTCGAGATCTTCGGCGACCTCGCTGATGGTACGAAAGGCGTCGGGGCTCTTGTCCATGGGCGAATCCTCACGCTGGACGATGATCCGGCCTACCTACCGAATCGGGTCTTATTTCAGCGGTTTGTGAAACAATATTCAAGCCCGGCGTCATGGTGCGCGCCAGTTTTCAACCGCGCAGGTGAACGAGGCTACTTGCCGCTTTTGGCCTTGCCGCTTTGATGGGACCGCAAGATACGGCTCTTGAGCACGTTCGACGACTTGAATGTCATCACCCGGCGCGGCAGAATCGGCACCTCTTCGCCGGTCTTTGGATTGCGGCCAATGCGCTCGTTCTTGGAGCGGACGTGAAATGTCGCGAAGGACGACAGCTTCACCGTCTCGCCGCGAACGATCGCTTCACAGATTTCGTCGAGCACCGCTTCGACAAGTTCAGCCGATTCAGTGCGCGACAAGCCGACCTTCCGGTAAACTGCCTCGGCAAGGTCGGCGCGCGTAAGTGTCTTTCCCCCCATGCGACCGTCCCATCAGTTCAAAACATAAAATCGGCACAACAGCGGCAGAGCCTAAGTAATTGATCCGGCAAGGTCAAGGACCGAAACCGGACCGTTCGGCACTTACCAGCGAACCAGGACAGCACCCCAGGTGAAGCCGCCACCCATCGCCTCCAGAAGCACCAGATCGCCCTTCTTGATGCGACCGTCGGCGACGGCCACCGCAAGCGCCAGCGGCACCGAAGCAGCCGAGGTGTTACCGTGCAAATCGACCGTCACCACCACCTTTTGCTCAGCTATCCCGAGCTTCCTGGCCGAAGCGTCAATAATTCGTTTATTGGCCTGGTGCGGCACGAACCAGTCGAGATCATCGGCTGATATACCGGCCTGCGAGAACGTCGCCTCGATGACGTCGGTGATCATGCCCACCGCATGCTTAAAGACTTCGCGGCCCTCCATCCGGAGATGGCCGACCGTGCCGGTGGTCGACGGCCCGCCGTCGACAAAGAGCTTGTCCTTGTGCGCACCGTCGGAGCGCAGGCTGGCCGCCAGAACGCCACGGTCGGCGATCGAGCCAGTCCCCTCGCCGGCCTCCAGGACCAGCGCACCGGCTCCGTCGCCGAACAGCACGCAGGTCGAGCGGTCGCTCCAGTCGAGGATCCGCGAAAATGTTTCCGAGCCGATTACCAGGACGCGCTTGGCCAGGCCGCCGCGGATGTAGAGGTCGGCGGTGGCGACCGCATAGACGAAGCCAGAGCAGACCGCCTGCATGTCGAAGGCAAAGCCGTGATGCATGCCGAGCCGGTTCTGGATCTCGACGGCGGTGGCCGGAAAGGTGTTGTTGGGCGTCGAGGTCGCCAGGACGATCAGATCGATGTCGGCAGGCGTCAGGCCGGCATTGGCAAGTGCGGCTCGCGCCGCCGCCTCGCCCAGCGAGGCCGTCGTCTCGTCATCACCGGCAATATGGCGCTGGCGGATGCCGGTGCGCTGGGCGATCCACTCGTCGGAGGTTTCCACCATGCCTTCGAAATCGGCATTCTTCATGATTCGGCGGGGCAGCGCGGCGCCCGTGCCGCGCACGACTGATCTGATCAAAGTTCTTTCCTATTCCTTTGCGTCGATAACGACGTCGGGTTCCGCGCATGAAACAGATCGAGGTCGGCCTCGATGCGGTCAAGCAGATTGTTGCGCACCATGTCGTAGGCAAGCTCGATCGCCGCGGCGAAACCGTCCGAATCGGCACCACCATGGCTCTTCACCACGATGCCGTTCAGCCCCAGGAAGACGCCGCCATTGGAACGACCGACATCCATCTTTTCGCGCAGGCGATCGAAGGCGCCCTTGGCGAAGACATAGCCGATCCTGGCCATCAGGGTGCGGCTCATCGCGGCGCGCAGATAACCCGCTATCTGGCGCGCCGTACCTTCCGCCGTCTTCAGGGCGATATTGCCGGCGAAGCCCTCCGTCACCACGACGTCGACCGTGCCCTTGCCGATATCGTCGCCTTCGACAAAGCCATGATAATTCATCGAGGCCATGTTGGCCTCGCGCAGCATGCGTCCCGCTTCCTTGACCTCTTCCTGCCCCTTGATCTCCTCGACACCAACGTTGAGCAGGCCGACAGTCGGTCGCGCGACGCCGAAGACGGAGCGCGCCATGCCGGTGCCGAGAATTGCGAAATCAATCAGCTGATGCGCGTCGGCACCGATGGTGGCGCCAACGTCGAGCACCACGCTTTCGCCACGCGTCGTCGGCCAGAGTGCGGCGATCGCCGGACGATCGATGGTGGCCATGGTGCGCAGACAGAACTTCGACATCGCCATCAGCGCGCCGGTGTTGCCGGCGGAGACACAGGCGTCCGCCGACCCTGCCTTGACCGCTTCGACGGCCTTCCACATCGACGACTTCCAGCGGCCATGGCGCAGTGCCTGGCTCGGCTTGTCGTCCATCCTGACCGCGATCTCGCAATGGAAGAATTCACTGACCTCGGCCAGCTTTGGGAATTTGGCCAGTTCAGGGCGCACCACCTCCTCACGTCCAAAGATGACGAAGCGGATGTCGGGACGGCGGGTCGCGACCGTCATGAGCGCTGGAATGACCACGGCGGGTCCGTGATCGCCGCCCATGGCATCGATGGAAATCCTGATCACGCGGTATTTATCTCACGGTTAGGCGGCAGATCGCTTTAGTGATCGCGAAGGTTCGGCGAAAATAACGGTTTTGGGCTGCCGCACAACCGACTTTTCCGTCGCGGGCGAGGTTTTCAGGATTTTCCCAGCAGGGATCGCAGTTTTTGCTGAAATTCATTCTCCGCCGGTTCGGCCTCGCCGCCGGCACTCAGAGACGCGCCCTGCTTGCGCGGATAAGGGTCGATCGCCAGTCCGAAGAACTGTTCGGCGAGCGCGCCGACGTCGATCGTGTCGCCGGAAAATGTTTCGGGACTGTCCGGTCCGTCCGCGTCGAGCAGGATCTCGCCGCCGTCATCGAAACCCTGTCGTCCGAGCTTGGAGTCCTCGGGCAGCAACAGCGCTTCGATCGGCTCGTCGATATGAGCTCCGACAGGGTCGAGCGTGACGATGCAGGCCTGGGTGATGTCGGCTTCGACGCGACCGATGACCCTCACGCCATTGCGTTTCCACGACGTCACCAGAAGCTCGGCGCGGTAGGCTTCGACCGAAAGCAGCCCGTGCTCCTCGGCCAGCGCCGCGCGCTGCGTGGCGTCGGCCTCGATCACCACCGGCAAACCCTTGTGCGGCAGACGGGCGATATTTGCGCGGAACGATACCGGGCTTTGCGGGTCAATGTGTTTCATCGATCAACCTCCGTTGGCGACGGGAAACGCCACCGTGCCGGAGACAATCGATTCGGACGGCTGCGCGGCCAGTTGATTGCAGGCGTCGGTGACATAATTGGCCAGCAGCGATGCTTCCGGCCAGGCGCCGGCGTCGGGCCGGACATTGCGGGCAAGGGCAGCGCTGAGCCCGTCATGGTCGTTTCTCTCCAAGGCGTCGTCATAGGCAGCGGTTCGGCCATAAAACATTTTTGCCAGCTTTTTCATGCGTTTGGGCACGCCGACGTCGCCAACGCCCAATTCCCGCAACGAATGATCGACGTCGAGGAAGAACTCGTCGATCAGCACCTGGGCGACCTCTTGCGCCGCGCCGTCCTCGCCCCGCAACCGGTGCTGGAACAGGAACATGTGCAGCGACACCATCTCGAAACGGCCAAGCGGCGTGTCGGGCACATTCCAGTGGGAATAAAACACAGTCTGCCGCGCCGCCGCCACGATTTGTGCGTAAAGCGCCTCGGTGATAGCGCGGTTGGCATGGCGTTCGCGGCCAAAAAAGCGCTGGAACATTGGGGATGGTCTCCCGGGACCGTTTGTTGAAGTGGCCTTGTTGCATCGGCCAGCAAGCTGGTTTACCGGTTTTGCGGCCCAGCGCAAGTTGCGGCCAGCTAATGGAGTTGTTGTTGCGCGCGCTGAATTTCAAGTCGACCTTCTCGTTCCGGCCCGCCGGCGCGATCTCACTGCTGGTGATCGTTTCGGCGTTGTCCGCCTGCCACACCTCCAAGATGATCGGTGACCTAAACCCGAGCGAGACCCTCACCCAGGGCTACGTGATCGACCAGCAGGCGATCGACCTGGTGCCGGTTGGCTCGAGCCGCGAGCAGGTGCTTCTGGCGCTCGGCACGCCGTCGACAACGGCGACCTTCGACAACGAGGCCTTCTATTACATTTCCCAGACGCGCAAGCGCTACGTCGCTTTCGACAAGCCGAGACTCATCGACCAGAAGGTGCTGGCGGTCTATTTCGGCGCCGACGGTCGTGTCACCCAGATCGCCAATTACGGCCTGAAGGACGGCAAGATGTTCGACTTCATCTCGCGCACCACGCCGACCGGCGGCAAGGACCAGAACTTCCTCAGCCAGATCATCAACGGCGCCAGCAAGCTGGCCCCCGGCATCCCAGGTGGCGGCGGCGCCTAATTCTTTTCGGCTTTCACTCCGGAAGCCACACCATCTCAGGCGACCAAAAACCCGCGGGAGCGATCCTGCGGGTTTTTGTTATGGGGGATCGGTCGGGCAAGGCCCGCAGGCGAAGGGACGAACAGAAGAGCGACTGTCGTAGCCGCAAACAAAACCCGCGAGGATCGCTCCCCGCGGGTTTTGTCTTGTAGGCGGCTGATCGCTTAGCCGTGCGCGAGCACGGCCAGCAGCAGCAACGCGACGATGTTGGTGATCTTGATCGCCGGGTTGACGGCCGGACCAGCGGTGTCCTTGTAGGGATCGCCGACCGTGTCGCCGGTCACCGAAGCCTTGTGCGCTTCGGAACCCTTGAGGTGCTTGACGCCGTCCTTGTCGACGAAGCCGTCTTCGAAGGACTTCTTGGCGTTGTCCCAGGCGCCGCCGCCAGAGGTCATCGAGATGGCGACGAAGAGGCCATTGACGATGACGCCCAGCAGCGAGGCGCCGAGGGCGGCAAAGGCGGACGCCTTCGAACCGGAGATCAGCAGCACGCCGAAATAGACGACGAGCGGCGCCAGCACCGGCAGCAGTGACGGGATGATCATCTCGCGGATCGCCGCCTTGGTCAGAAGATCGACGGCGCGGGCGTAGTTCGGCTTGGAGGTGCCGGCCATGATGCCGGGATCCTCGCGGAACTGCTTGCGCACCTCCTCGACGATGGCGCCCGCCGCACGGCCGACGGCCGTCATGGCGATGCCGCCGAACAGATACGGGATCAGGCCGCCGAAGATCAAGCCAGCGACGACATAGGGGTTGGAAAGATCGAAGGAGATTTCGCCCATGCCCTGGAAGTACGGATATTTGTCGCCATTGGCGGCAAAGAACTTCAGGTCGTTCGAATAGGCGGCAAACAGCACCAGCGCGCCGAGACCGGCCGAACCGATGGCGTAGCCTTTGGTCACCGCCTTGGTGGTGTTGCCAACCGCGTCGAGCGCGTCGGTGGAGTGGCGCACTTCCTTGGGCAGGCCGGCCATTTCGGCAATGCCGCCAGCATTGTCGGTGACCGGACCAAAGGCGTCGAGCGCCACGATCATGCCGGCGAGGCCGAGCATCGTCGTGACCGCGATCGCCGTGCCGTAGAGGCCGGCGAGCTGATAGGTCGAGATGATGCCGCCGACGATGACGATCGCCGGCAGTGCCGTCGATTCCAGCGAAACCGCAAGGCCCTGGATGACGTTGGTGCCGTGACCGGTCACCGATGCCTGGGCGATGGAGTTGACCGGGCGCTTGTTGGTGCCGGTGTAATACTCGGTGATCACCACGATGAGACCGGTCACCACGAGGCCGACCAGGCCGCAGATGAACAGGTTCTTGCCGGTGATGGCCATGCCGGCAACGGTGCCGACCTCGCCCCAACCAAGCGTAACGTGGGTGGCAACGCCGAGGCCGACAATGGACAAGAGGCCGGTAACGATCAGGCCCTTGTAGAGCGCGCCCATGATCGAGCCGTTGGAGCCGAGCTTGACGAAGAAGGTGCCGACGATCGAGGTCAGGATGCAAGCGCCGCAGATGGCGAGCGGATAGAGCATCGCCGCACCCAGAACGGCAGTGCCGCCGAAGAAGATGGCGCCGAGGACCATGGTGGCGACGACGGTCACCGCATAGGTCTCGAACAGGTCGGCGGCCATGCCGGCGCAGTCGCCGACATTGTCGCCGACATTGTCGGCGATGGTGGCCGGGTTGCGCGGATCATCTTCGGGAATACCGGCTTCGACCTTGCCGACCAGATCGCCGCCGACGTCGGCGCCCTTGGTGAAGATACCGCCACCGAGACGGGCGAAGATCGAGATCAGCGAAGCACCGAAGCCCAGCGAAACCAGCGAGTCGATGACGATGCGGTCATTGGGCTGAAGGCCCATGAAGTGGGTTAGGATGAGGTAGTAGATCGACACGCCGAGCAGCGCCAGGCCAGCGACCAGCATGCCGGTGATGGCGCCCGATTTGAAGGCGATGTCGAGACCGGCAGCGAGGCTGTTGGAAGCCGCCTGTGCGGTGCGCACGTTGGCCCGCACCGAAACATGCATGCCGATGAAGCCGGCGGCGCCCGACAGAACGGCGCCGATCAGGAAGCCGATGGCGGCGGTGATCGACAGCAGCCACCAGGCGAGCAGAAGCACGACCACGCCGACGATGGCGATGGTGGTGTACTGGCGCGCCAGATAGGCCTGCGCGCCTTCGCGGATGGCGGCGGAGATTTCCTGCATGCGTGCATTGCCCTGATCGGCCGCGAGGACCGAACGTGTCGCCCAGATGGCGTAAAGGATTGAAAGCAGGCCGCAGGCGATGACGACGGAAATAATTGTCATTGCCGGATTTTCCTCGATTGATGGCCCAAAAGAACCCCTCCCTGGGCCGTTGAGACAAAGACCGGATCCGTGCACGGAATCCGCCTCTTCGCAGCGGTGTATGCGAAACAGGGCTGCGAACGTCAAGATATTGTTCGGTTTTTGCCCGGCTTTCGCCCAAAAGGCATAGGCCACGAGGTCGCCGCCACCGGCATTGTGCTATTAGATCGATTGAAATCGGTCTGACCCAACGCGTGGCTACTCTGCCTCCCTGCCCATGCGTTGTGCGGTGTAGCGCTCGATTGCCGACAGACCGTCATAGATCAGCACCGCAAGGGCTGCCACGATCAGGCCGCCCTGCAGGATGAAGGCGAGGTTGTTGGACAACAGCCCGGCGATGATCACCTCGCCCAGCGTCTTGGCGGCCACGGTCGAGCCGATGGTGGCGGTGGCAAGGCTGATCACCACCGACAACCTGATGCCGCCAAGGATAATCGGGGCGCTGAGCGGGAGCTCGACCTTGGTGAGCCGTTGCCAGCCGGTCATGCCGGCACCGCGCGCCGCCTCCATGACATTGGCCGGCAAGGTCGTCAGTCCGGTCAACGCGTTCTCGAAGATCGGCAGCAGGCCATAGAGGAACAGCGCGATGAGCGTCGGTTTTTCACCGAAGCCGACCGCCGGCACGGCAAGCGCCAGCACCGCCACCGGCGGAAAGGTCTGGCCGATATTGACCAGGCTGCGCGACAGCGGCAGGAACTCGGCGCCGGCCGGCCTTGTGACCAGGATGGCCAGCGCGACCGCGACGATGGTCGCAGCGACAGTGGCGATCAGCACGATGCGCAAATGCAGCAAAGTCAGCGTCAGCAGGCTGCCCTGATTGTAGATCACCGGCGCATTGTTCTCGGTCAGCGGCTTCAGCAGCGGTTCGAACCAGCCGGGATTGGTGACAAAGGCAACGAGCAACACCACCAAAGCAAGCCTGAGCAGGGATGGAAGCCAGGCTTTCATGCCGGCCTCGCCGCGCGTTTCACCAGACCGTCGACGGTGACGCGGCCAAGCGGCTTGCCGTCGGCGCCTTTGACCGGCAGCGCCGGCCGGCCCGACCACAACAGTTCAGCCAGCGCGTCGCGCTGGCTGGCATCGCCCGGGATCGCCTCGCCTTCGGCAGAGCCCTTTTCCACGGCGTCGCGTACGCTGCCGAGCGACAAGAGCCGGAACGGCCTTTCGCTGGCGCCGACCAGGGTCTCGACGAAGGCACTGGCCGGGTTTGCCAGGATCTCCGCGGGCTTGGCGTATTGCACAAGCTTGCCGGCATCCATCACCGCGATCTTGTCGCCCATGTGCACGGCCTCCTCCATGTCGTGGGTGACGAGGATGACGGTGGTGCCGAAGCGCTTCTGGATCGCAAGCAGATCCTCCTGGGCCTTGGTGCGGATGATCGGGTCGAGCGCGCCGAACGGTTCGTCCATCAACAGCACGTTGGGCTCGGCGGCGAGCGCGCGGGCGACGCCGACGCGCTGCTGCTGGCCGCCGGACAATTCGTGCGGGTAGCGCGGGCCGAAGGCTTCAGGATCGAGCTGATAGAGCATCATCAACTCGTCGACACGGGCCTTGATGCGAGCCTTGTCCCAGCCGAGCAGTACCGGAACGGTGGCAATGTTCTGCGCCACCGTGCGATGCGGAAACAGGCCGTGGCCCTGGATGGCGTAGCCGATGCTGCGGCGCAGTTCGTAACCGGGCAGCGAGCGATTGTCGGCGCCATCGAGCTTGATGGTGCCCGCGGTCGGCTCGACCAGCCGGTTGATCATGCGCAGCAGCGTCGTCTTGCCGGAACCCGACGTGCCGACAATGACGGCGATGGTGCCTGGCTCGATGACCATCGAGACGTCATCGACCACCGTTGTCGCGTCGTAGCGCTTGGTAATGCCTTCGATCTCGATCATGCCGTTTCAACCCTGCGCTTGGTGGCGGTCATTTCGATCACCGCGTCGAGAATGATGGCGGCGGCAAAGGCGAGCGCCACAGTCGGCACGGCGCCGAGCAGCACCAAATCCATCGCCGTCTGGCCAACGCCCTGGAAGACGAACACGCCGAAACCGCCACCGCCGATCAGCGCTGCAATAGTGGCAAGGCCGATGTTCTGCACCAAAACGATGCGGATACCGGTGAGGATGACCGGAAATGCCAGCGGAAACTCGACGCCTAACAGGCGCTGCCTGTCGGTCATGCCCATGCCACGAGCAGCGTCGTTGGCGGCGCGCGGCACGCCGGCCAGACCGACCACGGTGTTGGCCACCACCGGCAGCAGCGAATAGAGGAACAGAGCGACGAAAGCCGGTGCCGTGCCGATGCCGCGAATACCGAGCGCCGCAGCCCCAGGCACATGCGTTGCGACCCAGCCGAGCGGCGCTATCAGCAGGCCGAACAGCGCGATCGAGGGAATGGTCTGGATGATGTTGAGCACGTTGAGAACGGCGGCCCGTAGCCTTTCGACGCGATGGCAGAGAATGCCAAGCGGCAGTCCGATGATCACCGCAGCAAGCAGCGAGCCGAGCGCCAGCGTCACATGCTTGGATCCTTCGGCCCAAAAACTGTCGGCGCGGTTGGCGTATTCCTTGAGGATTGACAGATTGTCCCAGCTTCCCGAGATCAACAGCAGGCCGGTCGCCAATGCCGCGACGGCAAGCACGCCGACGCGTGCCAATGGCGACAGGTTCAGCCGTGTCAGCACGTCGGCCAGCAACAGCGTGAAGGCGAAGATCAGTATCCAGAAACCGGAGGCCGGCGAAACCCTGGCAAAAGTGTTGCCGGCCGGCGTGAGAAATGTGCCAGCGTCGCCGATCAGCAGAACGAGCGCGGCAAGTGCCACCACGCTGGCGGCAAGGCGCAGGACAAGTGGCGTCTTGAACAGCGCGACAAGTGCTGCGGCGACAACGATGGCGAGCAGAAGCGTTCCGGTCGCTGCCGGCAACGCCTCGAGAATCGAGCGCGCCTGGCCGGGAACGATGCGGTTGGCACGGAACGTGGCAAAGGGCGCGGCAAAAGCCGCATAGGTTGCTATCGCGGCGATGACCACGCCGAGCTTGTCGAACCGGATCTGCACGCGCTGCCCCGTCAGTCGATCCGGCGCGCCACGAATGCGGCGCGCCGGAATCGTCCTACTTCAGGAAGCCGTTCTTCTTCAGGAAGTCCTCGGCGACGCCCTTGACCGGCTCGCCGCCGACCTGCACGCGGCCGTTCAGATCCTGCAGCGTGACGAGGTCGAGCTTGGCGAAAACCGGCTTCAGCAGCGTCTCGATCTCGGGATGTTCCTTCAGCACCGCTTCGCGGATGATCGGCGCCGGCTGGTAGACAGGCTGCACGCCCTTGTCGTCGTCGAGCACGACGAGCCCGGACGGCGCGATGCCGCCATCGGTGCCGTAGACCATGGCGGCATTCGCCCCGCTGGTCTGGTTGGCGGCGGCTGCGATGGTTGCCGCCGTGTCGCCGCCGGAGAGCGTGATCAACTGGTCCGGCTTCAGCGTGAAGCCATAGGTGGTCTGGAAGGCCGGAAGTGCTGCCGCGGAATTGACGAACTCGGCGGATGCCGCGAGCACCACCTGGCCGCCACCCGCGACATACTTGCCGAAGTCGGAAAGCGTGGCGAGCTTGTTGGTCTCCGCGACCTCCTTGCGTAGCGCGATCGCCCAGGTGTTGTTGGCCGGCGACGGCGAAAGCCAGACAATCTTGTTGGCGTCGTAGTCGAGCTTCTTGGCCGTCTCATAGGCCTTGGCGGCATCCTTCCAGACCGGGTCGTCGGCCTTCTCGAAGAAGAAGGCGGCGTTGCCGGTGTACTCCGGATAGATGTCGATCTCGCCGGCAGTGATCGCCTTGCGGACCACCGGGGTGCCGCCGAGCTGGATACGGTCTGATGTCTTGATGTTGTTGGCGTTGAGAACGAGCTGGATGATGTTGCCGAGCACGCCACCTTCGGTGTCGATCTTCGAAGAGACAACCACCTGGGCGCTGGCGGAGGCCGCCGTGATGCCGAGCGCCAATGCCGCGCTGGCCAAGACCTTGACTGAAAACATTGTGAAATCCCTTGCTGTGAACCGGAATGCGGCGGCCGCATATGAGCATGGCTTCAACGCCCCGTCGGGGCATACGGTTTCATAACAATGGGGAGGGGCGCAATAATTTTGTTCGGCCAGCGGCGGCTTCGCCGAAGCCATGCTGACAGCATCGTGTCAGGGTCAAACGGCAATCCGGATTACGCGTCGGCTTTGCGAATGCCCGTCAGCTTGAGCGCACCGAGGGCGACGAAGCACAGTACGGCGACCGGGAAGACCATCCAGTTCAGCATGGTCCAGCCCCATGCATTGTAGACCATGCCCGACATCAGCGAAGCGCAGGCGACGGAGCCGAACAGGACGAAGTCGTGGAAGCCCTGCACCTTGCCCTTTTCCGACGGCCGATAGCTGGCCGCCACCATCGCCGTGGCGCCGATGAAGCTGAAATTCCAGCCAAGGCCGAGCAGGATCAGCGACGTCCAGAATTGCCACAGCGCCACGCCCGACAAAGCAACGATGGCACAACCGATGAGCAGGACTAGGCCGATGGCGACGATGCGTTCGGCGCCGAATCGATGGATCAGCGAGCCGGTGAAGAAGCTCGGCGCGAACATCGCCATGACGTGCCAGGAGATGCCGAGCGTCGCATCGTCCTCCGACAGTCCGCAACCAACCATGGCCAGCGGGGCGCCCGTCATGACGAAGCTCATCAGGGCGTAGCTGCCGACAGCGCAGAACAGCGCGGCGACGAAGCGCGGCTTCGTGACGATTTCCGCCAACGGTCTTGCGTCGCTGTCGGCGATCTCCACCCTGCCGGATGCCTTCGCCGGCAGTCGCAGGAACGACAGGATGATGGCGCCGGCCGCGGCCAGCGGCAGGATGGCGGCGAACGAACCGGCAAACATCACCGGCGCGAATGATTCACGGGTGAAGATGACGATCTGCGGCCCGAGAATGGCGGTGACGATGCCTCCGGCCAGCACGAAGGAGATGGCGCGCGCCTTGAACTCGGGCGGCGCATTGTCGGCGGCGGCGAAACGGAACTGCTGGACGAAGGCGCCGCCGACGCCGATCACCAGCAGGCCGAAGGCGAACAGCCAGAAGCTGCCGTGGAAAAGCGCTGCTGTAGCGACCAGACCGCCAAGCGCGGTAACGATCGTGCCGGTCATGAAGCCGCCGCGCTGGCCCATGCCGCGGATGATCGCCGCTGCAGGAAGCGCGCCGAGCGCCACGCCGATGTTGAAGCCGGTGATCGGCGCCGTCGCCAATGACTTGTCGGGACCAAGCAGATATTGCCCGGCCAGCGCCCCCATGGAGATGGCGATGGGTGCCGCCGAGCCGATGATCGCCTGCGAGGCGGCGAGGATCAGGGCGGTGCGACGCGCCTCCCTGGCCGCCTCGACGACGATTGCCGTCACGATGCGTCCTTGCCGCGCCCCTCGCCACGCACCCGGCGAGACACACGGTCAAGCACGGCGTTGACCAGCTTCGGCTCGTCTTCCTCGTAGAAGGCCTTGGCGATGTCGACATATTCCGAGACGATGACGGCGACCGGGACATCCTCGCGCTTCATCAGCTCATAGACGCCGGCGCGCAGAATGGCGCGCAGCGTCGAATCAAGCCTCGACAGCGGCCAGTCCTCGGTCAGTGCCTGGCGGATAATCGGATCGACGGTCTTCTGGTTCTCGACGACACCGGCGAGGATAGCGCGAAACCATTGTGCGTCGGCCTCGCGGTAGAGCGCGCCGTCGACTTCCTTGCCGAGACGAAAGGCCTCGTACTCGGCGGTGATCTCGAAGACGCCGCTGCCGGCGACATCCATCTGATAGAGCGCCTGCACAGCGGCCAGCCGGGCAGCGCCGCGCTTGTTGGCCTGGCGCACCGGTGGTCGGTCCTTGTCTCCGGATTGCGTCACGCCGGTCAGGCTCCGAGCCGTTTCTTGATGGCGATCATGGTGAGCGCGGCACGCGCCGCAAAACCACCCTTGTCGCCTTCCGTGCGCCGGGCGCGTGTCCAAGCCTGCTCGTCATTCTCGGTTGTCAGGATGCCGTTGCCGATGCAGATCGATTCCTGCACCGACATGTCCATCAAGGCGCGTGCGGATTCGTTGGCGACGATATCGAAATGATGCGTCTCGCCCCGGATCACGGTGCCAAGCGCGACAAAACCGTCATAATCGGTGCCCTCACCCTCGGCGGCATCGAGCGCGAAGGAGATCACGGCCGGAATTTCCAGCGCCCCTGGCACGGTGAGGACATCGTACTTGGCGCCGGCTTCGTCGAGCGCGCCCTTCGCGCCTTCGAGCAGCGCGTCCGCCAGATCATCATAGAAGCGGGCTTCGATGATCAGCAGCTTGAGTTTCTTGTTCCTGGGCATTTTTGCGTCACGTCTCCGGCGGAGCCGGTGACTTAGGCCGAAGCCGACGAGTTCGCAAGCTTTCCGAAGGTGACCTTGGGTCGAAATTCCCGGGTAACCGCTTAGAGCCCCTCTTTCGCGGCCTCCACCAGGCGCGCCGCATAGCGGGCCATGGTGTCGATCTCCAAATTGACGCGGTCGCCGACCTGGCGCTCGCCCCAGGTGGTCACGGTCAGTGAGTGGTGGATCAAAAGCACGTCGAAGCGCGTGCCTTCCACCTTGTTGACGGTGAGCGAGGTGCCGTCGAGCGCGACCGAGCCCTTTGGCGCAATGAACTTCGCCAGATCGCGCGGTGCTTCGAGGGTAAAACGCACCGCATCGCCTTCGTCCTTGCGCTCGACGATCTCGGCCATGCCGTCGACATGGCCCGAAACGATGTGACCGCCGAGTTCGTCGCCGATCTTCAGCGCCCGCTCCAGATTGATCCGCGTGCCCGCTTTCCAGCCCATCGCCGTCGTCAGCCTGAGCGCTTCTTCCCAGGCCTCAACCTCGAACCAGTGCGCGTTCGAGCCGCTGTCGGGCAAGGCGGTGACCGTCAGGCAGACACCGCCGCAGGAAATCGAAGCGCCAATGGCGATCGTCTCGGGGTCATAGGCGGTGTCGATGCGCAGCCCCACCCCTTCCCTGAGCGGCTCGACGGCCGCGACAGTGCCGACATCGGTGACAATTCCGGTAAACATCGGTGTTGATCCTAAATGTCTCTGATCCACTCGGCATAGCTGTCTTCGCCGAAACGCATCTCGCGAAGCTTGCGAAATCCTGCCGGGATATGGTCGGCATCGATGGGCGATGCAATGCCATCACTACCGATCGCTTCGGGCCCCCGGAACAGCACGATGCGGTCGACCAGCCCATCGGCCAGAAAAGCGCTCGCCACCTTGGCGCCGCCCTCGACCAGAACGCTGGCCATGCCGAGCGCGGCCAGATCCTCGAGCAATTCCGGCAGGGCTACGCCTCCTTCATGCGTTTCTGTGCCGATGAAGCGCACCCCGGCGCGTTCCAGCATGGTCCGCCGATGCGGATCGGCTTCCAGGCAAGCGGCGACGTAGAGCGGCACCCGGTCCACGCCCGAAACCAGCTTCGAGGCCTCGGGCAACCTGATCTGCCGGTCGAGCACTATGCGGGCCGGCGAACGGTTCTCCAGCCCCGGCAAGCGCACCGTCAGAGCCGGATCATCCTCCAGTGCCGTGCCGATACCGACCAGTATGCCGTCGGCCTCGGCCCGCATGAGATACACTTCGCGGCGGGCGACATCGCCGGTGATCGACACCTGCCCTTCGCCTTGCCTGCCGATCTTGCCATCACTGGAAAGGGCAAGCTTGAGAATTACTTCGGGGCGCTTTCTCAACGATCGAATCAGATAGCCGGCCATCTGTTCGGCGGCTTCCGCCGCCAACACCTTCTCGACGACCTCGACGCCGGCGGCGCGCAGTATCGCGTAGCCCTTGCCGGACACGCGCGGATCGGGGTCGCTGGCGGCGCCGACGACGCGCGCGACACCGGCGCTGACCAGCGCATTGGCACAAGGCGGCGTGCGGCCATGATGGGCGCAAGGTTCCAGCGTGACATAGGCGGTGGCGCCGCGCGCCAGCGCGCCGGCCTCGGCTAACGCCTCGGTCTCGGCATGCGGGCGGCCGCCGACAGCGGTCACACCGGTGCCGACAATCATCGGGCCATTGCCGTCGTCGCGCACGATCAGCGTGCCTACGGAAGGATTGGTCGCGGTGCGCCCGGCATTCTTCCGCGAAAGGCGGAGCGCCGCCGCCATGAAACGGCGATCAAGTTCGGCCTGTCTGTCGCGTGCCGTCATGCTCAGCTGGCGTCCTCTTCACCCTTGATTTCGTCCCCCTTGAGCTCGCCGAGCAATTCGTGGAAGTCCTTGGCTTCGCGAAAATTGCGGTAGACCGAGGCGAAGCGGACATAGGCGACATCGTCGAGCGACTTCAGCGCTTCCATGACCAGCCGGCCGACCTCGCCGGAAGCCACTTCGGTCTCGCCGGAGCTTTCGAGTTGGCGCACGATGCCGGTCACGGCGCGGTCGATGCGCTCGGGATCGACATTGCGCTTGCGAACGGCAATCTCCACCGAGCGCAACAACTTGTCGCGGTCGAACGGCACTTTGCGACCCGATTTCTTGACCACGACGAGATCGCGCAGCTGCACGCGCTCGAAGGTGGTGAAGCGGCCGCCGCAATCGGGGCAGACGCGCCGCCTGCGGATTGCCGCGCCATCCTCGGCGGGGCGCGAATCCTTCACCTGCGTATCTTCTGACTGGCAATAGGGACAGCGCATGGAGAAGCCTTTGGTTGGCGAATCTGGTGAGGCGAAAGGCTTAGAGGTTTTTGCAACGATGGCAAAGTATCGGCAACAGCCCCTCGCCCCTTGCCCCTCAGAGATAGCGAGGCGCAAGCAAGATTGCCAGCGTCGCCAAAGCAGCCGGACAGTGTGCCGATGCCGTCAGGGGGCGACGTCGGTGGTCGGAAACCCGCACGATTTGCCGAGACTGCGATAGGCCTTGGTGAAGCCGTCCATGGATATGCTTCCAACCGGCGCGTCGCCAAAGGAGACATCGAGCGCCGATGCGCGGCGCATGACACGCAAGAGCGCCAGGCTGGTCTTGGCCTGATTGTCCACGATCCAGCTGAGCCGGCCATTGACGGTAGCATCGGAATGGAGCTTCGCGGTGATGTGGCCCTTGTCATCGCCGAAGGTGGCCGCGACCGACTTGCCGGTCGGCAAGCCCTTATTATCGACCGCAATGGTCAGGGACGGGTAAGCATCCGGCGGCAGCGCATCGCCGTTGGTGATGATGAGCGTCAGGATGCCGCTCTCGCCACCGGCACCGATAAAGGCGGTCGACGCCGCGCAAGTCTTGCGGATGTCCTCGCCGGTATCGACCTCGTCGACCAGCGTCGACCATCTGCCGAAAGTTTCGAGCTTGGGGGCTGCCGGGGCGGGTGCCGCGGGCGCGGCCTGGGCAGGTGCGGGCTGCGTCGGCGCGGTTTGAGCGGGGGCGGTTTGTGCCAAGGCGATGCCGGACAACGGCAAGGCAATCAAAGCAGCCAGAGTGCCAGCGACGGCAAGGTCGGCGAGACGAACAATTCGCATCATCAAGGCTCCTGCCGCAGGCTTGCCGCGACGACGCCTGTCATCGCGGCAAGATGATGAGACCTTAATCTCGTCAGCCGAGATAGGGGTAGAGCGGAAAACGGTCGGTCAGCGCCACCACCTTGGCCTTGACCGCCGCTTCGACAGCGGCATTGCCCTCGTCGGAATTGGCGACTTTCAGACCATCCAGCACTTCGGCGATCAGCTTGCCAATCTCGCGGAACTCGGCCTGGCCGAAGCCGCGCGTGGTGCCGGCCGGCGTGCCGAGACGCACCCCTGACGTGACGAAAGGCTTTTCCGGATCGAACGGAATGCCATTCTTGTTGCAGGTGATGTTGGCGCGGCCGAGCGCTGCCTCGGCGCGCTTGCCGGTGGCGTTCTTGGGGCGCAGGTCGACCAGCATCAGATGGTTGTCGGTGCCGCCGGAGACGATATCGAGACCGGTTTCCTTAAGGCTGGAGGCGAGCGCCTTGGCGTTGGCGGCGACGCTCTCGGCGTAGACCTTGAAGCTCGGCTTCAGTGCTTCGCCGAAGGCCACCGCCTTGGCGGCGATGACATGCATCAGCGGGCCGCCCTGCAGGCCGGGGAACACCGCGGAATTCATTTTCTTGGCGATGTCCTCGTCATTGCACAGGATCATGCCGCCACGGGGGCCGCGCAGCGACTTGTGCGTGGTCGTGGTCACCACATGAGCATGCGGCAGCGGCGACGGATGCACGCCCCCCGCCACCAGGCCGGCGATGTGCGCCATGTCGACCATCAAATAAGCGCCAACCGCATCAGCGATCTCGCGAAAACGCTTCCAGTCCCAGACGCGCGAATAAGCGGTACCGCCGGCCAGGATCAGCTTCGGCTTGGTCTCGTGGGCGGTCTTCTCGATCGCATCCATGTCAAGCAGGTGGTCGTCCTGGCGCACGCCATAGGACACGACCTTGAACCATTTTCCGCTCATGTTGACCGGCGAGCCGTGGGTCAGATGGCCGCCCGAATTGAGGTCGAGGCCCATGAAGGTGTCACCAGGCTGCAGCAGCGCCAGGAACACGGCCTGGTTCATCTGGCTGCCCGAATTCGGCTGGACGTTGGCGAAGTTACAGCCGAACAGCTTTTTCGCCCGCTCGATCGCCAGTTCCTCGGCGACGTCGACGAACTGGCAGCCGCCATAGTAGCGTTTGCCCGGATAGCCCTCGGCGTACTTGTTGGTCATGATCGAGCCCTGCGCTTCCAGAACGGCGCGCGAGACGATGTTTTCAGAGGCGATCAATTCGATCTCGTGGCGCTGGCGACCGAGTTCGTTGCGGATGGCGCCGAAAATCTCCGGATCGGCGTCGGCCAGCGTGGTTTCGAAGAAGGATTCGAATTTGTTCGACACTGCCGCTGCTGTTGCCATGGCCTGACATCCTCGGGTTCGGGGGCAATTTTGATTTATGCATGTCGTTGTCCCAAACCGCTGCACACTTTTGGGCGACATGCATTCGCCGCGCCATTAACACAGTTGTTTTCGCCCCGCCACGTTTGCGGCGCGAAATTTGCTGGCCGGATTGCGCCAACGAGGCAACGAGTGGGCTATTTCCGGTCCTGCCGCCCCTTCAGCAAGGCTTCGGTAAGGGTGATCTCGGTGAACAGCGCCCGTGCCGCATGATCGTTGATCTGGCCGCTGCGCAACATGGCGCGAACGGCCCCGCGTTCGGCCTCGATGCCGGCGAGCCTGAGCTCAAGTTCCAGCCGACCGGCTTCGCGTGCTTTGGCGCGTGCTTCATCGGCTTCGTCGGAGGCAGCAATCCGGCGCCGGTAGCCGGCGACAATGTTGTCGGCGGCAGCCAGCCGGGCGCCGGGCACCTCGCCTCCATCTTCGGTGTCGGTGGCGGCGATGCTCTCGATGCGGGCGATGGCCGCCTTGGCCGCGCCGACACGTGCGAGCCGCTCCTCGGCGGCACCGACATCCTCTCCAGGCTCGACCAGCCCGCTGGCGATCTTCGGCAAGGCGAGACTGGCGAAGACCAGCGAGCAGATGATGACGCCCGCGGCGAGGAAGATGACCAAGTCGCGCGCCGGAAAGGGCGAACCGTCAGGCAAGGCGAGCGGCAGAGACAGGATGCCGGCCAGCGTGATCGCGCCGCGCACCCCGGCCACCGAACCGGCGAGCCGCACGCGCAGCCCAAACGGCTCCACCTTGCGTTTGCCCAGCCGCGCCGCGATACCAGCCGCGATATCGCCGACCCAGATCCACAGAAAGCGTAGCGCGATCAGGCACAGCGTCAGCGCGATGACGGTCGCGACCGGCTGGACGATCGGGTGCAGGCTCATCAGTTCAGGCGGCACATGGCGGATGATGTCGGGAAGCTGCAGTCCGAGCACGATGAAGAGAGCACCGTTGAAAACGAAGGAAAGCGTCGTCCACAGCGACATCGTCTGCATGCGCGCCGAGACGCCGAGGAAACGAAACACGCCAGAGCCGCCGGTCAGCAAGCCGGCGGTGACCGCCGCCAGGATGCCGGAAGCGCCGATGTGCTCGGCGCCGAGATAAGCAATGAAGGGCAGCAGGATCATCACCAGCACCTGCGCCTCGGCCGGCACGCCGCCGATGCGGTTGAGCAATTGCAGCAGCTTGGCGGCGACGAACAATGCCGCCACGCCGATCAGGATGCCGGCGGCAACGGCATAGAGGAAACTCAGGGATGCCGCGGCAAACGAAAAGCTGCCAGTCAGAGCGGCCGCGACGGCAAAGCGGAACATGACCAGTCCCGAAGCGTCGTTGAGCAGCGACTCGCCTTCCAGAATGTGCATCAGCCGCGCCGGAACCAGGTTCTTGTCGACGATCGAGGACACGGCCACCGCATCGGTCGGCGACAGCACGGCGGCGAGCGCGAAAGCGACGACCAGCGGAATGCTCGGCACCAGCCAGTGCAGGGCGTAGCCGAAGCCGACGATGGTGAAGAACACAAGCCCGATGGCGAGGTTGAGGATTGGTCCGCGCAGCGCCAGCAATTCACGCTTAGACGCGCCATAGGCATCGCCGAACAGCAGCGGCGGAATGAACACCAGCAGGAACAGTTCCGGATTGATCTCGACATGGATGCCGCGCACCGGCCAGGCGAGTGCGGCGCCTATGGCAATCTGCAGCACCGGCAACGGCACCCGCACCAGGCGCACCAGCGCGCCGGAAACGGCGACGAAGACGAGCACAACCAGAATGAAGACGGCGACATCCATGGTCCGGTTCCAGACTTGTCCGCCGACCATGCGCAAAGCCGGCCGATCCGTCCAGCCGCCCTCTCCCGCAAAAAAAGCGCAACCGGGATCCGAGCAACGAAAAAGGCCGCCCTGACCGGCGGCCTTTTCTGTAAAACAATCAGGTATTTAAAGCGACGAGGTGATCTGCAGCTCGTTGGCGCCGTCGAGCGCGTAGACGTCGTCGCGGAACTGCACGACGCCCGGGCCCGTCGACCAGGCCGAGAGATAGAGGAAATGCACCGGCACCGGGTTGGTGATCTGGATCGGCGTGTTTTCGCCGGTCTTGATCGCCGCCTCGAAATGCTGGCGGTCCCAGCCGGGCGTGTCGCGCAGGATCCAGGTGACGAGGTCGCGCACATTCTGCACGCGCACGCAGCCCGAGGAATCGAAGCGCATCATCTTCCCGAACAGGCTCTGCTGCGGCGTGTCGTGCATGTAGACGCCGTCCGGGCTCGGGAAATTGATCTTCACCGAGGCCATGGCGTTGCCCGCACCCGGATCCTGGCGGAAGCGATACTTGGCGGCGTCGTCGGTCGACCAGTCGACATTGAGCGGGTCGACTTCGCTGCCGTCCGGCGCGAACAGGCGAATATGGCTGTCCTTCAGGTAGTTGGGGTCCTTCCGCATCAGCGGAATGATATCCTTGCGCACGATCGAGACCGGCGCATTCCAGTACGGATTGACGATGATCTCGTTGATCTTGGAATTGACGATCGGCGTCTGACGATCGATCTTGCCGACGATCGCGGTGTGGCGAAGCACGACGCGGTCGTTCTCGACGGCTTCGACCTGCGCGGCCGGAATGTCGACCAGAACATAGCGGCTGCCCAGCGTGCCGGCCTTCTCCTTCAGCCGCTGCAGATTGGTCTGCAACTGGCCAAGCCGGATCTGCGCCGAGACGTTTATCGCCAAGTAGGTGTATTTGCCCATGGAGCCGTCGGCGGGCAGCCCGTGACGCAACTGGAAGCGCTTGACCGCCGAGTCGACATAGGAATCGAAGGCCGTCGAAATTCCGGCGCTCTGCGACAGGTCGCCAGAGACCATCAGGCGCTTGCGCAACGGCACGACATCCGGGTCATCGACGCCGAGTTGCAGCTTCTTGGTCGCCGGGACCTCTACCCAGCCGCCCTGAGCGGCAATGTTTTGATATTGCGCCACCGCCTGCTCGGTAAAGGCCACGGTCTGCGCGCTGAAGATCGGCAGCGTCGAGGCCACCTTGCCGCCCTCGCTGGCGCGGGCATCGAACTGGTCATCCCAATTGCCGCGCGCCGAGGATTTCAGGATATCACCGATCACATCCTGCGCATTGGCGCCGCCGGCGACCATCGCGGCTGCGAGCGCGGAGGCTCCGGAAAGGAAAAAACGGCGGCTGGTTCTCATGGACGTTCCAGACATTCTTGTAGCGTTCGATCTGCTGCATTCGGTTATCAGGGCGATTTTGCCCGTACTCTAAAGTTGGCAATCTTAACAATTAGCCAACCATGTCCGTATCAGTTCGGCCACAAACGCTCGAGCCGCGATACGGGTTCCGGGTGAACGCACGGCCTTCACCACAGCATCACCGGCATCCTCGGTCCCATTGGAATATGGCGGCAACGTGGCTTCCGTCCGAATTTGGCCCGGTCGACGCAGCGAAATGAAAGGCCAGTGCTCTTTCGGCACCGATCCGCGATCGTAGGCCCAATATCGACCGATAAACCACCAACCCTTGATGATACACTGACAAGCTCGCCCAACACAGGGAACGAGACCATGCCTGGTGTCCTTTCAGTCGTCGCGGCCTTCGCATTGGCCGCAGCTCCGAGCGGCAGCGCTCCGACGCCGGAGGAAACGGTCGCCTATTTCGTGCACGGCCTGGAACAGGGCGCGATCCCCAAATATGGGCAGCAGGTCGACGAACCGCTGAAGCAGGTTTCCCGATCGCCGGCGGTCTTCACCAGCACTGGCCCCAACGAGGTCGGCGACAGAACCGAAACGCTGAGGTTTACGGTGACGAAGCTCAGCGCGTGCAGCTACAAGGCCGAACAGCAGTTCGAGGAGGATGGCGAACCCTACTATCGCCTAACCTACACGCTGGACTTGAGCGCCGTCACGGCCATTGGCTTCGACAATCCGCCGGCCACCATCTCGCTCAAGGGGCTGACCAAGAGTTGCACGACCGACACCGACGGCAGCTGCGATCTGACCAGTGAGCCAGAAGCTACCGGCCCGTTCTTCGGCGAGCCGCGCCAGGCCGAACAGGCGCTTGCGTATTTTCACGAAAAGTTCTGCCCGCTGAGGCCGTGATCCTGCTGACCATCTCATGGTTCCTCAGTGTGGAGTTTCAACTTTTGGGTCCGGGCTTGGCTGCGCCTTCAATTCCGAACATCGTTGCAGCACCTCGTGCTGGGGATAGCGCAGGACTTTGCTATCCTCCAGTTTGAGCAACAGTTCCCGTCTCTTGTCCGTACTCTCACCGTCGGTACACGTCATGTCCAGGATGACGACATCCAGGCGGTTGATCTTCTGAACCTTGTCCAAGGTGCAGCCGACCTCCCACATCTCCACTGCCTTGCCGGCAAACGTCACGATCGAGTCATTGTTGTCACAGGGAGCGCTGCCTTCCGCGGCGAAAGAATCCTGCCACCACTCCTCGGCGAAAGCCGTTTGCGAGACCAACAAAAGCGCTGCGGCAACCGAGCAAATCCTCGAGCGTTTCCCCAGGTCCATCATGCGCCCCCTCCAAGCCATGACATTAGGCACTGCCGCAGCGAAAGCAAACCTGGCGGGATGGTGCCGACCGGGCGCGCCTGGGCTTGGGGATCGGGAAGAGTTGGGATGGGGAAAGAAAAGAGCCGATGCCCTTCGGCACCGGCCTTGACCAGAGGTCGACATTTCGGCCGCGCTTCTTTGGCGCGGGCCGGATCCGATGTGCCGGTTACATCCGGTAGGCGATGGTATCGTTCCAGAAGCGGTCGAGCCGCTGCAGGGCACGGTTCATCTGCTTGAATTCCTCGGTGTTGATGCCACCGACCTGCTCGATCGAGCCGACATGGCGTTCATAGAGGCCGGCGACGACGTCCGCCACCTCGTTGCCCTTCGGAGTCAGCGAGACGCGAACCGAACGGCGATCAATGCGCGAGCGCTGGTGGTTGATGAAGCCGAGGTCGACCAGCTTCTTCAGATTGTAGGAGACGTTGGAGCCGAGATAGTAGCCACGCGAACGCAGCTCGCCGGCGGTCAGCTCGGAATTGCCGATGTTGAACAGCAGCAGCGCCTGGATGGCATTGATGTCGGAACGGCCGTTGCGGTCGAATTCATCCTTGATCACGTCAAGCAGGCGGCGGTGCAGCCGCTCTACAAGCTGCAGCGATTCCATGTACAGCGAGCGGATAGCCTCGCGGCGGTCGTCGGATACGTTGGCGGTCTTCGCCGCCGGACGCGAATTGATCATTGTCTTTGCCTCTCGTTTGTCGCCCTGGTGATTTTTTGTTTTTCACCTTGATCGCGACACTATCGAATACTCATAAAATTCGACTTAAACGCTAGGGCTAACAAGAGCTTACCGCTAAGAGGTTTCGGAAGAGGCTTAACGAACGGTCACCCGAGCAAGGACAATTAACCTAAAGATTTCGCCAATAATTGCGGGGCTGAATCCAGGCCGCCGCCAGGCCGCCAATGTGCTCAAGGGCTTAGTGCCGTACTGGTCGTTTCTGCAGCCAGATGATCACCCGGAAAACGATATAGAGCAGCGCCACCGCCGCATGCGAGATGACAATGAGTATGCGGTGGCCGAAAAGTTCGGGAAACCCGGCATACATGACGATCTCGGTCACCGCGCAAATGAACCAGATGACCGGCCCCCAGGAGGCTAGCATCCACAGGCCGGCGGCGGCAAAGGGGAAGAACACGGCGAGCACCACCGCCGCCACCTGCCAGTGCACGGGCATCAGGTCGAAACGCCATAGCGGGCCCGGATAGAAGCCGATCAGCTTGATCCAGTAGAGAATGCCGAACAGCAGGCAATAGCCTGATATGACGCGCTGGAACCAGGCGAAGATCACCTCCACGCCCGAGGGCTGCAGCACGACGCGTCTCGAGGTCACCTCGCTCACAGGTCGAGTTCCCGGTCGCCTAGCGAGGCGAAATAGGCGTCGACATCCGCCTCGCTGACCGCATCCAGGCTCTCTGGCCGCCATTGCGGCTTCGAACCCTTGTCTATGATGACGGCGCGGATGCCTTCGTAGAAATCATGGCCGGCGAGCATCCGGTTGAGGATGCGGAACTCCATCTTCATGCAAGCGTCCATGGACAAGGTCAGCCCGGCGCTGATCTCGCGCCAGGCGACGCGCAGGCTGGTCGGCGAGCGTGTCCGAATCGTCGCCAGCGCCTTTGCCGCGAACTCGTCGGCGCCTGCCGCCCGTTCCAGGCTGTCGATGACGGCGTTGAGAGACGGTTGTGAAAAATGACGGACGATCGCCTCCAGCGTCGGCCTGTCGGTCTCCCGCCTTGCCTGAACGAAGAAACCGCGCAGCACCGATTCCGGATCGCCGGTCAGCGTCAGCCGGTCAAGGAAGCCGCCCTGGTCCTCTGCCTTGATGGTGTGGGTGGCCAAGCCCGACCACAGCGCGTCGCCATAGCGGATGCGATTGCCGGTCAGCGCCAGATACATGCCGAAGGAGCCGCCGAGATCAGGCAGCAAATGGCTGGCGCCGACATCCGGGAAAAAGCCGATGCCGACCTCCGGCATTGCGAACTGGGCATTCTCGGTCATCACTCGGTGCGAGCCGTGGAAGGAGATGCCGACGCCGCCGCCCATGACGATGCCGTCGATCAGGGCGACGTAGGGTTTCTTGAAGCCGTTGATGCGGGCATTGAGCCGGTATTCATCGGCGAAGAATTCGACCGGCGGCTTTCCAGCCCTGCCGGCCTCATACACATGAAGGATGTCGCCGCCCGCTGAAAACGCCCTGCCTTCGGCCCTGACGACGACGACATCGACACCTTGGTCGGCCTCCCAGGCGGAAAGAGCAGCGTCGAGCGCCCTGATCATGCGGTGCGTCAAGGCATTGAGCGCCTGCGGCCGTGTCAACGTGACGACGCCGGCCCGGCCCAGATGTTCAAAGCGGATCTCGTCGCCTCCGCCAAAATCCATCGTGAAAGAATCCCTCCCCCGCGCCGTCGGGACTGAAGTGCTAAAGCGTGGCGCATGGGTGCGTCAATGCCAAGCGCTGCCATCGTGCGCCTGTTTGGATCTCGGAGAGGCAAGGCACCATCCTTTGCACCCCGGCCAAATGGGTGCAACGTGTCTGCCTGTGAGGCTCAGGACGAACGCATGATCCTTGTAACCGGAGCGTCGGGATTTGTCGGAGGCAAGGTGCTTGCGGCGCTGTCGCGCCAGGGCTTGCCGGCGGCCGGGATGGTCAGGAACCCCGGCACGCGTGCGGCGAGCGTGCCTGCCGAAATGCCGTTGCGGGTCGCGGACTACGATGATCCGAAAAGTTTGTTGCGGGCATTCGAAGGTGTCTCGACGCTGCTGCTCGTCTCGAGCGACGGCGACGGCCGGAATGTCCTTCGTCACCACGCCAATGCCATGGAGGCGGCCGTTTCCCGAAACGTACCGTCAATCGTCTTCACCAGCATCATCGATATCGATGCGGACTCGCCGTTCTATTTCACGCCTGTCTACAGGGACGCGGAGCGCAGGCTGCGTGAAAGCGGGTGCGCCTGGACGATCCTGAGATGCGGCCTGTATTCGGATCTGGTTCTGGATAGCTGGATCAAGCCGGCCCTTTCGTCCGGGGTCGTTTCGCTCCCCACGGGCGCTGGGCGGGTTGCGCCTGTATCAAGAAACGATGTTGCGTTGGCAGCGGCGGCCGTGGTCGCGTCAGCCATGAATCACGCTGAAAAAACCTATGAACTGACGGGACCGCGGTCGCTGTCGTTTCACGACCTCGCCGGGGCCGCCGGTTCGGCCTTTGGCCGCCCGCTTGAGTTCGTTGCCTGTTCGCCCGCCGACTATCTTCAGCGGGCCTGGGCAGCGATGGAGGACCCATGGCCGCATGCCTTTTCGACCTTGTGCCGATCGATAGAAGAAGGCCGCTACCAACGGGTGACGGACGCGCACCAGCATTTGACCGGCGACCCTCCAACCGACTTCAGGAAATTCGTTGAGGAGGCCGCCGCGTCCGGATCCGCGGGCCAAAGTCAAAACTGAGCGGCGGAGCGCCGTCTTGGCCGCCAGCGACACCCGGTGCTAGAGATTGGCCGACAAACCCTCGAACCGGACGGTGAGCCATGCCGCAGTTTTTGCGCCTTGCCCTTGTTCTGGGTGGCCTGCTGGCCCTCTACGCCGCCAATGGTCCGGCCAGGGCGGCTGTTGTCGATGACCTCTACCAATCACAGACCATCGTCACCGGCCAGGGCGAGCCGAACCGCCAGGCGGGCTTCAAGATCTGCCTCGATGCGGTTCTGGTCCGGGTTTCCGGTGATCAGCGCCTGACGGCAAAACCAGAGATGACGGGGCTGCGCGACAAGGCCGGCAGCTTTGTCACCAGCTTCCGCTACCGCGACCGCATGGAAGGCATACCGGTGCATGACGAACAAGGCACCCACGACCGGCCGCACGACCTTTATTGCCAATACACGCCGGCGACGATCGACCCGGTCCTGGCTTCGCTCGGCAGCAAGCCATGGCTGACCGAGCGGCCACGGCTGGCGGTTTTCTTGGCAACCGAGCAAGGCATCCGGCATTTCGCGCTCGATGCCGATGACGAGCGCGGCGCATTGATGCGCGAATCGTTCGGCAATGCCGCCTTGCCGCTGGCCATGCAGGTAGTCTTCCCCAGGGTAGCGCTGCTGTTGCAGGCCGGGCTGGATGACAAGACGCTGCGCGACGCTGACATGGCGAAGCTGGATACGGCTGCGACAAAGGCCGGAGCCGATCAGGCGCTTGCCGGAAGCATCGTCTGGAGTGACAAGGAATTCGGCTGGATCGCCGACTGGCGGCTGGCCATGGGCGGGAAGACCTATAGCTGGCAGGTGCGCGGTGTCTCCTTCGACGAGGCTTTCCGCGTCGCGATTAGGGGCGCGGCGCAGATTCTGTCAGGCAATGGGCAACCCTAGGACACCCTGGCACAAACGTGTCGCATTGGTCAGCAGCAAGGGCTCGTGGTAAAAAGCCGCCGAACGAGAGTTTTGGCGATGAACAAATTCACACCGACAAAGCCAGCCGGCGCGCGCAGCGTCGACGACATCACCGGCAGCCGCCGCTTGCGCCGCATGCGTAAGGCCGACTGGTCGCGCCGTCTCGTGCAGGAGAACCGGCTCACGGTCGACGATTTGATCTGGCCGATCTTCGTCGTCGACGGCAAGAATGTCCGCGAGCCGATCGCCGCCATGCCGGGCGTTTTCCGCCTGTCTGTCGATCTCGCCGTCAAGGAGGCCGAGCGCGCGGCAAAGCTCGGCATTCCGGCACTCGCCACCTTCCCCAATGTCGACATCGCGCTGCGCGACCAGACCGGTTCGCACATTCTCGACCCCGACAACGTCATCAACCGCGCCACCCGGGCGATAAAGGACGCGGTGCCTGAGATTGGCATCATCACCGATGCCGCGCTCGATCCGTTCACCAGCCATGGCCATGACGGCATCCTGCGCGACGGCATCATCGTCAATGACGAGACGGTCGAACAGGTGACCGCCGCGGCCGTCATCCAGGCGGCGGCCGGCGCCGACATCATCGCGCCGTCCGACATGATGGACGGCCGCATCGGCGCCATCCGCGACGCGCTCGACGCCAACGGCTTCCAGGACGTGGCAATCATGTCCTACGCGACCAAATTCGCCTCGGCCTTCTACGGCCCTTATCGCGAGGCGGTCGGCACCGCCGGGCTGCTCAAGGGCGACAAGAAGACCTATTACATCGACCACGCCAATTCGGACGAAGCGGTGCGCGAGGCCGAACAGGATATCGCCGAAGGCGCCGACATGCTGATGGTCAAGCCCGGCCTGCCCTATCTCGACATCATCCGGCGGCTGAAGGACGAATTCCAGATGCCGACCTTCGCCTACCAGGTGTCGGGCGAATATTCGATGATCAAGGCGGCGGCCGCCAATGGCTGGATCGATGGCGAAAAGGCGATGCTGGAATCGCTGCTCGCTTTCAAGCGTGCCGGCTGCGACGGCATCCTCACCTATTTCGCGCCTGAAGTGGCGACGATGCTGAAGGGATAGTTTTCTCTTCCCACCGATGGCCGGTCGCAGCGGGCAATGCCGGCGACCTCCTCGATCTCCATGAACAATTGCCGGCTTCCGGACGGGAGCCCGAGCGAAGGTCGTTGGACCAATCGCCTGCGGTTTGCTGCATCCACACAAACTGCTTGCAATTCACAATCAGTTTGCTACCGCTTGCACAACTGGTTATGGAGGAGACTTTATGTCCAAACTTCGCGTCAACGCATTCACCCTGTCGCTCGACGGCTACGGCGCCGGTCCCGACCAGGACCTGCAAAATCCGCTCGGTGTCGGCGGGGAAGCCTTGCACAAATGGGCCTGGAGCACCCGCACCTTCCGCAAGATGTTCGGCGAGGAAGGCGGTGCGACCGGCGCTGACGAGGACTTTGCGGCGCGCAGCTTCGAGAATGTCGGCGCCTGGATCCTCGGCCGCAATATGTTCGGGCCGATCCGCGGCGAATGGCCCGACGACAGTTGGAGGGGCTGGTGGGGCGACAACCCACCCTACCATGTGCCGGTTTTCGTGCTGACCCATCATAAGCGCGAACCGATCGTCATGGAGGGCGGCACGACCTTCCACTTCGTCACCGACGGCATCCATTCGGCGCTTGAACAAGCGAAGGCGGCGGCTGATGGCAAGGACGTGCGGGTCGGCGGAGGCGTCGCCACCATCCAGCAATATCTCCAGGAGAAGCTGATCGACGAGATGCATCTGGCGATCTCGCCGGTGCTGCTTGGTGCCGGTGAGAACCTTTTTGCCGGACTGGACATGCCCAGGCTCGGTTATCTCTGCAGCGAGCAGGTCGCCACGCCGCTCGCCACCCACGTGATCATCAAGCGTGCCTAGGTTTCGCTCTCCCTCATGTGGGGACGGTGAGACGCTCAGTACTTTTCCGGCACGTAGAGCTCGCGCGGCAGCGTCTGGCGCTCGTATTCGGGATTGAAGACGCGCTCGGGCAGCGTGATCTCCTCGTGCGGCACCTCTTCATACGGCATCTGCTTGAGCAGATGGTCGATGCAGTTCAGCCGCGCCCGCTTCTTGTCGTTGCCCTCGACGATGAACCAGGGCGCCTCCGGAATGTTGGTGCGGGCAAAGGTCTCTTCCTTGGCCTTGGTGTACTGCTCCCAGCGCACGCGCGACTGCAGGTCCATCGGCGAGAGTTTCCACTGCTTCATCGGATCGTGGATGCGCATCAGGAAGCGCATCTGCTGCTCCTCGTCGGTGATCGAGAACCAGTATTTGACCACGGTGATGCCCGAGCGGACCAGCATGCGCTCGAACTCCGGCACGTCGCGGAAGAATTCCTCGACCTGATCGGGCTGGGCAAAACCCATCACCCGTTCAACGCCGGAGCGGTTATACCAGGAGCGGTCGAACAGCACGATCTCGCCGCCGGCTGGCAGATGCGGCACATAGCGCTGGAAATACCATTGCGACTTCTCGCGCTCGGTCGGCGCCGGCAGGGCGACGACACGGCAGATGCGTGGATTGAGCCGCTGAGTGATGCGCTTGATGACACCGCCCTTGCCGGCAGAGTCGCGGCCCTCGAAGACCACCACCAGCTTCTTCTTGTGATAGGCGACCCAGGACTGCAGCTTGATCAATTCGGATTGCAAGGTGATCAGGTCGCGAAAATATTGCATCCGATCGATCGAAGGCGGATGCGAGTTCTTGTAGATCTTCGCGATCTCCATCGACAGCGCCGGCTCCGACATTTCGAGCTCATAGTCTTCATCGAGCGTGTCGGCGAGTTCGGCTTCAAGCCAGTCCCTGGCGGGAGAATTCTGTTTTAGCTCGGTCATTTCAGCTGCTCCGCTTGCAAGCCGTGTCGATCCACGTCCGGCGCCCAACCCCTGGCCTGCGTCCCGGAGTGGCAACACCTGAGCCGACTTCAATATAGACCGGCAATGACGGTTTTATTGCAGACTGAGCACGATGGCCGCCGCAGCAAATCCCGCGAGGCATGATCGATCCGTCGCCGTGGCATGTCGACGAGCGGTCTAAATTGTCCTACAAATATCTTTCCCCAAAGCCCCTTTCCCCAATGCAATCGCGAGGACTGACATGGAATACCGCACCCTCGGCCGTTCCGGCTTGAAAGTTTCGACACTGACCATGGGCACGATGACCTTCGGCGGCGCCGGCGCGTTTTCGGCTGTCGGCAAGACCGATCTCGACGAGGCGCGCCGGATGATCGATCTCTGCATCGATGCCGGCATCAACGTCATCGACACCGCCAACGTCTATTCGAACGGCATTTCGGAAGAGATCATCGGCGAAGCACTCGGCGGCAAGCGCAAGGGCGACGTGCTGATCGCCTCCAAGGCGCGGATGCGGATCGGCAACGGTCCGAACGACGAAGGCCTGTCGCGCTATCACCTGATCCGCGAATGCGAGAAGAGCCTGAAGCGGTTGAAGACCGACGTCATTGACATCTACTTCCTGCACGAATGGGACGGCACGACACCGCTCGAGGAAACCATCGCCGCGCTCGACACGCTGGTTGCCCAGGGCAAGATCCGCTATGTCGGCTGCTCCAATTATTCCGGCTGGCAAGTGATGAAGGCGCTCGGCATCAGCGACAGCCATCACCAGCCGCGCTTCGTCACCCAGCAGATCCACTACACGCTGGAAGCGCGCGAGGCGGAATATGAATTGCTGCCGATTTCGGTCGACCAGGGGCTCGGCGTGCTGGTCTGGAGCCCGCTTGCCGGCGGATTGCTGTCCGGCAAATACCGCCGCGACAGCCCCACCGCCCGGCAGCTCGCCGGCTGGTCCGAACCGCCGATCCGCGACGAGGACCGGCTCTGGCGGATCGTCGACGTCCTTGTCGAGATCGGCTCGCAGCGCAGCGTGTCGGCAGCGCAGGTGGCACTGGCCTGGCTGCTCGGCCGGCCGGCGGTCAGTTCGCTGGTGATCGGCGGCAGGAGCGAAACGCAGTTCCGGGACAACATCGCGGCGGCAAGCCTGGTGCTCACCGGCGAGGAGCGTGAACGCCTCGACGCGATCAGCCGGCCGCCGGTGCTCTACCCCTACTGGCACCAGCAGCTGACGGCAAAGGACCGCTTCGGCGCCGCCGATCTGGTTCTCGATCGCAGCGGCGTGTGACCCCAGATTTCGACGAGGAACCCGGCGGACGACGCCGGCCCGGCACTTAACCCGTGATGTAGCGCCAGACCTCGGGATCAGGCTCGATCTGGCCGCTGAGCACGAAGTATTTGTAGAGCACGAGCAGGGAGATCGCCTGCTCGTGCTTCTCGTCGGTGAATGTCCGGCAATAGGCATTCGCCGCGGCAATGATGCGTTCGGCCACTGCCGGGTGTTGTTCGAAATAGCGCACCTTTTCGGCAACGTCGGCAAAATCCGGGTCGAGCGGTACATAGTGGATGTTGGCCTCGAGTTGCTTCTCCGCGAACCATGTTTCGTATGTCGGCGTGGGCATCAGGCAGAGCGAATTCGAGTTCATGATCCATTTGAGGTTGGTCGCCACGTCATTGCCTTCGAGCGAGACGATGTAGCGATAACGCTGCTGCTGGCCGATGCTGAGAAATGGCTTGCGGTACTCGGCCGGCGCGTACGACTTGTGTGAGCCGGCGTCGCAGAACGGCAGATCGCGTACGGCATCCAGAAATCTTGTCCGTATCGGATTGTTGAGATCGCCGCGCCAGACCACGGCAGGGAGCTTGTCGGCGAACGCGGTTGCGTCGGCAGGCATGTGGAAGTGCCGGAACTTGTTGAATTTCAGAATGATCGCATTGCTGTTGTCGGCATGGATCGGCCGATCCTTGACGAGCGACGGCACCTTCGGCACATCGACAACATCGCCGAATTCCAAGTCTATGAGCAATTTGGGGTCAAAATACCGGGCAATCTCTTTGAGGTCGTAATAGTACGTGCTCGGTGCAAACGGCAGATTGTCGATACGCACCGCAGCCGGGCTGGGCGAAAATGGGTCCTGCAGCTTGTTGTAGTAATTTAGCCGCTGGCGAACCGATCCGTCCGGAAGCCGGGCTTTTTCGAGGCGACTCGCCAGCCGCCGTCGGAAGAGTGCTTGCGGCGCGATATCGCGCATGACGTTTCGCGTATAATAGAAAACCCTTGCCGTCGTTCGCTGTATGGTGGCCATAATTCACTTGATCAAAACAAACCTCGATCAAAACAAACGGTGGCTGTTGTTGTTCCCTCGGGCCTATCGTGCCACGCATCTGCGGACACCCGACGCGGCGCGTGAACACTGATCTGGATGGGGAACCGGCGGACGATGCCCGCCGGCCGCTAGCCCATGATATAACGCCAGACCTCGGCGTCGGGTTTGATCTGGCCGCTGAGCACGAAGTATTTGTAGAGCACGAGCAGGGAGATTGCCTGCTCGGCCTGCTCGTTGGTAAATGTCCGGCAATAGGCATTCGCAGCAGAAATGATGCGTTCGGCCTGCGCCGGATGTCGCTCGAAGTATGCCACGCGCTCCGAAAGGTTGGAGAAATCCGCTTCGAGTGGCACATAGTGGACGTTAGCCTCGAGCTGGTTTTCCGCGAACCATGTCTCGTATGTCGGTGGCGGCATCAGGCAGAGCGAGTTCGAATTCATGACCCATTTGAGGTTGGTCGCCACGTCGATGCCTTCGAGCGAGACAATGTAGCGATAGCGCTGATGCTGGCCGATGCTCAGATAGGGTTTGCTATACGCGACCGGCGCATTCGGCTTGTGTGAGCCGGCGTCGCAGAACGGCAAGTCGCGCACTGCGTCCAGAAACCTCGTCCGTATCGGGTTGTTGAGATCACCGCGCCAGACCACGGAAGGGAGCTTGTCGGCGAATGCGGTTGCGTCGGCAGGCATGTGGAAATGACGAAACTTGTCGAGCTTCATGATGACCGCATTGCTGTCTTGCGCACGGATAGGCCGATCCTTGACGATCGACGGCACCTTCGGCACCTCGACGATGTCGCCGAATTCCACATCGACGAGCAATGACGGATCGAAGTAGCGGGCAAATTCCTTCAGGTCGTAATAGTACATTGTCGGGTCAAAAGGCAGCTTGCCGATGCGCACGGCATTCGCGCTGGGCACAAAGGCATCGTGCAGCTTGTTGTAGTAATTCAGCCTATGGCGAACCGAGCTGTCCGTGAGCCTGGCCTTTTTGAGCCTGTTCGCCAGTTGCCGGCGAAACAATTCCTGTGGGACGGCGTCGCGCGCGAAATTTCGCACATAATAGAAAACCTTAGCAGTCGTTCGCGCAATTGTGGCCATCGATCACTTGATCAAACAATGGGCAGCTCGCAATATGTTGGTGCCCCGGCTCTCCCTACACCATTGTGCCGCGCATCTTGCAACCCCCGGACCGTCATCGACGCGAACGACCGGGCACTATCGCTTCAGCTGTTGTGTTTGACGGCTAATGCTCCTAGGCAGGACCAGAGCCGCGAGGCAGTGAAAAGGAGCCGATATGGCGCGACCACCAAACTACGATCACGAACGCAAGGAACGCGACCGCCAGAAGGCGGCCAAGAAGGCCGAGAAGCTGGCGGCCAAGGTTGCCGCGCGAGAGCGTTCAAAGCCCGAAGACGAGACCGAAACCGAAACCGAAACGGCAAAGTGACGGCAAAAGGCCCGCGCATGCGGGCCCGTGCCTCATTCCAGATTGTCGCCTTGTATCAGGCCGGGGCCTTGTCGCTGACAAAGACGTCCACTTCGCGCGCTGCCGCAATGAAGGCGCGCCTGGCGTTCATCGCCGGCTTGTCGCCGGCCAATGCATCATGGCAGGCCTGCAGGGCCGCGCGATGCTTGGGGCTGCGCTTGCCGGGCCAGTTGTTGAGGAGGTAGTCGGAAGCCTCACGGGCCGTGCGCAAGAGCTGAGTGCTTCCCGCCGCGACTGACTTCACAGTCACAGGTGTTTCAAATCGGTTGTTTTCCATCGCCGCTCCTTACGCCATCGGCGTCTGTGAAGCGAGGCCGAAAGTGCACCCCGCGCCCTGACGCCGCCTTTTGCGCGGCGATTGCCCTGCCCTTTGCAGCGAACTAAGCGGCGACGACCGCAAAGCCCCTGGCGCGAAGGCCACGCCGGTCGTTGGCGAGCGACGTCACCAGCCGGTCGCGGCTGCCGACGATGTGGGCCGAAAGCAGGCGCGTGGCTTCATCGGCATCGCCAAGGCGGGTCGCCGCCAGAATGGCGCCATGTTCGGCCCAGGCACGAGCAAGCGCCGCCTCGTCGCGAACCTCCAGCCAGCGGGCCCGAGACAGGCGCGTCATGGCATCGCGGACCGCACGAAAGAGGAACTCGTTGCCAGACAGGCGTGCCAGTTCGATGTGGAAATCCATGCCGACACGATGCCATTCCTCGCGCGGCGTGTCGGTGTCGCAGGAGTCGAGCATGGCCTGGATGACATCGACGGCGCTCCGGTCCGCCAGGATGCATGTCAGGCGAAGCGCTGCAAGCTCGACCGCCTCCCTGTAGACGGCGATGTGCTCGAGCTCGGCAAGGTTGATCGGTGACACCGTCCAGCCACGGCCGTCCCTGCCGACCAGGCCCTCGGTCTCGAGCCGCAGCAGCGCGGCCCTGACCGGGGTTCGCGACGCGCCGAAGCGGCTTTCGATCCAGCGCTCGGTCAGTTTCTCGCCGGGGCCGATCTCGAGGCCGAGGATCATCTGCCGAAGCTGTTTTTCGACGCTCTGCATCTGCGACATTGTCGTTTCCGTTTCTGTGGCCGTTGCCGGCGAACGGCTTGCTGACGGCATCTTCCGATCACGTTCGAGGGTCGCATTGACAGCGCCCACGCTTGCGTCCATGACGGATACCAACTTGGTATCCCAAAACGGTATCCGCAGCAACCTCCTGACGCGGCGTTGCTTGGACAGGACAATGACATGCCGCAGAACACGCCCCCGGCCACCGACAGCACCTACAACATCCACTGGCGGCGCAATCTGTTCGTGTGCTTTGCCGGGTCGTTCTCGACGCTTGTCGCCATGACACTGCTCTTGCCGTTCCTGCCGCTCTATATCGAGCAGCTCGGCGCCCAAGGCCACGCGGCGATCGTGCAATGGTCGGGGATCGCCTATGGCGCGACCTTCTTCGCGGCGGCACTGGTCGCACCACTGTGGGGACGTCTGGGCGACCGCTACGGTCGCAAGGTGATGTTGGTTCGCGCCAGCTTCGGCATGGCCATATGCATGTCGCTGACCGGCATGGTGCAGACCGTGTGGCAGCTGGTGCTGCTGCGGCTGCTGATCGGCTTTGCCGGTGGCTATTCCTCGGGCTCGACCATCCTGGTCGCCATGCAGACGCCAAAGGAGCGCTCCGGCTGGGCGCTGGGCCTGCTGTCGGCCGGCATCACAGGCGGCGCACTGGTCGGTCCGCTGGTTGGCGGCGCCCTGCCGCCGCTGATCGGCATCCGCGCCACCTTCCTGCTGTCCGGCGGCGTCATCTTCCTGGCGTTCCTGGCGACCACGTTTCTGATCAAGGAGAATCCCCGGCCGAAAACGACAGACGCCGCATCGAAGCAGAAGCCGAAAGGCGGCTGGGCACAAATTCCCGACAAACGGCCTGTTGTCGCCATGCTGGCGACCGGCATGCTGTTGAGCTTCGCCACCATGTCGATCGAGCCGATCATCACCGTCTATGTGCAGCAACTCATCGAAGACCAGAGCCGCGTCACGCTGATATCAGGTGTCGTCATGTCGGCGGCGGCGCTTGGCGCCATCCTGTCGGCCTCGCGCCTCGGCAAGCTCGCCGACCGCATCGGCCATTGGAACGTCATCATCGGCGCGCTTGCCGTCTCGGCGCTGCTGCTGATCCCGCAGGCCTTCGTCACGCAGAGCTGGCAACTCATCGGGCTGCGCTTCCTGATGGGCCTGGCGCTGGGCGGGCTCCTGCCCTGCATCACCAGCGTCATCCGTCACAATGTGCCCGACGGCGTCGGCGGCAATGTGCTCGGGCTCTCGATCTCCGCCCAATATGTCGGACAGGTCGCCGGTCCCTTGCTAGGCGGCTTTGCCGGTGGCCATTTCGGCATGCGCTCGGTGTTTCTGGGCACATCCATCTTGATGGCCGGCGGTGCGGTGTATAACTGGCTGGCGCAGTCGCGCCGCGAGCAGGACATGCTCGCCAATGCCGGCAAGACCTGACCGAATTGGGTCTTATGCCTTGAACGTCATGGAGCCCCAGATATGAGCACGGCCGAGCAATCTTCCGGCAACAGCGGCCGTGTCCTCGTCCTGGCCGGCGGCGTCTGTGGTGCCGCCGGCGTGGCGCTGTCGGCCGCGGCGGCGCATCTGGGCGGCGCCTTCGTCGGCACCGCCGCATCCTTCCTGCTCATGCATGCGCCGGTTTTCCTCGCAGCCGGTTTGCTTGACGCGAACCGGATCCTGCGCATCGGCAGCCTGATCCTGCTGGTCGGGCTTTTGTTGTTCTGCGGTGACCTGCTGTCCCGCGATTTCCTCGGCTCGCGGCTGTTCCCGCTGTCGGCGCCGATCGGCGGCACCTTGCTCATCGCCGGCTGGCTGGTGATCGCTGGCTCGGCACTGGTGCGCATGCGTTCCTGATCAGACCGGATCCGATCAATCCTGTCGGCGCTCGGGCTGATTGAGCACTTCGCGATTGTGTCGCCGCAGACGCACCAACCGACGCCTCTCCGGTTGCTCGGAAGCCGGCGCGATGCCCCAGTAGTTGCGGTAGATGTCTTCGAACAGATAGCTCACGGGATGCATAGCATGTATTCCTTTCAGTGCTTGAATCGATCCAATCGGCGGTCGCGAAAAGACGACCCCGATCAGCTCCGCTTCCGCCTCACAAAAGACCGTAGCTCGCGAACCCATGGGCCGGCTCTGCCACGGCGCTTCGCGGTCGCGGCATTCGAGCTGATGCTCCAATCGTTGCGATAGATGTCCTGGAAGAGATAGTTGACGGGATGCATGACACATCTCCCTTTCTATGAATTGAATCGATCCAACCGTAGGAGCCATTCAGTTCCTTGGATCGATTCAAATGTACACCTTGTCGGGCCTTCGATCAAGGCAAAATTTGAACCGATCCAACGAAAGTGTTAGATGGAAATGAATTCAGGAGACGAAGATGGCGCCATTCACCTCTGGAAAGACAAGACCGGTCCGACTGGCAGACATTGCCAAAGCGGCCGGCGTGTCGCACGGCACTGCGTCCAACGTGTTCGCCCGCCCGGAGATCGTGCGCGAGGAGGTCCGCGAACGGGTCAAGGCGGCAGCCGAGGCAATGGGATACGGCGGACCCGACCCAAAAGGCCGACTGCTGCGCGCCGGCAAGGTCAACGCCATCGGTGTCGCGACCGCGGAACCATTGTCCTATTTCTTCGACGATCCTTTCGCCCGGGTGATGATGGCCAGCATCTCGCAGGCCTGTGACGCGACCGGTGCGGGAATCTCGCTGGTCTCCGCCGCCAACAACGAACAGCTCGCCTGGAACATCCAGAGCGCGCTGGTCGATGGCTTCATCGTCTTCTGTGTCGACGGCGGTTCAAGGCTGGTCGAACTGGCGCGTGAACGCAAGCTGCCCTTTGTGGCGCTCGATCTCGATTCAGACGACGACGAGGCGGTCGCGGCGATCGGCGTCGACAACATCGCCGGCGCCGGAATGGCGGCGCGACATCTGACCGAACTTGGGCATCGTCGCTTTGCCGTGCTTGCCCTGCCCTGTGCGGACGACGGCTTCGGCCCGACCGCGCAGGCGCAAGTGGAGATGGCGCTCTACTCCGGGACACGCGACCGCCTGCGTGGCTACTTCGCGGAACTCGACCGCGTCGACATCGACGTCTCGAAGGTGCCGATCTACGAAACCGTCAATGACGAGGAGAGTGTCTGGGCCGGCCTCGACCATATTTTTGCCGGCGCCAAGACACCGACCGCGATCCTGGCAATGTCGGACAGGATCGCCCTGCATGCACTGGACTGGCTGCGGCAGCACGACATCACTGTACCCGGCGACGTTTCGATCGTCGGCTTCGACGGTGTCCCGGAAGGAGCGGTTTCCAAGCCGCCGCTGACCACAATCGTCCAGCCGATCGCCGAGATGGGCCGCCTCGCCGTCAAGGCGATCCTCGAAAACGACGGCACATTCAGTCGGCAATCGCTGCCGGTCGACCTCGTGGTGCGGGCCTCATCCGGCCCCTCGCCCGCCTGAGCCACCTGACGCTCTCACCGGCCCATTCTTGTTGCCATCGACGACATGCCGAAGGACGCTTGGACGGGCGGTGCGGCCTTGTGAGCCGGCCTGCTTTTCCCGGACCAGCCAAGACTCGAAAGCCATTCGAGATAGTAGGCAAGCGCAAACTGCATGGCGATGCCAGCGGCAATCAACAGGCTGTCATAGGCAAGCCCGCCCGGGTTGATCTGCTTCAGCACCTGCGCCGTCAGGGCGAGCACCGTGCCGGCAATGAAAACCGGCAGCGATCGTGTGCCCAATATGGCAAGCGGATGATCTCGCCCGGTGCGGAACAGGTTCGAGATGGCGGGGAATGCCACGATCAGGTAGCTCACCGCCAGAATATGCAGCAGCCTCGGCAGTGCCAGGAACGTCTTGTCGAAGCCGGTCAGCACGGGAGGCAGGCCCAACCAGGAGATCTGCCCCCAGAGCGGACTATGCACCCACACCAGCGCCGTGGCGGTGTAGGCCAAAGCCGCGCCAACCAGCCAGCGATTGACTGGGATGCTGCCGCCGCGACGCACATGCAGCGTGCCGGCCAGGCCGATGTTGAACAGGAACTGCCACGACAGCGGGTTGAGAAACCAGAAGCCGGGCTCGGGGTAGTTGGGCGGCGCGATCTGGTAGATCCCCGCGATCAGCCACAGCGCGCCGGATGCGGCCAGCGCCGGCAATGGCCGGTAGCTGACGAAGAGCAGGAAGGCCGGCGCCAGCAAGAGCAGCACCGCATAGACCGGCAGGATGTTGTTGTAGCCGAGCTGGTGGCCGAGCGTCACGATGCCGACCAGCACTTGCGGTGTATTCTTGATCAACGGCTCGATGTTGATCATCGTCAAAAGCTCCGGCCGCCTGGCGAACACGGCCGCCGCGCAGAAGATCGCCATCACCACCATGGTGGTAACGATGTGGGCGGCATAGAGCACGCCAGCGCGGCGCCACATCTTCAACGTTGCCAGCAGCCTGTTTCCGGGCTGAAATTTCTTGCCATAGGCGAGCGCGACTGAGACACCGGAGATCAGCACGAAGACCTCCGCCGCGTCCGAAAAGCCGAAATTCTTGTAGGTCAGATACTCGAAGGCGGTACCCGGCACGTGGTCGACGAAGATGGTCAGCAAAGCGAGAGCGCGGAGCACATCGATGCGCGTGTCGCGTTCCGAGACGCGATCAGCGCGATCCGGGATACGCGTGCCGCGATCCGGGATGCGCGAATCGCGATCCGAGACTCGCGTATCGCGGTCTGGCGAAAATTGGGTGGTCATCGACAAAAGGCCTCAAAGCTGGTTGTTCATGCCGGCAATGCGACCCCCGGCGCACCGCTTCGATTCCTCCCGAAGGAATGGTATCGGCGAAGAAACGGACACTAATGCGCCCGGTTCAATCAACTTTCGCGGAGCTTGAAAATATTGCGTTTTGAAGCCGGCAAACTGACCGGAACCGTCATGAAATCAAAAGGATGAGACCGTGACCGAAGAGCCCTCACAAGATGGTGTGCTACGGCGTGATCTTGCCTTCGACTACCGTCTTTACGGCCCGGCGGATTCAACTGGAGAATGCTTCTTCCTGCTGCATGGGTCGGGTGTCGACGAGACGACATTGGTGCCGCTGGCACGAGAGATCGCGCCGCACGCCGCGCTGATCGCCGTGCGCGGCCGCATCGTCCAGGAGGATGGCTTCCGCTGGTTCGCGCGGATCACGCCGACGCGCTTCGAACAGCAGAGCATCCACACCGAAACCAACGCTTTTGCGGGCTTCGTCAGCGACGCGGCGAGACGCCACAATCTCGACCTCGCCCGCACGACGTTCCTTGGCTATTCGAACGGCGCCAATCTGGTTTCGAGCCTGATGCTGCTGCATCCCGGCCTCGTTGAACGCGCCGCGCTGCTGCGGCCGATGCCGGTGCTCGACGACGTGCCGGCGGCGGATGTGTCAAGCGTGCGGGTGCTGATCATCGCCGGCGCTGCCGACCTCACCTATGCGCCCTTCGCGCCAGCTCTGGTGACATTGCTCAGCCAGCATGGCGCCGACCTCGATGCCCGGATTGTTGCATCGGGTCATGAATTCGGCAGCGCCGACGCGGCAATCGTCAGGCAATGGCTGAAGGCGCCCATCGCGCAAAGCTGATTGACGGCGGAAGCCATCATCTCGCAGCCATGCGCTCTTCCGCTCCCGCAATCAACGAGGCAAGTCCGCTTCTGAACTGGGCCGGATGACCACCGGCCCGATAGTGCGACAGGGCCAAGTGCAGCAGCGGATAAGATTGAGGACGGCGCCCGGCGCCTCACCGGTGTTCGGATCGCTGATTGTCAGCATGACTTGTCTCCACACGCGCACCGTTTTTCCGGGGCTGGCGGATCGCCGATACCGCGCTCTAGCTGATGCCTGCCGCGGCGGGCGCCGGCGCCTGCCGCCGAATGAACTGTTTTGCCTACCCTCGTCCCATCCGGTTCCAGGCATCGAGTCCGGCGATCTTGTAGGCTTCGGCGAGCGTCGGATAGTTGAAGGTGTTGTTGACGAAGAAGTCGACGGTGCCGCCGAGATTGATCACCGCCTGGCCAATGTGGATGAGTTCCGTGGCGCCCTCGCCAATGATATGCGCGCCGAGCAGCCGACGCGTCTCGATCGAGAACAACAGCTTCAGGAAGCCGGTGTTGACGCCCATGATGTGACCGCGCGAGGTCTCGCGGAAACGCGCCACGCCGACCTCATAGGCGGCCCCACTTTCACGCACCTGTTCCTCGGACTGGCCGACCGTCGAGATTTCCGGCACCGCATAGATGCCATAGGGAAAGGTTTCCGGCGATGGCGGCAGCGGCACGCCGAATGCATGACAGGCCGCCACCCTGCCCTGCTCCATCGAGGTCGAGGCCAGGCTTGGAAAGCCGATGACGTCGCCGGCGGCGTAGATGTTGAGCACGCTGGTCTGGAAGGTATGCGGATCGACCTTGATACGCCCTCTGGAGTCGGCGTCGATACCGACGACATCCAGGCCCAGGCTGCCGACATTGCCGGTGCGACCGGCGGCGTAGAGCACCACCTCGGAGCGAATGGTGCGGCCATCGGTCAGTTCGACCTCGGCGGCCTCAGGCTTGGAACGGATCTCCTTCACCGCGCTGCCCAGGCGGATCGTCATGCCGCGATCGCGCATCTGGTGGATGAAATCGTCGACGATCTCGCGGTCGACGAAATCGAGGATGGAGTTGCGCGGCTCGACCAGCGTCACCGGCACGTCGAGCGCGGAAAAGATCGTCGCATATTCGACCCCGATGACGCCGGCGCCGATCACGGTCAGTGTGCGGGGCAAACGGTCAAGCTCCAGCATTTCGTCGCTGTCGAAGACGCGGGTCTTGTCGAAAGGCACGTCGCCCGGCCGATGTGGCCTTGTGCCGACCGCGATCAGCGCATTGGCAAAACCGACCTCGCTATAGTCGCCGGTGTCGGAGGTCAGGCTGACCTTGTTGGGGCCAAGAAACTTCACATCGGCGCGGGCGCTCTTGACCGTGTTGCGCATGAACTGGTGCTGCAGCACCTCGACCTCGTGGTCGAGCGTCTTGTGCAGGCGCTCGACCAGATCGTGGACCGAAATATCCTGCTTGACCCGGTAACCGCGTCCGTAAAAGCCGCGCTCGCGCCAGCCGGAGAGGTTGAGCACGGTTTCGCGCAGCGTTTTCGACGGAATGGTGCCGGTATGCACCGAGACGCCGCCGAGACGCCGGCCGCGATCGACCACCAGCACCGATTTGCCGAGCTTGGCCGACTGCACCGCGGCGCGCCGCCCAGAGGGGCCACTGCCGATGACCAGCATGTCGTAGTCCATAGTGCCCCGTCCCTTTGCCCCTGCGCGCTTTGTTGCGCCGCAGCAAGCTAATGCCATCCGCGCCGCGAATTCAACCGATTCAGATTGCATCTCATTCGCACGCGCTTTGCGCGCCGCAAAAAAGCACGATCTTGATTCCGCCGCAGGCCTTCACCATTTCATTGCTGAGCGGCCCGCACCCTATGTCGGGCCCCGTAACGGGGAAATGACATGAACGCGCGCGTTCTCGACGGCGAAATCATCACCTCCAGGCTTGACGATGTCAGGGCCTATGACGGCGTGCGCACAAAGCGCATCCTGGCCTTCGTGATCGACTATATCATCGTCGCGCTGCTCACCATTCCATTCGCCATACTGGTGTTCTTCCTCGGCCTTTTGACTCTCGGCCTTGGCTGGATGCTGTTTGGTGTCCTGGTGCCGGCCGTCGCCATCCTCTACATCTGGAACACGCTGGGCAGTGCCGACCAGGCCACGTCAGGCATGAAGATGATGGGCATCCGGCTTGACCGGCTCGACGGCAGGCCGATCGATGGTCTCACCGCCGTCGTCCACTCGGTGCTGTTCTGGGCCGGCAACGTCATCCTGTCGCCGCTGGTCCTGCTTGTGACCTTGTTTGCCGATCGCAAGCGCACGCTGCACGACCTTTTGCTCGGCACTGTTGTCAGCCGGACGGACCGCTGAAACGACGCTCTGAAGAGCATTCACAGCCGATTGAGTGTAAATGTGAAGGCGTCGAGTCAACCACGCCTTCACAATCCTGTTGAATTTTTCGCCATCCGCGCCAAAGGTAGAGCGATTCGAAGGAGTGTTTCCAAGGCTCGATGACGCAGCACCCGACCCAGTCGCCGCAGTTCTTCCTGACCGCGCCGTCGCCGTGCCCCTATCTCGACGGCCAGTTCGAGCGCAAGGTGTTCACGCACCTGGTCGGCGACAAGGCGGCGGAGATGAACGACCTCCTGACGCAAGGCGGCTTCCGGCGGTCGCAGAACATCGCCTACAGGCCGGCATGCGAAACCTGCCGCGCCTGTGTTTCGGTACGCATCCTGGCCCAGGAATTCGTCGCCAGCCGCAATATGAAACGGGTGCTGCAGCACAATTCCGATCTCATCGGCCACATGCACAATGCCGAACCTTCGACCGAACAATATTCCCTGTTCCGCAGCTACCTTGACGCCCGCCACCGCCGTGGCGGCATGTCCGACATGACGGTGCTCGACTATGCCATGATGGTCGAGGATACCCATGTCGATACCAAGGTGATCGAGTACCGGCGGCGCGGACCCGACACCTTCATCACCGGCAAGGGACAGGGCGAACTGATCGCGGTGGCGCTCACCGACAAGATGGCCGATGGCCTGTCGATGGTCTATTCCTATTTCAATCCCGATTTCGAGGAGCGGTCGCTCGGCACGTTCATGATCCTCGATCACATCGCCCGCGCCCGGGCGATGGGCCTGCCCCATGTCTACCTGGGGTACTGGGTCAACGGCTCGCGCAAGATGAATTATAAGATGCGCTTCATGCCGCAGGAGCATCTCGGCCCGAAAGGCTGGGAGCGCTACACCAACGAAGCGGTTTCACGCTGAGTTTTTCCACGCTCCACACTTAAACTGTTTCAAGGCAGGGGATGCTGGTCTTTCAGCCGCTTGGCTGGAGAGTGCGCCATTGCGCCGGTGCCGTCTGCACTTCATTGCGAAAGTTACCGCATGTCCTCCCACCACGACCACCAGAAGGGCCTTCGGATAACCGCCATCGGCGGGCTGCTACTGACCGTCGACATTCCGCTGATCCGGCTCGCCGACGGTGGCGCATGGACCATCATGTTGCTGCGCACCGGCACCACCTTCGTCTCGGCCATGATTGTCTGGTCGATATGGCGCGCGCTGAGCCGGAATGCCCCACAGCTCATCCCCGGCTGGCCCGGCCTTGTCGTGGCGATATGCTACGGACTGACGGGAGTGACCTTCGTCACCGCCGTCTATCATACGTCAACCGCGAACCTGGTGTTCATCCTGGCCTTCAACACCGTGTTTGCGGCGTTGCTGTCCTGGATATTCCTTGGGGAAAGACCGCGGCTGGTGACGATCGCCGCGATGCTGATCATGATTTTCGGCGTGCTGGTCATCGTTGGAGGATCGGTCGGCACCGGGCATCTGTTTGGCGACTTCATGGCGCTGTGCTCGGCCTTCTTCGTCGCCGTGGCCATCACCATCTCGCGCGCCAGCGGCAAGGACATGGGCTTCACGGCCCTGGTCGGCGTCCTTCTGCCGCTCGCGCTGGCGGCGTTCATGGTCACCGGCGAAGGTTTTCACGTCAACGCGCCGTGGTGGATCATCTTCAACGGCGCGGTGATCATGCCGATCTCGTTCTTCTGCCTCGCCAACGGACCGAAATACATTTCAGGGCCCGAAGTGGCGATGTTCTACCTGCTCGAAACCGTGCTGGCGCCGGTCTGGGTGTGGATGATCTTTGCCGAAACACCGACCCGCAACAGCCTGTTCGGCGGCGCGATCCTCATCGTCACGCTGATCGCCCATTCGCTCTGGCAGTTGCAGGACGGCCGCAAGCGCCGGCCCGACCTTGCGGTGCATCACCCGACCTAACCGGGCTGGATTGCAGAATCAGGCGCTGGCTTTCTTCGCCATACCGGGTTCCGGCAGAACCTCGATCTGCGGGCCGGCTTCGATTTCGGCCGCAGAAGCAGGGACGATTTCGTCCGTCAGTTCCACCTCGCGCAGCCACTCGCGCCAGATCGCAACCAGCAGGGCCATCAGCACCGGGCCGATGAACAGGCCGAGGAAACCCATGGTCTTGACGCCGCCGATCAGGCCGAAAAAAGTCGGCAGGAAGGGCAGTTTTATCGGTCCACCGACGAGCTTCGGGCGCAATGTCTTGTCGACGATGAACAGTTCTACCGCACCCCAGAGGAACAGCGCCAGCCCGGCCATCGGCGAACCGCTGGCAGCGAGGTAGATCGAGACCAGGGTGAAGGACAATGGTGCGCCGCCGGGGATCAGCGCCATCACACCGGTCAGGGCGCCGAGTGTCACCGGCGACGGCACGCCGGCGAGCCAGTAGGCAATGCCGAGCACCAGGCCTTCGCCGATCGCGATGACGGTCATGCCGGTCACAGTCGAAGAGATCGTCGCCGGCACGACGCGCGAAATCCGCTCCCATCTGGTCGGCAGGATGCGTTCGCCGAGGCGGTCGACCTGGCCTGCAAAATGCTCGCCGTCACGATAGGCGAAGAATAGCGCGATCATCATGAACAGCAGCGTCAGGAGCAGGCCGAAAGCGCTGCCGCCGGCGGCAAGGACGCCGCGATAGATGCTGCCGATGTTGGCGCCGCTGACGAGCTGGATCAGTTCGCCAATGCCGCCTGGATGGCCAAAATTGGTCGTCCATTGCTCGTTCAGCCACTCGCCCACGATAGGCATCGTGGCGATCCATTGCGGCGTGACGGCACCGTGCCGGTTGGTGTCTATCGCCCAGCCGACCCACTCGCGCACCTCATTGATGGCGTAGGTGCCGGCGAGCGCGATCGGCACCACCAGGAAGGCGAGGATGAACAGGATAGCAAAGGTCGCGGCGATGGTGCGGTTGCCGCCAACGGAAACAAGCAGGCGCCGGTAGAGCGGCCAGCTGGCGAAAGCGATGACAAGCGCCGCCAGCACCGGAAACAGGAAGCCATGGAAGAAATAGACGCTGGCGGCGACGATCAGCACCAGCAGCCAGCGCGCCGCCGACAGTGGCGGAATGACAGCGGACCGCAACGGCGTCGACAGGCCGAACAGGCGCTGATGGCGTTCCGGTTCCTGGATTTTTGCTTCCTTCAAACGCCTGCCTCTCCCAAACACCCTGCCGGCTTATGCACTGATATAGTGCAGCAATCGTGACGACATTCCAAATCGTGATGAAGTTCCTCCCTTCTCCCGGTGGGAGAAGATGGATCGGCGCAAACGCCGGGACGGATGAGGGTGCTGGAAGAAACGAAGCGTCGGCTGTCATGTCGCCGGTCCGGATAACGATGCGCCAACTGGAACACCCCTCATCCGACCGAGCTACGCTCGGCCACCTTCTCCCAGAGGGAGAAGGGAGAGACGCTCAACTACCCGAACTTCCCCGTCCTCGGAAATCCCTTCGGCACCATCCGTCCGGCCGAGGCACGGGCGCCGATCCATTCGGCCAGTTCCTCGCGCGACCGGGTGAAGGTGCGGTCGGCTGAATCCTGCCAGGAGAGGCCGCTCTGCAGCGTGAACGGCTTGAGATCGAGAAGGCCGCCGTCCTTGTATTTCTGCAGCCGTACGCCCTTGCCGCGGCCCATTTCCGGAATCTCGGAGAGCGCGAACACCAGCATCTTGCGGTTCTCGCCAACGATGGCGAGATGGTCGCCGGTGACGGCAATGCAACGCTTGGCTTCGTCCGGCGCCTTGACGTTCATCACCTGCTTGCCCTTTCGGGTGTTGGCGACGACTTCCTCCTCCGGCACGATGAAGCCATTGGCGTCATGCGAGGCCAGCAAAAGCCTGCGCTTCGGATCGTGAACGAAGGCGGTAACGATGTCCTGATCATTGTCCATGTCGACGATGATGCGGATCGGTTCGCCATGGCCGCGCCCACCGGGCAGCCGGTCGGCGCCGATGGTGTAGAACTTGCCGCCGGTGGTGAAGACCAGCACCTTGTCGGTGGTCTGGGCATGGAAGGCGAGCTTGAGGCTGTCGCCCTCCTTGAAGGTCAGCGTCGAAAGATCGGCCAGATGCCCCTTCATCGCCCGCAGCCAGCCCTTTTCCGAGACGACCACGGTGACCGGCTCGCGCTCGATCATGGCATGGGCGATGTCGGTCAGGTCATGCTCGGGCGCATCGGCGAACTGCGTGCGGCGCTTGCCGAGCTCGGTCTCCGGGCCGAACTTGTCGCGGATGTTGGTGACTTCCCACTTGATCGTCGCCCATTGCTTCTCGTTTGAAGCAAGCAGCGCCTCGATCTGCTTTTTCTCGGCGCTCAGGCCGTCGAATTCCTTGCGGATTTCGAATTCTTCCAGCTTGCGCAAAGCGCGCAGCCGCATGTTGAGGATAGCTTCGGCCTGGGTGTCGGTGAGCGACCAGCGGGCCATCATCACCTGCTTCGGCTCATCCTCCTCGCGGATGATCCTGATCACCTCGTCGATGTTGAGATAGGCGATCAGGTAGCCTGCGAGGATCTCCAGCCGTCTTTCTATCTCGCCGAGGCGATATTTCGAGCGGCGGACAAGCACGTCGCGGCGATGCTCGAGCCATTCCTGCAGCACGCCCTTCAGCGACAGCACGTTGGGTACCTTGCCCCGCGACAGAACGTTCATGTTGAGCGGGAAGCGGCTTTCGAGCTCGGTGAGCTTGAACAGCGATTCCATCAGGATGCCCGGGTCGACCGAGCGGCTTTTCGGCACCAGCACGACACGGATGTCTTCCGCACTTTCGTCCCGGATATCTTCGAGCAGCGGCAGCTTGCGCGCCATCAGCAGCTCGGCGATCTTCTCGATCAGCCGCGCCTTCTGCACGCCGTAAGGGATTTCCGTGACAACGATGCTCCAGGTGCCCCTGCCCTGATCCTCCTGGATCCACTTCGACCGGACGCGGAAGCCGCCACGCCCGGTTTCATAGGCTTCGAGGATCGAGGCACGGCTGTCGACGATGATGCCGCCGGTCGGGAAATCCGGGCCCTGGACAAAGTCCATCAGCTTCGCCACCGGCGCATCCCGATGCTCGATCAGGTGAAGCGCCGCGTCGCAAAGCTCGGCCGCGTTGTGGGGCGGGATCGAGGTCGCCATTCCCACCGCGATACCGGACGAGCCGTTGGCCAGCAGGTTCGGAAAGGCGCCGGGCAAGACCACCGGCTCCTCGTCCTCTTCATTGTAGGTCGGCCGGTAGTCGACAGCATCCTCGGTGATGCCGGACAACAGCTCGGTCGCCACATCGGTCATGCGCGCTTCGGTGTAGCGCATGGCAGCGGCGTTATCGCCGTCGATGTTGCCGAAATTGCCTTGCCCGTCGACCAAGGGGTAGCGCATCGAAAAATCCTGCGCCAGCCGCACCAGCGCGTCATAGATCGACTGGTCGCCATGCGGGTGGAACTTGCCCATCACCTCGCCGACGATGCGGGCGCATTTGGCAAAACCCTGGTCGGGGTTGAGCCGCAGCAGGCGCATGGCGTGCATGATGCGGCGATGGACCGGCTTCAGTCCGTCGCGCACGTCGGGCAGCGCCCGGTGCATGATGGTCGACAGCGCATAGGCCAGATAGCGCTCTTCCAGCGCCTTCTTCAGATCGACCGGCTCGATATGATCGCCACCGCCATTTTCAGGCGGCAAAAGCCTTTTTCCCATGGGCTGGGACTAACCGAGCGGGTGATTCGCGGCAAGAGGCCGACAGATATACCGGCCCTTCTGCAACATGAAACCGCAGGCCGAGGGATGTCCACCAACATCAGCCTGTTACACGCGGCCACTAGGCCAAGTTCGATGATATCAAGCAACCGGCTCTTCATGACAAATTCACCGGTTTGCGCAAAGAGGGTTGGATCGAGTTTGCCTTTCACTGCGATTTTCGACCATTGTGCCGGGATACGCCTTTTTCCCGTCCAGTTCGTCACGGAATGGTGATGGCGCAAAGAATTGAAAAACAATTTCAGGACACTCTCAGGGACCTTGCGATGACAATCAAACGCTCAACTCTCCAGAAACTGGCTTTTTCGACCTTCTTGCTCACGCTGCCGCTGAACGCGGCTCTCGCACAAGACACAGCGGTCGCCGACCGGCTGAGGGCGGCCCTTACCGCCCAGGGCGTCGACATCTCCTGGACCGGCGTGACCGGCGACAACACCAGCATGGTGCTGCAGGGCGTTGCCATCAAGCCGGCGGCGGAAAAGGAAGCGCTCGCCATCGGCGATGTCAAACTCGAAGGCGTCACCGAGGCCAACGGCGGCTATGATATCGCCACCGTGTCGACGTCGGCATTCGAGCACTCAAAGGATGGCGTCACCCTCAATCTCAGCCCTTTCGTCATCCATGACATGACGGTCCCGGCTGACGGTTCCACCGGCCCGCTGGGCTCGCTGATGATGTACAAGTCGGCCGAACTCTCGAACATGACGGTCAAGGTTGCCGACAAGACCGCCTTCTCCATGGACGGGCTTGCCGTCGAGATCACGCCGCCAGCGGACGGCAAGGCGATGGAATTTACCGCCAACACGGAAAAGTTCAACGCCGACCTGACGCTGGTCGACGACCCCAAGTCCAAGGAAGTCATCAACGCGCTCGGCTACCAGAACATCTCCGGCAATCTCGAGATGGCCGGCACCTGGCAGCCCGCGGACGGCAAGATGGAACTGTCGAAATACGACATTTCCGTCGAGAATGCCGGCACGCTCGGCATGACCTTCGATCTTGGCGGCTACACGATGGACTTCATCAAGTCGCTGCAGGACATGCAGAAGAAGATGGCGGCACAGCCCCAAGGCGCCGACAATTCGGCGCAAGGCATGGCCATGCTCGGCCTGTTGCAGCAGCTGTCGTTCAACAGCGCCTCGATCCGTTTCGACGACGATTCGCTGACCAACAAGGTGCTGGATTATGTCGGCAAGCAGCAAGGCATGTCGGGCAAGGACATCGCCAACCAGGCCAAGGCGATCGTGCCGTTCGGCATGGCGCAGCTCAACAATCCGGAACTGACGGCGCAAGTCACGGCCGCGGTCAGCAAGTATCTCGACGATCCGAAAAGCATCGAAATCTCGGCCGAGCCGCCGGCATCGGTGCCGTTCGCGCTGATCATGGCAGGCGCCATGTCCAACCCGCTCGACCTGCCGAAGACGCTCGGCGTCGCGGTCAAGGCGAACGAAGACTAATCGAAGCGACCTCAACGCAAAAAGCCCGGCAGCGATGCCGGGCTTTTTTGTGGGATTAGCAAATTTAAAGAATCGGTTCGGGCGCTTCTCTAATGCATCGCCCGAAGCGCGATCAGGCGTCCTTCTTGGGTACCGCGATGCGCAGTGCCAGTTCGCGAAGCTGCTGCGGGCTTGCTTCCGAAGGCGCGTTCATCAACAGGTCGTAGGCCTGCTGGTTCATCGGGAACATGGTGATTTCACGCAGGTTCTTCGCCCCGACCAACAGCATGACGACACGATCGACGCCGGCGGCCATGCCGCCATGTGGCGGTGCGCCATACTGGAATGCGCGGTAGAGGCCGCCAAAGCGCTCCTCGACCGTGGCGCGATCCAGGCCGACCGTCTCGAACGCCTTGACCATGGTTTCGGGCAGATGGTTGCGGATACCGCCCGAGGCGATCTCGAAACCGTTGCAGACCATGTCGTACTGGAACGCCTTGATGCCGAGCAGATCCTCGCCATTCAGCGCATCGATGCCGCCCTGCGGCATCGAGAACGGGTTGTGGGCGAAGTCGATCTTCTTCTCCTCCTCGTTCCATTCGAAGAACGGGAAGTCGACGATCCAGCACAGTTCGAAACGCTCGCGGTCGACAAGGTTCAGTTCCTCGCCGGCGCGGGTGCGCGCAGCACCTGCAAACGAGACAAACTTCTTCGGATCGCCGGCAACGAAGAACGCAGCATCGCCATCGGCAAGGCCGAGCTGTTGGCGGATCGCCTCGGTGCGCTCTTCGCCGATGTTCTTGGCCAGTGGGCCAGCGCCCTCGATCTTGTCGCCTTCCTTGCGCCAGAAGATGTAGCCCAGCCCGGGCTGGCCCTCGCCTTGCGCCCAGGAATTCATGCGGTCGCAGAAGGCACGGCTGCCGCCGGTCTTGGCCGGAATGCCCCACACCTCGGCCTTCGGATCGTTGGCCAGGATGTTGGCGAACACCTTGAAGCCGGAATCGCGGAAGTGAGCGGAGACGGCCTGCATCTCGATCGGGTTGCGCAGGTCCGGCTTGTCGGAACCGTATTTGCGCATGGCGACGTCATAGGGAATGCGCTGGAAATTCTGTGTCACCGGCTTGCCGTTGGCGAAGGCCTCGAAGACCCCGCGCATGACCGGTTCCATGGTCGACAGCACGTCGTCCTGCTCGACGAAGCTCATCTCGAGGTCGAGCTGGTAGAATTCGCCCGGCAGCCGGTCGGCGCGCGGGTCCTCGTCGCGGAAGCAGGGCGCGATCTGGAAATAGCGGTCGAAGCCCGACACCATGATCAGCTGCTTGTACTGCTGCGGCGCCTGCGGCAGCGCGTAGAAGGTGCCGGGATGGATGCGCGACGGCACCAGAAAGTCGCGCGCGCCTTCCGGCGACGAGGCGGTCAGGATCGGTGTCGAGAATTCGGTGAAGCCGACCTCGCCCATGCGTCTGCGCATTTCGGCGATGATTTTCGTCCGCGCGATGATGTTCCTGTGCAGCGTCTCACGGCGCAGGTCGAGGAAGCGGTATTTCAGCCTTATATCCTCGGGATAGTCAGGCTCGCCGAACACCGGCAGCGGCAATTCCTTGGCCGCCGACAGCACCTCAATCTCGCGGGCGAAAATCTCGATCTCACCGGTCGGCAGGTTGGCGTTCGTGGTCTCGGGCAAGCGCGCCTTGACCTCGCCGTCAACGCGGATGACCCACTCGCCCCGCACGGTCTCGGCAACCTTGAAGGCTGGCGAATCCGGATCGGCGACGATCTGGGTCAGGCCATAATTGTCGCGCAGGTCGATGAAGAGCAGGCCGCCATGATCGCGCACGCGATGCACCCAGCCAGACAGGCGAACGGTCGAGCCGACGTCGCTCTTCCTCAACTGGGCACAGGTATGGCTGCGGTAACGGTGCATTGTCATTGGTAAGGTCCGGGGTGCTGGGTTGCGGGCCGAAGCATCACAGCCCGGCCTGAAAATTTGCGCGAAAAGCGCATGGGAGGCCGGATTTGTCAAGGCAAGTGGCGCCGGGTGCCGACCGACAGGCGCGGTAGCCCCTTTGGCTAGCGACGGCGCAACGGCTTCAGGCGGTATCCCCTCGGCAAGCCGCTTCGTAGTCGGCCAGCACCTGACCGATCGCGGCATGAAGAATAGCCTCGGGCTTCCCGGCAGGCCCGAGCCCGGCCGGCACCATCGGCAGGAACTGTCGCATCAGCGTTTCGGGAATGCCGACGCCGTTGAGCACCTCGCGCAAACGTCCAACAGCAACGCCGGCAGTGGGGTTGCTCCAGTAGTAGCGGATCCGGTCGCTGTAGCTGTAATGCCGCTGCAGATAGAGACTAGCTTCACTGCCGTGATAGTGACTGTGCCAATGGCCGGGTGCTGCCAGCATCACGCGCTCCATCGTGCGGGCAAGCGACCTGTCGCGATAGTCCGCGACCATTTCGGACGCGATCAGGTCGAGCCCGTAAAGCGCCTCGCGCAAGGCGAATGTCAGTCCCGGGCCGACCTTGAGGATGGGAAAGCCGTTGCCGACAAGTGCAGTCAGCGCCGCACGGCTCTGATAGTCGGTGGAATGCGCTTCGTAGACGAGCGACGGTTCTTCATCGAGGAGCCCGGTCAGCGCCTTCGACGCCTGCGGCCTGTATGCGACGACGTTCTGGCTGCCGAATTCGACGCCGGGCTGCACGACGACGGCGATGACGCGGCCGAACGCTTCGGTCAGGCCTTCCCGGGCAAAGATTTCGCGATGCACGTCGATCGTGCGGCGCGCCGCCGCCGCTTCGGTGGGCTTCAGGTCGCTGATCGTGTGATCGACGCCGCCCGGGGCGGGAACCTCGGTGCCAATGATGTAAACAGGCAGCGCACTACCGCTCGTGCGCGCCGCCTTTTCAGCCGCCTTGGCCAGCCGCACGGCCCGCACGGCGATCGTCTCGTCGTCCAGGGCAGCCGGCTCGCCGGCGCATCCCATCGACGCGTCGAGATGGATCTTGCTGAAGCCGGCCCAGACATAGGCGGTGACCATGGCTTCGGCCTTGCTCATCGCCTGCGCCGCCGGCTCCGAGCGCCACGGGTTCGGTCCAAGATGGTCGCCACCGAAGATGATACGTGAGGCCTCGAGCCCTTCCCTGCTGGCGATCTCCAGCACGAAGGCTATGAACAGGTCCGGGGTCATCCCGGTGTAGCCGCCGAACTGGTTGACCTGGTTGCAGGTTGCCTCGATCAGCAGCGTGGCTTCCTTGTCCCTGACGGCGCGCCTTACGGCCGTCTGGATCACCAGCGGATGGGCTGAGCAGATCGAGGTGATGCCGTAAGGCGATCCGTTTCTGCGCGCCGTGGCGAGGCCTGCAAGGGGGTTGGCCATCATGTCGCCCTCGCGGTCCCGGCAATGAAGCCGTCAAGCACATCGAAGCCAGCGATGCCTTCCATGGGTCCGCGCCGCGTGACGTTGCGGGCGCCGGCGGCATTGGCGTAGAACAGCGCCTTGCCGGGCTCCATCCCCTTGCGCCGGCAGGTCAGATAGGTCGCGCCGAAACAGTCGCCGGCTCCGGTCGGGTCCACTTCTTCCACCAGGAAGCCGGCGCAGTCGATCCTGCTGCCATCGGCGGCGAACCGGGACGAGCCGGCGGCCCCTCGCTTCAACACGATCTCGCCGACGCCCCTGGCGATCAGCGCCTTCACCGCCTGGCATTCGTCGTCAACCCCTGCCGCCGTAAGCAACTCTTCGCCGGAGGGAAGCAGCAAATCCGCATTGTCGACCAGTGCCGAAAATTGCGCGCCGTCGGCACCGTCGATAAGTTCCTTGCGCACATTCGGATCGAAGGAAGTCGAGCCGCCGCGAGCGCGTACCGCCTTCGTGGCATAGGCGACGATCTCCCTCAGCCCGGCTACGGACAGAGTGGATCCCATGATATGCAGGTGGGCTGCCCTGTCCGCCAGTTGGCGCGCTTGCGCGGTCAGGCGGATTTGCCCGGCGGCGGATTCAGCGATGTTGTAGACGAAGTCCCGGCCGCCATCGGGCCTGTAGCGAACGAAGGCGCTTCCCGTCGGGTAGCGGTCGCTGACCGCCACGGCCGACACGTCGACGCCGTCGCGCCTGAGCCTTTCCAGATTGATCGTTCCAAAATCGTCGCGGCCAACGCAGCCGATGAGCCCGGCACCTCCGCCCAGCCTTGCGACCTGGTCGATGAAGATGGCAGGAGCTCCGCTCGGGTAAGGGCCGACCAGCGCCAGCGGTTCGAGGAAACCGGCACCCCGGTCCGTCGCCATGATCTCAACCAGGATTTCGCCGGCGGCAATGGTCGGACCCACGGATTCGGATGCGATCTCCCTGCGGCGGGAAAGGCTCATTCCTGCAATTCCTTCTCTCCCCAGCCGGAGCGAACGCGGATCGTGGTTGTACGATAGCTCCTGACCGTAGCCGAGGTAATTCGCGTCGAGAGCGAAGTCAATACAAACTGCACATATGTTCACTTTATTTGCTACGCACGCCGCTTTTATGATGCAGAAAATGCGAGCCGCCATCCGTCGAGCCTGGGCCGAGGGCCAAATATCAAGCCCTATGCTGCTTGACTTGGATGTTTTCAAGCGCAATAAAATATATACGCATGTTCACTTACACATGCGCATTCGTAAAGGAGGAGACGAAATGCCAATTGGTAAGCGTATTGGAATTCTCGCCGCATCGGTCACCGCTTCGGCACTGACGGCAAGTGCCGCCCTTTCCGCGGAAATCACAGTTGCGACGGTCAACAATGGCGACATGATCATCATGCAGAAGCTGTCGCCGGAATGGGAGAAGGCGACGGGAAACAAGGTCAACTGGGTGGTGCTGGAGGAGAACGTGCTGCGCGAGCGGGTCACCACCGACATCGCCACCAAGGGCGGCCAGTTCGACGTGTTGACGATCGGCGGCTATGAAACGCCGATCTGGGGTAAGAGCGGCTGGCTGACGTCGCTCGACGATCTGGGCGACGACTATGACTATGACGATCTCATCGCGCCGGTGCGCAGCGGCCTGACCGTCGACGGCAAGCTCTACGCCGTGCCGTTCTACGCCGAGAGCTCGTTCACACTCTACCGCAAGGATCTGTTCGACGCCGCCGGCCTGAAGATGCCGGAGCAGCCGACCTATGACCAGATCACCGAATTCGCCGACAAGCTCACCGACAAGTCGAAGGAACAGTATGGCCTATGCCTGCGCGGCAAGCCGGGCTGGGGCGAGAACATGGCCTTCCTTGGCACGCTAGTGAACACGTTCGGCGGCCGCTGGTTCGACATGGACTGGAAGCCGCAGCTCAATTCGCCGGAGTGGAAGAAGGCGATCGGCTGGTACGTCGATACGATGAAAAAGGATGGACCTCCTGGCATCAGCTCCAACGGCTTCAATGAAAACCAGACGCTGTTCGCCTCGGGCCATTGCGCCATGTGGATCGACGCCACGTCGGCGGCGGGCCGCGTCTATGATCCCAAGCAGAGCAAGGTTGCCGACAAGGTCGCCTTCGCCAAGGCACCGGTGGCGGTCACACCCAACGGCTCGGCCTGGGGCTGGGCATGGAGCCTGGCCATCCCGGCGAGCTCCACCAAGGCGGATGCCGCCAAGTCGTTCGTGAAATGGGCGACCTCAAAAGCCTATGTCCAGCGCGTCGGTGAGACCGAGGGCTGGGTCGCCGCACCTCCGGGAACACGCAAGTCCACCTATGCCAGCCCGGACTACCAGAAAGCAGCCCCCTTCGCCGCAACGGTGCTTTCGGCGATCGAATCCGCCGATCCGACCAAGCAGACCAAGGACCCGGTTCCCTATACCGGCATCCAGTTCGTCGCCATCCCCGAATTCCAGGGCATCGGCACCGAGGTCGGCCAGGCGATAGCCGCCGCTGTCACCGGTCAGCAGTCGGTTGACGATGTGCTCAACGGCGCCCAGACCGCCGTGGAGAAGACGATGACGGAGGCAGGCTACATCAAATAGGCGGGCTCAAGCCCAGACAGGTGAGCCAGGAGGCGGAATGAGCACAGCCTCCTGGCGATCCGGGCCTGAAAAGCCTCCCATTGCAGCAGGCCTGGAGGATGCACGGATCCGCCACAGCGGGTCCGTGCGTTTCTCAGGCAGCGTCAAGGATTCGATGGACCATCTCCCACAACGTTGCACCGGTCGCCATCTGGCCCTCTGATAGCGCTTTCAAAAACTCACGGAATTGGAATTGGAAATGAAACTGAACAACAAGATTGCCCTGATAACAGGCGGGGCGCGCGGCATTGGCCTGGGTTTCGCGCAAGCCTATGCGCGCGAAGGCGCCAAGGTGGTGATTGCCGATATCGACATCGAGCGCGCCACGCGGGCCGCAGCCGCAATCGGTCCGGCGGCCAGCGCCATCCAGCTCGACGTCACCGACCTCGATGCGATCGACAGGGTCGTGGCGGAGGTTGACCGCGATTTTGGCGGCATCGATATCCTGGTCAACAATGCAGCCATCTTCGACATGGCGCCGATAACCGACATCACCGAAGCGAGTTATGACCGGGTGTTCGCCATCAATCTCAAGGCGCCACTGTTCATGATGAAGGCGGTGGCCAATGTGATGATCGCGCGCGGCCGCGGCGGCAAGATCATCAACATGGCGAGCCAGGCCGGGCGCCGCGGCGAGGCGCTGGTAACGCTTTACTGCGCCTCCAAGGCAGCGATCATTTCGGCCACGCAGTCTGCCGCCCTTGCGCTGGTCAAACACGGGATCAATGTCAACGCGATCGCACCCGGCGTCGTCGACGGCGAGCACTGGGATGTTGTCGACGCGCACTTCGCCCGTTGGGAAGGTCTGAAACCGGGCGAGAAGAAGGCTGCCGTGGCCAGGTCGGTGCCGATCGGCCGCTTCGCGCAGCCCGAGGATATTGCCGGGCTCGCCGTGTTCCTGGCGTCGGCCGACAGCGACTATATCCTCGCGCAGACCTACAATGTCGACGGCGGCAACTGGATGAGCTGATGCGCCCGAGCCGCGTCGTGAGGGACAAGGGAGACTGACATGAAGGCCATTCGATTTACGGCCGCAGGTGTTGCCGACATGGCGGAGCTTGAGATGCCCGCAATCAAACCGGGGCACGCTTTGGTGCGGGTCCGCGCCGCCGGACTTTGCCATACCGACATCGAGGTCCTGCATGGCCGCTACGGCCAAGGCGCGTTTCCGCTGGTCCCCGGCCACGAATATGCCGGCACCGTCGAGGCAGTTGCCAGCGATGTCACCACCGTCAAGCCCGGCGACCGGGTCGCTGTCGATCCCAACATCCCGTGCGGGCATTGCCCGGCCTGCAGGAAGGGCCTGACCAATCTGTGCGCCAGCCTGAAAGCCTATGGCGTGACCGAGAATGGCGGCTTCGCCGAGTTCAGCATGGTTGCCGTCGACCATCTGCATGGGATCGGCGATCTCGGCTTCGCCACGGCGGCACTCTCCGAGCCGCTCGCCTGTGTCCTCAATGGTCTCGGTGCCGCCGGGATCGAAGCCGGCAACAGCACGCCCGGCACCGCGCTGGTCTTCGGCGCCGGACCGATCGGCCTGCTGCTTGCCCTTTCGCTCAGGGCCAAGGGGGTCAAGAGCGTGGCGGTCGCCGACATCAGCGAACAGCGCCTCGCCTTCGCCGAAGCGGTCGGGCTGGAGCCGTTGGTGTCCGGATCGCAGGCGCTGTCGGCCATGGCGCGCGGTTTCGATTTCGTCGCCGACGCCACCGGTGTCGCCAAGGTGGTCGAAGGCATGATCGGGTTCACCGCCGATGGCGGCACAGCGCTGGTTTTCGGGGTCTGCGCGCCCGATGCCAGGATCTCTGTCGCCCCGTTCGAGATTTTCCGCCGGCAGATCAGATTGGCGGGATCGCACTCATTGAACCGCAACATCCCGCAGGCGCTCGACATTCTCAGCCAGGACGACGGCACGATGGCGCGGCTTGTCAGCCACCAGCTGCCGCTTTCCGAACTGTTGCCGTTCTTCGCCAAAGGCAGCGGCGACCCAACGACCATGAAAGTACAGTTTTCCTCGGACACGTAATTTCAGACAGTACAGCCGCGCCCATGGGCCACAGACGGTCTCCTGCGCTCGGAAAGAACATCCCACCTCCTTTCCGCGAAAAGGTGACTCAAGTAGACAGTGGCGACGGCAATACGAGCAGGGAGCCTGTGAATGGCAAAGACGATCAGGACGATGGAGGACTTCTCGGCCTTTGTCGGCTTGTCTCGCACGACGGTTTCCAAATATTTCAACGATCCCAGCTCGGTCAGGAAAAACACTCGAAACGTGATCGAGGCCGCGCAAAGGAAGTCCGGCTTCCGGCCGAGCATGTTCGCCGTCAATCTCAATCGCCGCCGCAGCAACATTCTCGGCGTCATCATACCGAACTCGACGGATCCGTTTTACATGGCGCTGACGCGTCGCATCGAAACGATCGCCAACGAAGCCGGCTTCCTGGCGTTTGTGCTGTCTTCCGACGGACGTGCCGAAATGGAAGACCAGGCGATCCAGACATTCAAGTCGATGAACATTGCCGGTGCCATCATCGCGCCGCTCGGCGTGCAGTCCCATCACCGGATCCTGGCCGAACTCGGATCGAGCATCCCGCTGATCTATGTCGACTCGCCGCTTGACGAGACCTCGTCTTTCGTCGGCACCGACAACAGGCAGAGTTTCAGGCTGATCGTCGATTATCTCTGCCGGTCCGGCGAGCCGCCATGCTATTTTGCCATGCCGCTGGTCAACAACAATGCCTCGGCCAGGCAGGACGCTTATGTCGAGGCCATGCAGCAGTTCAAGATGACGCCGAGCATCGTCCCCGTCGTCGACGTGCGATCGTGGGATTTCGAGAAATTCGGCTTTGACGAAGCGCTTCGTATCCTGAAGGGGCAAGGGTTTCCGACCAGGACCGTGCTTTGCGCCAACGATCGCGTTGCCTTCGGCGTGATCGCGGCCGCCTATCAGCTGGGCCTGAAGGTGGGCCATGGGGCGGACTGCGACATGCGGGTCGCGGGACACGATGACCATCCCTTGTCGCGCTACGCCTGCCCGCCGATCACGACCGTTGCGCAGAACTACAATGAGATCGGCCGCCTGGCCATCGAACTTCTGCTGGAGCGGCTGGATGAAAAATCCCCGGCCAAACCAGACAGTGGACGCATCCTGCTCAACGCCGAACTAATGCTGCGAAGCTCGGCCTAGCAGGCGCAGGCGGGCCGAACGCCACAGCAAAGGGCAGACGATCTCCCTTATTTGGCAGCGTGGTTGTCAGCGTGGCCGAGCTCCGTTGGAATTGCCGCTGGCGTTGGGGGAGACGATGGTTCAAGAAGGATCAACGACAAGCGGTTGTTTTCCTTCATGTCCTCCATCCGCCCGCTGATCCCGCTCCTGCTCGCCGCTGGCATCCTGCTCGGCGGCAATGGGCTGCAGAGCACGCTGATCGCGCTGCGCGGCGCGCAGGAAGGGTTTTCCGCCTCCGACATCGGCCTGATGGGCACCTTCTACTTCGCCGGCTTCCTGCTCGGCTGCCTGGCCATCACCCGCATCATGAAGGCGGTCGGTCATATCCGGGCATTTTCGGCGCTGGCGGCAATCGCCTCGGTCGGAACGCTTTTGCTGGTGCTGGTTCTCGATCCGGTGATGTGGTGCGCGGTGCGCTTTGCCGGCGGCTTCTGCTTTGCCGGGCTGTTCACGATCGTCGAAAGCTGGCTGAATTCCGGCGTCAGCAACCACGACCGGGCGCGCGTGCTGGCGATCTACCGGATGGTCGACACCGGTTCCGTGACCGGCGCCCAGTTCCTGATCCCGATCTTCGGCGCCGGTGGCTTCACCATCTTCGCCATCATGTCGATCATGATCACGCTCTCGCTGGTGCCGGTCTCGCTCGGCGACCGCTCCAACCCGACGCCGCCCGAGGACGTCAAGCTCGACCTGGCACGCGTCTGGCGGATTTCGCCGCTGGGCTGCTTCGGCTGCATGGCCGTCGGTGTCACCAACAGCGCCTTTCGCACATTGTCGCCGGTCTATGCCGAGCAGATCGGCATGTCGGTCGCCGATGTCGTCACCTTCGTCAGCGTCGGCATCTTCGGCGGCGCCATCATCCAGTATCCGCTCGGTTACCTCTCCGACCGCTGGGACCGGCGCCGGGTGCTGTTGATCACCACCTGCTGCGCGATGTTTTCAGCACTGGCGCTGGTGTTCATCGCCGGCAGCAATCCGCTACTCAACTTTGTCATCATCTTCATCTTCGGCTGTTTCGCCATGCCGCTCTATTCGCTGTCGGCGGCGCATTCCAACGACCGCGCCGACGCCGGCGAGTTCGTGCTGATCAACGCGGCTTTGATGCTGTTCTATTCCTTCGGCGCCATCGGCGGGCCGTTCGCCGCCTCCACCGCGATGCAGTATTTCGGGCCGAGCGCGCTGTTCGTGTTCAGCGCCGTCGTCTACGCGATCTTCATCGCCGTCATTCTCTACCGGATGCAGGCCCGCTCCAGCGTCCCGGCAGGCAAGCGCAGCCGCTTCACCGCCCTGTTGCGCACCTCGACGGTTTTCGCGCGGCTGGCAAGAAGAAACAATGATCCCGACGAGCCGGGATCCTCATGACGATGGCGCCAAAGCTTGACGAACGCGCTTCCGGCTGAAATCTAGGAAGACCTTACTCCTGCCAAAAGCGATTTGATGCACGTCATCACCACCCAGAAAGAACTCGAGACCGTTCTCGCCGCTTTCGAAAAGTCGGATTTCGTCACCGTCGACACCGAATTCATTCGAGAAACGACCTTTTGGCCGATCCTGTGCCTGATCCAGATGGCCGCACCCGGCGTGACGGCGCTGATCGATCCGCTGTCGCCCGACATCGACCTGAAGCCGTTCTTCAAGCTGATGGCCAATGAAGCCGTCGTCAAAGTCTTCCACGCAGCGAGGCAGGACATCGAAATCATCGTCCATCTCGGCGATCTCGTTCCGCATCCAGTGTTCGACACGCAAGTGGCGGCGATGGTCTGCGGCTTCGGCGACAGTGTTTCCTACGATCAGCTCGTGCAGCGGATCACCGGCGCGCGGCTCGACAAGTCATCGCGCTTCACCGACTGGCGCCACCGGCCGCTTTCCGACAAGCAGCTCGACTATGCGCTGGCCGATGTCACCCATTTGATCGAGGTTTATCAGCACCTCAGCGCCGAGCTGGAGCGGGAAAACCGCGCTCACTGGCTGAACGAGGAAATGGAGGTCCTGACCTCGCGCGAGACCTATGATCCGCATCCCGAGGACGCCTGGAAGCGGCTGAAGATGCGGCTACGCAAGCCGCAGGAACTGGCGATCGTGCAGGCCGTGGCGGCTTGGCGCGAGCGCGAGGCGCGCGAGCGCGACGTACCGCGCGGCCGCGTGCTCAAGGACGACGCGATCTACGAGGTGGCGCAGCAGGCGCCGCGCGACGTGGCAGCCCTTGGCAAGCTGCGGACGACGCCGAAAGGCTGGGAGCGCTCCTCGACGGCGACGGCGCTGCTTGGCGCGGTCAACGCCGCGCTGGCCTTGCCGAAGGAACAGATGCCGAAGCTGCCGAAGAATTTCCAGCCGCCCGAGGGCTCGAGCGCGGCGGCGGAACTGTTGAAAGTGCTGCTCAGGATCGTCGCCGAAAAGGAAGGCGTCGCCTCGAAAGTGCTGGCCTCCAGCGACGATATCGACCGCATCGCGGCCGAGGGCGAGGAGGCCGACGTCCCCGCCCTGCAGGGCTGGCGCCGCGCCGTGTTCGGTGAGGCAGCGCTGAAGCTGGTGCGCGGCGAGATCGGCATCAAGTTCGACAAGCGCAAGATTGCGGTCTTCGACCTTTAGCGTCGGCCTCCCCTCCTCCCCCTGTGGGAGAAGGGGGAGCTGGCGAAGCTCAAACCACTCCCAGCAGATGCAGCGCGAACCAGATCCAGGCCAGCGCCAGCACAACCGCACCGACGAAGAACGAGCGGCTGCGCAGCCGCAGATTGTTGCTGGTGAGATGAACCCAGGCGTGGAAATAGCGCGACGCGACAAAAATCCACATCAGCGCCAGGGTCAGATAGTTGACGCCGTTGGTCACGTGCAGCGTCAGGCACAGCACGTAGAACAACACCGGCAATTCGAACTGGTTGATGAGATTGCTGGCGACGGTGATGCTGGAGGCCGGTTCGGTCGAGCGCACCTTGTACTGACCGGCCTTGGCTTCACCTGACCTGACCGCGCCGTATCTGCGACGACCCAGCACGACGTAAACAATATAGATCAGCAGCACATGCGCCAGCATCGGCCAGAAGATCGTGGTCTGATTCATGAAGTGCCCCTGCCCTGTTTGGCGTCAAGCCTGGCGCCTCTGGCCCGCCAGCCAGAAAGCGGCAATGACGATCAGCGGGAGCGCGAGAAGTGCGAATTTGGTGACGATCAGCGCCGAAGCGAGAGACAGCGAATCCGGATTGGCCGACAGGAAATCGGACAGCAGGCGCGCCACCGCAATGTTCTGGGCATAGTCGGCCAGCGTGTAGGGCAGCACCAGAATCAGCGCGAAGATCGACTGCAACTGCCCCGGCAGCACGCGGAAGTTCTTCAATCGCCGGCCGGTGGACAGAATCAGGCTGACCAGTGTCACCGACAACAGCGCCGGGAACAACAAATCGAAGGTCAGATAGTGCCAGACGAGAATGATCTCGCCACCGCGCCGGCCGAGCGCCGTCAGCCAGGCCATGCCTTCGTCCGGCGTGAATCCGAGAAAGCGCATGTCGAGTGACGCCAGGCCGCCGCTCAACTGGCGGAAATAGAAGAACTCCAGCACCGTCATGGCGATGAAAACCGCCGCCGACAGGAAACAAAGCGCGCCCGCGTGGCGTGACAGCCGCAGGATCGTTGCGGTCAGGCTCCGCCCGAGCCCGTACGGATCAGGCTCCGCCGGGATAGTTCGGGCTTTCGCGGGTAATCGTGACGTCATGGGCGTGGCTTTCACGAAGTCCGGCGTTGGATATGCGTACAAAAGTGGCGCGTTCGCGGAAATCGGCAAGATCGCGACCGCCCACATAACCCATAGCGGCTTTCAGCCCGCCTGCAAGCTGGTGCAGCACACCAGACACAGGTCCTTTGTAGGGAACCTGCCCCTCGATGCCTTCCGGGACCAGTTTCAGCGTGTCGCGCACCTCGGCCTGGAAGTAGCGATCGGCGGAGCCACGCGCCATGGCGCCGACCGAACCCATGCCGCGATAGGCCTTGAAGGAGCGGCCCTGGTGCAGATAGACCTCGCCGGGGCTTTCATCGGTGCCGGCCAGCAGCGAGCCGATCATGGCTGCACTGGCGCCAGCGGCGAGCGCCTTGGCAAGATCGCCGGAATATTTGATGCCGCCATCGGCGATCACCGAGACGCCTGATTTGCTCGCCGTCTCGACCGCCGACATGATGGCCGAAAGCTGCGGCACACCGACGCCGGCAACGATGCGGGTGGTGCAGATGGAGCCCGGGCCGATGCCGACCTTGACGGCGTCCGCCCCGGCATCGATCAACGCCTGCGTGCCTTCGGCGGTAGCGACGTTCCCGGCCAGGATGCGAACCGAGTTGGAAAGCTTCTTGGCGCGCGTCACCGCGTCCAGCACGCGCTGCGAGTGGCCATGCGCGGTGTCGATCACCAGAAGGTCGACGCCGGCATCGATGAGGCGTTCTGCACGCTCGAAACCGTCATCGCCGACGCTGGTGGCGGCGGCGGCGCGCAAGCGGCCCTGCGCGTCCTTGGTGGCGTGCGGGTTGAGCTGCGACTTCTCGATGTCCTTGACGGTGATCAGCCCGACGCAATTACCCTGCTTGTCGACGACGACCAGTTTTTCGATACGGTGCTGATGCAGGAGGCGCTTGGCCTCGTCCTGGTCGACATTCTCCTTGACCGTGATCAGGTTCTCACGGGTCATCAGTTCATAGACTTTCTGCGCCGGATCGGACGCAAAGCGCACGTCGCGGTTGGTCAGGATGCCGACCAGCCGACCGATCTTCTGGCCGCCGGTGCCGCCATTCTCGACCACCGGAATGCCCGAAATCGAATAGGTGCGCATCAGCGAAAGCGCGTCGGCAAGGGTGGCGTCGGGGCCGATGGTGACGGGATTGATCACCATGCCGGATTCGAACTTCTTGACCTGCCGCACCTGCTCGGCCTGCTCGGCCGGCGAGAAATTGCGGTGGATGACGCCAATGCCGCCGGCCTGGGCCATGGCGATCGCAAGCCGCGCTTCGGTGACGGTGTCCATCGCCGCCGACAGGATCGGCACATTGAGGTCGATGTCGCCGGCGATGCGGGTGCGGACATCGGTCTCGCCAGGCATGACCTCGGAATGACCGGGCTGCAGCAGCACGTCGTCAAAGGTGAGCGCCAGCGCGCCGGTGGACGTTTCGATGATTTTTGCCATGGCCAGTCCTCGGAATACAGAAAAAGCGCTTGACCAGAATGGACAGCGCCGACTCGTCTTCTTCCCTTTCAGGATTGGCGCTGGCTCGTAACACGTCCCGCGGCCGATGAAAAGCCGATGATTTCACGCTCCCGGAAAGGTGACGTCTTCGCCGAAAGAACGCCACCTACGGTTGCCGGTCGCACAAATGTGACAGCAAATTAATGCGACATCCCAGCGAAGGCATGGTAACCGCCCGCCTCAAGGCCGACATGCACTCGGCGACGCAACATTCAAGTCTGGACGCGTTCCTTGAATCGCACCATCCCGCTCATCCTGGCGGTCGCCCTTTTCATGGAAAACATGGATTCGACCGTTATCGCCACGTCGCTGCCGGCGATTGCCGTCGACATCCACACCAGCCCGATCGCGCTCAAGCTGGCGCTGACGGCCTATCTGGTGTCGCTGGCGATCTTCATTCCGATCAGTGGCTGGATGGCCGACCGCTTCGGCGCCAAGAATGTCTTTCGCGCCGCTATCGCGGTCTTCATCGTCGGCTCGATCGCCTGTGCGCTTTCCGGTTCGCTGCCGGCCTTCGTGGTGTCGCGCTTCCTGCAGGGCATTGGCGGCGCCATGATGACGCCGGTCGGACGACTGGTGCTGGTGCGCGCGACGCCGAAAAGCGAACTCGTCGCGGCGATGTCCTGGCTGACCGTTCCGGCGCTGGTCGGACCCCTGGTCGGGCCGCCCGTCGGCGGCTTCATCACCACCTATTTCACCTGGCACTGGATCTTCCTGATCAATGTGCCGATCGGCCTGATCGGCATCTGGCTGGCGACGCGTTTCCTGCCGGAGACCGAACCGACGGCGAACCCGCCACTTGATTTCATCGGTTTCGTGCTGAGCGGGCTGGCGGCATCCGGCGTGGTGTTCGGCCTGTCGGTGGTCAGCCTGCCCTATCTGCCGCCGCTCGTCGGCATCATCACCGTGACGGTCGGTCTGCTTTCTGGCGCGCTCTATCTGCTGCATGCGCGCCGCGCCAGAAATCCGCTGCTCGCGCTCGAATTGTTCCGCAACCAGGTGTTCCGCTCTTCGGTTCTCGGCGGTTCGCTGTTCCGCATCGGCATCGGCGCCGTACCGTTCCTGTTGCCGTTGATGTTCCAGATCGGCTTCGGACTGACGCCCTTTCAGTCCGGCATGATCACCTTCGTCTCGGCGATCGGTGCCATCGGCATGAAATTCGTCACCGCGCTGGTCTTCCGCGTCGCCGGCTTCCGCCGCGTGCTGGTCGTCGGCTCGCTGGTCGCTGCGGCTTCGATCGCCATCAATGGCCTGTTCACACCCGAGACACCCTATCTGCTGATGCTGGCCATGCTGCTCGTCGGCGGCTTCATCCGTTCGATGTTCTTCACCGGCGTCAATGCACTTGCCTACGCGGAGGTTTCGGCTGAGGACACCAGCAAGGCGACGCCGATTGCCGCTGTCTCCCAGCAGCTTTCGATCGCGCTTGGCGTGGCGGTGGCAGGCGGTATCCTGGAAGTGTCGACGACCCTCAATGACAGGTCGCTGACGCTGGCGGATTTTCACACCGCGTTTTTCGTCGTGGCCGCGATTTCCGCCGCCGCGTCGCTATCGTTCATACGGCTGGCGCCCGATGCCGGCAACGCCGTCTCAGGCCATGGCCGGCTGACCACACCCAAGACGCTGGAAACGGCCAGCCCGCCTGGCAATTGAACCGGCTGGCCTAGGCTTAGGGCTCGCCTTGCCCTTCGCTATCTCTACCAGCGCTCGAGGCCTTAGGAACGTCCACTGGGCGTTCCGATCCGCCTGACGGTGGACCGGCCTCTCGTCCTTTGAAGTCCTTCGCCAGCAGATAAAGCTCGACCGATTCATCACGCGACGCCGGCGGCTTGACGTGATGGACCGAGCGGAAGTTGCGCTTGAGCATGGAGAGCAGTTCGTTTTCGGCGCCGCCCTGGAAGGTCTTGGCGAGGAAATGCCCGCCCGGCTTCAGGACCGACAGCGCGAAATCGGCCGCCACCTCGCACAGATGCATGGTGCGGATATGGTCGGTTCGCTTGTGGCCGGTGGTGGGTGCCGCCATGTCGGACAGCACCACATCCGGATCGCCACCCAGCGCCTCGGCCAGCTTTTGCGGCGCCAGCGGATCGAGGAAATCCATCAACAGCACCGGCGCGCCGGGCACCGCATCCATTTCCAGATAATCGATGCCGACGACATGCGGCTTGTCGGCCGTCGATTTCGTGCGCGCGGCCGCGACCTGGCACCAGCCGCCGGGGGCAGCGCCGAGGTCGATCACCTTCATACCGGGTTTCAGGAGATGGTGCTTGTCATCGATCTCGATCAGCTTGTAGGCCGCGCGCGAGCGATAGCCATCCGCCTTGGAGCGCTGGACATAGGGATCGTTGATGTGGCGCTGCAGCCAGCGGCGCGACGATTCCTTCAGGCCGCTCTTCTTCTTGATCCGCGTCTTCAGCACGCGAATGCTGGCAGAACCTGGTTTTTCCGGTTTCTTGGTCATTGCTTATTTCTTCGGTTCGGGCTCATGCCCTGCTGCGCCCATCGTTGCGCCAGACGCCGTCATCGGCCATCAGCTCGCTCAATATGCCCTCGCGCAGGCCACGGTCGGCGACGCGCAGTCGCTCCGACGGCCACACCGCACGGATCGCTTCCAGTATGGCGCAACCCGCCAGCACCAGGTCGGCGCGATCGGCACCGATGCAAGGATTGGCGCAGCGCTGCTGGAAATCCCAGCCGACCAGTTTTTCGACCATGCGGTCGACGCTGTGGCGGTCCATCCACAGCCCGTCGACACGCCGGCGATCATAGCGTTCGAGGTCGAGGTGGACGCCGGCCAGCGTCGTCACCGTGCCCGACGTGCCGAGCAGATGGAAATTCGGGCTGGCCTTGAGATGGCTCAGCCGATCACGGCCATCAAAGCTGGCCAAACGGCCGGCGACGTCGTCGACCATGGCGGCAAAGATTTCGCGTGTCACCGTACGGCCGCCGAAACGCTCAGCCAGCGAGACGACGCCGACCGGCAGCGATGTCCACGAGACGATATGGTTGGCGAGACGCGGCGAACGGCGGCCGGCGAGGTCGATCAGCGCGATTTCGGACGAGCCGCCGCCGATATCGAACAGCACGACGCCCTGCGTGTCGCGCTCGACCAGCGAGCCGCAGCCGGAAACCGCCAGTCGTGCCTCGGTCTGGCGGTCGATGATCTCGAGCTTCAGGCCGGCCTCGCGCTCGACCCGATCGAGGAATTCGACGCCGTTTTCGGCCGAACGGCAGGCTTCGGTGGCGATCAACCGGGCCTTCCGAATCTTGCGGTTGCGCAATTTGTCGCCGCAGATCTTCAGCGCCTCGACCGCGCGGTCCATCGCCGGCTGGCCAAGCCGGCCATTGGCGGTCAGCCCCTCGCCCAGCCTGACGATGCGCGAAAAGGCATCGATGACGCGGAACTGGCCATGCCGCGTCGGCACGGCAACCAGCAACCGGCAATTGTTGGTGCCGAGGTCGAGTGCCGCAAATACGGGAAGCTCCTGCAGCGGCGGCCGACGGGTCCCCTGTTCGTGCCGTGCCGGCGCAGCGGCGGGCAGGACAACCAAATCGGGCAGTTTGGTCGCTTCCGCCGCCGCAGGGGCGTTGCCGGGCACAGGCGATCGATTCTCTGTGCGATGCGCTTCATCGCGCGCAAAGACCTTGCGCCCGCGCCTTCGCTTGCGCCGCTTCTTCGGCTTGCCCTTCTGGGGATGGGTTGCGTCGCCCGCCTGCCCGTCGGCGGAGCGGGACTCCGTCGGGCGGCGTTGCCGCCACGAGCCAGCTGGCCCTGGGGAAGCGTTGGACGCACCTACCTCCGGCGCCCCGGCGCCGGTGTCGCGGTCTTCCACTGTCGTTCCTTCCGGCGCCGCGCGAACCGATGACGGACGCAGCAGGCGCTTTGGCGTGTTTTAAGTTGCCGCCAGACTAACAGTGCTGCGCCCGATCACCAAGAGCCGCCGGTCGAATTTTGCCGCCTGGGCGTGCGAACCGTCGTTGCGGCCGCGCGACGCAATGTACCCGTAAGCCTGGATTGGTAGGCGCAACGCCGAATGGCGCCCCCTCCAGCCGCCCTCGACGCAGACAAATCTACCGGCTGCCGCCACGTAAAGCGTTCGCGGTTGAATAGCCGGCTTCAATGAGGCATTTCTGAAATGAGCGGAAGAATCCGGCGCAACCGGCCTCTCGACAGAAAAGGAAGCGGATCCGCAACGCATGGCAGTCAGGCAATGAACTGGAGACGCTATTTCTGGCCGGTCGTCGGCATCTCGGCGGTGATTTTCTCGCTGCTGCTGCTCTGGCACGAACTGCGCGGCATCTCGCTCGACGATGTCTGGGACGGCATTACCGCGATTCCAGCCCGCGGCTGGATCCTTGCCGCGCTGAGTTCGGTCATCGCCTATGCCTCGCTCGCCGGCTACGACCACATCGCGCTCTTGCATATCGGCAAGAAGGTGTCGTGGCTGTTCGTCACTTTGTGCTCCTTCACCACCTATGCGCTGTCGCACAACATTGGCGGCTCGGTGTTCTCGGGCGCCGTCATCCGCTACCGCGCCTACGGCACCAGGGGCCTGACCGGCCAGGATGTCGGCATCCTGGTGGCGATCTGCTGGATCACCTTCGTCCTGTCGACGATCCTCGCCTCCGGCCTTGTGCTGGTGTTCGAGCCTGAGATTCTCGACCGGTTTTCCGGCATTGCCCATCATGGCCTGTCGGAGGCCGCGGGGATCGTGATGCTGCTGCTCGTCGCCGCCTACATCTTCGGCAGCTGGCTGCATCTGCGCCCGCTGAAGATCGCCAGCTTCCAGTTGCACTATCCGGCGCTGCCGATCGTCGCGCGGCAATTGCTGATCGGCCCGATCGAGCTGCTGGCCGCTACCGCGATTATCTCCTTCGCCCTGCCCGTGGCCCACAATCCCGGCTATTTCGTCGTGCTGGGCATCTTCCTCGTCTCGTTCTCGATCGCGCAGATATCGCACGCGCCAGGCGGCCTCGGCGTGTTCGAAGTCGTGTTCCTGGCCGGGCTATCCGACATGGATCCGGTCGGCGTGCTGGCGGCGCTGCTGGTGTTCCGGCTGTTCTATTTGATCATCCCTCTGTTCCTCGGCCTGGGTATCGTGCTGTTCTTCGAACGCTCGCAGTTCAGCCGGACCGAGAGCTGAGGCGTCGCCACCGGGCTTCTTCCCGTTCGCGGGGAGAAGGTGCCGGCAGGCGCATGAGGGGCAGCACAAACTTCTGCGATTGCCCCAATTGAACTGCCGAGCAGGCTTGACTATTTTCCGGTGGCGGCTACAAGGCAGCGCTCAAGCGGCTCAGCCGCTCGGCCCGCACGGTTCATGACCGCGCCTGCTGGGGAATAGGTTAACGGTAGACCCACGGACTCTGACTCCGTTAGTCCTGGTTCGAATCCAGGTTCCCCAGCCACTGATTTGCCAAGTAAAATCAATTGCTTAGTTGTTGGCTCTTGCTGCGGTTTGTGTTGCATGGCGATTGCAACTTGCTTCCCGCTAACACCTTGTTTTCCCAAGCATTACAAAATGCTCCCGCGTACTCCGTGCAACACGACTGCAACACGAGAAAGCGGATTTGTTCTCTTGATGTTCGGCCATCTTCCGCAAAGGGAACCTAGCCTTGCAGTGCCAATGAAAAAGCCCGCCACCGTTGAGGCAGCGGGCCACATCGTGCAAATTTGCCCGATGTCAGCGGCGGAAATCGAACAGCGGGAACGCCGGCCCAATGATCGTCAAAGACGGTTCGGGACGGCGCAGCCCACGGATCATTTCCCTCGCTTGATCGTGGCCCTCTCCGGTGAAGCCTAGACCGCTGTTCCAGCCGCCGCTTTCATTGTCGGTAGCGGTCCAGCCTTCGACGCCTACTCCGGTCTGTCCGGTGGCGTTGCCCCATCCCAAAAACGGCTCTGCCTCGCCCTGGTCGTCGTGCGGCTCGTCCAAGATGTCGCCGCCGTGCTCGTTCTCTTCCTCGACGTCTTCGCACCAATGCCCGCCCTTTGACCAATTGGCGGTAGCGGAAACGTCGTGCTCGTCGCCGCTTTCCTCATAGTCGCACTCGTCGCCTTCGCGGTCGTCGGTGCCGCCACCATAGCCCGCCGACCAGCCCAGAGACGGTTCGTCGTCGGCCGTGTCTTCAAGATCCGGGTCCGGCGACATGGCGTCGAGCTTGTCGATCAGCCTTTCGATCGAATCCGCGATAGAGCGCCGGCTTTGACAGTCGACGAGGAGTGGCGGCGGCAATTCTTCCGGCTGGGAATAATTCGCCGCGACATAGGCCTCGGCCTTCTTGGTGAGATCGAGGTCATCCATGGCGATCGGCCTCCGCATTGTCGATTATGCGGGCGCCAGCGCCGTGCAGGGCGTTGGAGAGGCGAAGCAGCCTCAATGCTAGGTGCAGGCGCCCAAGACGCGTGCGTAGGGCTGCTGCGGCAAGCAGCATGGCTATGGCGAGGTAGGTCATGACCTCACCACCATGACATATTCGACATCATGGCTGATCTGGACGCGGTACTGACCGCCGTGAATGATCGCCAGGGCAGCGGCGATCGAGGCGGTGTCTCGCTCGATCTGGAGTGCCGCAGCGGCCATCTGCACGGCGACATCACCCAAGATGACGCGGCCTGAAAATCTTCCGACGATTGGCATTACCTCGGCAGCGGGCATAGCTTCGCCGGTTGCCGGAAACGTGAGTTTCGGCATTGTAGTTGCTCCTTGAGCATGTCTAGTAACAGGGTTACTATAGCTTCAGGATCTGATTCACATCAAGCTAAAAAGTAACAGGGTTACTAATGAACGCTGCGCAGTGCAAAATGGCGAGGGCGGCAATTGGCCTCGGCGTGCGAGAATTGGCGGTGAAAGCCGACGTGTCACCCAACACGATTGCTCGTCTTGAGCGCGGCGAAGCAATGCGAGAAAGCACGGTTGACGCCATCCGCGCTGCTCTCGAATCTGCTGGCGTCGAGTTCATCGCCGAGAACGGTGGCGGCGCTGGGGTGCGGTTGAAGAAGACATAACCGCTTGTGCGAGTGCTGCAACCTCACGCCAGCGTCAGATATGATCACGTGTTCGTGTTTTGGAGTAACGTTCCGGCTTGCATTTGCGAACCCCGTAAGGGGTAATCATGCCCTACCAAATGGGAGTGAAGTAGATGCAATCGATCAAACTCTTTGCCATTATCGGCCTCCTCGGTCTTTCCGCCTCGCAAGCACTTGCCGAAGACACGATGGGCAAAATGTCAATGATGAAGGGCGGAGAAGTGACGGCAATCATGCCCGATGGGCACATGGGAACGATGATGCCGGATGCAAAGATGGGCGCCGAGATGATGAAAATGGCCAAGCCAATCAAGCACTGCATTATGATGATGACCGACGCCAAGGGCAAAGCTTACATGATCGACACTTCGACAAAAAAGGCTCAGGCCGAATGTGAAAAAATGGCGATGTAAAAATCTGCGCCATAAACAGCCAAGCCCGCCGGCACGCTCGTCGGCGGGATTTTTATTTCTTCACCTTCGGGGTGATCTCCTCGACCCTAACCTTGTCGCCGATCTGTTTCGCCGTGGCGAAGGCAGCCTGCTTGTCCTTCGTGACAAACACCGTGCGCCAGTGCGGCGCCTCAAACACGCTCACGATGTAGGGTTGTGGGCTCGTTGGTCATAAGAAATCAGCGGTGATTCATAAGGTCGGGAGCGTAGCAGAGCCCCGGTCAGGCGATTCAGTCCCGGCCGGGGAACTTCAATTCTAGGCAGGTATCAAGACTGCGATACGATGTATACCGACCACCTTGCTTGTGTTGGTCGCCTCGTCGGTCTTGCCCTTGGTGCACGTGTATATGCCGCCTTCCTCAAGCTTGAATTCCTTATCCGCTTTCTTGATCGTGAAGGCACCAGCGGTGATCGTGCAGACCATGTCGTTGTCCATCATCATCGCGGGAGCGTGCGCTCCGGGCTGAAACACGACGTCGACAACTGAGATGCTCTTGTAGGCAGGAATGTCGGAGTTTCCTGTGCCTACCTCCACGACCCTGACGCCTGGAGCAATCTCCTTGCCTTCCTTCGGGCCGTATTTCTTGACCTTCGCAGATGCCACCAAGGTGAATAACGGCGATACGGCGGCTGCCGTCACACCGAGCGCAATTGCAGACCTGCGATTCATGGTTTTCATCGCATCCTCCCAGATGTTTGGTCACGCGTGAAATGTGCGAGACGGTTCATGTTAGCAGGTATGCATCTGCTTGGCGCTTGCCATCTGTCATCCACCTTTGCCGTAGCCGGTTGGACTGGTGTCGGGCGTGTATGTCAGGCCGAGGGGAGTGGCCGGTGCGGCTGGGGCAACTTGGCGGTGCGGCCGCGCCGGCCACTGCGGGAAAGGGGTTTCGTTCCCCGCATTGATAAAATTAGAGCATATTAGCAATCGCGCAATTAGCCTATCGGCGGTGCTCCTCAACTGAACGTCGGCATCCAGTCGCGGTTGCGCCATCCCCTACCGTTGGGTCAGCTAGGTAGCTTCATGAAGTCTTTGCGGCGCGCGCGTGCCGCAGCCAGCAATTCAGCATCATCCTCAGTCATGCCGCTCAGAAAGATAGCCAGCACGGTTGACGCCAGGATCTCGCCATCCACGTAATCAGCCCCTGCCTCGGCCCATATCTGGTCGAATACACGCTGACAGGTCTCTAAATCCTCCGGGTTCAGGATTTGGCTTTGCGGGATACGTAGCAACTCTGCCTCCCTCAAAAATGGGCGAGAGTGCAGGCTAGTCTCCCAATCGGCGAATGCCCCTCACGAGCGCCGACGAAGATAAAATACTCGCTATTGCGCATTTCGCGAGTCTCTTCGGCGTGATCTCCTCACCTTGTCGCCGATCTCTTTCGCCATCGCGAACGCCTTCTGCTTGTCCTTGGTCGACAGCACGGTGCGCCAATGCGGCGCCTCGAACACGTTTACGACGTAGGTTGTGACGGGCGTTTCAGGCATCGCTTTCCCTGCAGAGAAGCCCGCGCCGCTTGCGGAGGCGGGCCGATCGAGAGCCGGTGAAGATCCCGATCTTAAGGCAGTGATGGGGTGAGCATCGCTTGCCGCAAGCAAAAATAGTTAGAGATTGCTAATGTTCCGTCAAGCCGAGGCTGATCTGGCCGTCCCCTTTATCCCACCAAGGACCGCGCTCAAAAAGGCGCCGGCCATTCTCCCGCGAACACTCTTCGGGTTACATGTTGCTGGCTGGCCGAATCGGAGGCGATGGCCGATACACTGGCCTCTGTTGCGGCTTGGGCGGAATGTCGGCCAAGGATGCGCGGATCGGTCCAATCGACACCGACAGGGTGTTGGCGCGGCGCTTCAGCAGCGTAGCCGACATCTTCGCAACCAGGTCTCGTATTTCCATGGGCTGGCTCCTCCCGAGCAGCCCCCCGCCGTCGTCGTATTAGCAAGGCTGCAACTGCGCCGCATTTAACTTTGACGTATTGAAACGGGCCGATGCGCCTTTGGTAAAAAGCGTACATTAGAATTCTATTGAACCCATGAGCGAAGGGGATATGAATCGCATCGTCGCCGGCGACATTGTGGGCATCGGTGATTGAGAGTTCGTTGTGCTCCCCGCCCTTAAATGGGAGTTGGCATCATGGATCAGCCAGGCTTTAAGATATCGGCTTTGGATTGCGATATTCTACGCAGCATCTTCGTAAAATCAGTCAGCCAAGCGAACGTTCCCGAAATCAAATGGCGGACAGAAGCCGCGCTTTTGATTCGCGACTTTACGGGCAGTAATGTCATTGACCCCGACTTGCTGGAATGGATTGTGCGGAAATAGCCGGCACTTTTAGAAATGCTAAGCCTTGAAGGGCTGGATAGGGTCGTTCGGCTCTTTAAGGCTTCTTCAGTATCCGGGCCTCTCGCACCAGAGACGCTCAATTGAGCCCAAGGAAGGCGACAAGCTCGACGGCTTGAGCATTCGTAACGCCAGTCTCATCGACCAGACGGCGCACTGCAAATCCATTGTCCGCTTTAGGCGGCTTGCCTACATCGTCAATCATGTTGGATGTCCCTTCCAACTGACCTAACGGCAAGCGACGGAGAATGGTTCCCTAGGCGCTACCCAGCCGTAGAGCAACACACGGCCATTTGAATTGCGGCGCGGGCGGTGACTGATTACCTGCCTGCCATGAACAAGACGAAGCTTACAATCTGGATTGGGCTGGCCGTGTTGGCGGTCCTGCTCGTGATCGCGATTTATTGGTTTATGCAAGCCGACGCGCCCGATTGGTCAACGCGGCTTTGAGCGCTACCCATTAGCTGCCCTTGGCTTCCCGGAACCCGGTCGGCGTTGTGTCCGGTGTGTAGATCAGCCCGACTTCGTTGCCGTTGCATTTCTTGCAGCGAAGCTTCGGTCGAATATCCCATTCCATGGCCGGCGCGTCTGGGCCGAAGCGGTCGCGGAGCTTCAACAGGTCAAGCGCTTGCCTATGGTGACAGGCCGAGTTGTGACAGTGAGCCGTCACCGCCATCCTGCCGTCGATCAGAGATTGAAACGTCCAGTTCTTGCCCGCCATGAGGCTGATATAGCGCAGTGCCGATCAGTCGGCCAAGCCGGCATCGTTGGTGCACGAGGCAGAACCGGGAATGCACGATTTAGCGGCCCAAAGGTTGCCTTGAAAGCTCGATGAGCTCCGCTTCGTCAACCACGCCGGCCATAAAATTGGCGATGATTCGAGAGGCCAGTCTGCTCTGAGAATCGGCTGATTGGTCAGGGGTTTTCATCTGCGCGAAAACCCTCCCCAGCAAGGCCAATTCGGCAGGATCAAAAATCCCGGCATCCACGGCTTTTCGTCTGATAGGCATACTAATGCTCCTCCCGAAAATCCTGCAGAGAAGCGTGGCGCAACTTCGCCTCGCCGCGCAGGTGCTTCACCTGGGCCTTAATCCCAGGCTTGAGCCATTCGACGGTTGGACTCGCCACCGCGTTGGGAACGCCGGGCGGCTGTTCGGCCCTCGCTTGCTGTACCCGCTTCCACAGGCGTTCTTTGACAGACCGGTTGGCCGAGATGAACGCCGAGCCGGCATATTTACCGCCGCGCGCCATAAGCGCCATCGGCGGCTTACCGGGCTCGCGCTTGACGCCTAGCAGTTCGAACTCGCCAATCTCCCAGCATTTCGTCTGGACCCAGGAATCGGACGGTCCGCTCCGATAGGGGCTTCCGCGTCTCTTCGAGACCATGCCTTCCAGCCCCATCTTCTCGACCGCCTGGAAGAATGCTGCACCGCCGCCCTCGACATGCTCGGAATACTGAATGATCCCCGTGGCCGGCTTGACGAGGTCCCACAGCTTGGCCTTGCGATCGAGCGCCGGTAATGGGCGGAGATCCTGGCCGTCGAGGTGCATGATGTCGAAGGCTACGAATGCCAGCAGTTCGGCGTTCCAAGTCATGCGCGAGTGCATCTGATGGAAATTTGGGGTGCCGTCCGGTTCCGGTGCGATCATCTCGCCATCAATGACGAAGGATTCTGCCGGAAGCTTTTCCGCCGCGTCGATCACTGGCCAGAAACGCTTCGACCAGTCGTGCCCGTTTTTGGTGAATGCGCGGGCGCCGGCCCAATCGAGGATGATCTGGGTGCGGAACCCATCATATTTGATTTCGTGCATCCAATCGTCGCTGACAGGCGGCTCCTGGACCAGGATCGGCTCCTGGGGTTTGATGAACCTCAACCGGGCTTCGCCAACCCCGTTACGCATCGGAACTCCACCACGCAAAACTCGAATTTGATTCAATAGATGCGAAACGTTTCCGTTCCATTAGCCGACGCTGAAACGAGTCCCCAGTGCGCGCCTCTCAGTCGTCGGTGGCCGGTGTCAACTCAAGCTCGGCCGGCGACAGGCCCTGCTGCAGCTGGCTCAGCCGCAGTTCATCGACCCAGTAGGCCTCGCCGTTGACCAGCACGCGTGCCTGGTAGGCCCCAGCCGCAAAACTCTGCGTAGTAATGTAGACCTTATGGCGCTCAAGCGCCTTGCGCACCGCAGCGCGTTTCGAATTCTGGCTGGTGGCGGAACTGGCCATGACCTACTCATTCGCAAAGTTACTCGTTACGCAATTGGCCCGCGCCCATTTGTGGCGGACGCGGGCCGACCGGTCAGCAGCCGGAACGTTTCAAGGACTAGCTGCCGCAAAATCAATACGCCGTTTCGAATGAAGTTCCCGGAGCGCAAACAAAAAAGCCCGCCACCGTGAGGCAGCGGGCCAGATCTACGAGGGTCACTGGGGGACAGTGATCCAACCGAACGTCGTCCGTGCGATAATGTTCCAACGGTCGGAAAAAAGGCCCGCCCGAAATGGGGTACGGGCGGGCAAGTTGAAGTGCGCTGGGATCAACCAGCATAGGGTCAACGAGCAGCGGATGGGTTGGTTGCGGCCCGACTAGCTTGGCAACTGCATGCGCCCTTCGGCGTGAAATTTATGGAACTCCTCGCCGCGTCGGTAAATAGCCATCGCGATTTTGGAGTAAGTGACAAGATGGTTCTGGCAGGCTGTCAAAACTGCATCCGTGTCCGCGACACCCATACTTGAGAGCAGCTTGTCTGCCCTTTCCTTTGCCGAATTGGCGACGGGCCTAAGTGAGAAATCCTTATCGTCGGATCCCAGCACGCCATCGCGCTCCAAAATACCGCGCAGCTCTTGGTAGGTTGTTGAAAGGCCTGGCTTGAGCTTGTCGAAGGTGAGGACCAAAGAGTCGATATGGTCGAGGGAGCTTTTCACCCCCTTGACTTCAATCTGCCCAGGAGAAGCGTACTTGATCTTGGAAACTTGGAGGGGATATTCGTCCCTCGACTCTGAAGCTATATCGCGGAAGAAACCGAGATAGCTCCCGCCGCGCTGCCATGGGTATTTCGCGATTTTATCGACTAGCTTTTGCGCCAAAGGACCTGTGGAGTCCCTCATTTCGTCCAAATAGGAAAAGAGACTGTAGAGGTCAGCGAGCTTAGAGTAGAACCGCGAAAAATCGTTCGCGGACCACCGCCCATCGATTTTGAAAGCGTGGCTTACGAGGCTGGTAACAGTCAGCCCTTTAATTGCTTCAGTGTGATTCCTGGAAAATATCCCTGCTGGAGGGAGAACATCTTCGATGTTTTCAATTACCTCTTCGGCCGGGACCATGACGACTTCGTCATCGAAATTTGCCCAATCAAATAGATAAGGCTCCCCGCCCTTGGCCCTCATCAAATAACTGAGGTCAACCCTTTGCTCCAGATAATCTGCTAGAATCTTCTCGTTGGTTAGCTTTGCGATGTAGGGCTCACTGTATCCTTCGATGTCTTCACGGATAACGTAGGCTAGGACGTTACTGCCCTTACGATTCTGCAAAAGTGCCAAGACAGGTCCATCATAGTAGACTAGCGTTTGAACGAAACTCGCTCGCATTCTCCTGCGCTGTTTCATGTCAAGCTCACAACCTTAACGACTGCTTTTTGCAGATCGAAATCCTTCGCCATCCAGAAGCTGACATGGGGAGAATCCTCCGAACCACTGTGAGCGAGTCCGTCCGCTGGAGAAAGTTTGATCAATGCACCGTATTTCTTGTATTTAAAAACTCCCGCCGCGATGGCGAAATCGCGCACCCTGGCTTCCGGACCGTCAACCCATTCGACGTCCCATTTGACGAGCGAGCAGGCAGCCCAGATACACGGGTCCACCTTTTTCTTATTCTCTTTACCTAGTGCGTTGAAAGAAAGGCAGCACTCTGGCTCAATCGCAGGACCCTCTATCAGGCGTACATAAAGGCCGGAAAGCTCTATCGCGTCGTCGGGCGGGCATTTCTCTGCTGGCAATTTTTCCTTTGGCGAGAACGGCACTGCTAAATTTCCCCCGGCGATTTTTTTGCAGGTGTGCTCCCTTAATCCAAATTGTGCAAGATTTCGTAAGTTTCTTCGCCACGTTTTATGTGTATGACAGTATTGAAATCCGCATTTAGTCCCCACCACGCCTTTGGCCCTTCCCAAATCATGATCAGCCGCCCCCGCAACAAGGCATGGCGGCAGCGCTGGCTGATTGGCGCTCGCCGGTCAATCACGGCGGGCTGGATGGGGTGGGTTAGGCGCCAACCCACGCCTTGAAATCTGCCACGACAGCATCCTGTGTGCCGGTTGCCGGAATGGTCGACCATGTGGCGGCCTCGAAGAAATTTATTGGAGCCTGGCCCGGAACCGCCCTTACCGCCGATGTTGAGCGCACCCGTGAGCGTGGAGTTGCCGGAGACCGTAGCGCCCGACCATGACCCACCGTTGAGGCGACAATAGAGGTTGCCTCCTTCGTGCCGCCATTCCGCGACGTATGGCGTGCTGTTGGCCGTGGCAAAACCTGAACCGAGCGCAGGTGCCCATTGCCCTTGATTGTAGGAATTGATCTTCCCTGCCTGCAAGTAGAGGCCGAGGTTCGTGTTACCATCGCCCAAAACCAGATTGTTAGTTCCGGCGGTGGCCCACAACAAGAAAGAGGCAATCATGTAGCCACTGCCGGCCGCTATGAAGTTGGACATGACGGAGCCGGTGAAATCCTGGTTCACAGCATCCAAATGGGCGCAGGTTCGACTGTTCGGCCCAGCGGTAGTGACTGATATGTTCGTAGGGGAAGCGGGGAGATTTCGGGAGCCAAGCCCGGTCTGATCGTTGAGCGCCGAAGCGCTCGTCGTGCCGGTATAGCGTGAACCGCCAATGAATGAGGTCAGCAGATCGCGCTACATCGAGTAGGCGCCAGTCGGCGAGAGCCCATCCAGGATCTTCGCAGCGGCTGCGGTATTGCGGTACATCTGTCCTGTCGAGAGCAGCATTCTCGGGTCTCCTGATTTACGTTCTCGACGCCGTGCGCCGGCTTCGGTTTGAGGGATGGGCCGGATCGAGCGGCCAGCCATCGGCGCCAACTTCTTTGCTGAAGCCCAGCCTTTCCGCCGACTGGATCGGCCCATCGTGGCAGGGCGAACAAACCGAGAGAAACGGACCGCCGTAGAAGTTCGTTTTCTTCGTCTCCCTGTCTTCGTGGTGGCAGACAGTGGCCGGCGTGACATGGCCGCGTTGTAGGCACTTGTGACAAAGCGGATGATTTCTAAGCTGCGCGGTCCTCACAGCCTGCCAGCGTGCCGTGCGATAGAGCTTCCTATACGCTTCGGCTTCTGGGCTGCGCCGGTCTATGCGTCTGGTCATCTTCGACATGCCTCCTCCAGCTCGCGCTGCAATTCGAGCGCCTGGGGGAAAGAGAGTTCGAACAGGTTGTTGGTGCGCGCCGGCATCTCCCAATCGGGATCACAGCCCAGCGGATCATTTGGCAGCGGGGACATTTCCCAAGGCATCAAGCCTAAGGCTCGATGCAGCGCGAGGAAATCACGCGCTTGGTATGCCTCGATCGCTTCCGCCGTGATCGCATGCCGGCGTTTGGACTTAGGGATGCGGCGCTTCATGCTCGGGGATCTCCGAACTGTTCCAGCGCCCATGCCGGCGTCGACGGCCACCAGTCTGGCCGGGTATTGAGGAACGCGGCTCCCAGGCGCGCCCAGGCATCTCGCGCGTCCCTCAGTTTCTGCGGATCGTTGTACTCGATGGAGTAACCGAATTCGGTAAGGTCGCCGAAGCCGTCATACCCGGTTTGAAACAGTTCGGCCCACGCAAAGACCTCGGCCGATTTGTGCTTCTTGCTTGCTCTCCGTTTGACGGGCATGGCTCAATCCCTGTTGCTTCTAATCGCTGGAGGTCGGCGGGCATCGGGTGCCGGCTCTCCGTCGAGGTCCAGTTCCCGAAGCAGCCGCGCAAAGCCGACTTTGGCGTCGCGTTCGATCGCGATTTCCGGCCGCGCTTTTGGATTGCCTTGGGAATCGGTGAAGGTAAGACCGTGTTGGGCGATCGCAGCGCGAGCCGCTTGCATTCTCTCCCAGCTCTCACAGGCTGCCTGCAGCAGTCGAAGGTGGTGAGGCTCCAAACTGAATTCGGCGTTTACCTCGCTCCACCATTTCTTTGACGCGGCCGAGAGGTGGCCCGGCGCCGGAACCTTTGGGGCACGGACAGCCTTGGCACCCGACTGGCTGGCGATCGGGACGACGTTCAATGATGCAGCCGACGCCGGCCCCCTAGCCCCCATGATGCAAGCCTCGCGCGCACGGAACGAACCGGGGGAACGCAACTGCGTGTTGTGGGATGGGCAGCGGTCTAGGAAGATGGCGGCCTGAGACGCGATCCCCCGCCCCCGGGGTTGCATTGCACGGTCTCAAAACATTCGCCTCCATGGTCCTGGCGGTTCGAGAGCATCGGCAAGTGCCTGCGGGTAGTAATCTGCGACCTCGATCGCGGCGTTGTGGTCGATGGCTATGCCCTCCAGGGCGTCTGCCCATAGCTCAGGGTCGAAATGCTTGTAGAAGTCCGACGTAGCCCAAAGCATCGGGTCTTCTGGCTCTACGAAATCGACAGTCATAAGAACGGTCATGCCGTCTTCGCAGCGGACTACCGCAATGTATTCGACAGTCAGGCCAGCCTTGATGGCCGTAGTCACTTCAGGGAGCAGATACCTCCACATCGCGCGCACCGTCACCGACTCGTCCGACAGTGCAGGATCGATGTCGATCGGCCTGGCAAGCTCGGCTCTCGCGCATTGGACAATAGCCCAGTCGCATAGCTCTCTGTGCCGCAACTCGATCTGGTGACGATCGGCACCGCGCGCTTGCAGCACGGAAAGCTCTCCTGCAATGTGGATGTCTAGATCAGCCATCAGCGCTTCAACCGTCAGTGCTTCCATCGTCGCTTGGGGTGTTCAGATCCGCTCGCCGTAGCGGCGCCTATAGTTGTCCTTCATCAATTTGAGGGCGGAGCTGTTGCCTTCGGTTATGCCCACATTCTCCAGCCTTCGGATCCAGTAGAGGTCTTCAGCTTTTCTCTTCGGGTCATATAGCCGGACCACGCGAACGGGTTTCATCTGAGGCCTGACGCTTGTCAGTTTCACCGGCTTCAAGGGTGCGGTGAGTTTCATCGGCTGAAGCGGCGGCGCCACAGTCTGCGGGGCTACGGGTCGCTGCATCTTCCCGATGCTGGACATGTCTCTGGTCAAATACATTTTGGTCTCTCCTTTTGGCTCAGTCGGCCCCGTTCAGAATCTTCCGCGTCATCGCGACGCCGTGCTGCAACATGCCCTGGCATCGCCCCGGCAGCTTGCTCTGCAGCTTGACGTTTGCCTGCACTGCGGCCCCGTAGAACAACACGCCGACGCCGAGCAGATCCTCGAGTTCATCGAGCTTCTGTCCGATGGCAGCGCGGTATTCGGCGATCTTGGGTGTCAGGGAGGCAAGCTCCGCGTCGAAGGCTGCTCGCTCTGCTTCCAAGGCCTGCATCGCCTCGCGTTCTTTGACCTGATAAGGGACGATTTCCTGGCCAGCCTTGTCGACCTCGGCGGCGGTGGCCCTGGGCGGCTGCCCCGGCACCTGGCCGAAATAGAGGCGGTGAAGCTCGGCGTGCTTGGATTGAGCTGCCTCGCGTTCAGCGACTGCCTCACGCCACTTCCGTTCAGCCTCGGCGATCGAGGATGGCTTTGGCGGGATTTTCAGGATTGTGACGAAGTCCATTTCGGTCCTCGGAGTGCGTGCGAGCATTTGATGATTCCTCTTTCTCAGGTTGGAATTTACGCCCGGCCGCGACGGCTTCGGATAACGCGTTATTCAGAATACGCACGACCGCGCTGGTGAGCCGCTTTCGGTTGCGGCTGCCCACATTGTCGACGGCGCCGGCTTCAAGCAGCAAGTTCACCAACACATGATCGATAGGGATTTGTAGAAAAATGCCTCCAGAAGGGAGACGTTCTTTCCGTCGAGCTTGTCGCTCCCGACCAAGTCGACGCTTGCGCTCTTCTCGCTCTTCCGCCGTGCCGATCGGACGACGCCCGCGACGGCGATGGGTCGGTGGCGAGTCCATCCTTCAGCCGGCCCTCGCCACACCCGTTTCGCCCGCCATCAGGGAACGATTCCGCCAGCCAGGTGTTGGATACCCATGGACAACACCATGGAACTCGCAAAGCAGCGCATTGAACGGACCGAGATCGCGCTTAAGCGCACAGAAGAAATGATCGCACTGAACATCGCGCGGTGCAGCATGATTGCAACGCAGCGGCGTCTGATCGAGACTGCTGGCCGCTTGTTGAGATAGCGCGGCGGTCATGCGGCGTCACCGACATTGAGAACGCTGCCGATCTCTTCGAACAGTCGATAAGCTCGGCCATAGTTCGGGTCGTTGTTGTCGATACTGGCATGCTCACCGACAAGGCCGGCCAGCCAGTCGTGCCACTGACGGAGATTGGTATTGCCGCCGTCTTTGAACCCACGCTCGACCATCGCCAGCATGGCGCCGACGCTCGTGGAACTCGCCCGTTCATTGCCCCTTTTTTTCCAGGAATCTTGCGTCGATGACGCCGTTTCAACGGGATCTATTGAGATCGTTTCACGAGATTTATTATAGGTTTCACCTAATATATTATACGACGCATCCTCTTGATTTCGTTCAGCGTTTTCTGAAACACGGTTACCTATCGGCTCAATTTCTGGAACGAGATGGTTACCTATCGACGCGTCATTGGTAGCGAACTCGTTACCCGTATAGGTAACAGACTGGTTACCCTTGACGGTCTTGGTGATCAACTCGTCCATGACGTTGTAGATCACGAAGTAGCACCGCGATCTCGGGTTGAGTGGATTGGCGCGGCCGCCGACATAGCCGCAGACGGCAAGCGTCTTGATCGACCTGGACAAGCTCTTCAAATGACAGCCGACAAGGCTTGCCAATCGGCCGTGACCGGCTGTGCAGCCAATGCCGTTCTTGCTGAATCGGTCATGGAAAGAGATCGCCATCAGCACCCGAATATCGAGCGCCGAAAGCCGCTGATCGGCCATCGCGCGCGGCGGATCAGGACAGAATACGGGGCTGGCCTTGGTCATGCCGCTCTCCAGCCCGTCAGGATCGACTGCAAGGATTCCAGCTCGGCCGCGTTGACCGTTTCGCAGCGAGCCCAGGCTTCCGGCTCAATGAGTTTTTCGATCTCCTGCTGCACGCACTCGCGCAGGTCGCGCGGGTCCATAGCGTCAAGTTCCCAACAATGTGCCCCGTGGTTCTGGGCGAACCAGTCGTAGCGCTTGTCAGTGCGTTTGTCGGACGCAGGGAAGTACGGTAGGCCTTGCGTCTGTTCTGGCGTCAGAGCGATGCGCCGGAACCTGACGTGCGCGCCGCCATACTCGACAAGGCGCCGCGGCAGATCGGCCTCCGACATGTACATGCCGCTGGGATCGAAGTCGCCGGCATAGAGGACGATCAGAGGTCGCCCATCATCATCTGTGGCAATGTCGTTGACCGTGGTCGCACTGGCGAAGCCGTGCATGACGCGGAAGCCGACAGCGTATTGGTCGAGCACTGGCTTTAGAACACCGCGAACGGTACCTTTTTCGCTCCAAACTTCGACGCGATATGGCTGCTGGTTCCAGAAGTCGCGGCGATAGGACCGCGCGACGGCGCGAGCGTACTCTGCAGGATCGTCCCAGGTCGAAACCCGCTCCAGTTCGCGGGTCTCGTCAACGATCCAATCCCACGGGATGTCGCCTTGCTCTCTCGCAATCCGCAGGAGGCGATAGACCTTCTGCATGTCGTTGGTCGACATCGACAAGATGAGCCCGGCCGTGAACAACTTGTAGCCGATGCCTCGGCCGGTGATCGGCTGCATCTCCTCGGCGATCTTGTGCATCGCCTCGATCAGGTCGAGCGAGGCCTGCGCCATGCCCCGGACCTTTTTCAATCCCGGTTGAATTTGCTCGGTCATGCCGCACCGCCTTTGCGCAGTTGCGCATGGTGGCGCCGGTGACATGGTGCACACCAGAAGACGACATCGAGGACATTGCGGTACTCACTTTTGTGGTGCGCTTCGATGCGCCCAGTGTTGCCACACTTTTCGCAATGATCAGGCGGCACCAAGATGCCTCTCCTCATCGCTGATCGAGTGGCCGAATGCGCCCACGCCGCAACAGGGTTACGATTGCGCCAACGCTGTTGCCTAGTGGGTGTCTTCCCGTTATTCTCGCTGGTATCGATAGCTGCCAAGCCTTTCGACATTTCCAGCGAGCCGACCTTTGCCGAGGTCGGCTTTCGCATTTTAAGAGGCTCCGTCATTGATGCCTCCGCTTCTGAGCAAGTTTGCCAAACGGATCGCCTCGATCGCCTCGGCGGCCGTCATCGGCAGCTGAGACCGCAACCACGGCACTGCCGCGCATCCTCGCTGTGCCGGAGGGACTTCGACAAGGCGTCGAGCGCCGAGTGTGATTAGTTCGGAGTGTTTCGAGATCAAAGCTCATGGCGCCCACCAGCCGAGAGCAATGACAGCAATCACGGCGAAGGCTGCCGCCGTGGCGCAGATCGGAAGCGCGCGCGTCATGCCGCCTCCCCCGAAATCACCGCGTGCAACTGACGCGCATCGGCCACCCATTTGTCGCCGACCTTCCGCGCCGGCAGCAGGCCCTTTTCCAGCATGTGGTAAGCCTGTCGTTCGCTAAGACCGATCTCCTTACCGATGGCCTTGGCGCCCCAGACCGGGCGCGACCTTCTTTCACTTTCAGTCATCGCAAATTTCTCCGCGTTCGAGTTTTCTAACAATTAACGAACGTAGAGAAAGGAACTCAGTTGTGGTATCCGTAAAAGTATGTCATACGGTTCTACAGGAAATTAGCGAACGCTTGGGGAATGGTCAGTGTTGCCGATAGTTTTGGAATGGCAGGTTTGCCCGGATGGGGTGCGGGCAGACTTCGATGTTGAAGGGGACAAGCTCTTCTACATGTACCGGTCAGAGCGCCGAGCAGCGCGGGCTTACAATGTGTCCGACCTGTCCAGCCCGCTTGTCCTCAATTTTATAAACAGCAGCGACACTGTTGAGAAACGCGAAAAGTTCTTTGCGGCGCATGGATTGCTCGAACGGCCACAGGATTGGCACCTGCGCGACGACAAGTCGGTTTCGGATGCGCTCGCCACTTTGGAGCGGGCTGTCAGAATTGGTCCGCTGGCGGATCATCCCGAGCGAATAGCGACCTTGAACGATCTGCTTTCGGATTCGACCGTCATGCATCTGGGCTTCGATTATCGAGGGCCGGACCAAACCAAGCGCATGGTGCTGCGGCCCCGGTCGCTTTTTGATCTCATGTGCGCAGAAGTGGCGATGGCCGCCGAAGTCGATGCCGCGCTTGCAAGCTGCGAGAATTGCTCGCGCCTATTTTACACCGGTCATCTTACCGGACGTCGTTCAACTGCGCGCTACTGCTCGGATCGCTGTCGCGCAGCGGCAAATCGCAGGCTCTCGGTTTCGCAGGAAGGTCTCCGCAATGGCTAAGGTCCGCAAACGCACCCTGCCCTCCGGCGAAGTTCGCTGGCTCGCCGATTATTTCGATGCTGGCGGCAACCGCCGCGCCAAGCAATTCGACAAGCGCAAAGACGCCGACGCCTATCTCGTGAAGGTGCGGCGCGACCTGCAGCTAGGTGTGCACGTCGCTGATAGCGCCTCAATCACGATCAAGGAGGCCGCGAAGCTCTGGCTAGAAAGATGCGACGCCGGAGGCCTGGAGCGCTCCACGCGGGACGCCTATGCCCAGCATGTAAACATTCACATTGTCCCGCTGATCGGCGCCAGAAAGCTATCGCAGTTCAACACGCCCCACGTTCACGCCTTCGCCGACGAACTGGCGAAGGATCGATCGCCGGCCATGATGAAGCGCATTGTGCGCTCGCTCGGCGCGATCTTTGTTGAAGCACGGCGGCGTGGCTTGGCAGCGACCAATCCGGTGTCGGATGCCAAGGTGAAGACGAATGACCGGCGAAAGTTGAAACGCCCTGAGATCCCGACCAAGGCCGAGTTGCGGACCATTCTTGATGCAGCCCAAGGCAAGCACCGCGCGCTGATCGTCACCGCGCTATTCAGCGGCTTGCGTGCCTCTGAGTTGCGCGGACTCAGATGGAGCGCCGTCGACCTGAAGCGCGGTATTCTCACAGTGAAAGGCCGGGTCGACGCATGGGGCGATTTTGGCTTGCCGAAGACGTCGGCCGGCGAGCGTGACGTGCCGCTGGCGCCGATGGCAATCAACGCCGTGAAGCAGCAGCGTCTATCGGTTGCAAACGGCCCGGATGGCTTGGTGTTTCCGTCCGATGAAGGAACGCCGCTCGATCACCACAACATTCTTGCGCGCGTCTGGACGCCCCTGCTCGTCGGTGCCGGCTTGTTCATCCTCCATCCGACGAGGCAAGATGCCGAAGGCAATCCGCTGAAAATCGCCAAGTATAATTTCCACGCCATGCGCCATGCTGCGGCGAGCCTTTTCATTGAACAGAAGCTATCGCCGAAACGCGTCCAGACCATCATGGGACATAGCTCGATCACGGTGACGTTCGACACCTACGGCCATCTTTTCGAGGATGACGCAGCCGATCAGACGGCAGTTGCCGAGATCGAGGCGCGGCTACTTTCTTAGCGCCGACTGCAACACGACTGCAACACGAGGCGGGATTTCGAAGCAAAAACAACGGATCAATCTGTCTCTGACTCCGTTAGTCCTGGTTCGAATCCAGGTTCCCCAGCCAAACAGTTTCAAACACTTAGCTACCAAAACCGCCACAAACCATGTTGCTAGCCTCGAAATGCGCAGCAACATAAGCCCTTGATTTGTCAGGCGTGGTAATGAGCGGAGGCTGCGAATAGCGGCATTGATAGCGACATGAAAACCCGCCGAAGCGGGCCTTGTTGGGTAACGCACCAGCGGTCGGCAAACCCGGCTGGCTCTATTCGGTATTCCATCGTCTTAGTTCCTTGCTTTCAGCAGAACCTTCGCCGCTTCAGTCATCGGTGTTGGGAATTCCGGAACAACCGCCGCCGCGCCATGGCGGAGGTCTTCGCCACGCCATGGTCTCAACAAGCGGCTCTGTTGGCTGGAAATGGACGCATGACAACCAAACCGCGAAAATGGTCATCGGCGACACCGATGACCATCTTAAAACGCGGGACTGGATGATGGCCTCTGGCAGTCAAACCCCGCCCGCGTTAAAATGGGACAGGGGGACATTCACCAACCCAGCAAGGGAGGTCCGCCATGAAAGTGAAAGACGCAATGCATAAGGGTGTAGACTGGGTCAGCCCCGAAACCGATGTCACCGAACTGGCGAAAATGATGCGAGCCCAGGATATCGGGTCGATTCCCATTGGAGAGAACGACCGACTGATCGGAATGGTGACCGACCGCGATATTGTCTGCAAAGGACTGGCGGACGATGGTTTCGACGGCCGCACGGCAACAGCACGCGATGTCATGACGACCGGCATTCACTGCTGCCGCGAAGACGACGATCTGGCTAAGGCCGTACAGCACATGGAAGAACTGAAAATCCGCAGGTTGCCGGTGATCAACAAGAATATGCGGATGGTCGGCATCCTTAGCGTCGGCGACATCAGTCAGTCGGCACCGAGGGAAATGGTGTCCGAATACGTCAAGAGCGTTTCCGCCCATCACCACTGAAGGGCGGCTCGCCCTTGCCGGCGTGCTGCGGCCAGAGCGGCGGCAGAGATGTCCGGTCAACCAGGCCGACGCCGACACTTCATGCTACGCGGTCCCGCCATCGCTTCACTCAAACGCGCGCTGGCGGGACACGGGGGCGCGTCAGAAATCCTCTGCAAAGGCGCGCGTCGCGCGTCCTGGTGTCTGCCTCTGTGGCCGGCGTCATGCCCGCCGCGTCGAGTCCATCGCTGAGAATGGCGGCTGGGCCGGGCTGAGGCTAAGGACGTCAGCGCCCCTGGCGTAGCGCCTCGTGTCCTCAAATGTTCCTCTCGAAGGCATGGGCCACGATCGGATCTGGCGCCGATAGCTCAAATCCTTTAGCTGCCATAAAGGTCAGCACGATAGCCACAGCGATCGATGCAATCACGGTGGTGGTGCGGGCTAGACTTCTCACTATCTTCACTCAACAAAGCAGCGCGATATTCCCGGCAAGATCTCTCGGACAGTAGGTCCGCCGCATAATGTTGGGATGCTCGTGGCGGGTTGCAACCCCGCGGGGTATGTCACCTGAACGTTAATCATCCCGTGAGCGTCGAGGGCAACACTAGCGCTTCACCTTCGGCGTGATCTCCTCGATCCGCACTTGTCGCCCGTCTCCTTCCCCCGGTGGGGGGCAAATGTGATTTTGTGGTCGGCAACAGACAGGTTACGCTGCGTCTTCAACGAACGAGGAGGAGACAATGAAAACATTCCTCGCAATAGCCGCCGCGCTGACCCTGTCCGTATCCGCCGCCTCTGCGGATTGCCCGGCGCATTCGAAGGTACAGGCCGCGGTCGACTCGCAGAAAACAGCGAGCGTCGAGAAGGCCGATATGTCGAAGGCTGCGGACACTCAAACCATAAAGAAAGAAGTGCCGGCAAAGACCGAATAGCGGCACGCTACCGGATCCCACGCAGCTTGTGTGCGGCCTCTGCTAGGCGCACCGCCTCAGTCCTGCGCCTATGCGCTCTGTGGCGGCAGTGGCGTTGTGTGCAGCGCGCTTCAGTGAGGCCGAAATTGTATTGCCATAGGCCCCCCGCAAGAGCAGGCTAATCTCCTGCAGGCCTTGCGTCCGAAACCAACCATTCAGCCACGATCAGCCCGTGAGGCGCGCACGAAACAAAGTGCAGCCGTCCGTCAGGCGCGACCTGGAGATATCCCGGAATCCAGCCTCGGTCATCCACGCGCGATACTGACCTTCAGTGTACGATTCGCCGTGGCGATAGAGGTTCAAGAAGGTGAGATTCAGAAAGACACCCTCAGACGGGCCGAGGCGGTCGTCATCGACCACACCCCACCCCGCGATTGCGATCTCGCCTCCGGGTGTGAGGCAACGCGCCGCGTTCAGGATCGAACTGCGCGCCTGGTCCGGCGGAAGGACCTGGACGACGGCCTTCAGGATCGCCAGATCGTGCCGACCGATCGATGGCGCGACAGTTATGTCCCCCTCTTCGACAACCACGTCGTCGGCACCGTATTCTGACAGGATATCTGACGCGACCGCTGCGACCGTTGGGAGTTCCATCAGCGTCGCCGCAATCTGCGGCCGCCGCTCGCGAAGTCCGACGAGAATGGTCCCGGGGCCCCCACCGATGTCGATCACCGAACCGATCGTCGAGAGGTCCATCTCCTGGGCCAGATGTCGGCCGAAAATCACCCCGCCCGGCGCGAGCATGCGGCTGAAGGCCGCCGCGGCCTCGAGCCCGGCTTCGGAAAAATCGTGCAGCGCAGCCGGCCGGTTCTGTCGCAGCGATTCTGCGGTCAGCAGGTCGGCTCCCCAGAGCTGACGCAGGAGCGCATGATCGCCGCCGCGATAGGTCGGCTTGGACGCGTCGAGGAAGGCCGACGCTTCGGCTCCGTTGCGAAATTGACCATCCTTGACTTCGAGGAGACCGATGCTGGCGAGCGCGTAGAGGAGCCGCGACAGACGATCGGGCTCGACTTTGAGCGCGGCCCCTAGGCCGTCAGCGGTCACCGCGCTGTCACCGAGCCGGGTGAAGATGCCAAGGTCCAGCCCGGCGCGCAGCGCCAAGGCAGGGGACACCGCTGCGATCAGCTTGTCGATCCGATCAGAATCCACCATGCACATCCCCTTCCGCAGGACCGATTTTGAAGCAGCTCGGAAGATCGGATTCGACCGGGGTGGCGCTTCCTCACTTCTGAGGCATAGCGGCTCGTCTATCACGGCTGGCTGACGTTGACGAGGTCGCTGCATGCCAGCGAAGTCTTATGCAACATGCTCTCTAGACAGGACGTCAACGCCAGCGAAAACGGCCTTACGATCACGTCTAATGTTGTGCTGCTGTGCATCGCCTCATCCTCTCAAACTTCAGCGATCGCAGTCGTGGTGTTTGCCATTCCTATAGATTCCGGCACACATTGATGCTGAAGGAATCTGGCCAGAGCCCTGGCTCGCAGCCGACGGCAAGTTGAATGAGATTACATGGACCGCTTCAACCTCGGTACCTATCGCCGCCCTATCTCAACCCGCTCTGCAGAAACCCAACGCTGGTTCGATATCGGCCTGAAATGGTGCTACGGCTTCAATCACGAGGAAGGCATCAGGTGTTTCGAGAAGGCACTCGAAACGGATCCTGACTGCCCGATGGTGCATTGGGGCATCGCCTATGCCGCCGGGCCTTTCTACAATCTGACTTGGAAGGAGCATGGCGAGACCGAGGCCGATAGCGCGACGAAGCGTTGTTTCGAGCATGTCCAGTTGGCTAGCGCCAATGCGGCCGCCGCCAGCCATATTGAGAGGCGATTGATCGAGGCACTCGCCAGCCGCTTCCAGAAGCCGCACCGGGTGACGCCTCAGGAATTCGAGCAGTGGGATGACGCCTACGCCGCCGCGATGCGGCTGGTCTACCAGGACTTTCCAAACGACCATGATGTGATGGCGCTGCTGGTCGAGGCGCTGATGATGCGCACCGTGCGGCGTCTGTGGAATCTCAAGACCGGTGCGCCGGCGCCAAACTCTGACGTGATCGAAGCGCTGGCGGTTTGCGAGCGGTCGATCCGGCTTGCCGACCAGGCTGATGCCACCCAACATCCAGCAATCGTTCACCTGCACATCCATCTGCTGGAAATGTCCACCATGCCGGAACGCGGCACACGCTCGGCGGATCTGCTCGGCGAAATGTGTCCCGATGCCGGGCACATGAACCACATGCCGGGGCATATCTACGTGCTGTGCGGCGAGTACGAGAAAGCAAAGCTTGCCAGCGAGAAGGCGGTCCGTGCCAACGACCTCTATCTCGCCTATGCGGACGAGCCGACCTACTATTTGCTCGGCTGCTGCCACGACCTGCATCTGATGATGTTCACCTGCATGTTGTCAGGCCAGTCCAGGCCGGCCCTGTGGGCCGCCGACAAGGTGCGCAGCCTGGTGACGCGCGATCTGATCAGCCTTTCCGAGCGGCCCAAGCTCACCCAGACGGTGGAGGGCTACCACGCCATGAAATCGCATGTTGAGGTGCGTTTCGGCCGCTGGCAGGAGATCATCGACGAGCCGGTGACCGAAGAGCCCGGCCTCTACGTGCTGACGGCGGCCATGCAGCACTACGCCAAGGGTGTGGCCCATGCGACGCTGAGGAATTTTGTCGAGGCGGAGCGCGAGCGCGAGCGGTTCCACCTGCATCTGGCCGGCATTCCAGCCGAACGGCGCTTCCTCAGCAACCCGACGCGGGCGTCACTGGCAGTCGGCGCGGCTCTCCTCGATGGCGAGCTTGCCTATCACCAGGGCCGGCATGAGGAGGCGTACGGCCATCTGCGGCAAGCGGTCGAGCTTGACGACAATCTGTCCTACACCGAGCCGTGGGCGTGGATGCACCCGCCGCGCCATGCGCTGGCGGCGCTGCTTCTTGACCAGGGCCACGCGCATGAGGCCGAACAGGTCTATCGCGACGATCTGGGCCTAAGCGGCAAGGTGCAGCGCTGCGCCCAGCACCCGAACAATGTCTGGGCGCTGCACGGGCTGGTGGAGTGCCTGAAGCGGCGCGGCGAGACCGAAGAACTGCCGGCGCTGCAGGCAAGCCTCGCCACTGCGCTGGCCAAGGCAGATGTGCCGATCACCTCGTCCTGCCTGTGCAGGACGAGCGTGCAGTCAGCGCCAGACTGCTGTCATTGAGTGCCTAGCCCAGCCACTTCTCATAGTCGGACACCAGCAGATGCACCGGGGCGACGTCCTCGTCTATGTTGGAAAAACGGCCGATCTGTTCGCGAAACACGTTGTCGGTAAGATCGTCGTTGACGGTCGACACCTCGCCGATCAGCACATCCTTGCCCTCGGCCCAGAAGGCGTGCCAGACGCCGGGCAGCAGGGTGACGCTCTGACCCGGATCGAGCTTCAGGAGCCCGCCCGCCGGCAGCCTGTGAATGGTTCCGTCGACAGGCACCGATACCTCAGCCTTGGGATCGATGCCACCGTCGCGATCGTGCATGAACAGTTCCAGCACCAGCTTGCCGCCACCGCGATTGATGATGTCCTCGGCCTTGATGTTGTGGCGGTGCATCGGCGACAGCTGGTCCTTGCGAGAGATCATGATCTTCTCGGCATAGAGCATGCCCATGCCCTTCTTCATGTCTTCGTAGCGGCCGTTGCGAACGGTGAACAGGAACAGGCCGAGTTCGTCGAACTTCTCCTGGCCGTAATCGGTGATGTCCCAGCCGAGCCGCGAGCTGAACACGGCCGAGGAGTCGACCTGGCGGGCCTTCGCCTCCTGCGGCGACCAATAGGCGAAGGGCGGCATGATATAGCCGAACGAGCGGATGAAAGCGTCGGCTTCGCGGATGATGTCGTTGATGGCGGAGCGTTTCATGATCATGGTCCTTCGTGTCGATTTTTCCGACAAATCGCATAGCCGAACGTCGATGCGGTGTCGATCCATCCTTGCCGCCTGGCCCTGCCGGGCTTTGCGTGCATGGACCACAGATCGGGTTTGCTGGCCGCGTGACATCGCGTGTTTTCAGGGTCATAAACCCTGCGGATTTCCATGGGGTGACAGACGATGCCGACCATCCACGACCTCGATACGCCGTCGATCCTGATCGACGCCGCGCGAGCCGAAGCCAACATTGCCCGCGCCCAGGCCCATGCAGACAGGAACGGTCTGAAGCTGCGGCCTCACATCAAGACCCACAAATTGCCCTATTGGGCCAAGAAGCAAGTGGCGGCCGGCGCCGTCGGCATCACCTGCCAGAAGATCGGCGAGGCCGAGGTGATGGCGGACGCCGGGCTTGCCGATATTTTTCTTCCCTACAACATCCTCGGGCGGGCCAAGCTGGCGCGGCTTCTGGCGCTGCATCGCCGTGTCACCCTGTCGGTGACGGCTGACAGCATGGAGACCATTGAAGGGCTGGCCGCCACCTTCACCGATGCCAGCCATCCTCTGTCGGTGCTGGTCGAATGCGACACCGGCATGGGCCGCTGCGGGGTGCAGACGGCTGGTGAAGCGGTTGCGCTGGCAAGACAGATCGACAAGGCCGGCGGCCTCGCCTTCGGCGGGCTGATGACCTACCCGGCCGCCGGCCGCGCGGCGGAGGCCGAGGCCTGGCTTGCCGACGCCAGGCAGGTGTTGGCCGCCGCTGGCCTCGCCTGCGAGCGCATCTCAAGCGGCGGCACGCCGGACATTTGGCGCTCCAGTGAAGCATCGGTGGTCACCGAATATCGCCCGGGCACCTACATCTATCTCGACCGCTACCAGGTCGCCAAAGGCGTCGGCAGCCTCGACGATTGCGCGCTGACGGTGCTGTCGACGGTGGTCAGCCATCCGACGCCGACGCGCGCCATCCTCGACGCCGGCAGCAAGGCGCTGTCCAGCGACACGCTGGGGCTCGCCGATTTCGGCGAGTTGCTCGGCGTTTCGGGAGCGCGGGTGACGGGCCTGAGCGAGGAGCACGGCAACGTCACGCTATCGGGCGATGGCAAGCTGCGGATCGGCGAACGCGTCCGCGTCGTGCCCGATCATTGCTGCGTCGTTACCAACCTGTTCAACGAGATCAATCTGATCGACGGCGACAAGGTGCTGGAAACATTGCCGGTGGCAGCGCGCGGACGGATGGGGTGACCGGATTCGTCAGATACTGAATTAAACTGGCTGCCGCTCGGCCTGCCGTGCCGCGACGCGGCGCATAGCGATGACGCGGCGGCGGCGGATTTCGGTGCGCATCGCCATCAGGTGCAGGGCGAAGAACAGCACCGTGAAGCCGACAGCCATCACCAGCAGCGGCCACAGCAGGCTGGGATCGATGGTCGGCCCGCCGAGCCTGAACACCGAGGCCGGCTGGTGCAGTGTGTTCCACCAGTCGACCGAGAATTTGATGATCGGGATGTTGATGAAGCCGACCAGCGTGATGGTGGCGGCGGCCCAGGCGGCGCGGCTGGCATCGTCGAGCGCGCGGGTCAGCGCGATGATGCCGAGATACATCAGGAACAGCACGAAAACCGAGGTCAGCCGCGCATCCCAGACCCACCACGTGCCCCACATCGGCTTGCCCCAGATCGAGCCGGTGATCAGCGCCAGTGCCGTAAATACGGCACCAATGGGGGCGGCGGATTTGAGCGCGACATCGGCCAGCGGGTGACGCCAGACCAGCGTGCCGAACGCCGAGATCGCCATCAGCGTGTAGCACATCATGGCGAGCCAGGCGAAAGGCACGTGGATGTACATGATGCGAACGGTGATGCCTTGCTGGAAATCCTCAGGCGCGGCGAAGCTCATATAGAGCCCGACGGCAAGGATAAGTGCGGCGGTGGACGCCAACCATGGCACGACCCTGTCCGCCAGCCAGACGAAGCGCGTCGGGTTGGCAAGATCCAGCCATCCGGTCAGGCGTGAAGTCGTGTCGCTCATGCGGCTCTACATAGACCGCCGGCGCGTTTGGGGCAATCGAGCGGTGGTGTCGCAGGCGTGTCAACGTCTTCCTTCTCTCCTGTGGGAGAAGGAAGACGCGCCGCCTGCTCAGGCGGCTGCTTCCTGCTGTTGCTGCACGGTGCGGCTGAGGCGGCGAACCTCCTCGTCGTTGAGCAGGCCGCCGGCGCGCAGCAGGCTGGCGAAGCGACCGTTGCGCAGCGACAGTTCGGCGAAGCCACCCATTTCGACCACCCTGCCCTTATCCATGAACACGACCAGATCGGCGTCGCGAACGGTGGTCAGGCGGTGGGCGATGATGAAGGTGGTACGGTCGCGCCGCAATTCGTCGATCGCGTCCTTGACGCGGTCTTCGGTCTCGACGTCGAGCGCGCTGGTCGCCTCGTCGAGCACGAGGATCGGGGCATCCTTCAGCACCGCGCGGGCAATAGCAATGCGCTGACGCTCGCCACCCGACAACTGGCCGCCACGTTCGCCGACAACCGTGTCATAGCCATTGCTCTTGGCCAGGATGAAGTCCTGCGCCGCAGCCGCGTTGGCGGCGGCATGGATCTCATCATTTGTCGCCTCGGCGCGGCCGACACGGATGTTGTCCTCGATCGAGCGGTTGAGCAGGCCGGCATCCTGGAACACGGTGGCGATCGAATGGCGCAGCGACTTGCGGGTCACGCTGCGGGTGTCGACGCCGTCGATCAGGATGCGGCCATGGGACGGCGAGAAGACGCGCTGCAGCAGATTGATGAGCGTGGTCTTGCCGGCGCCGGTCGGTCCGACGATGGCAACGGTCTGACCGGCCTGGACTTCGAACGACACGTCGTCGATGCCCTGGCCCGAATTGGCGAATTCGAAGCCGACATTCTCGAAGCGGACATGGCCGGTGATGTTGGCGAGATCGCGCAGTCCATCCGGCTCGGCGGCATCGGCCGCGGAGTCCTCGAGCTGGTAGAAATCTTCAAGCTTGGCGCGCGCCTCGGAAATCTGGTTGGCGAAAGCCGACATCTGGTCGAGGCGAGCAATCAGCATCGTGGCAAAACCGGTGAATGCGATGACATCGCCGATGCCCAACTGACCATGAGTCACGAGATAGGCGCCGATCGACAACACGATCAGCATCGAGATTGCCGATGACAGACGGTGCAAGGCATTGGCCAGCGCCCACCAGTCGAGCACAGGGTTCTGCGCGTCGAGCAGGTTCTTGACATAGCGGCGCAGAGTATCAGCCTCGTGACCGAGGCGATTGTAGCTCTGCAGCACGGCAACGTTGGAGACCGAGTCGGTCACATGCGCGAACACCTTGTGGTAGTGGCGCTCGACCGCGGCCTGGCCCGCCTTGGTGCGGCGCATTACCATCCGGCCGATGCCGACATAGAGCAGTCCGAGGCCAAGCAGCACCAGCGACATGCGCAGGTCCATGCTGATCGCGGTTGGGACCAGCAGTACGAGGGCGACAGCCGTGGACAGATGCTGGCGCATGAATTCAAGCCAAAGGCTGAACAGGGTTTCGACGGCGCGCAGCATCGTGTGCAACGCATTGGAGGTGCCGTGCTGATGGTGCCAGGCGAGCGGCATGGTGATGACGCGCTCGAAGGACTGGCACAGAACTTCGCTGCGCCGCGCATGGGCAAAGCGGTCAGCGCCGCGCGCCACCATGACGAAAGCAACGATGTTGAAGGCGCCGAGACCCGCCCACATGACCAGCGTGGTGAAGACAGAGCCACGATCGGAGATGGCGCCGATGACGCGACCGAACATAATCGGCTCGAGAAGCGCCACGATGGCAAGGGCTACGTTGGCCGAACAGATCAACGCGACGCGTTTCCTGTCCGCGGCCAGATAACCGAGCGCTCGCCAGTAGATTTGCAGAAGGGTCACCCCAGTTACTCCGCCAAGCTGTTTATTGTGCACTGCATCATTTGACTCGTACCGGTTGATACGTCGCAAAACAATGGCCGTGTACCTCTTCAGTTCCCTCAGAGCGAACAAAAGATGGCGACGTTCCGAAATCTGCCGTGATCATCTAACGGTTTGAGAAGACAGGTAAAATGTCAGGCATGCGGCGAAATCATGGCAGCTGGAACGCGCTGCCACAATTTTAATCAACAACAATGTCGGGCGGATGACCAAGGCTCAAATCGCCTTCTGCACAGTATAGAGCGAAACTAAGCGGCCTTGGGCGCGCGCCAAGGCAACGCGATGCCAAGCCTCGCCGCTTGGGGCGGTTCATACGGTACGGATCAAGCCTTTGATTTTATGGGCATCTCAGCGACAGGCCTTCGGCCCAGGCCGATGGCAACGCTGGGCGGCATGGCGCCTTTCATCCAACCGTGGTCCCGAAAACCGCGCCCTCCCCCGGGCTCGAGCCCGAGGGAATGCTGCCGGGCGACTTGCCTCAGGCAGGGATCCTGATGACGATTTCGGCAACCTCGCCGCTCTTCAGTTCGACAGTCGAGCCCTTGGTCTTTGCCCCATTCAGTTCCAGCGAAACCGCCTTGGCCTTATTGTCGCGGGTGACACGAACCCTGAGTTCCGCCCCCAGCATCTTGAGGGTTGCCGAGTACCCGTCCCAATGGCTGGGGAGCCTCGGATTGAACTGAACGCGCTTGCCGCGCCGCTCGATACCCAGGATGCCTTCGACCGCCGCCCTGTAGAGCCAGCCGGCCGAGCCGGTGTACCAGGTCCAGCCGCCACGGCCGCCCTTGTCGTCCCCGGCATAGATATCGGCCGCCACCACATAGGGCTCGACGCGATAGTGCTCGGCCGAGGCCTCGTCGGTCGCGTGGTTGACCGGGTTCAGCATCGAGAAACAGCGATAGGCCTCGTCGGTCCGCCCCATCTCGGCAAGCGCGATGACGAACCATGTGGCGGCATGGGTGTACTGGCCGCCATTTTCGCGAACACCGGGCGGATAGCTCTTGATATAGCCGGGGTCCTTGTCGGTCTTCGAGAAAGGCGGCGTAAACAGCTTGACGATCTTAAGCTTGTCGTCGACCAGCAGTTTGGTCGCCTGCTCCATCGCCGTCGTCGATCGTGCCGGATCGCCCTCGCCCGAAAGCACGCTCCATGACTGGGCGATCGAGTCGATCTTGCACTCTTCCGAGTTGTGCGACCCCAGTGGCGTGCCGTCGTCGAAGCTGCCGCGCCGGTACCACTCGCCGTCCCATGCCGTGCTTTCAAGCGCCCGCTTCAGCGCATCGGCATGCTTTGCCCAGGCTTGCGCGCGCTTGGCATCGCCTTCGGTCTTGGCAACGGCGCCAAAGTCGCCCAGCGTCTTCAGCAGGAACCAGCCGAGCCAGACGCTCTCGCCCTTGCCGTGCTCGCCGACGCGGTTCATGCCGTCGTTCCAGTCGCCGCCGAGGATCAGCGGCAGCCCGGCGGGACTGCTGCGCTTGATGGCAAGGTCGAGCGCCCGCGCGCAATGGTCGTAGAGCGACGCCGTCTTCTTCGAAATTTCCGGAGTGAAGAACGCATCGTGCTCCCCCTCGCCCAGCGCCTGTCCATCGATGAAGGGCAGGTGCTCCTTCAGGATGGTGGCATCGCCGGTGACCAGCAGGTAGCGCGCCGTGGCATGGGCCAGCCAGACCACGTCGTCGGAGATCATGGTGCGCACGCCGGCCCCGGTGCGCGGCAGCCACCAATGCTGCACGTCGCCTTCGGGGAACTGCCGCCGCGCCGCGTTGAGGATCTGGTCGCGTGCCAGTAGCGGGTCATGCGCCAGCAATGCCAGCGTGTCCTGCAACTGGTCGCGGAAGCCGAACGCACCGCTTGCCTGGTAGAAGGCGGAGCGGGCGCGGATACGGCAGGCCAGGCTCTGATAGGGCAGCCAGTGATTGACCATGGCGTCGAGCGCCTTGTCCGGTGTCTCGACCTGGATGGTGTCGAGGAAACCACGCCATTCGCGCTCGTTGTCGGCCAGCCGCTGGTCGAAATCCCTAGCCCGGTGTTCCTGCACCAGGGCGCTGGCCTCCTCGACGGACTCGGCATCACCAAGCAGCCAGAGCAGCGTCACGTCGCCACCTGCCTGGATCTCGATGTCGCGGGCGAGCGCCGCGCAAGGATCGTCGCCGGCCTCGACACGGCCCGACAACGCCGCGCCGCTCAGCACCGCCTGTGGAAGCTCGCTGGAGCCATGCCGGCCGAGGAACTCCGAGCGGTCGGTCGTCACCGACTGGACGCCGCCATCGGTGGCTAGGAAGGCCACCCGCTCGCTGAAATCGAGCCCGTAGGGGTTTTGCGCCAGCAACGCACCGGTGGCGGCGTCCCGCGACGGGACGATGGTTGCCGCCGTGCGCGACCGATGCCCGCCGAGCACCCATTCGGCATAGGCATAAACCCGCAGCCGCGCCGGCACCGAGCCGGAATTCTGGATGCGCAGCCGCGAGATCTTCACCGGGTCGACCGGGTCGACGACATGGGTGAGGTCCATCGACAACGGCCCGCGCTTCGAGCGGAATGTCGAGAAGCCCTGGCCGTGCCAGGCCTCGTAGGTCATCGAAGGATCGCGTACCACGGCGGCGAGCGGCGAGAACGCTTTGCCGCTGGCCTGATCGTAGATGTAGAGGCCCTCGCCCGGCCGGTTCGAGACCGGGTCGTTCGACCATGGCGTCAGCTGGTAGTCGCGGCTGTTGCGGCTCCAGGTGAAGGCAGCACCCTCGGCAGAGGTGTGGAAGCCGAACGAAGCATTGGAGACGACGTTGATCCACGGCTGTGGCGTGGTGCGCCGGCCAGCCAGGCGCACGACATAGTGCCGCCCGTCGCCGTCGAAACCGCCAAAACCGTTCCACTGGCTAAGCCCGGCGCCATCGGCGCTGACATTCGCCACCGCTTGCGAGGCATGCGCCATGGGCGCCAGCGAGGGCAATTCGCGCGGAACCACCAAGGCTGCCGGCTGCAGCGCGTCGCGCGCCTGCAGGGCCGCCGCCTCGGCTCGTTCGATCTGGTCGAAGATGGTGCCGTTGCGCGTGTGCAGGACCACCCTGGCGACAGCGAGCAGCGTCTTGTAGGTGGTCTCGTCCATCAGGTCGCGGCGCACCGCGAAAATGTGCTGGCGAGGCCCGAGTTCCTTGCCGCGCAAGCGGCTGTTTTCGCACAGCGTCTCGACCGCCCGCTGCAGGTCCTGGACATAGGAGGACGCCTGCTCGTTGACGACGACGAAGTCGATCATCATGCCGCGGGTGCGCATGTACTCCTGGAAACGCAGCGCTTGGGCGACGATTTCGAGATCGGCAACGTCGCCGATCCTGACCAGGAAGATCGGGAAATCGCCCGAAATGCTCGTCGGCCACAGGCTCGACTGCTTGCCCAGCCCCGAGGCGATGGATTCGGCCGGAAGACGCAGGAACGGATCGGGATAGATCAGGTAGCGGGCCAGTTTCTGCACATTGGCGGCATCGGTCAGGCTGAGGCCCATATGGCGGGTCTGCACCTGGCTGCGGGTCCAGGCGAGCATGGCCTGGCGGGCAAAACTCTCTGGATGGTCGAGCCGGGCAACGGCTTCGTCCAGTTCCGTGCGGCTGGCGCCGACGACGGTCCAGAAGGTCAGCGATATCTTCTTGTTGGCGGGCACGCGCACCTGGCGGCGCAGCGCGGCGACGGGATCGAGCGTGAAGCCCGAATGGCCGCCTAGCCTGGAGCCAGGATCGAAAGCGGCCGCGTCGACGATGGTGCGGCCACGGCCGATGAAGGCGCGCCGGTCGGTCTCGGCTTCGGCATCGCGCGCCGATCCGGACGGGTCGGTGACGAAATGCACCATGGCGATATCGGGCTCGCTGGTCTCCCGCTTGCGTCGCGTAGCGAAGATCTGCGAGTTGTTGGACGCGATTTCGGTTTCCACGAACATCTTCGAGAAAGCCGGATGCGCGTTGTCGGATGCCTCCAGGCCGAGCACAAGTTCGGCGAAGGAAGTCACTTCGATGTGACGGTCGGACGGCCCGTCATTGTAGAGCGTGACCCGGCGACCCTCGCCGTTGCCTTCCGAGATCACGATACATTCGACCTCGGAGCGCAGCGTGCCCACCGATTTGACGAAGCTCGCCTTGTCGTCGGAAAACAAGGTCTGCGCCTTTTCCTCGGCCGCATGCTTCGGCTCTGCGGTTGCCGACCACCAGTCGCCGGTACCCGCGTCACGCAGGAAGATGTAGGAGCCGAGCCGGTCCTCGGTCGGATCCGGCTGCCAGCGTGTGACGGAGAGATCGCCCCAGCGGCTATAGCCCGAACCGGTCGCGGTAACCATCACCGAATAGCGGCCGTTCGACATCACACTGGTCGAACGCAGCGCCCGCAACGGATCGAGCACGATGCGGGAGTCAGGGCTCTCGACTTCGGTCTCGTCCTTGGAGCGTTCGTCGGCCTCGGTCCTCACGGTCGCGGTCGGAATGTCGCGCGGCGCCCTCTCCTGCAGCAGCAGTTCGGCCGATTCGATGACCGGATCACTGTGGAAGCGATCGCGCATGCGGCCTTCGAAGATGGCGTCGGCAACCGCGACAATCGACATGCCTGAATGGTGGGCCATGTAGTTCTGCACGACCACATGATCGGTGCCTTCCGGCACGCGCTGCGGCGTGAAGTCGACGGCGTCGTAGTAACCGTGGCGGCCAAGCGCGCCGATCTCCCGCAGCCGGGCAAGATTCCGCACGGCTTCGCGCGGGTTGAACTGTGCCGCGAGCACAGTGGCGTAGGGCGCGATCACCGTGTTCTGGCCAAGGCCGCGCTTCAGGCCAAGCCCGGGCACGCCGAAATTGGTGTACTGGTAGGTCAGTTCACGGTCGCGGGCGTTGTAGGCCGCTTCTGAAATGCCCCACGGTACGTTCTTCTGTCGGCCGTACTGGATCTGGCGCTTGATGATCAGCTTGCTGGTCTGGTTGAGAATGCTGCCTTGCGCCTCCTTCATCACCAGCGGCGGCATCAGATATTCGAACATCGAGCCGGACCAGGACATCAGCGCGCCCTGGAAACCGATCTCGACGATCGGCCGGCCAAGCCGGAACCAGTGCTCGGTCGGCAGGTCCCCCTTGGCAATGGCGAACAGGCTGGTCAGCCGCGCCTCGGACGCCAGCAGGTCGTAGCAGCTTTCATCGAGCTGGTGCTCCTCGACCCGGTAACCGATCGACAGCAGCTTGCGTTCGGGCCGCATCAGGAAGGAGAAATCCATCTCGAAGGCGAAGCGGCGCGTGCGCTCGCGCAAGGTCAGCAGCTTGGCGCGCAGCGCCTCGACGGCATTGTCGTCGCTGTGCGCGTCATGGACATGTGCCTCGCAAGTGGCCTCGAGCCTGGCTGCCCAGTCGACGATGACGTCGCTCTGTGGCGACGCCGCCTCGGTGTGGATGGCGGTGGCGAGCTTGCGGATCTCGCCGGCCAGCACGGCCAGGTTGATGGTGCGGATCGACGCCATTTCCGGCTGCGCCTTGATGGTGTCGACCGCGCGCCGCATGCCGTCGAGACGGTCGACGAGGCGCTGGCGCAAGGGCCGCAGCTGGCGGCGGTCGTCGGGCAACTCGTCAAGGCTCTCGCTAAGGATGGTCACGGTGTCGAGAATGCCTTCGAAATCGCCCTGGAGATGGACGGAGGGCGCTTCCGCCCATTCGGCGCAAGCTGCCGCCACCGCCACCAGATGGCCGGCGAGATTGCCGCTGTCGACAGCCGAGATGTAGAGCGGATAGAGCGGCTTCAGCGTCGTCGTGTCATACCAGTTGAAGAGGTGGCCGCGATCACGCGGCATGCCCTCGATGGTCGTCATGGTGGCGTCGATGCGGGTGATGGCGTCGGACAGGCTGATCCAGCCGAAGTCGCGCGCCGACACGACGGACAGCAGGTAGACGCCGATGTTGGTCGGAGAGGTGCGCGGCGCCACGACGGGCGCCGGGCTTTCCTGGAAATTGTCCGGCGGCAGATTGTGGTGCTCGGCCGTCACGAAGCTTTCGAAGTAATGCCATGTGCGCCGCGCCACCGTGCGAAGCACATGGATGTCGGCTGCCGAGATGTGCAGCCGATCCTCGGTTTCAGCGGAACGGCTGATCCAGGCGGCGATGGCTGGAGAAGCGATCCAAAACAGGGCGAAGAAGAAGGCGACGAAAGCACCGGTGGAATCGGCTAGCACCGGTATGGCGAGGCCAACGAAGCCGATGATCACGGCGCCATACATCATGCCGTAATAGGAGCCGAGATCGTTGTCGCCGCTCTTGTGCGCCTGCGAGGCGGTACGCCATTCCAGCAGGTTCTGGCGGCTGACGAACAGCCGGTAGAGCGTGCGGATGATGGCATCGCCCATCATCCAGGCGTTATGCGCCATCAGCACGATCTTGAGCGCCACCATGGCGGTGCCGAAGGCGGCGTCGCGCGCCAGGGCCGAGAAATGGCCGCGCGGCGTCTGGTCGCCGCTCTTGGGCAGGATGGCGTTGACGATGTCGAATGTCGGCGCCATGAACAGACTGAGGATCAGCAGGGCCTGCCACTGCGCGGCCTGGGTGAAGGGCAGCAGCGTCCAGCCGGCGATCGCCGCCATGACCCAGAAGATCGGCGTCAGCGAGCGGCGCAGATTGTCGATCATCTTCCAGCGCGACAGAGCCGGCACGCCGGAGCGCGGATCGAGCATGAAGCCGAGAAGCTGCCAGTCGCCACGTGCCCAGCGATGGTGGCGCGAGGCATCGACCGAGTAGCGCGTCGGATAGTCCTCGACCAGTTCGACGTCGGTGACCAGGGCCGAGCGCGCCAGCGCGCCTTCGAGCAGATCGTGGCTGAGGATGGTGTTTTCCTCGATGCGGCCCTGCAGCGCGGCCTCGAAAGCGTCGACATGATAAAGGCCCTTGCCGGTGAAGGACCCGTCGCCGAAGACGTCCTGATAAAGATCGGACACGGCAAAGACGTACGGGTCGAGGCCGCGATTGGCTGAGAAGACCCTCTGGAAGAACGACGCATCGTCGCCGCTGGTCAGCGACGCGGTGATGCGCGGCTGCAGGATCGCGTAGCCGGCCGTGACGACACGCCTGGTGGCATCGAAATGCGGCCGGTTGAGCGGATGGCATAGCTTGCCGACCAGGGTCGCGACAGCGTCGCGGGTGGTGCGCGTGTCGGCATCGAGCGTCATCACATGGACGACGTTTTCCGGCAGCGGCACGTCGAGCGGCAGGAACGTGGTGTCGCTGTCGCCGCGCAGCAGGAGGTCGAGCTCGTGCAGCTTGCCGCGCTTGCGCTCCCAGCCCATCCAGGACCCTTGCGCCGCATTGAACAGTCGGCGCCGGTGCAGGATGTAGAAACGCGGCGCACCTTCGGAGGGATAGCGGGCGTTGAGGCGAGCGATCTCGGCGCGGGCGAATTCGAGGATTTCGGTATCCGCAGCATCGATCTCGGTCTTGCTGTCGGGCCAGTCCGACAGCAGCGCGAAATGGATTTCATCCGCTGTGTTGGCGAGATGATGCACCTCGATATTGCGGATGTTTTCCTCGACGTCGTCGCGTGAGCCGATCAGCGACGGCACCACCACCAGCGTGCGCGCCTCCGGCGGCACGCCGTGCCTGTAATCATAGCCAACGAGGCGCGTCGGTTTCAGGAACAGCGATACGACGGTGTTGAAGAAGGCCAGCGCGCCCTCGCTGGCTGGCACGGCAAACAGCGCCAGCATCAAGACGATCGACGGCACCGACAGGCCGAGATTGGCGAGCGCGTTGCCGGAGAGGACGAGAAGCAGGGCCGTCAGCGCAAACACCGGTACGACGATGCCAAGCCATCCGGTCTTGCGGAAGGCACGCTTGACCGCCTGGCTGATGGTTGGCCGATAGCCGATCGATTTCTCCAGTTCCAGCCGGCGTGGACCGACGAGAAAGAAACCGACATCGGTGTGCGCGGATGCAGCCGGAGCGGCATCGCCTTCATTGTCGCCAGACGTGGTCTCGCTGGCGGCGGGGCCGGCCAGTTCGATGGCCCTCTCGGCGACGCGATATTCCGAAAGGTCGGAGCGGCGCGCCAGTTCCTCGATCGCGGTCCGGTACTGGTCACGCGAGAAGAAGTCGAGCGCGGCGAAATCGGTGCGCTCGCGCAGCACGGTGTCGATGCGGCTGACGCCTTCGAACCACACCGTCCAGTCGACGTCGTTGATGAGGCGCAGGCCGCGGATGATGTTTCCGGTCGTCACATTGCCGCTCGAAAGCGTGTGATGTTCGGAAATGATGATTTCCTCGGCGTCGGAGCCGGTCTTTTCGAGCTCGCCTTCGAGCCATTCCAAGGCCTTGCCGGCATTCTGCGATCCATCGCGCAAGCGGTAGAGCAACTGGGTGGCAAAGGTGGTGTCCTGCGCGTGAGCGCTGAAGTTGGACAGGATCGCCTGCCGGTCCGGGCTGTCGTCGGTCGCCAGAACCTTGTCGGCGACATCGTTGGCGATCTGGCGCATCTGGCGGGTGCGGTTGACCCTGACCGCCAGCCGGCGGAGATTTTCGATCAGCACGAAGCGCAGAAGCGACGGCAGCGCCCAGAGTTCGCCGATCTTCAGCGGCTCGAGCGACTGAAAGCCCTGGACGATGGACTTGAACATCGTCGCCGAGACCGAACTGTCCGAATGCGCCACATAGGTCCAGGCCAGTGCCAGCGCGCGTGGCACGGTGCCGCCATCGGGGAGTTTCAGAATGGGCAACTGGCGGTAGAAGCGGCGCGGCAGATCGCGCTTGACCTGGAAAATGGTTTCTTCGACCAGATAATTGTTGTCGAGCAGCCACTGCGCCGCCGGCGTGATCGTCTCACCCCTCGCCTGCGCGGCATTGGTCGAGCGGTAGACTTCCAAGATCTTCTTGGCGCTGTCGCGGATGCGGGCCTGAAAGTCGAAAGGCGTGAGGCCGAACAAATCGGTGAGATCGCCCTTTGCCAGGCTTTCGCCAAGCAGGCGAAGACGCTCTTCGGGCAGGAAATTGGATCGAATCGGCTCTTCCGTGATGGCCGGGAAGCTCGCGCTTGTCTTCTCGATTTGTGCAGGGGTCGTCTGAATATTCATTGAAAATTCCGTATGCGGACACTGAGCGGCGTCACCGCCACGGCAATGGCCCTAAAACCGATTCAAATGCAATTGGTTGCATTATCCCACTTGCCGAAAGTTTGTTTCCGCACCACGACAGGGCGTCATCTCTCAGCAAAATTCAAAGACGAGCGCCCCTCTTCCCGTCAGGTCCGATCGACGGAGAGGATTCAGGCTTTTTCGTGGTGCCGCCAGCAGCTTACGCTATATTTCGCCGGCATCGCGATCATGTTTGGAAACAAGCGTTAATCGTTGCCGGAGATGCCTTCGATCCGGATGACGAACAGCGTCGTGTCATGGACGGGCTGGACAAGCAGGCTGGCGATGTCCGGGCCGGGCAGCAGTGCGTCGAGTGGCCCGAGGCGGACCGGATCGGCGCCGGGCACGATGACTTCGCCGTTCAAGCACAGGACGAGGGTCGTCCTGGTCTCCGTCCTGATTTCCACGGGGGTCGAGGCCACCAGGCGCTCGACCGAATGCGTCATCCGGCCGCGGCGGGTCATGACATTGAGATCGGTGATCGGCCCGCCAATCAGCGCGGCCGCAGTCGATACGTCAGCAGGAAAGGAAAGCGGGTCCGTCGCCCTGGTGACCGATATCGGCGGGCGGCCGGCAATATCGAGCACAATGCCCTCGCCTTCGAGCACGGCAAGCGTGCGATCAATCCCGGCAAATTGCGAGAACGGACCGCTGCCTTCGACGCGCGCCATCGAGACGCGCCAGTCGAACTCGTCGAGCCCGGCTCCGGCAGGCTCGACGACGATTTCCGTCGTCACCCCGCCACCGTTCTTCCACGGCATCGACCGGTACTCGGCTGCCCGCAGGATGCGCATCGGTTCAGCCAATCAGCCGAGAATGCCGGGCAGGTTGAGCTGGTGCTCCTTGGCGCACTCGATGGCGATGTCGTAGCCGGCATCGGCGTGGCGCATGACACCGGTCGCCGGATCGTTCCACAACACGCGTTCCAGGCGCCTGGCCGCTTCGCGCGTGCCGTCGGCGACGATGACCATGCCGGCGTGCTGCGAGAAGCCCATGCCGACACCGCCGCCATGGTGCAGCGACACCCAGGTGGCGCCCGATGCGGTGTTGAGCAGCGCGTTGAGCAGCGGCCAGTCGGACACCGCGTCAGAGCCGTCTTTCATGGATTCCGTCTCGCGGTTCGGCGAGGCGACCGAGCCGGAATCGAGGTGATCGCGGCCGATCACGACGGGCGCCTTGAGTTCGCCCTTGGCCACCATCTCGTTGAAGGCGAGGCCGAGCCTGTGCCGATCGCCGAGGCCAACCCAGCAGATACGCGCCGGCAGGCCCTGGAAGGCGATACGCTCGCGCGCCATGTCGAGCCAGTTGTGCAGATGGGTGTTGCCGGGCGTCAGTTCACGCACCTTGGCGTCGGTCTTGTAGATGTCCTCGGGATCGCCCGACAGGGCTGCCCAGCGGAACGGGCCGATGCCGCGGCAAAACAGCGGTCGGATATAGGCCGGTACGAAGCCGGGGAAGGCAAAAGCGTTCTCGAACCCCTCCTCCTTGGCCACCTGGCGGATGTTGTTGCCATAGTCGAGCGTCGGCACGCCGGCGTTCCAGAACGCCACCATCGCCTCGACATGTTCGCGCATCGAAGCGCGGGCGGCTTTTTCAACTGCCTTCGGGTCGCCGACGCGCTTCTCACGCCACTCAGCCATCGTCCAGCCCTTGGGCAGATAGCCGTTGATGGGGTCGTGGGCCGAGGTCTGGTCGGTGACCATATCGGGGCGAATGCCGCGCCTGAACATTTCCGGAACGATCTCGGCCGTGTTGCCGAGTAGGCCTACCGACTTCGCCTCGCCTGCCTTGGTCCAGCGCTCTATCATCGCCATCGCCTCGTCGAGTGTCTCGGCCTTCTCGTCGACATAGCGGGTGCGCAGGCGGAAATCGATCGAATCCGGGTTGCATTCGATCGCCAGGCAGCAGGCGCCGGCCATGACAGCGGCCAGCGGCTGGGCACCGCCCATGCCGCCGAGACCGCCGGTCAGGATCCATTTACCCCTGAGATTGCCGCCATAGTGCTGGCGCCCGGCCTCGACGAAGGTCTCGTAGGTGCCCTGCACGATGCCTTGCGTGCCGATGTAGATCCACGAACCGGCCGTCATCTGGCCGTACATCATCAGGCCCTTCTTATCGAGCTCGTTGAACTTTTCCCATGTCGCCCAGTGCGGCACCAGGTTGGAGTTGGCGATCAGCACGCGCGGCGCGTCCGGATGGGTGCGGAACACGCCAACCGGCTTGCCCGACTGAACCAGCAAGGTCTCGTCATCGGCCAGCGTCCTCAACGAGGCGACGATGCGGTCAAAGTCGTTCCAGGTTCGCGCCGCCCGGCCGATGCCGCCATAGACGACCAGTTCGTTGGGGTTTTCGGCGACGTCCGGATCGAGATTGTTCATCAGCATGCGCAGTGGCGCTTCCGTCAGCCAGGAGCGGGCGCTGATTTCCGTGCCGCGTGGGCTACGGACTTCGCGGATGTTGTGGCGAGGATTGTTCATGTCGTCACTCCAGATAAAGGATCGAATGTCAGCTCTGCGCCCAGGTGATCGCGGCCTCGAGAATCTTCTTCAGCTTCGCGGCCATGGGTGCCGCGTACGCGGCATCATAGGGCACCGGCCAATTGTCCGGCTCCCCCTTGCCCTCGGGCTCATGCAGATAGCCGCGATCGGCAAGTTCCATCTGGAGCGCATGGAAGCCGCCTTGCGGGTTGCCGAAGTAGCGCGTGATCCAGCCACCCTTGAAACGGCCGTTGATGACGTAGCTGTCGCCGGTTTCAGCCATGATCTGGCCGACCAGGTTCTGCAGCGCCGGATCGGCGGTCTGGCCGTCATTGGTGCCGAGATTGAACACAGGCAGCGTGCCCTCGAACAGGCGCGGCAGAACCGAACGGATCGAGTGGCAGTCATAGATGACGACCTTCTGATGCAGGCCGCGCAGCCTGGTGGCCTGAAACCCCAACATTTCATGGTAGGGCAGGAAATATGACTGATAGCGCTGGCTGATTTCCGCCGGCGTCGGTTCCTCGCCGAGCAGGTAAAGCGGATCACCGTCGAAAGTCTCAGTCGGGCAAAGCGTCGTCGTCGTCTGCCCCGGATAGAGCGAGGCGCCGGAGGGATCGCGGTTGACATCGATGACCGTGCGCGAGATCGACGTATGCACAACAGTCGCGCCCAGGCCGGCGGCGAAATCGTAGAGCTGGTCGATCCACCAGTCGCAGTCGCGACGGCCAAGCCAGGGCGAGACCAGCCGGTTGTCGATGCCGGCGAGATCGATACCGGTATGCGGAATCGACACCACCAGAGGTGCCGTGCCTTCCGTCACTGTAAGCCAGTCGGTCATGTTCAGGCTCCCGAGATCGACGGCAGTGTTACCGCACCAGCTGCCTTGATGGTCGCACCACTGCGCACCATGGCGATGGCTTTTTCCATGTCAGGATGGAAATGCCGGTCATTGTCGAGATGCGGCACTTCCGCCCTGACCAATTTGCGCACGGCTTCAAGTGCCGCGCTCGAAGCGAGCGGTGCATGGAAATCGCAGCCTTGGGTGGCGGCCAGCAATTCGATGCCGATGACCGCGGTTGCGTTCTCGACCATGCCGATCAGCCGGCGCGCGCCATGCGCTGCCATCGAAACATGGTCTTCCTGGTTGGCCGAGGTCGGTATGGAATCGACGCTGGCCGGATAGGCTTTCTGCTTGTTCTCGGAAACGAGGGCCGCCGCCGTCACCTGCGGGATCATGAAACCGGAGTTCAGGCCGGGCTTCGGCGTCAGGAAGGCCGGCATACCCGACAGCGCGGGATCGACCAGCATGGCGATACGGCGCTCCGACAGCGAGCCGATCTCGCAGACAGCGAGCGCGATCATGTCGGCGGCGAAGGCCACCGGCTCGGCGTGGAAATTGCCGCCGGAAAGTGCGGTATCATCCTCGGCGAAGATCAGCGGATTGTCGGTGACGCCATTGGCCTCGGTGCCAAGCGTGTCCGCTGCCTGACGCAGAACGGTGAGTGCTGCGCCCATGACCTGCGGCTGGCAGCGCAAGCAATAAGGATCCTGAACGCGTTCGTCGCCGACACGATGCGATTCACGGATGGCGCTGCCTGCCATGAGGCTGCGCAGCGCGTCCGCCGTCTCGATCTGGCCGCGATGCTTTCTCAGCGCATGGATGCGCGGATCGAAGGGGGCGTCGGAGCCTTTTGCAGCGTCGGTCGACAAGGCGCCGGCGACCAGCGCCGACTGGTAGAGCACTTCGGCCTCGAACAAGGCAGCCAGCGCATAGGCGGTGGAAAACTGCGTGCCGTTGAGCAGCGCCAGGCCTTCCTTGGCGCCCAATATCACCGGCTCCAGCCCGTGAGAAACGAAGGCGACCTTGGCCGGGAAGCGGCCATGCGGGGTGAAGCATTCGCCGACGCCGATCATCACCGCCGTCATGTGCGACAGCGGCGCAAGGTCGCCGGAGGCGCCGACGGAGCCTTGCGCCGGCACCACCGGGATGACGTCGTTGGCGAGCATTGCCTCCAGCAACTCGATGGTCTGCGGGCGCACGCCGGATGCGCCCTGCGCCAGGCTGGCCAGCTTCAGCGCCATCATCAGCCTGCAAACAGCGACCGGCATCGGCTCGCCGACGCCGGCGGCATGCGACAGCACGATGTTGCGCTGCAAGGTCTCGAGGTCGCCGGCGGGGATGCGGACGCTCGCCAGTTTGCCGAAGCCGGTGTTGATGCCATAGACCGGCTCGCCCTTGGCGACGATCCTTGCAACGGCCTCGGCGCTCGCCTTGATCTTTGGCCGGCAGGCATCGTCAAGCTTCGGCACGGCGCCACGGTAGATGGCGCGCCAGTCGGCCAGCATCGCATTGCCGGGCTTCAGGGTCAGTTCGGTCATTGTCCTCTCCAGATGCGGGCATGCAGCGGGTTGAACCCCATGCGGTAGACGAGTTCGGCGGGGCGTTCGATGTTCCAGATCGCCAGATCGGCGGATTTGCCGGCTTCGAGCGTGCCGGTTTCTGCCAACAGGCCGAGCGCACGGGCGGCCTCGCGGGTAACGCCGGCAAGGCATTCGTCGACAGTCAGGCCGAACAAGGTCGCCGCCATGTTCATGGTCAGAAGCAGCGAGGTCAGCGGCGAGGTGCCGGGATTGTTGTCGGTTGCGACGGCCATCCTGACGCCGTGCTGGCGGAACAGGCCAATCGGTGGCTTCTTCGTTTCGCGAATAAAATAGTAGGCGCCGGGCAGGATTGTCGCCACGGTTCCGGCCTTCGCCATCGCCACGGCGCCCGCCTCATCGGTGTATTCGAGATGATCCGCCGACAGCGCACCATAGCGCGCGGCAAGTTCGGCGCCATGCAAATTGGACAACTGGTCGGCATGAAGCTTGACCGGCAAGCCTGCTGCCATGGCAGCGTCGAAGACGCGCGCCATCTGCTCCGGCGAAAAGGCGATGCCCTCGCAAAACCCGTCGACGGCATCGGCCAGCTTCTCGGCGGCAACCGCCGGAAGAATTTCCTTTGCGACCAGATCGATGAAGGCGTCCTTGTCGCCCTTGGCTTCCGGCGGCAACGCATGGGCGCCGAGGAAGGTCGTGCGGATCGTCACTGGCCGCTGTTCACCCAGCTGGCGGGCAGCACGCAGCGACTTCTTTTCGTTTTCGAGATCGAGCCCATAGCCCGACTTTACTTCTACGGTGGTGGCGCCCTCGGCGATCAGCGCATCGAGGCGCGGCAGCGATTGCGCGATCAGTTCGTCTTCGCTGGCGGCGCGCAAGGATTTGACCGAGGAGACAATGCCACCGCCGGCCCTGGCGACCTCTTCGTAGGTGGCGCCGGCCAATCGCATCTCGAATTCGTTGGCGCGGTTGCCGGCATGGACCAGATGGGTGTGGCAGTCGATCAGGCCCGGCGTGATCCAGCGGCCCTCGCAGTCGATCGTATCGGCGCCTTGGGCAAGCGCTGCGGGCATTCCCGATTCAGGGCCGGCATAGACAATGCGGCCGTCACGCGCGGCGACCGCGCCGTGTTCGACGACACCAAGTCCGGCGGCACCCTCGGCCATGGTCGCCAGGCGCGCATTGCGCCACAGACGAAGACCCCCTGACCGGCTTTTGCTCTCTGCAGCCATCATCTTTTCCGTTTCAATCGGTGACGATTATGTATATACATATTGAAACGCACTGCAAGTGCCATCATCGCATATGGGACAGGGAACCGGAGAGAAAAGTGACTGATATCTTCGCGGAACAGGCGCTCCTTCCCAATGGCTGGCACAGCAATGTGCGGATCACCTTGGCCAATGGACGCATAACAACTGTCGAGCCGGGAGCCACCGCCGTGGCCGGCGACGAACGCCACGCGATCCTGCTGCCCGGCATGCCCAATCTGCACAGCCATGCCTTCCAGCGCGGCATGGCCGGATTGGCCGAGCTTCGCGGCCCTTCCGCCGACAGTTTCTGGAGCTGGCGCGAGGTGATGTACCGCTTCGCCCTGTCGATGACGCCCGACCAGGTCGAGGCGGTTGCCGCGCAGCTCTATGTCGAAATGCTGGAGGCCGGTTTTTCACGCGTCGGCGAATTTCATTATCTGCATCATGACCGCGACGGAAAACCCTATGCCAACCTTGCCGAGATGGCCGAGCGCATCGCGGCCGCGGCCGGCGAAACCGGTATCGGCCTTACGCTGCTGCCGGTGTTTTATGCGCACTCCTCTTTCGGAGGCGCTGCGCCAAACGAAGGCCAACGGCGTTTCATCAACGATGTGAACCGGTTCTCCAGGCTTGTTGAGAAATGCCGCGCATCGGTTCGTGCGTTGAATCAGGCTGTCGTCGGCGTTGCTCCGCACAGTTTGCGCGCTGCGACACCTGAGGAATTGACCGAGGTGGCCGCCATGGCGCCGGATGGGCCAATCCATATCCACGTCGCCGAGCAGGTGAAGGAAGTCGATGACTGCGTTGCCTGGTCGGGCGCGCGGCCGGTCGAATTCCTGTTGGCCAACGCGAAAGTAGACCAACGCTGGTGTCTGATCCACGCCACGCACATGACCGATGCGGAAACGGTCGGGATGGCGAAGAGTGGGGCGATCGCCGGCCTTTGTCCGATCACCGAGGCCAATCTCGGTGACGGCACTTTTGCGGCGCCGATGTTCAGGGAACATGGCGGCCGCTTCGGGGTCGGCTCCGATTCCAACGTGCTGATCGGCCTGCCCGACGAGTTGCGCCAGCTCGAATATTCGCAGCGCCTCGCCCACCGCGCCCGCAATGTGCTGGCGGTGGCCGGCGGCTCGACCGGGCGCGCGCTGTTCGATGCCGCGCTCGACGGCGGCGGCGTCGCCCTTGGTGCAGGCGCCTCCACGATTGCCGCCGGCGCATCGGCAGATCTCGTCTCGCTCGACGCCAGCAATCCCTCGCTGGCCGGCAAGACCGGCGACGCTATCCTCGACGCCTGGATCTTCGCCAATGGCAGCAAGGTCGACTGCGTCTGGGTGCATGGCAACAAACAGGTCAGCGGCGGCCGGCATGCAAGGCGCGAGGCCATCGCCGCGCGGTTTCGTAGCGTGATGACGGCGCTTTCGGCATGAGCATGATCGAGACAGCGGATGTGGAAGGCGGCGTCTCGCTGCACCAGCGCATCCTGTCCGACATCAGCGAAAAGATCCTGTCCGGCGCTTGGGCGCCCGGCCATCGCATCCCGTTCGAGCACGAGTTGAGCGCGCAATACAATTGTTCGCGCATGACGGTGAACAAGGCGTTGTCGCAGTTGGCCAAGGCGGGGCTGATCGAGCGCCGCCGCCGCTCAGGCAGCTTTGTCCGCCGGCCGCAGTCGCAAGCGGCGGTGCTGGAGATCCACGATATAAGGGTCGAGGTCGAAGCACTCGGCCTGCTTTATCGCTACGAGCGCGTGGAGCGGCACAAAAGACGCAGCGACGCCGAGGACCGGGCTTTGCTGGAACTCGGTACCGCCGGGCCGGTGCTGGCGCTGGAATGCCGGCATTTCGCCGGCCAGCGGCCGTTCGCGCATGAGCAGCGGCTGATCAACCTGACCGCCGTACCTGAAGCCGCCGACGAGGAATTCCTGGCCATCGCGCCCAGCCCGTGGCTGATCGGCCGCGTGCCGTGGAGCGAAGCCGAACACCGTATTCGCGCGGTCGCCGCCGACAGGCACATCGCCGCGGCACTCGACATTGCGGCCGGCGCGCCTTGTCTGGTGGTCGAGCGACGGACATGGAGTGCCGAACATCCGGTCACCCACGTCCGCTTCACCTACGCGGCGGAGAGCCATACGCTGGTAGCGCGATTCAGGCCGTCGCAGGGGTAGCTTTTTACCCTCCCCTTGTGGGGAGGATCGGCGTGCCGGCATTGCGAAGCAAGGCTGGCTTGACGGGGTGAGGGACGGCGCTGCCCCCACCCGGACCTGCGGTCCAACCTTCCCACAAGGGGGAGGTTGAAGGCCGCAGCTAAACCGCCGCCGTAATAATAATCTCGACCAGATGTTCCGGTCCGGCGAGTTTTGCTTCGCCGGTGGCGCGGGCGGGCGTGTTGCCTTGCGGCACCCACTTGTCCCATTCCGCGTTCATCTCGGCAAAGGTGCTCATGTCGGCCAGCCAGATGATCGCCTGCAGGATCTTGGTCTTGTCCGAACCGGCCTTGGCCAGCAGTTCGTCGATAGCCGCCAGGATGTCCCTGGTCTGCGCAGCGACATTCCCGCCCGGCTCGCCGACCTGACCGGCCAGATAGACGGTATTTCCGTGAATGACGATCTGGCTCATGCGCGGGCCAACATCGATGCGACGAATGCTCATTGGATGGTTCCTTCCTGTGTCGGTTGCGCCTCTTTAGAGTTGCCGCCGGCTTCGGGCAAGGTCGCCCGGTCGAATCCCCTTGGGCCAACCATGTATGATATCCACACACGGCAAGTTGACCCGGCAGCCGCAATTCCGCCCGATTGGCTTGTTGACTAATGTAATAACATCACATATCCAATCGGCCGCTGCCAGCAGCCGGATTTCGCTGCCCCACGGATCGCAGAATGACAAATACCTGCCTGACCTTCCGCGACCTGACGCTTGGCTACGGCAGCCACCCGGCGATCCATCATCTTGACGGCACGATTCGGAAAGGCTCGCTGACCGCCGTGGTCGGCGCCAACGGCTCTGGCAAATCGACGCTGATGAAAGGCATTGTCGGCGTCCTGAAGCCGATGGCCGGCGAGGTCATCCGCGCGCCCGGCGTGCGTGCCGCCTATCTGCCGCAGCAATCGGAGCTTGATCGCTCCTTCCCGGCGCGGGTGGTTGACCTGGTCTCGCTTGGCCTGTGGCCACGGCGCGGCCTGCTCGGCCGCCATACCAGGGAAGATCGCGATTCCGTCAGCCAGGCGCTGATGGCCGTTGGCCTCGGCGGCTTCGAGAAGCGCCCGATCGACACGCTGTCAGGCGGCCAGTTGCAGCGCACGCTGTTTGCGCGTGTCTTGCTGCAGGACGCCGACCTCATCCTGCTCGACGAGCCCTTCAACGCCGTCGACGCCAAGACAGTCGGCGACCTGATCGCATTGATCAAGCGCTGGCATGGCGAGGAGCGCACCATCATGGTGGTTGTCCACGATCTGGATCTGGTGCGCCAGAATTTCCCCGAAACGCTGCTGCTTGCCCGCCAGCCGATTGCCTGGGGTGAAACCAGGGAAACGCTGAAGCCGGAGAACCTGCTGCGCGCCCGCCGCTTCCACGAAGCCTGGGAAGAGAATGCGCCCTGGTGCGAGCCAGACGGGCATGCTCATGACCACGATCACGACCATCGTGGCCATGCTCACGGGCATGATCATGACCATGGCGTCGGACCGAGGGCTGCCTGATGGACACGCTTTACGGTCTTTTCATCGCGCCCTTCACCGATTTCGGCTTCATGCAGCGGGCGCTGATCGGTTCGCTGATGCTGTCGCTCGGCGCCTGCCCGGTTGGCGTCTTCCTGATGCTGCGGCGCATGAGCCTGTCCGGCGACGCCATGGCGCATGCCATCCTGCCGGGTGCCGCCGCCGGTTTCCTGTTCTATGGGCTGGAGATTTTGCCGATGACCATCGGCGGGCTGATCGCCGGCATCATCGTGGCACTGGGCGCCGGCGCCGTCTCGCGATTCACCATCCAGCGCGAAGACGCCTCGATGGCGGCCTTCTATCTGATTTCGCTCGCCATCGGCGTCTTGATGGTGTCGATCCGCGGCTCCAGCGTCGATCTCATGCATGTGCTGTTCGGCACGGTGCTGGCGCTCAACAACGAAGCGCTGACGCTGATCGGCGGCATTGTCGCGGTGACCTTGGTCAGCCTCGCCATCTTCTGGCGGGCACTGGTCGCCGAATGCCTCGATCCGTTGTTCCTGCGCTCGGTCAGCCGGCTCGGCAGTCCGGTGCATTTCATCTTTCTCGGCCTCGTCGTGCTCAACCTCGTCGGCGGTTTCCAGGCGCTCGGCACGCTTCTATCGGTCGGCCTGATGATGCTGCCCGCCGCCGCAGCCCGTTTCTGGACCGTGCGCGTCGAGCCGATGTGTGTGCTGGCCGTGCTGATCGGCTTTGCTTCCTGCATCGCCGGGCTTCTTCTGTCCTATCACGCATCGTTGCCGTCCGGCCCGGCCATCATCCTGTCCGCCGGCGTCGTCTATTTCGCCTCGATCCTGTTTGGCACGCGCGGCGTTCTGCGTGCCCGCATCATCCATCACCGTCACAGAACGGCCTGATCCCCAACCCGCCCCTAAAAGGAGACCCGTCCATGCTGAAAACGATCCGCGCCACCCTGGCGATGAGCGTTATAACATTAACTGCCTTAGGCGCATCGTCGGCCTTCGCGGCACCGCTCAAAGTGGTCGCCAGCTTCACCGTCATTGCCGATTTTGCAAAAAATGTCGGCGGCGACCGCATCGATGTAACCACCATTGTTGGACCGGACGGAGACGCCCATGTCTACGAGCCGAGCCCGGCCGACGCAGTGGCAATGGCCAAGGCCGACATCGTGCTGGTCAACGGCCTGCATTTCGAAGGCTTTCTGCAGCGGCTGGTCGATGCCAGCGCCACCAAGGCCTCGATCGTCACCTTGACCAAAGGCGTGACGCCGATCGACTTCAAACCTGAATTCGCCGACGCAGACGCAGCTGAGGGTGCCGGCACCGGCGGCGGCAAGACGGTCACCGATCCGCACGCCTTCCAGTCGATCACCAATGCCAAGATCTACGTGAAGAACATCGCCGATGCATTCTGCACGGCCGATGCCGACGGCTGCGTCAGCTACCAAACCAATGCCGCCGCCTACACCAAGAAGCTCGATGCGGTCGAAGGCGAAGTGAAAGCGGCGATCGCCTCGATCCCTGCAGCGAAGCGCGTCGTCATCACCTCGCATGACGCCTTCGGCTATTTCGAGCACGCATACGGCCTGACCTTCCTCGCCCCGCAAGGCATCTCGACGGACTCCGAACCGTCCGCCGCCGATGTCGCCAAGCTGGTCACCCAGGTGAAGCAGGACAAGGCCGCGGCGATCTTCGTCGAGAACATCACCAACCCGCGCCTGATCGAGCAGATCGCCAGCGAGACCGGTATCAAGGTGGGCGGCACGCTCTATTCGGACGCGCTGTCGCAACCCGATGGCCCAGCCTCGACCTATATCGACATGATGCACAACAACATCAGCCAGATCAAAGGCGCCATCCTCGGCAGCTGACCAAAGCCTCCTCGGAAAGGCGGAGACTGTCTCCGCCTTTTTCAGTTCGCACCGATCCGCTCCAGGTCTTGGGCTTGAGTTGGATTCTTCGCCAGAAATCGCTATCTGCGCAAAACGAATTCTGTTTGGCGGATTGCCGGCTCCGTCAGGGAGTGGCAAGACTCTGCGACAGACCAGATTGCGAGGATGCTGCCATGGAATACCGCGAGATCAGTGAGGACTATTCGGTCTCGGGCCAGATCCAGCCCGAAGACGTCACCGCCATCAAGGAGGCCGGCTTCAAGAGCATCATCTGCAACCGGCCGGATGATGAGCAGCCCGGCCAGCCTTCTGCCGATACCGTCAAGGCGGCGGTTGAAGCCGCGGGCCTCGCCTTCCGCTACATCCCCGTCATCAGCGGCCAGATCACGGCCGAGAATGTCGCGGATCAGGCCGAGGCGCTCGACGAACTCGACGGCCCGGTCTTCGCCTATTGCCGTTCCGGCGCGCGCTGCACCAACCTCTACGGGCTGATCCAGCAGTCGAAGGGTTAAATCGGCCCCAAGTTCAAATCGGCAGGGCGCCGGTTTCCTTCAGCGTCTCAAGCACGATCGCCGTCTTCACATGCTGAACGGATTCGTGCGGCAGGAGCACGCCGTTGACGAATTCCGACAGCGATTTCAAATCGGGCGTCACCACCTTCAAGATGTAATCCATCTCGCCGGTCAGCGCGTGCGCTTCCTGCACTTCCGGCAGCCGCGCAACCAGTTCGCCGAAGCGCCTAGCATTGTCACGGTTGTGGGTGGCAAGTGTCACCGAGATGACGTTGACCAGCGAGAAGCCGAGTTTGTCGCGGTCGAGCACAGCGCGGTAGCCCTTGATATAGCCATCCTCCTCAAGCCGCTGGCGGCGGCGCGAGCACTGTGACGCCGACAGGTTCACCCGCTCCGACAAATCGTTGTTGGTGAGCCGCGCATCGCCCTGCAACAGCGCCATTATCTTGCGGTCAAACTGGTCAATACGCGTCTCATCCATGGATTTACCCCTTATGGTGCACGCTTTACGCATGAAATGATCATTTCAAGCGTTTGAATGCAAGCACCATGCGCCGGCTCCGCGCTATGATGGCGACTGACGAGCCCTTTCAGGCCGAGCCAGATCCGGAGGAATATCATGGGTCCCTTCCCGCACGACGCCCCGCCCGCCAAGATCAGCAAGCACAACCCCGCCGGCACCGACGGTTTCGAATTCGTCGAGTTCGCGCATCCGGAGCCGGAAAAGCTCGCCGAACTGTTCACCCGCATGGGCTATGTGGCGGTGGCCAGGCACCGCACCAAGAACATCACTGTCTGGCGCCAGGGCGACATCAACTATGTCGTCAATGCCGAGCCCGGCTCGCATGCGATGAAATTCGCGGACAAGCACGGGCCTTGTGCTGCCTCGATGGCCTGGCGGGTGGTCGATGCCAAGCATGCCTTCGACCACGCCGTTGCCAAGGGCGCCACCCCTTACGAAGGCACCGACAAGGCGCTCGACGTGCCGGCTATCCTCGGCATCGGCGGCTCGCTGCTCTATTTCATCGACACCTATGGCAAGGAGGGCTCGGCCTATGATGCCGAGTTCGAGTGGCTCGGTGCGCGCGACCCGCGGCCGCAAGGCGTCGGCTTCTATTTCCTCGACCACCTCACCCACAATGTCTATCGCGGCCAGATGGACAAATGGTGGGATTTCTACCGCAATCTGTTCGGCTTCAAGCAGATCCATTTCTTCGACATTGACGGCAAGATCACCGGGCTGGTCAGCCGCGCCATCACCTCGCCCTGCGGCAAGATCCGCATTCCGCTGAACGAGTCCAAGGACGACACCAGCCAGATCGCCGAGTATCTGAAGAAGTACAATGGCGAAGGCATTCAGCACATCGCGGTCGGCACCGACGAGATCTACGCCGCCACCGACAGGCTGGCCGAAAACGGCCTGAAGTTCATGCCCGGCCCGCCGGAAACCTATTACGACATGTCCTATGACCGCGTGAATGGCCATGACGAGCCGATTGAACGGATGAAGAAGCACGGCATCCTGATCGACGGCGAAGGTGTGGTCGATGGCGGCATGACCAAGATCCTGCTGCAGATCTTTTCGAAAACCGTGATCGGGCCGATCTTCTTCGAGTTCATCCAGCGCAAGGGCGACGAAGGCTTTGGCGAGGGCAATTTCCGCGCCCTGTTCGAATCGATCGAGCAGGACCAGATCAAGCGTGGCGTGATCAAGGTGCAGGCGGCGGAGTAGGCTTCAGGTCGAGCGGACTGTGCATGACCCTGGTTTCGGGTCATGCACCAAATCAGATCTTGAGGCCCAGCCGCTCGACCTCTTCTTTCCTCAGCTTCACATCGTAGTCGAGCAGGAATTCATCGAGTTGCGGCGGCGCGACCGACGTGCCGGAGAGCATCGCGTGCACCTGACCGCGATGGTGGATGTCGTGCAGGAAGACATGCGCGAGGATGTCGCCGATGCGCTCAGGGATCATTCCGTCCTTGCGCCGGTCAGTGATGACCTGACGATCGAGATCGGCTGCCGAGAGCCGGTCGCAAAAAGCGATCAGGCGACGGTCCGCGGCGACCTGGGCGGCAAACAACGCCTGCGGCTGGTCGATCGGCACGAAATCGTCATGGGCGGCGGCACCGACGCCGCCCTCTTCGAGAAAATCGAGATAGAGAAGATCGACCGCAAGGATGTGGTTGAGTGTCGCCTCGATCGACGGGAAGAAACTGGTGCGTTCGGCCGCGAATTCGCCGGGCTTGAGCTGCAGAACAGCACGGTACAGCCGATCATTCGACCAGAGATTGTTACCGGCCATGCGGCGGAGATGGTCAAGCAGGGTCATCACCTCATCCTGCGGATCGAACCAGATACAGACCCGCCCACATAACCGCAAATCCGGCGACGACGACCAGCAGCAGCCGGTTCATGCGCCGCCGCATGCCCTGCGTTTCCTCGTCCTGAGCCACTCTCATGTTGGTGATGGTGTGGAACATCATCGCCTTGCGCGGAAAGCCGCTGCGGTTGGTCAGGTCGGGCGAGCGCGCCTCGATGCGGTAGCTCAGCCGGATCGCCTGGATGAAGACCGCTAGTATGGCAAGCGCCCAGACACCCGCCAGCAGATAGGATGCCTCCCCCGTCATTCCCTCACCTCTCGTATTTCTCGACCTTCTGCTCGATGGCGCCGAAGATCGAATGTCCGGTCCTGTGCTTCATCTCGATGCGTACCGTGTCGCCGAAGCGCAGGAAAGGCGTTTTGGGTGCGCCTGATACAATGGTCTCGATCATGCGCAGTTCGGCGATGCAGGAGTAGCCGGCGCCGCCGTCCGACACAGGCTTGCCCGGCCCGCCGTCGAGCTTGTTGGACACGGTGCCGGAGCCGATGATCGTGCCGGCGGCCAGCGGCCTTGTCCTGGCGGCATGGGCGATCAGCACCGGAAAATCGAAAGTCATGTCGACACCCGCATTGGCCCGCCCGAACGGCTTGCCGTTGAGATCGGCGAGCAGCGGCAGGTTCACCTTGCCGCCATCCCAGGCGTCGCCCAGTTCGTCCGGCGTCACCGCCACAGGCGAAAACGCCGAGGACGGCTTCGATTGGAAGAAGCCAAAACCCTTGGCCAGCTCCGGTCCGGTCAGCGCACGCAGCGTCACGTCGTTGACCAGCATCACCAGCCGGATCGCGGCGCGCGCCTCATCGAGGCCGACACCCATCGGCACATCGTCGACGACAACGGCGACTTCAGCCTCCATGTCGATGCCGAAGGCTTCGTCAGCCATGCGGATCGGATCGCGTGGCGCGATGAAGGAATCCGAGCCGCCCTGGTAGATCAGCGGGTCGGTCCAGAAGCTGGCCGGCATCTCGACGCCGCGCGCTTTCCGCACCAGTTCGACATGATTCACATAGGCCGAGCCATCCGCCCATTGATAGGCGCGCGGCAGCGGCGAATGGGCATCATGCTCGTGGAAGCGTTCCGACGGCACCGCATTGTTCTCCAGCGATTCCGCTATTGTCGCGAGGTGCGGGGCGATGCGCCGCCAATCATCGAGCGCTGCCTGCAGCGTGCGCACCAGGAACGAGGCGTCGGTGAAGCGTGTCAGGTCGCGCGACACGACGACGAGTTTTCCGTCACGCGTCCCATCCTTCAGTGTGGCAAGCTTCATGCGGTTTCCTCTCCTTGTGCAGCTTTCTCGCTGCTTAACCCCACAACAAGGCCGTCGCGGGCGATCGTCAAGTCGCCGGCCCATGTTTTCCTGACAGCGGCGATCCAGTCGGCCTCGTCGATTGCGGGATCGTCGGCGGGAATGAGGTGGTTGAGCACCAGCCGCTTCACGCCGGCATCGCTGGCGATGCGCCCGGCCTCCCCGGCAAAACTGTGGCTGGCAAGCAGATGGTCTCGCAGCCGCGCACCGTTGCCGGTCTTCGCCACCAGCCGTTCGATGCCTTCCTCCAGCATGGCTTCATGGACGAGGATGTCGGCGCCCCGGGCGAAATCGGCGAGTGGTGGAAAGAAGGCTGTATCGGCAGAAAACACCACGCTTTTCCCGCCATGCTCGAAGCGCAGGGCAAAGCAATCGGTCACCGGCGGATGGTCGACGCGCAGGGCCGAAACCTTGGGGCCGTATTGCTCGACAACCAAGCCTTCGGCGAATTCGCTGATCGAAACCAGTTCGCGAATATCCGGCCGGCCCTCATCGACGATGCGGATTTCGATGTCGAATTCCATCGCCTGACAAAAGCGCCGCCAGTAGTGGCCGGTGCCGGGCGGGCCGAACACACCGACCGGCGAGGCCAGACCGGCCGTCCAGGCGGTGTGGATCAGCGGCCCGAGTTCCAGCACATGGTCGGAATGCAGATGCGTGATGAAGATCAGGTCGAGCGCCTTCAGGCCGATGCCGGCATCGACGAGAGCGCGCGTGACGCCAAGCCCGCAGTCGACGACAATGGTCCGGCCGCCAATCTGCAGCAGCGACGAACTCGGCCATGGGCCCCCCGGCCGCAGCGCCGGGCCGCCCTTCGAGCCCAAAAGCACCAGCCGGTCCGGCATGGGCTCGCTGCTCAAGACCAGTCGCCCTCGGGCGTGCCGTTGAAGCGCTTCTTCAGATCGGCCCAGCAGTCGATGTAATTGTCCTGCCGGGTTTCCAATTCGGCGCCGTAGCGGGTCAGCATCTGTGGAAAACGGGTCTCGAACATGAAGGCCATGGTGTTGTCGAGCTTGACCGGTTTCAGGTCCGCGCGCGAGGCCTTTTCGAAGCCAGGCGCATCCGGCCCATGGGCCAGCATCAAATTGTGCAGGCTGATGCCGCCGGGCACAAAACCCTCCTCCTTGGCGTCGTACTGGCCGTGAATCAGGCCCATGAACTCGCTCATGATGTTGCGGTGATACCAGGGCGGCCGGAAGGTATCTTCGGCCACCAGCCAGCGCGGCGGGAAGATGACGAAGTCGATGTTGGCGGTGCCTTCCTCGCCGCTCGGGGCCGTGAGCACAGTGAAGATCGACGGGTCGGGATGGTCGAACAGCAATGCGCCGACCGGCGAAAACGTCGCCAGATCATATTTGTAGGGCGCGTAGTTGCCGTGCCAGGCAACGACATCCAGCGGCGAATGGCCGATCTCGGTGACATGGAAGTTACCGCACCATTTCACGATCAGCCGGCACGGCGTTTCCTTCTCCTCGAACCAGGCGCAAGGCGTCTTGAAATCGCGCGGGTTGGCCAGGCAATTGGCGCCGATCGGGCCACGGTCGGGCAGCGTCAGCTTGGCGCCGTAGTTCTCGCAGACATAGCCGCGCACTTCGGCATCGACCAACTCGACCTTGAAGACGAGCCCGCGCGGCAGCACGGCGATCTCACCGGGCCTAAGTTCGATGACGCCCATCTCGGTTACGAAGCGCAAGGCGCCAACCTGCGGCACGATGAGCAGCTCGCCATCGGCGTTGAAGAAATGATCGTCGACCATCGAGTGGTTGGCGACATAGACGTGTGCCGCCATGCCGGTCTGTCCCAGCACGTCACCGGCCGTGGTGATGCTGCGCATGCCGGCGATGAAATCGGTCGGCTCCTTCGGCATAGGCACCGGGTTCCAGCGATACTGGCCAAGCGCCAACTCATGATCGCCGACATTGGGTGCGGTCTTCCACAGCGGATAATTCGCCGGCTGGAAACGGCCGGTGTGCTTCACGCTCGGCCGGATCCGATAGAGCCAGGAGCGCTCATTGGTGCCGCGCGGGGCAGTGAAGGGCGAACCGGAAAGTTGCTCGGCATAGAGGCCGTAAGCCGGCCGCTGCGGCGAGTTCCGCCCCTGCGGCAGCGAACCGGGCAGCGTCTCGGTTTCGAAGTCGTTGCCGAAGCCCGGCATGTAGGAAAAGGCCATCGCTTCCTCCCCGAATTGACCAAACTGGTTTCATTTGTAACCATCGAAAATGTAACTATCAATGCCAATGCTTCCGACGGGATACGCAACATGGAACCGGAAATCCTCGACCTGGAAAACTTCCTTCCCTACCGGCTCTATCGCCTAGCCGACGCCGTCAGCCGGGAATTCGCGGGGATATACAAGGACAGCCATGGCCTGACCCGGCCTGAATGGCGCACGCTCTCCGGATTGGGACAGCACGGCACGATGACGGCGACAGCACTCGGCGAGCAATCGGCCATGCACAAGACCAAGGTGTCGCGCGCCGTCGCCGAACTCGAACGGCGGCGCTGGCTCACCCGAACTCCCGATGAAAACGACCGCCGCGTCGAGCATCTGACGCTGACCAGGGCCGGCCTTGCGGCCTATCGCGAAATGGTGCCGCTGGCGAAGGCCTTCGAGCGGGACTTGCTGGCGAGGCTCAGTGCGGGGGAACGGGCGGCGATTGTCAGCGGTGTGGCGGCGCTGGAGGCAAAACTCACCTTGGGTCGAAATCCTCCTATAGATTCGACCATCGCAGAAATCAGATAGCTGCGGCGGCAGACAGCGCTCCTAAACCGTAATAGGCGCGTTCGGCTTCAATCATACCTCTGACGTGGCTTCGAAATGCTACCGGATCATCGATGTAGGCTAGGAGCACCTGCGCCTGAGAAGCCGCGTGTCTTCGAACGCTTTCAAATAGCCGCCTTGCCGTTTCAAAGTCACCAGCCAAGCCGGCCGCCACCCCGGCGTGGAAAGCTGCCCATTCGCCGTACGCACCCGGCTGCAATTCATTCACAAGGATCGTCGCAGTCGCCTTCGCAGAAGGAAACATCGATCGATGAATTTGATCGATTTCGACTGCCTTCTTGGCCATTTGATCGACCGCGAGCAGAAACTGTGCCGGGCTCTGGAACTGAACGAACTCTCCAATGCGCTTAGCGCGATCGAAGGTAGCTGTTTCCGGGAGCGAACCCCAAAGCCAATGGACTGCTACGTTCAGGTAAGTGCCCTTGGACCAGGAGCTGGGCTGGAACTCGACTACACTTAGCCAGAAGCCTCGATCGGCGATCCAGACTCGCGACTGACCCTTCCGCCGAAATCCCGAGGGCTGCAATGCGATCTTTGCCTGCGATGCAATGATACGTCCGTGCTCGTTGTCCGCCATCGTGCGCCCCACACAAAGCAATGGGCTGGCAGCCTACCAGTCCATCACCACCTTGCCGGAGCTGCCGCTGCGCATCGCATCGAAGCCGGTCTGGAAATCGTCGATGCCGATACGATGCGTGATCAGCCCGGAAACATCGAGCGGGCCTTGCACCAGCGCGATCATCTTGTACCAGGTCTCGAACATTTCGCGCCCGTAAATGCCCTTGAGATGCAGCATCTTGAAGATGACCTTGTTCCAGTCGATCTCGAAGCCGGTCGGCGCGATACCGAGAATGGCGATCTTGCCGCCATTGTTCATGGTGTCGATCATGTCGCGGAAGGCAGGTGCGGCGCCCGACATTTCGAGGCCGACGTCAAATCCCTCGGTCATGCCGAGCATCGGCATGACGTCGCGCAGCTTTTCCTTCGAGGCATCGACGACATGCTGGACGCCAAGCTTTTTGGCCAGCGCTAGCCGCACCGGGTTGATGTCGGTGATGACCACCTTTCGCGCGCCGACGCATTGCGCCACCAGCGCGCCCATGATGCCGATCGGCCCGGCGCCGGTGACCAGCACGTCCTCGCCGACCAGGTCGAAGGACAGAGCGGTGTGGACCGCATTGCCGAGGGGATCGAAGATCGCGGCGATCTCGTCCGGCACGTCGTCGGGGATCGGCACGACATTGTGCTGCGGGATCGCCAGATACTCGCCGAAGGCGCCGGGGCGGTTGACGCCGACACCGAGCGTATTGCGGCACAGATGCCCCCTGCCCGCGCGGCAGTTGCGGCAATGGCCGCAGACAATGTGGCCTTCGCCCGACACGCGCTGGCCGACCTTGTATTCGGTGACCGCGGCGCCGAAATCGGCAACCGTGCCGACGAATTCATGGCCAGTCACCATCGGCACCGGCACCGTCTTCTGCGCCCACTGATCCCAATTGTAGATGTGGACGTCGGTGCCGCAGATCGCGGTCTTCTTCACCTTGATCAGCACATCGTTGGGGCCGATCTCCGGCACCGGCACCTCTTCCATCCAGATGCCCGGCTCGGCCTTGGCTTTCACCAGCGCCTTCATCATGTTCGACATGCTTTTGTCCCTTGAATCTCTTGTTCCGGAATCGCTTTGCGATTTCGGCCTTTCAGGAAATCACCCCGAGTTCGCGCCCAACAGCGGCAAACGCCTCCACCGCCCGATCGATGTCGGCACTGGAATGCGCCGCAGACATCTGCGTGCGGATGCGCGCCTGGCCCTTCGGCACCACCGGGAAGGAAAAACCGATGACATAGATGCCGCGCTTCAGCATGCGTGCCGCCATCTCCTGCGCCAGCGTCGCGTCGCCCAGCATCACCGGAATGATCGGATGATCGGCCCCGGCCAGCGTGAAGCCGAGCTTGCCCATTTGTGACCTGAACCGCGCCGCGTTGGCATATAGGCCCTCGCGCAAGGCGTCGCCATTGCGAACCAGGTCGAAGACCTTGATCGAGGCGCCGGCGATCGCCGGCATCAGCGTGTTGGAAAAGAGATAGGGCCGCGAGCGCTGGCGCAGCCAGTCGACCACCTGCTTTTTGCCCGATGTGTAGCCGCCGGATGCGCCGCCGAGCGCCTTGCCGAGCGTGCCGGTGATGATGTCGACCCTGCCTTCGACGCCGCAATGCTCGGCCGAACCACGGCCGTTCTGGCCGACGAAGCCTACCGCATGGCTGTCGTCGACCATCACCATGGCATCGTACTTGTCGGCGAGGTCGCAGACACCCCTGAGATTGGCGATGATGCCATCCATGGAAAACACGCCGTCGGTGGCGATCAGCCGGAAGCGGCAGTCCTTCGCCTCCTTCAACCGCGCCTCGAGGTCGGTCATGTCGTTGTTGGCGTAGCGGAAGCGTTTTGCCTTCGACAGCCGCACGCCGTCGATGATCGAGGCGTGGTTGAGCGCATCGGAAATGATCGCATCATCCTCGCCGAGCAGCGTCTCGAACAGGCCGCCATTGGCGTCGAAGCAGGAGCCGTAGAGGATGGTGTCCTCCAGGCCGAGGAAGGATGAAATCGTCGCCTCGAGTTGCTTGTGCTCCTCCTGCGTGCCGCAGATGAAGCGCACCGAGGCCATGCCATAGCCATAGCGGTCGAGCGCCTGGCTGGCCGCCGCGCGCAGGTCGGCGCTGTCGGCGAGGCCGAGATAGTTGTTGGCGCAGAAATTAAGCACCTTCTGCCCGCCGACCTCGATCTCGGCAGACTGCGTCGAAGTGATCACCCGCTCGGATTTGTAGAGGCCGGCCGATTTAAGCCCCGCGAGTTCGCTGTCGATGTGAGAGAGAAATGCTGCGGTCATGATCGGGCCTCGTTTGATGTGGGCCGACTGTCGTCCGGCCCGAGCGAAAAATCCATCGCAAAAACGACCGGATCGGTGGGCAGCCGGTCCCGATATACATCGTCATGCGGCCGCGGAAGCGACGTCACGTCAACAAGGCTGACCGACGACCGCTCAAATGCCGACACAGCGCTAAACCAGCCGATAACCATTTCGCGATCTTTAAGCGTTTCCCCATCGCCGTCCGGCTGTCGATTTCCACACCTGTTAACGTTTGCAAGCCAATGGTCCTCGCAACAAGAATCCGTTGGCGAGAGGGCCGCCCCCCAACATGTCGCAGCAGCCGGTGCAAACCATTTCAGGCAAGCTCACATTGCTGATCAAGGCTGGCTACTGGCTGGCCCTGCTGATCATTGCCGCCATGGTGATAGCCTCCTTCATCCTGCTGCAGCAGATGATGGCCACACAACAGCACAACAACACCTTGCTCGACATCGTCAGCACGCAAAAGACGCTGTCGCAGCGCATCGTCTTCCTTGCCGGTGCAACGAGTTCTGGTACGCGCGACAAGCAGCCGGCGCTCGTCAGCGCGCTCAAGCAGGCGACGGCGGAGTTCGAAACGAACTACGATCTGCTGCTCGAGCAGACCAACGCCGACCCGATGTCGCCGGCCCGTTTGGACCCGAAATCGACCGAGAGCGTGCTGTTCGCCAAGCCGTTCCATCTTGATTATTTCTCGGTAGGCCTTGTCGCCAATGGCAAGCGGCTGATTTCATCCTTTGAATCCCAGCTGACGGGCGCCAGTGACGGCTACAAGGGCAGCGGCGAGCGCGTCAATCTCGATGCCTCTGTCGCCAACGCGACCTTGTCGGGCTACGCAGCCCTTGGTCAGCGTATCAGCGCCGATGCCGACGAGCGCTCCGAGAAGCTGCTCGCGCTTCACCGCACGCTGTTCTACGCCACCCTCGGCGTCATCGTGCTGGTGGCGCTCTTCATCTTCAGGCCGATGTCGAACGCCATCCTGCGCAAGACGCATGAGCTGATCGACGCGCGCAATTCGATGGCCTTCATCGCGGTGCATGACGGCCTCACCGGCCTGCACAACCGCACGTTCCTCACTGATCATTTCGATACGCTGATCAAGGGCACGCAACGCCGTCGCGAGCGCCTTGCCGTCGTCCAGCTCGACCTCGACCGGTTCAAGCAGATCAACGATACGCTCGGCCACGCCGCCGGCGACTATGTGCTGGTCGTCACCGCGCAGCGCATGCGCGATTCCTGCCGGGCATCGGACCTGTGCGTGCGCCTGGGCGGCGATGAGTTCGTCATGATCCTGGGCGGTGCGGGCGGCACCGAAGACATCAACATGCTGGCGCGGCGCATCCTGGCCCACATCAACGAGCCCATCATCTTTCAGGGCACGACCATCCTTCCGGGCGCCAGCGCCGGCATCGCCGTTTACCCGATCGACGCCGACAATGCGCAGGATCTTCTGGTCCACGCCGATCTGGCGCTCTACTCCGCCAAGAAGCTGGGAGGCGGCAACTTCTCCTTCTTCTCCGAGGAATTGCGCCGCGAACTCGACTATCGCAAGCAGCTCGAGCACGACATCAAGGTCGCCATCGCGGACCGGGCGTTCCAGGTCTATTTCCAGCCGCAGGTTTCGCTGACCAACGGCACGATCAGCGGCATCGAGGCGCTGGTGCGCTGGAACCATGCCGAGCGCGGCATGATCCCGCCTGGCGAATTCATTCCGGTCGCCGAGAAATGCGGCTTCATGCCCGAGATCGGCCGCATCGTCATCACCAAGGCGATCAACGAAGCCGCCGAATGGAACCGCGCCGGCATTGCCTTCGGGCGGCTTGCCGTCAATGTCTCCGGCACCGAACTGCGCGAGCATGATTTCGACGCGTTCCTGTTCTCGACGTTGGAAAAGGCCGGATTGCCGCCACAGAAACTGTCGCTGGAAATCGTCGAATCCGTCATTCTCGACGACGAGAAGACCGGCATCGCCGCCAAGCTGCGCCACATCAGGGCAGCCGGCGTCCATCTTGAACTCGATGATTTCGGCACCGGCTATGCCTCGCTCAGCCATGTCAACCCGAACGAGATCGACCGGCTGAAGATCGACCGCCGCTTCGTCCAGAACATCCATGAGAATGGCGACAACTCGAAGATCGTGCGCGCCATCACCGAGCTGGCGCGTGGCCTCGGCATCTCGATCGTTGCCGAAGGTGCTGAAACCGAGGCCGAACTCGATTCGCTGATGGCTATCGGCTGCGACCAGGTCCAGGGCTATTCGATCGCCTTCCCGATGCCGCAGGACAAGGCGCTGGAATGGCTGACTGCCCGCATGCCGAAGAAGGCCAAGCTGACGGTGCTGCAAGGAAGCCTGGCCTAGGTCCTGCCCAAAGCGCGTCGCGCTTGAGCGGAGTCATGCGGCGCGCTTTGTGTCCTTGTTCTGTTGATGTCGTTGTCCCAAAACCGCTGCGCACTTTTGGGCGACATACACCGGCCGCCTCGACAAGCAGCCATCGACATGACGGCCTGTCATGATCGCAACCGGATATTGCGGGTGATGACACCGTTTCGGTTTGTCGTGGCGGCACTGTCGATCCTTGCGTTCCCCGCCCATGGGGCGGATCGCACCATCTATCTCACCTTCGACGATGGACCGCTGAACGGCACCAGCAATATCCTCGACGTGCTGGAAGCCGAGCAGGTTCCAGCGACCATGTTCACGGTCGGCATGCACGCGCAGGCGAGTGCCGCAAACAGGGCGCTCGTCCAACGCGCCAGACAGCTTCCGCTGGTGACGCTCGGCAACCACAGCTACAGCCACGCCAACAACCGCTACCAGCATTATTATGCCGACATCGAAGGCGTCGTCGCCGACATGGTGCGGGCAAACGCGGTGCTCGGCCTCAAGCCCGTGGTGCATGCACGGCTGCCGGGGCGCGACGTGTTCAGGCTGCCCTCGATGTCGAAGAACGACACCTCGCTTGGCCTTGCCCAGGAAGGCCGCGAGGAGCCCGACTACGAGTTTGTCGCCGCCTCAGGCTTCTATCTCTACGGCTGGGATCACGAATGGGTGCACAAGGACAGCGGCGAGCCCGTCAGTGAGATCGATCATCTGTTCGGCTACGGCCGCTTCGTCAAACCCGGCAAGCTGATCCTGTTGATGCATGACGAGATGTTCCAGGACGGTTTTGATGGCAAGACGAAGCTGACCAATCTGATCGCCGCGCTGAAGCTGCGCCACTACACCTTCGGGGCCATCAAGGGCTACGACGACTGAGCCAGTCCGACTTTAGCTTTCCACATTGGCCCGCAACACCGCCAGCACCTGTGCGAACTCCGCCAGCCGCTCGTCGGGCAATCCCACCCGCAGCCGCTTGTCGAAGACAAGTGCTGCCTTGCGCAGTGTCTCGAACATCGCTTCTCCCGCCTCGGTCAGTTCGACGAGATGAACCCGGCGGTTGACGGGATCGCGGCGGCGCGTCAGCAGGCCCTGTGTCTCCATCGCGTTGAGATGATGGGTCAACGTCGCGCCCTGGATGCCGATCATGCCGGCGAGCTCGCGCTGATTGGCAAGCTTGCTCGACTTGACCGACAACAGAGTGAGCCAGACGGGCAGCGTACCGCCGGCTTCGACCAAGGCAGCGTCAAAAGCCTGGGCGACAAGCTTGGCGGTGCGGCCGAGATTCATGCCGACTGGCGGGCGGTCGAAAGGCGTCATCGTCAGACACTAGAACAAGGGAACGGCCGATGGAACTGGCACCGGTTTATACATTGACACCTAACCGTTAGATATCTAACTGTATGGCAATGGCGGACGAAAGAGGAGATCCTGTCATGCAGTATGTCTATATCGTCGTTATCGGCCTTCACGTCATGGCCGGTGTTTTCTGGGCCGGCACCACGATCACGCTGGCACGCGATCCCGATATCCGAGCCGAGCGCTTCATCCAGCCGCAGATGGGCGCGGCCGGCATGGTTTTCCTGACCGGAGCGCTGCTCTGGTATTTCTTCCATGGCGCCTATTTCGGCTCGATGGAAATGGTGCTGGCGCTTGGCATCCTGACCGCTTTCGCCGCCGCCGGCGTACTCGGCGGCATGGTCAGGGCGCCCAGCAGACGGCTTGCCGGTGCGAATGCGGAAACCGAAACGCAACTGCGCGCCAAAATGGCAACGGGTGAGCGCATTGCCGCGTGGCTGCTGGTCGTCACCGTGCTCTGCATGGCCGTCGCCAGGATGGTTTGAGACGCAGCACAACCTCACAGAATCGTACGTTGTCTGGCGCCGAGCCAGTGACGTGCGGGCGCGCGGTCAGGCCGGCGTACACGGGCTCTCGTACGCAGGTCCGGCCGCGCGCCACCATAGCTGCCAATTGCAGTAGCAGGCCTTCTCAGGTCAGCTTCTTACAGGCCTGGTTTTCGAGTGCCTCCAAGAAGGCGGCAGGCTCCCATTTCGCATCGAGCGCGCGGCGGAAAAGTGCCTGTTGGGTTTCCGGTGCAAGGCCGCCGAGCGGCGGGTCACGATCCAGATTGGTCGGGAAGGAATACCCCTCCGCCGAACTCGCTATGGCATTGTCCGCCGCCCCCCTGGTCAGACTGCCCTCTTCCAGCATGCGTTTCAGCGCGGGATAGAGAACCGCGCTCATCCGCGTGCGATCCACGCTCTCCATGGCGCGGCCATAGGCTGATGACACCTGCAGCAGGTTCGCCATGCGCTGGATAATCGCGGACCGGTTGGTGCCGGCGGCGTGGAACAGGGCCGGATTGAAGAACGCCGCATCACCCTTCTGCAGGGGCAGTTGAACGTGGTGCTCGGCGAAATAGGCCTGGAATTCGGGGCGGTTCATCGCAAGGTATCCGGGAAGATAGGTCTGCGAGTAAGGCAGGTAGAGCGTGGGCCCGCTTTCCACCGGCATGTCGCAATGGGCGACGGCACCCTGCAGCGTCAACACGGGCGAAATCCGATGGACATGCACCGGATAGCGTTCGATGACCGACGCGGTCTGGAAGCCAAGATGATAATCCCGGTGCGCCGACTGCGACGCGCCGCCCGGCCTGACATTGTTCACCTGAGACGTCAGCTGGTATGCCGGTCCTAGCCATGCTTCCGATATCAACGCGACAATGTCGTTGCCGTAGTAGGCGGCAAAGGTTGCCGGGTCGCGCAGGCAAAGCTTCTCCAGCGCATTCCATATCCGGTCGTTGGCGCCGGGTTTGGCAAAATGGTCGCCACCACCTGCCCCGGCCGCACGCTCTTCAGCGATAATGGCGTTGAACGCTGCCGTCGCCGCATCGATGGGCGCCACGTCGTCGAACGCGCCACGGAAGACGACGACACCCGGGCCATCGGTCATCGCCTCGACCCACTCGGCGAGAAGAACCTTGCGCCTGTGCGGATCGGCAGCAGCGGCCCGTACCGAGGCTCCGTCGTAGATCAGCACATTTTTCTGGACCTCGGTCGCGAACGGATAGTCAGCCAGGTTTGTCGCCCGCTGCGTCAACGCGGCGAAGTCGTCGATGCTGCACATGTCGGCGGTGAGCCAAACGCGATCGGATCTGAGCTTGGCGGAATTGTCGGTTTTCATGGCATCCTCCCTCTGGTCTTGTCTCGACTGGATGGTGGAAGTATAGCTTTAGCTGACATGAGGCACACAGCTGGAACACCTCAAAAACACCTCACAGTTGATCAGGTCCACTGATGTCGCATCCATTTCTGGTAAAAGACATTGCACTGCAGGCCGGCGTCAGCATCGCCACTGTCGACCGTGTTCTGCATGGACGCAGCGGCGTGCGTCAGCACACCATTCGCAGGATCGAGCAGGCGATCCGCGAACTGGAGACACAACGCTCCCAGGTCGGCTTGTCCGGGCGCAAGTTCATTCTCGATCTGGTCATGGAGGCTCCGGTGCGCTTTACCGAAGCGGTGCGAGCGGCGCTGGAAGCCGAGATGCCTGGCCTGCACCCGGCCGTGTTTCGGGCGCGCTATCATCTCGCAGAAGTACGGGCGGCGGCAAACACCGTCTCGCTGCTTGACGCGATTGCCCGCCGCGGCAGCAACGGCATTTTTCTCAAGGCGCCTGACGTACCCGAGATAGCGGCCGCTGTGGATCGGGTTGTCCAGTCGGGGATACCTGTCGTCACACTTGTCACCGATCTGCCGAACAGCCGCCGGCTGGCCTATGTCGGCGTCGACAACCGCGCCGCCGGCGAAACGGCTGCCTACCTGATCGGCGCATGGCTTGGTAAAAGGCGCGCCGATGTCCTTGTCACCCTCAGCAGCAGCCGGTTCCGGGGCGAGGAAGAGCGCGAAATGGGCTTCCGCCGGGCCCTGCGCGAGCACTTTGCCGACCTTGGGGTCGTCGACGTCAGCGAAGGGCACGGCATCGATCGCCCGACGGGCGATTTGGTCCGCACCGCACTGACACATCATCCCGACATTGCGGCCGTGTATTCCATCGGGGGTGGAAACGCGTCCATCGTGCAGGCATTCGCCGAACTGAAACGGCCCTGCGGGGTGTTCATTGGCCACGATCTCGACGTCGACAATTTCGAATTGTTGCGAAGCCGGCGGATCTCAGCCGTCCTGCATCACGATCTCAGGCAGGACATGCGCACGGCATGCGTTCACATCATGCGGGCACAGGGCGCATTGCCGAAGTCGGTCGCGCCAGTCGCGTCCAACATCCAGATCATCACGCCGTTCAACATGCCAACCTAACGACCCGGGCATCAGATCCGCAGACCGAACCTGATGCCGTCATAGATGGCGGCATGGATGTTGCGCGAGGCGACGGCGTCGCCGATGCGGAACAGCACGAAGCGCGCTTCTGGATTGCGTGCCGGAAAGATGTCGCCACCGCTCACCAGCCGCTCGTAATCCACTGCGCCGCCATTCTTCGACAGCGGCTTCAGGGACAAATAGAGATCGTCGAGCGGCAACGTGCCGTGCTCGACCACCACCTGGTCGACCCGCCGCTCGCCGCGCCAGCCGTTGGTGAAATCCGAAGCCAGTTCCGCGACCAGCTGATTGCCCTCGCGCCGCACCGACCGCAGCCGCGTGTTGATGGTGATGGTGACGCCCTTTTCCTGGAAAGCGCGCATATAGGGCACGTGGTTCATGCCGCCCATTTCCGGCGCGAAGAAGCGCTCGGGCGAGACGAGTTCGAGTTTCGAGCCGGCATTGGCGATCAGTTCGGCCGCGCCCATGCCCTGATGGCCGCCATTGTCGTCAAAAAGCAGCACATTTTCGGCCGGCTTGACGCTGCCCGCCATGATGTCCCAGCTCGAGGTGACGAGGTTGTCGCCGGCCGTCAGCGGCGGGTTCTGCGGCAGGCCGCCAGTGGCGACCACCACCACGTCTGGCGACAGCGCCAGAACGTCGTCCTGCTCCGCCCAGGTGTCATAGCGGATCTCGACGCCGAGCCGGTCGAGTTCGGCCAGCCGCCAGTCGATGATGCCGATCAATTCCTTGCGGCGCGGATTCTGCGTCGCCAGCCGAATTTGACCACCGGCCTGGCTCGAGGCTTCGAGCACCGTCACCTTGTGGCCCCTCTCGGCGGCGACCCGCGCAACCTCCAGCCCGCCGGCGCCGGCGCCGACGACGACGACGTTCTGCTGCGGTCCTTCGGCCCTAGCGATGATGTGCGGAATATCGGCCTCGCGGCCGGTCGCCGCATTGTGGATGCACAGCGCCTCGCCGCCTTCGTAGATGCGGTCGAGGCAATATGTGGCGCCCACGCAAGGACGGATCTCGTGCTCGCGGCCTTCCATCACCTTGCGGATGATGTGCGGATCGGCGATGTGGGCGCGGGTCATGCCGACCATGTCGAGCTTGCCGGTGGCGATGGCGTGGCGCGCGGTGGCGACATCGGAAATCCGCGCTGCATGGAAGGTCGGGAATTTTGTCGCCGCCCTCACCTCGCCGGCGAAATCGAGATGCGGCGAAGAGCGCATGCCGGCCACCGGGATGACCTTGGTCAATGCTGCGTCACTCTCGATCGAGCCGCGGATGATGTTGAGGAAATCGACCTTGCCGGAGTTGGCTAGCCGCCTGGCGATCTCGACGCCCTCCTGTTTCGACAGGCCTTTCTCGAAATCCTCGTCGGCGACCATGCGGATGCCGACCACGAACTTTTCGCCGACCGCCGCGCGCACGGCATCGAGCACAATGTTGGTGAAGCGCAGGCGGTTGTCGAGCGAGCCGCCGAACTCGTCGTCGCGCTGATTGGTGGCCGGCGACCAGAAGCCGTCGAGCAGATGGCCGTAGGCTTCGAATTCGATGCCGTCGAGGCCCGCGGCCTTGCACCGCTGCGCGGCCGAGGCATAGTCGGCGACGATGCGCTCCATGTCCCAGTCCTCGATGGTCTTGGGAAAAGCGCGATGCGCCGGCTCGCGGACCGGCGAGGCCGAGAGCACCGGCAGCCAGTCGGCCTTGTTCCAGCCGGTGCGGCGGCCGAGATGGGTGATCTGGATCATCACCTTGCAGTCGTGCTCGTGACAGGCATCGGCGAGCTCAGCAAGCCACGGCACGATCCGGTCGTCATAGACATGCAGATTGCCGAAGGCGGCCGGACTGTCGCGGGAGACGATGGCCGAGCCGGCGGTCATGGTCAGCGCCATGCCGCCCTTGGCCTTCTCGGCGTGGTAGAGCCGGTAGCGTTCTTTCGGCATGCCGTCCTCGGAATAGGCCGGCTCATGGCTGGTCGACATGACCCGGTTCTTCAGCGTCAGATGCTTGAGCTGATAGGGCTGGAGAAGCGGATCGTTGCTGGTCATCGTCTTCCTGCTGTTTCAAATTGTGCAGAAGCAGCGTGCGCTGCTTCTGATCCTATTTTTAATCATCGGATTCATCCGAAAACCGCTGCGCACTTTTCGGTCCGATGCTAAGGAGCGGCAAATTCGAAGGAAATACTGCCCATGACCGTAACCAAGAACCTCACTCAGCTCGGCGCGCACGTCGAGACGCCACAGAGCCCCGATCAGGCGATCCTGGAGACCGTGCCGTTCGCGCGCGGCGACGGCCCGCCGGCGATCGTGCGCTTCGTCTGCCCGGAATTCACCTCGCTCTGCCCGGTCACCGGCCAACCGGATTTCGCCCATATCGTCATCGACTACGCCCCTGACGGGCTGCTGGTGGAATCGAAGTCGCTGAAACTGTTCATGACCTCGTTTCGCAACCACGGCGCGTTCCATGAAGAATGCACAGTCATGATCGGCCGCCGCATCGTGGCGGCAACCAAACCGCTGTGGTTGCGCATCGGCGGCTACTGGTTTCCGCGCGGTGGCATTCCGATCGACGTTTTCTGGCAGACCGGTGCGCCGCCGGAAGGCGCCTGGTTGCCCGACACAGGGGTCGCGCCCTATCGCGGGCGCGGTTAGTCTCCCGCTCATTCGCACTGGTACTGGCTCAGCGCCCATTCGCCCGTCACCGACAGCAGGTCCGATATCTTCCAGTCGCCGTCGACCTTCTTGAACTTCCATTCCAGCCGGTGCGGATTGCCGGCGACGACGAAGGCGACAATGACCTTGGCCTGGTCGCCATTGATCGCTTCAAGCGTCTTCAGGCTCTTGTCGATCTCGGCCTTGTCATAGTCCGCATTGTCGAGCGCCATGTTGGGGTCGAGACATTCGCCCTGCCCCGATTTGCGCAGGGCATCGCTCTTGTCGAGCACGGTTTTCGCAGGATCGATGAAATGGCTGCGCTGCGCAGGATCGATCTCCAGCCCGACCTGATCGTAAAACGGCCTGACAACCGCCGTCGGTGACCCCGGCTGGATCGGCGCGGCGGGCGCGGCATCGGATGGCGACCATCCGACTGGCGGCGTTGCCGGTTCCACGGCACCGCCGGGCGCAGTTGCCGGCGGCGCCCCGCTGTCAGCCGGGGCGGTGTCGGCCGGGGTATTCGCCGGCGGCGCACCGAACAGTCCTTGCGCGGCAGCGGCGTTCAAACCCGCCGCCAGCAGGCATACAGTCGACAGTGCCAGGAACGGGCGACGGGCCATCGCTTCACTCCGGCGTCTGGCCGCCCATACATTCCAGCGCACTGAGCTTCCAGTCGCTGGTCTTGGAGGCGATGTCCGATATCTTCCATTTGCCGTCGACCTTCTTGAGCGACCAGACCATTTCACGTTTGGAATCATCGCCTTCCGAAAAAAGGCTGAAGGACGCGGTAACCTCGGCATTGTCGGCATCCACCTTCTCAGCCAGTTTCAGCGTTTTCGAGACAGTCTTCTGATCGAAGTCCTGTGCGTCCAGGCCAGGATCGAAATCGATGCAGGCGACCTCGTCCGGGTTCTTTTTCTTTGCCTGGTCGTTCAGGTCGAATAGGTTCGTCACCGGTTCGGTGAACCGATCCCGGTATCGCTCGTCGGCCTCGAACTTGACCGCCGGAACATAGAAGAATTTCACCGCGTCGGACGCCGGTCCGGCGAAGGCGCCCGCAGGCAAGGCTATCGAAAGGGCGGCAACGAGCACTGTCAGTCGCATGCAGAATCTCCGGCTTTTGATGGCTTGAGGCTATCAATACCACGCATCCTGCATATCGGCTTTTTTGCGGCTCATGAAGTCCTGCGGCGCCGGCCCCAGGCGCCCCGCCAGACTTTCTGGAGGTTCGCAAAAGCACTTCCGCGGCTAGCTGCCGACGATACTGGCCAGATATAATCGCCGCGACCATCACAGGATTCTCAGCCTCCGAAAGTCGCGACAGGCGCCTTGAGACGGGAGCGCTCAGGCTTGACACCGAGCCCTGGCATCTGCGGGACGCGTATATGCCCGTTTTCGATGACGACGGGGTTTACCGGATCGGTATGCCCTTCGATATATTCCTGCGCGATCCAGGCGCCCTCAAAACGGCTCGGCTCGACGGTAGCGGCGAGGTGCACACATGCCGCGGCGATGACGTCCCCACCCCAGGCGTCGTCGCAGCTGTGCGGAAGCGATCGTATCGCACACAGGTCGCGGACCGTGACCATCTTGGTGAGGCCGCCAAGGCGGGTGACCTTCAATCCGAATCCGTCCGCGATACCTGAAGAAACTGCCCGCAGGACGGCATTCAAATCCTCGGTATTCTCATCGAGGTAGACCGGATGGGTTACGCGTCCCTTGAGACTCGCGACTTCCTCCATGGTGTTGCAAGGCTGTTCGAACACGAACGGGATTGCCTGGCAAAGCCGATCGATGTGCAGCGCCGCCGCGGCGGTGAGGCCACGATTGGCGTCGACGGCTATGCGGGCCTTGAAGCCAACCGCTTCCCATACCTTGTGCACGGTGGCGACGTCTTGCTCGAGATCCCGTCCGCCTATCTTGATCTGAAGTCGTGGGTATCCGGCCTTGACCTTGTCGACGGCAATACGCGCCGTCTCGTCCGGTGCACCGACAATAGTCGAGTAGTACGACGGCACACGATCGGTGAGCGCCCCGCCCAGAAGTGTTGAAACCGGAACGCCCAGCCGCAGGCCGGCGAGGTCGAGGAGAGCTATGTCCAAGGCCGCCTTGGCATAGTTGTGACCATTCAACCGCTCGTCCATTCTTTTCGCGAGGCGGCGCATGGACGCAGTGTCCTCACCAATGAGTCCCGGCGCCATTTCGGCAATTGCTGCTCTCGCACCCAGAGCATGTTGGGGCTGATAGACAGGACCGACCGGGCACGTCTCACCCCAGCCTGACAGTCCGTCCTCGGTGGTCACTTCAACGAGTGTGCTATCCAGATTCTGCACGGTATCGCTAGCCATCCGGTAGGCGCCGCCTTTGACGGGCAGAAGGACCTGATAGACTTTGATCGATTCGATGCGCATACGGACCTCAGCCTCCTTCCAGCCAAGCGATTCTGGCCATCTTGCCATCCGGGTGCATGACGGCGCTCTCGGTCACAAACATGGATCGAACTGCTGTGCTCAAGTCCGCAAATTGTGCTTGCGCTTCATGAAGTCCTTGGCGGTCTCGACCGCCACCGCCGCGTCGCGGCAGTAGGCATCGGCGCCGACGGCCTTGCCGAATTCCTCGTTCAGCGGCGCACCGCCGACCAGCACGACATAGTCGTCGCGGATGCCCTTTTCCTTCATCGTGTCGATGACGACCTTCATATAGGGCATGGTCGTGGTCAGCAGCGCCGACATGCCGATGATGTCGGGCTGATGC